>NZ_JBALPZ010000083.1:0-55218 GCF_036965645.1 Neobacillus drentensis
TCATTTAGATTTAAAAAAGACTATAGTACTATTAGTATAGTTATTTAAATATTTAATGCTTTAAAACTCTAACACTTTAATACTATACAAGATAATGGCAAACCATTCGAAAGAATGGGACGCAAAGCTACAGGTCTAAGGTTTTTAACTAGGATGGCTGAGTTACCTAAAATAGTAACATTTTTAGGAGGGTAAATTGTGTCCGTATTAACTACTGATGAAAAAGAACTAGATAGTGAATGGTTAAACCTAATTAATGAGGCTAAAAATCTAGGACTTTCCATAGATGAAATTAGGGATTTTATATCAAATCCTAAGTAATATATTCCTTTGAAGAGTTTTAAAAGCAGATTATAGAGTTCAATATACTAAACAATCCATAAGGGGTACTACGCAACGATTTTTCATAATATTCACAATATTTGATAGGAATTCTGCCACTACACACAGTATTTTTATTAAGGAGAAATGTTAATAAATGCCCTACAACACAATAAAACAGCTTAACCAATTGTTAACCAATTAGTTAAGCTGTTTTTTAGTATAAATTAATAATTCAAAAACTTAACACAAACCCCATAAGGAACCGTAATATCTGAAGTAATCAACGTCAATCTACCCGAAACTTCATCCCTTGAATACAACACCGCATTACCTGACTCCTGATTTGCTGCCACCACAAACTTCCCGCTAGGATCAATCTCAAAATCCCTTGGCCAATCTCCTTCAGTAGAAGTATGCTCCACAAACGTAAGCTCACCAGATCCTGGATCCACACTGAAAACGGCAATACTGTTATGCCCGCGATTACCCGCATACACATAACGGCCATCTGCAGAAATATGGATCGCACTGCCCTGATTATTTTCTTTAAAATCTTCTGGCAATGTAGAAATATATTGAACCTCACTAAAACGGCCATTTTCTGGATTATAGTTTAAAACAATCACCTCAGAACTGAATTCAGTCATTACATAAGCCATGTCTGTATTTGGATGGAAGACAAGATGTCTTGGGCCGCTTCCCGCTTTTAATGGCAAAAGATGTGCCTTTGTAAGAGTGCCATCTTCTTCTACAGAATATGTAATAAGTGCATCAATACCTAATTCACACACAGCAAGATACTTTTCATCAGGTGTTAATTCAGAATAATGGGTATGAGGCTTTTCTTGTCTTGGGTCAGGACCGGATCCTTCATGCTCTCTGATAGAAGCATAAGGTAACACTGAACCGTCCTCTTGGTTAATAAGATGGGATTGAACAAGTCCTTGGTGATAGTTGGCACCAAACACCATCTGATTCTTACTGTCAACACTCACATAACATGGCGGCGCTCCTGCCAAAACTTCGCTGTTAATGGCTGTTAGGTCTCCTGTTTCACCGATAGAGTAAGCAGCGATACCGCCAGTATCTCCTTCTTTTACAACCGAGTAAAGGTAGCGATTGTCTTTGCTGATTGCTAAATAGGTAGGGTTCCCTAATTCAGCCGCCACTTTAATATTTTCGATTTTTGCTTCATCTGTATTCAGGGTAAAGGAATAGATTCCTTTACTATCTCCCTTTGTATAGGTTCCGATATAACCTTTATAGTTGGCCATTATTTACACTCCCTTGAATTGGTTTCGTTTTATTTTATCAAACATTACCAATTATTACTCAATTAAAGAACCAAAGCTTTATCTGTTAGCGTATTTCCAATAAAGCAAAATACGGCCTATTACTGTGTTATGACAATATCTTTAATAAAGTTTTCTACAGCGAAGGCCGTAACACCTAGGGCCGATGAATATATGGAAAGTGATGAAAAATGGATTTCCATTTCATTCTGGTGAAACGATAGGGTATGGTTTTTAATGGTTCTTCTAATAGGTGCTTCAAGCCATTTCTTTGCTTTGGCTAATCTATTCCCAATAATGACTTGCTGTGGATTAAATGTATTAATAATATTATTAATGCCGTAACCGAGATAGCAGCCAATTTCTTCAAAAAGTTCAAGTGTTTCTTTATCACCTTTCTCAGCCAATTCGATTAATGATTCAAGCGATGCACCCTTATGGTTTGTCAGCTTTAATAGGGTATGTTCCGAGGCATACATCTCCCAGCAGCCTCTGCTTCCACAGCCGCATGGTCTTCCATCTACATCGATAATCATATGGCCAAATTCTCCAGAATAGCCGTTATTCCCTTGGTATAACTCACCATTCAGGATGATTCCAACCCCAATCCCGATTCCGGCACTAATATAGATGATATTTTCAAACTGTTGACCTGCACCCAATTGTTTTTCCCCATAAGCGCCGGCATTTGCTTCATTTTCAATAATCACTGGAAGTTTAAAGACTTCCTCAATCTCTGACTTTAGTGTAACGTATTTCCAGCCTAAGTTAGGGGCAAGTAATACCATTCCTTCTTTATCAACAATACCTGCCACACCCAATCCCACACCAACTGCACCATATTTACTATGAGGCATTTCATGTAAAAGGGCATGAATACCTGTTTTGACTAACTCATTGACAGCAGGAAAACTGGAATCCTGTATGAGCTGGTTTTTTTCAATGATAATATTCCCCTTTAAATCGGTTAACACACTCAGGATATAATTAACCCCGATATCAATGCCAATTGCATATCCCGCTGCCTTATTAAAGTGGAGAAGAACGGGACGTCTGCCGCCGCTGGACTCACCGGGGCCAGACTCATATATGAGTTCCTCTTCTAATAATTCATTCACCATAGAAGAAACCGTGCCCTTATTTAAACCAGTTACCTGAGCAATGTCAGCACGTGAGATCGGTTCTTTCTCGATAATCATTTGCAGTACCAAAGATTTATTGTTTCTTTTTACTACCTGCTGGTTCCATGTAATGGTTGTCAATGAAAAAATCTCCCCATGTTCGTTATTGTATATTTATCTTACCACAAACTTAGTTTATTGGATATACAAACAAAGAAAAGCGTGATATAATACATACGTAAACGGTAAGAAATGACCACAAACTTGGTGTGTAATCGGTTCCTCGTTACAAGCCAACCGTGAAGTAAAGTTAGTTTAAGGACATCTCTGAAACATTTAAATATTATCTAGAGAAAGCAGGGGAATTATATGTCAAAAAATATGTTTTTCAACGCACATCATTCACCAATCGGATCCTTTTCAAGTTTTACACTTGGTTTTTATGGAAATGGCGGGGGGCTGGATTTAGAGCTTGGCCGTTCTCCAAGAAAAAATGTCTATGTGGGTGTGGAATCCTCGGAACGTGAAGGAATCTATGAAGCACTTCCATTCTTTGAACTAGAAGATGATGAAAGTAAGCGCTATGATATTGAAAATATGGACCCAAACCCAGACAAACCGCGCATCATTTTACCTTTTGAGAAGGAAAAAATAGAGCGAAACTTCCAGCTGGGAACAGATTCTTGGAAGGCCGGCGATTTAACTTTTACCGTCTATTCACAAGTCCAGTCTGTACCAAATCCGGCTACAGCCACAGAAGAAGAACTGAAAAACACTTTAATCCCAGCTGTTTGGGCAGAGCTTACTATTGATAACACGCAAGGAACAAAAAGCCGCCGCGCCTTTTTTGGCTATCAAGGCAGTGATTCATACAGCTCGATGCGTCGTATGGATGATACCTGTGATGGGATTGCCGGCATTGGTCAAGGCCGCTTAACAGCGATTACCACAAACGACCCTGAAGTAAAGTCGGCTCTGCACTTTAGTTTAGAAAATATTTTAACGACTCCGTTTGAAGAAAACTGGACCTTCGGTTTAGGACCAGTCGGTGCACTGGTGGTGGATGTTCCTGCCGGGCAAAAACGCACTTATAAATTTGCTGTCTGCTTCTACCGCGGGGGCTATGTAACAGCAGGGTTAGATGCTTCCTACTTATATACAAGATATTTTCCAAATATCGAATCTGTAGCGGCATTTGCGTTAGAGAATTTTGATCAATTTACAGCCGTTGCAAAAGAATCCAATAGCTTAGTAAGTGATGGAGATTTATCAGATGATCAAAGGTTTATGATGATCCACTCAATCCGCAGCTATTATGGATCTACCCAATTGCTTGATGTCGATGGAGAGCCGTTCTGGGTGGTAAACGAAGGTGAATATCGAATGATGAACACCTTTGACTTAACCGTTGACCAAATTTTCTTTGAATTAAAAATGAATCCATGGACCGTAAAGAATGAGCTGGACATGTTCGTCAGCCGGTTCAGCTATGAAGATAAAGTTCGTTTCCCAGGAGATGAAACCGAGTATCCTGGCGGTATTAGCTTTACCCATGATATGGGGGTTGCCAATACGGTTTCTCGTCCGCATTATTCATCCTACGAGCTATATGGCTTGGATGGCTGTTTTTCCCATATGACCTATGAACAGCTAGTTAACTGGGTATTGTGTGCATCGGTATATGTGGAACAAACCGGTGATACAGAGTGGTTAAAGGCTAATTTGGATGTAGTTGTCCGCTGCTTTGATAGCATGATCAATCGTGATCATCCTGAAGCAGATAAGCGGGATGGCATTATGGGTCTTGACTCCACACGCGTAATGGGCGGTGCAGAGATTACGACTTATGATAGTTTAGATGTTTCGCTAGGTCAGGCAAGAAACAATATTTATTTAGCCGGCAAGACATGGGCATCCTATGTGGCTTTAGAGAAAATCTTTAAAGAGAATGGACTAGCGGACTTGTCGAAACAGGCTGGAGAGCTAGCGGAAAAATGTGCATCCACGATTGCAGGCCATATGACGCCTGGCGGCTATATCCCTGCGGTTATTAAGGAAGGCAATGATTCTAAGATTATTCCAGCTATTGAAGGTTTAATTTTCCCTTACTATACCAACAATAAGGAAGCATTAGATCCTAATGGCCGTTTTGGAACCTACATTCAAGTGTTGAAAAAGCACTTAACAACCGTATTAACGGAAGGTGTTTGCTTGTTTGAAGATGGCGGCTGGAAGATTTCGTCTACAAGCAATAACTCCTGGTTAAGTAAGGTTTACTTAAGCCAGTTTATTGCCCGTGAAATTCTTGGGCTTGAGTGGGATGAAAAAGGGGCAAACGCAGATGCTGCCCATGTAGCTTGGCTCACCCATCCAACTCTATCGGTTTGGAGCTGGAGCGATCAAATTATTTCTGGTGAAATTGCTGGAAGTAAATATTACCCTCGTGGAGTTACAAGTATTTTATGGCTCGAGGAAAGCAAAAAGTCGGTCGCCTTAGCGGCTTCTGTGATGACTGAATAAAGGAATCGAGACTGTCTGGTATTAACTGGACAGTCCTATTTTTTAATAGAAGTAATGCTATAGTAGTCTTATAATAAAGATAGTACTCATCAAGAGGTGAAAGAACATGCAATTTAATTGGGTAGTTGGCAAGGCATACACTGGTTGTGAATGGGTTATGAAACTAGCTTATGTAAATATTTTATGGGTGCTCTTTTCATTGGGTGGTCTAATTTTTCTCGGTATTTCACCTGCATCCGCAGCATTGTTTACGATTTTAAGAAAATGGCTGATGAATGATACGGATGTACCGATCTTTCGTACCTTTTTGGATACCTATAAAAAAGAGTTTATTAAAGCAAACAAGCTTGGATGGTTAATGGCACTGATCGGAATGTTCCTGTATCTCGATTTTAAGTATCTGATCACAGTTGGAGGAACGATTCAATATGTGCTCGCCATCCCGCTGTTGATTGTTTCGATCTTATTCTTTATTACCATGCTCTATCTTTTTCCTGTTTATGTCCATTACGAATTACGCTTGATCCAGTATATTAAGAATTCCTTTTATATTGGAATCATTAATATGCATATCACTATTTTGATGATTGCCGCTACTATCTTGATAGGTATTCTGTATAGTTATATTCCAGGGATTGTTCCGTTTTTTAGCATAAGTTTATTCTCTCTTATGGTGATGACGGGAGCTAAACAAAGTTTTAATCGGATTGAAGCCAAACAAAAAAGGCTCAGTGTACAAAATTAATAAACCCCCTATCGAAAAAGCTGTCACCTCAAATGGTACAGCTTTTTTCTTTGTCAAAACTTGTTCAAAATATTTTCTAAAAATCTTTGTTTATCCGATAGACAAACGAAGTTTTGGGTGATATAATTTGATTAAACAAAGGTTAAAGACGCAAGAATATATAACTTTTGTAAGCATTTACACATCCGAGTCTAAGACCGTTAAAAAATAGGAGGAATCCAATCATGGCTTATTTTGAAAATGTAAAGAACATTCAATTTGAAGGTGGCAATTCAACTAATCCTTTAGCATTTAAGTATTATAATCCACAAGAAGTTATCAACGGAAAAACAATGGAAGAATTATTGCGTTTTTCTGTCACCTGGTGGCATACATTCACAGCAGACGGAACAGATCCATTCGGTGTTGGTACTGCGATTCGTCCTTGGAACCACTTAACAGGACTTGATTTAGCAAAAGCACGCGTGGAAGCAGCATTTGAACTTTTTGAAAAATTAAATGTTCCATTCTTTGCTTTCCATGATGTTGATATCGCTCCTGAAGGAGACACACTAGCTGAAAGCAACAAAAACCAAGACATTATCGTTTCTATGATTAAAGAATACATGAAAACAAGCAAGACAAAGCTTCTATGGAACACGGCTAATATGTTCACAAATCCTCGCTATACACATGGTGCGGCAACTGCTCCAAATGCAGATGTATTCGCTTACTCTGCTGCGAAGGTTAAGAAGGGCTTAGAAGTAGCGAAGGAATTAGGCGCAGAAAACTATGTATTCTGGGGCGGCCGTGAAGGATATGAAACACTATTAAATACTGATATGAAGCTTGAGCAAGACAACCTAGCGCGTTTCTTCCATATGGCGGTTGATTATGCAAAAGAGATCGGGCTAAACGTTCCATTCTTAATTGAGCCAAAACCAAAAGAGCCAACAAAACACCAATATGACTTTGACGTAGCAACAGGACTTGCTTTCTTACAAAAATATGACTTAACTGATTACTTCAAGTTCAACCTTGAAGCAAACCATGCGACATTAGCTGGTCATACCTTCGAGCATGAACTTCGTGTGGCTCGTATCAATGGTATGCTTGGATCAATCGATGCAAACCAAGGGGATACACTACTTGGCTGGGATACTGATGAATTCCCAACTGACTTATATTCTACAACATTAGCAATGTATGAAATTCTTCAAAATGGCGGCCTAGGAAAAGGCGGTACGAACTTCGATGCGAAAGTACGCAGAGGCTCATTCGATCCTGAAGATTTATTCCACGCTCACATCGCTGGAATGGATGCTTTTGCAATCGGCTTAAAAGTAGCAAACAAGTTACTAGAAGACCGTGTATTCGAAAACTTCATTGACGACCGTTACAGCAGCTATACAAAAGGTATTGGTCTAGATATCGTTGAAGGAAGAACGAATTTCCGTGAATTAGAACAGTACGCTCTTGGATTAACTGAAATCAAAAATACTTCAGGTAGAACAGAAGTATTAAGAGCTACACTTAACCAATATCTATTAGAAACACTTTCAAGTGTGGCTGTTCGATAAACAACTAAGAACATAACAGAATAAAAATGGAAAATGTGCTGGAAAATAATAATCCAGCACATTTTTGTAGAAAAGGATGATTAATAGATGAAATACGTTATCGGTGTTGATCTTGGTACAAGCGCGGTAAAAATTCTACTTGTTAATCAAAGTGGGGAAGTATGCCAGGAAGTTACCAAGTCTTATCCATTAATTATAGAAAAATCAGGTTATAGTGAACAAAATCCGGAGGAATGGGTGGCAAAGACCACGGAAGGATTGGCTGAATTGGTCCAAGCATTTCAAGGAGATGTAAAGGATATAGAGGGAATCAGCTTTTCCGGACAGATGCATGGACTGGTTTTACTTGATGAGGCAAACCAAGTACTAAGAAATGCAATTCTTTGGAATGACACAAGAACCACGAAGCAGTGTCAAGAAATTTATGATGTTGTAGGCCAAGAGAAACTGCTTGAAATCACGAAAAACCCGGCATTGGAAGGCTTTACCCTGCCAAAAATCCTTTGGGTAAAAGAGAAGGAGCCTGAAACTTTCAAACGTGCAAGCGTATTCATGCTTCCGAAAGACTATTTGCGTTACCGTATTACAGGCAATATTCATATGGAGTATTCGGATGCTGCCGGAACATTAATGTTAAATGTAAGTAAACGGGAATGGAGCCCAGAAATCTTAAATCTATTTGGAATTGCTCCTGAACTTTGCCCGCCGCTAGTAGAGTCCCATGCTTGTGTTGGCACGGTAACCGCTGAATTTGCACAGGCAACTGGATTGTCTGAAGCAACTGGGGTGTTTGCTGGAGGGGCAGATAATGCTTGTGGTGCGATTGGTTCAGGAATTTTATCAGAAGGTAAAACACTTTGCAGTATTGGTACATCTGGTGTTGTCCTTTCTTATGAGGAAAGAAACGACCTGGACTTTGAAGGAAAGGTGCACTATTTTAACCATAGCGAAGAAAATACTTATTACACGATGGGGGTTACTCTTGCTGCGGGCTATAGTTTAAGTTGGTTTAAAGATACGTTTGCGAAAGAGGAAGCCTTTGATCAATTTTTAGAAGGTGTTAACGAAGTACCAGCAGGCAGTGATGGATTATTATTCACTCCGTATATTGTAGGGGAGAGAACTCCGCATGCGGATTCCATTATCCGAGGCAGCTTTATTGGAATTGATGCTGGCCATGAGCGGAAGCACTTTGCCCGTGCGGTCCTTGAAGGGATTACATTCTCATTAAACGAGTCAATCGAAATTTTTAGAAACAGCGGAAAAACGATTGATTCCATCATTTCCATCGGAGGCGGTGCGAAAAACGAAACATGGCTGCAGATGCAGGCGGATATTTTCAATGCCAAAATCGAGAAGCTTACAAGTGAACAAGGACCAGGAATGGGTGCAGCGATGTTAGCAGCCTATGGCTGCGGTTGGTTTACCTCACTGAAAGAGTGTGCAGAGAAGTTTATTCAAACGTCAAAAACCTATTATCCTATTGAGGAAAATGTAGAAGCTTATAAAAAACTTTTTGCTATTTACCAACAAGTTTATACACAAACAAAGGTGCTAAATGATCAATTAAAGGATTTTAGAAGATAAGTAGTAGATCCATAGGTGGAGGGGACAGATGACAGAGTTAGTTAAAAAGCAAGAAGGCTCTTTTTACACTGGGGAATATCGAAATCTCTTCAAAGAAATCGGCAAAACAGAGGAAGAAATTAATCAAAGGATCAAGGATAATTGGGAAGAACTTTTTAACGGTGACGAAGATACAAGAATCTATTATCCTGTCGGCGATGATTTAGGGTATATGCTCGATACCGGAAACCTCGACGTCCGGACTGAGGGCATGTCCTATGGCATGATGATGGCGGTTCAAATGGATAATAAGGATATCTTTGACCGACTGTGGAACTGGACAATGAAGTACATGTACATGACGACAGGGGAGAACGCAGGTTACTTTGCCTGGTCCTGCCAGCCTGACGGGACGAAAAATGCCTATGGTCCTGCACCGGATGGGGAAGAATTCTTTGCAATGGCCTTATTCTTTGCCTCCCACCGCTGGGGAGATGGTCCAGAGCCTTTTAACTATAGCGTTCAAGCAAAGGACCTTCTTCGGACTTGCCTTCATAAGGGTGAAGACGGAGTCGGCTTTCCCATGTGGAATAGGGATAATAAATTAATTAAATTTATTCCAAATTGTGAGTTCTCTGATCCTTCCTACCATCTACCACATTTTTATGAGTTATTTGCGTTGTGGGCTTACGAAGAGGATCGCGCATTCTGGAAGGAAGCAAGTTTAGCAAGCAGGGAGTATTTGAAGATTTCCTGTCATCCTGAAACAGGCTTAGCCCCTGAATATGCCTATTATGATGGCACACCGAACAATGAGAGAGGTTATGGTCATTTCTTTAGCGATGCTTATCGTGTAGCTGCTAATATTGGTCTTGATTACGAGTGGTTTAGAGGAGATGTCTGGGAAAAAGAAGAGGCGAATAAGATTCAAGCATTCTTTGCCGATAAGGATCCTGCTGATTATCGTCGTTATACCATAACGGGCGAACCATTCGAGGAAAAATCTCTCCATCCGGTCGGTTTGCTTGCGACAAATGCCATGGCGTCCCTTGCAGCTGATGGTACAAATCGCTTAAAATGGGTGGAATTATTCTGGAATACTCATGTTCGGACTGGGGTCAGACGGTATTATGATAACTGCTTATATTTTTTCAGTTTGCTAGCATTAAGCGGTAATTATAAAATTTGGATGCCTTAAACTGAGTTATTTCCATTTTGAAGCAAAAAGAAGCCCCTTATGCAGCAGCTGAGGGGTTTTTTTCAATTTTGAGTATTGTCCAGCTCCCGTGCCCAAGTCAAGGCGCTTACGCTTTTCTAAAATTGTTGGAATCTACAATAATTGGAAAACTATTATAGAATCTTCAATGGTAAAATAGTAATAAATCATGTCTTTTGACAAAATAACTCTTTTTTCTATGTATTTTTATAATTTTCGCAATACTCAATTAAATCCTGTGGTATAGTAAAAAAATCAGAGAAGGAGTGATCCTTCTTAACAATGTAAGCGTTTCATAATTTTAGTTGCACCTTTTCACTAATTTCATGTAATTGGAGTTGAAACGACATGCACAAAGTGATTTTAGTTGATGATGAAAGTTTTTTTCGGAAAGGATTAAGAAGTTTAATAGATTGGAAGGCAAGTGGATTTGAGGTTACTGGAGAGGCAGCAAATGGTGAAGATGCATTAGCACTTATTGATGAAGTACATCCCGAACTCGTCATAACTGATATCAGAATGCCAGTCTTAGATGGATTAGAGTTAATTAAACAAGTGACGGAAAAAGAGGGCATTCATCCCCAATTTATTATTATCTCGGGTCACAGTGATTTTAAATACGCCCAACAAGCGGTACGGTACGGTGTTCATGATTTTATACTAAAGCCGATTGATCAGGAAGAAATAGAAGAAACCTTGAGATCGCTTTCTAATACGATAACCGAACAAAAGCTTGTTGTTGAACGGAACATCGAAATAAAGAAAGCCGTCTTACTTGATAATCTGATTTATGGAAAAGTGAATGATGAGGAATCGTACGTTTTCTCAAGGGAACTATCGTTAAGCAGTGCAGCAGAATATTATTATCTGATTTTGGAGGTAAACGGACTACCCGAATCTCCGAGTGAAGCGGCTCCTGATTCTAAAGTAAAAGAAAAAATAACTAAAATTTTTCGCGATATTTGTGATCCTCATGTGGGGGTATTTATTCAAGAATTAGAACAAGGAAGCTATGGATTATTAATTCCTTCCACCTATCTGAATCTTTTCCAAAGGCAAATCTGCCACTTTGTGAACTGGATCAATGGACTACTTACGAATAATATGACTCAAGCGGTTACCTTTTATATCGGTCCTGCTGTTCCTAAATTATGTTTGTTAAAAGATTCCTTTGAAGCAGCCAAAAATGCACGCGAGTATAAGTATTTTTATGAAGATAAAAATATTATTCTTTCAAAAGATATAGTAAACGATAAATCGATTACCTATACAGAACTCGAGGATTCCTATTATCATCTATTAATTGAGCAAATAGAAGAAAACACATCCATGGCCATTATGGGAACAATAGATAAAATTTTCCTTCAGTTTGCCTCGAAAAAAATGGCCCGAGTAGCAGTAAAAGCATCCATCAATCGATTTGTACACGCTATTTTAAAAATTATTAAAAATATGGAAGGGGAAGTATCAAATTTAAAAAACTTCCAGACCATGCTTCAACTGCAAAACTATAATTTAACTTTACAACAGCTTAGGAAACTATTCCTTGAATTTGTGCTAGAAAGTAAAGAGATGATCAATATCCTTCGCAAACAATCTTCAGATGGTGAGGCCCATAAAATTAAACAATTTGTAGACTCACACTATCGGGAGAATATGAGTTTAAAATCCATCGCCGCAAAGTTTTATATGAATCCGGTCTATTTAGGACAACTATTTAAGAAAACCTATGGGATTTATTTTAAGGATTATTTATTGCAAGTAAGAATCAATGAGGCGAAAAAACTGTTGAGGCAATCGGAACTGAAGATATATGAAATCGCAGAAAGAGTAGGCTTTAATAATACTGATTATTTTGTAACGATGTTTGGGAAGTTTGAAAAAATAACTCCATCTGAATATCGGAATAAACTCCTGGAGAAAAGAAAAGTGTGATGATCATGAAAAGAGCAAAATTCAGTTTTCATAATGTGCGATTAAGTAAAAAATTATTAATTATGTATATTTGTTCTGTATTTATTCCAATAGTTTTAACCAATATTATTTTTTATGCTGTCACGATCAACAATGTAAAACAGCAGCAGATGCACGACTCGCAGCTGGCATTGAACCAAATAAGCAATGATTTTGGGAAGATTATCGACGATGCCGTCGGGATATCTTCCTCTCTTTATACCAATACCAATATTAATCTATTTCTAGAGAAAGATTACCCGTCAGATATGGATTATGTGGATGATTATGACACTTATTTACGAACCTTTAACCAATCAAGTCCTATTAATCCTTCCATCAATTCGATCCGTTTTTATACGGATAACCCTACGATTATCTATTCGGGCGGTGTCTATCCATTAACAGAGGAAATCAAAAAATCAGCTTGGTATAAACAATTAATGGAAACGAATTATACGTCTCCAATCGTATTAAATTCCATGATTGATAATCAAACATCAACCTTCAGTATCATAAGAAAGCTTGATTACTTTAATTTTAATAATAAACAAAAGATTGTAAAAATCGAAATTAATCCGGCAACCATCGAAAAAATATTCAATAATGTTACCTTTAAAGGAGATATATATCTTCTCAATAATAAGGGGGAAATTGAGTATTCAACGAAAAAGAATTTATCATGGAGAGAAAAACTCATCCCATTTAGTAAGATTTCAAAGACAAATAAGACGGTGCTCTTAAATTCGACCTACTTGGATCAAGCCTACCTTCAAAACTGGAAAGTTGTCGGGACTGTCTCGGAAAAAACGCTGCTTAAAACAGTTAACAAGTCAGGACGGTTCATTATTTATTTGGCCTTTATCAATATAATCCTTCCAATTGTAATCATTATCTTAATTAGTCGGTCTTTTTTAAGAAGATTACAGCGCATATTTAGGCATGTGAAAAAAATGGGTGATCAAAATTTTGAAAAGATTCCCGATCCAGAATACACGGATGAAATAGGAATCTTAACGAGTGAATTTAATCGAATGGTTAAAAAAATTGAGGAACTGATTCAAGATGTTTTTATGGCTAATATCCAAAAGCAAGAGATGGAGATTAAGCGAAATCGTGCTCAGCTTAGTGCTCTCCAAAGTCAAATTAATCCGCACTTTTTATTTAATGCCCTTGAAACCATCAGAATGAGAAGCTTAATGAAAGAGGAGATAGAGACGGCTAATATTATCCATAATATGGCCAAAATTTTTCGTAACTCCCTTACATGGGGAAAAGACATGGTAACGGTCCGATCGGAGGTAAACCTTGTCCTTAGTTTTCTTGAAATACAGAAATATCGATTCGGAGATAAGCTAGATTATGAAATTGATATAGATGACGCTGCGGAACATTGCATGATTCCGAATATGGCTCTCCAGCCATTTGTTGAGAATGCTAGTATTCATGGAATAGAGCCACTAAAGGGAAATGGAAAAATTAGTGTAAAAGTCACAGTAAATCAAGATATATTAACTTGTATCGTCATGGATAATGGTGTAGGAATGCGTCAAGATAAAAAGGAAGAAATACTCTACTCCTTGGAAAATGAAGATGAAATGGGAAAAAGTGTGGGTATAAAGAACGTGTTTTATCGGTTGAAGCTGTACTATGCGGATCAATTTCGCTTTTATGTGGATAGCGAGAAAGAAAAAGGGACCATTATTACGATAAAAATTCCCTATAAAACTAGTATAAATGCCAAAAAAATTGAAATTTCGCAAAACAAACTATACTTTACTAAGTAACACCTATAGTTTTTAGGTACTGGAAGAAAGCCCTTACATTCTATAATAAACATGTAATCACAAAGAAATAGGGGGTTAGCAAATGATTAACAAGAAGTTTTTGGCCGTACCATTAATGGCTGCCATGTTATTTACTGCAGCAGGTTGTACAAAAGATCAAAGTGCAAGTACAAGTTCCAGTAAGAATGACAAATCACCTGTAACCTTTACTTATTTTAATGCCGGTGCCGCAGGAAAAGACTTGAATACCGATGAAACCACCATTGGTAAAGAGCTTGAAAAACAAACGGGTGTAAACTTTAAGGTTGAGCACATTGTTGGTGACGTTAATACAAAGATAGGAACGATGATTGCTAGCGGAAAATATCCAGACCTTCTTGTTCCCGATCAAGGGATCGATAAAGTAGTACAAGCAGGAGGATTTATAGATCTAACTGATCTTATCAATAAACATGCCCCGAATCTTAAAAAATTATATGGTCCTTACTTAAATCAAATGAAAGATCCGAAGGATGGGAAAATTTATTTTATTCCATTTGGCGCCAGCCAAGGATATGCCCCGTATCCGGATATTCAGCAAAGCGCATTTTGGATCCGTCGTGATGTCCTAAAAGAAGCGGGCTATCCAAAAGTGAAAACAGTCGATGAATATTTCAAACTAATAGAAGACTTCCAGAAAAAACATCCACAGACGAATGGTGCTCCTACGATCGGCTATACATCACTAAACTACGATTGGAGATTTACCGTAGGTGATGGTGCAAGGCATGCTGCCGGTTATGGAAATGATGGTGGCGTTATTGTCGATACGAAGACACAAAAAGCCTCTATTTTTGCAAACAAGGATTGGATGAAAAATTATCTTCAAAAATTAAATGACCTTAATGCTAAAGGAGTATTTGATAAAGAATCATTCGTTTCCAATTATGACGAATATCTTGCGAAAATTGCTTCTGGACGTGTCTTGGGATTCTTTGATTATCAATGGGAAGTTTCCCAGTCCTTAAATAGTTTGGCAAAAGCCGGCAATGATGATATGCGTTACATGGCATTGCCAATTACCTTTGATTCCAGCACAAGAGATGCCTATGTCGATCCGCCAGCTTTTGTAAACAACCGCGGAATTGGTATTACGGTTAGTGCAAAAGATCCTGTTCGAATCATTAAATACTTAGATGCACTTTGTAAAGAGGAAAATCAGAAGTTAGTTATGTGGGGAATTAAGGGACAAACTTACGAAGTCAACGACAAAGGCAGATTCTACCGTACTCCGGAAGAAATTGCACAAACACAAGATCAGAAATTTAATGATCAGTTTGGCTTTACGACCTTTGATTGGTACTGGCCTGTCGGTGATGGTCTGTATAGCGATGGTAACGCCTGGGGCCCAGCGAAACAACCGGAAGTGGCGCAAGCTTCTTACACTGAAGGGGATAAAAAATTATTATCCGCATACGGCATAAAAGTGTTTTCCGACCTGTTTGCGAAACCGGAAAATCGTCCGTGGTACCCGGCATGGAGCGCACAGCTTGAACAAGGATCTCCAGCGCAAATTTACGACCAAAGAAGCCAGGATTTACAAAAGAAATATTTTGCTAAATTAGTATTAGCTAAGCCATCCCAATATAATTCTCTTTGGAATGAGTTTACGAAACAATACAATGCCCTGGATTCTAAACCATATGAAAAAATAATGAATAAAGTAGTTCAAGATCGGATTAAATTAGCTGAGCAAAAGTAGGATGAAGAGAATGCAAACAAGGCCGATATTTGCCAAATTGACTATATCGGCCTTGACCATTTTAGTAGACTTTTATTAAGTGAAGCTTTATAAACATTTGAAGGAAAAGCGACTTGGTACTTTTCTTAAAGGGAGGGCTAGTAATGCAGGCAGAAACGAAAGTTGCCGATGAGTTGATTCAATCTTCAGTTTCCATACAGTCTAATAAGAAAAAGGGGCTATTTTTCAAAAGATTGAAGACCCAAAAGGCACTTATGGCCATGAGTATTCCATTCCTGATTTGGTTGTTTATTTTTAAGTACGTCCCTTTATGGGGCTGGAGCATTGCTTTTCAGGATTATAAACCGGCATTAAGCATGTTTGATCAAACATGGAGTGGATTAAAGCAATTCAGGTTTTTATTCGATGACGCAAACTTTTACCGGGTGCTTCGCAATACGCTGGGCATGAGTGTTATTAATCTTGTATTGGGGTTTGTCACCGCAATTGGTCTTGCCCTACTTTTAAATGAAATCAGACATAGCAAATTTAAGAAAATCGTTCAAACCATCAGCTATATGCCTCACTTTCTTTCATGGGTGGTGGCGGCAAGCATCATTTCTTATTCTCTTTCCACAGATACGGGAATTGTCAATATTGTATTAATGAAACTGGGTATTATTCATCAGCCGATCCTATGGCTTGGAAAGGAAACGTGGTTCTGGGGAATAAACGGGGTTTCCGATGTTTGGAAAAATGTCGGCTGGAATACAATCATCTACTTGGCTGCCATTACGATGATTGATCCGGAACAATACGAAGCAGCAGATATTGACGGTGCAACCAGGCTGCAGCGAATCAAGTATATTACACTTCCTTCTTTAAAACCAACTATCGTTATATTGCTGATCATGAATTTGGGTTATATTTTGGAATCAGGCTTTGAGGCGCAATATTTACTTGGGAATCCAATGAACCTTGACTACTCGGAAAACCTCGATATCTATGTATTAAAATACGGGATTTCAATGGGGAATTTTTCTCTTGCCACGGCAGCGGGTATTTTTAAAACAGTCGTTAGTTTCATCTTCCTGTTTACTGCTAACCATATCGCTAAAAAGTTTGATCAGCCAAGGCTGTTTTAGGGGGGAGACTTATGAAACAAAGGAAATTCTTTAAAGCAACAAGAAATCATAGCGGAGCAGGCGATTATCTTTTTGATATTTTTAACTATACATTTATGGTTTTTCTTTGCATAGTTATGCTCTATCCGTTTTTAAATCAGGTGGCTGTTTCTTTGAATGAAGCCACAGATTCCTTAAAGGGCGGAATCTTTTTATGGCCAAGAATATTTACCTGGGCAAATTATAAGTATGTATTTGGCGAGTCCAGTATTTTTCATGCCTTCTTTATTTCGGTTTTAAGAACGGTAATCGGAACACTGACTTCCGTCCTTTGTACGGCAATGGTGGCTTATACAATCAGTCGAAAGGATTATGTTCTGCGAAAATTCGTGACGATCGCCTTTGTTATTACGATGTATATTAACGGCGGGCTGATCCCAAATTATTTGCTCATCAAAGACCTTGGTTTATTGGATAGCTTTTGGGTATATATTATCCCAGGAATTATCGGAGTATTTAATCTCATTGTTATCCGCTCTTTTATTGAGGGAATTCCTGATAGTTTATTTGAATCAGCAAAAATCGACGGTGCAGGCGATTTTACTACCTTTATCAAAATTGTTCTTCCTTTGTCTCTGCCGGTATTGGCTACGGTTTCATTGTTCGTGGCAGTTGGTCAATGGAACTCCTGGTTTGATGTTTTCTT
Source organism: Neobacillus drentensis (assembly GCF_036965645.1). Classification (GTDB taxonomy): domain Bacteria; phylum Bacillota; class Bacilli; order Bacillales; family Cytobacillaceae; genus Neobacillus; species Neobacillus drentensis_D. The sequence continues at coordinate 17,634 of NZ_JBALPZ010000083.1, forward strand.
ATACAATTCATCAGATACAAATTTAAGTACCCTACAATACGAGCTGATGAAAATTCTGCAGAATTCGAATGCCTCGATGTCGGGGAAAACAGCATCAGATGCTATGGCGAATACAACTGCACAAGCAAACATGGTAACGCCTACTTCGATTCGGGCAACGATGACGATTATTGCCAGCTTGCCGATTATCATGGTCTATCCGTTCCTGCAAAAATATTTTGTTAAAGGTTTAACGCTTGGCGGGGTTAAAGGATGATTCTATAAAACTCATAAATGCGATACGTGTGAAAAGTGTAAAAAAAGGACTAAATGTCCTTTTTTTAAATTCTTTATAAATGTTAGTAAAAAAGGCTAAGAAAGGATGAATAATTTTGGAATATGGCGAATCAATTTTTCCAGTTCAACCGGATGATCCGAAGGCCTATGTGTTTACTGCAGAGGAGTTCGGCGCCGACGCAAGCGGTAAAGGTGATAATACAACCGCAATGCAGGGAGTGATCGACAAACTGGAAGCTGAAGTAGATAACGGAATTATTTTTATCCCGAAAGGCACCTATCGATTCGAGGGCACGGTGAATTTGTGGCGGGGCATCCGTCTTATCGGTTTTGGTTCCGAACGTCCGATATTCACAGTGGCGGAAAACACCCCGGCCTTTCAGGGACCGGATTCCAAATACATCTTTCATTTCCGGGTGAATAAGCCGGACCCCGGCGAAGAGCTGCGGGATGCACAGAACACTACTTTTTACAGCGGCATTCGCAACATAGACTTCAAACTAGGCAAGGGTAACCCCGGATTGGTCGCTTGTCGTTTCCGTGTGGCTCAGCTTTGCTCCATCGAGGATGTCGACTTCTATATGGAAGACAATCGTGCAGCTGTAGAGATGGTAGGTAACGAAATGGAACGCTGTCGCTTCTTTGGCGGGCAGTTCGGCATTCTCACCGGTGAAACCGTCCCTTATTGGCCTTTTTATCTGGGTGACTGTGTTTTCACCGGTCAGTCCAAGGCATGCATCTCAACTTATCGTGCCGGCATGACCATGCTGCGAAATACACTGTCCAATGCCCCATACGGTGTATACGTCCCCAATAAGGAGCGGGACAATCACTATATTGAAGAATTTGAACGGTTATATATGCAGGATTGCCGTCTTGAAAATTTGACAGAAGCCGGCATCAGTATGAACATGGTACGATATCCGCAGAACTGGCTGCATGCCAAAGATATTCACTGCAAAAATGTGCCGCGGTTCTTTGAATCCTTCGGCTATCAGTATAACCACCACATCGGCGTGCCCCACATTGAGTCGACTTCGGAATGCTACAGCGTAAACATCGACATGGGCTTACGTATTGATGTCGACAATCAGGACATCAACCGCCGTTTTGATTTAAGGTATCATGTAGAGCCGGAAGAAAGTCTTCCTGATGCGTCCAGTCCCGATTATGTACCAATGCCAGCGTTTTCGGATTGGGTAAACATCAAAGATCTGGGAGCAAAAGGGGACGGTGTAACGGATGATACAGAGGTGTTTGAGAACGCTATTGCTCGACATCAGGCAATCTATCTGCCGCAGGGTGAATATCTGATCACCAGAGGGCTTGAACTAAAACAGGATACAGCCATTCTCGGTCTTCAATGTTCGAAGACCAGGCTAAAACTGAAGGATCATTCCACGGGATATGACAACGATCGAGCTCCTGCCGCCATGTTCAAAATTCCAAAGGGAGGTTTGAACCATATTTCCGGCATCTGTTTCGATGGCGGTAAGAACAAAGGTGTCATTCAGGTAGAATGGTTGGGCGATCCATCCTCCATTATGGAAGACTGCCTCTTTGACTTTGGCGGTCATGGCAGCACCAAGAAAGGCCGCGACCGTTATTATGGTGTTTATATCCACGATGATGGTGCGGGGGTGTTCAAGAACATTTGGATGCCCGACGTTTGGACCAAGGATGGCTTCCATATCAGCAACACTTCCGCTCCAGGTCAGATTTGGATGGTATCTGTTGAGCACCATCTGGATGTGGAGGTGGTGTTAGAGAATGTCTCCAACTGGAAGATTGTTGCGCTGCAGACGGAAGAGAACCTTGGAAGCGAATACGCTTCTTCGCTCCACATCGAGAATTGTTGGGATCTCGAGATCGCCAATTTGTTCCAATATAGGGTACAGGCTATCGAGATTCAGCATCCAAACGCAACCTTAATCAAGAATTGCAAGAACCTGACCATTAACGGGATACACTGTTTCAGTATCGGACCAACGCCTTTTACCAACTCTGCTCTGATCGACAGGAACCTGTTTATCAAGGATCAGGAGATTGGCACCCTTCACGTAAACTGTTAATTAAGGAATTAAAAAGCCTTTATTCAATTGCAAGTTTCTCTTAATGATTTCTCTTGTGTAGACTGTATAAAAATCGACATACAGAACATAGCTCAAGGTACAAAATATATAATTCTGCTTTTTGTGCCTTGAGAGAAGCGAAAGGATGAGGAATACATTTGACATCATTTATTGATTTGGATTTAAGCAAAGGTAAAGACGTAATAAGTAAACATATTTATGGTCATTTTGTTGAACATCTTGGCCGCTGTATTTATAACGGACTTTGGGTTGGCGACGATTCCCCAATTCCTAATACTCGTGGAATTAGAAATGATATAGTGGAAGCCTTAAAAGCAGTTAAGATTCCAAATTTGCGTTGGCCTGGGGGATGCTTTGCTGATAATTACCATTGGAAAGATGGGATTGGACCACGTGAAGATCGGCCGTGCATGGTTAATACAGACTGGGGGCATGTGGTAGAAAATAATCATTTTGGTACACATGAATTTATGGATTTGTGTGAACAACTTGAGACTGAACCATATATTTGTGGTAATGTTGGCAGCGGTACTGTACAAGAAATGCAGCAATGGGTTGAATATTTAACCTTTGATGGTCAATCCCCAATGGCCAATTTAAGAAAAAAAAATGGTAAGGATGAACCCTGGAAGGTTCAGTTTTTTGGAGTAGGTAACGAAAACTGGGGTTGCGGGGGTCATATGAAAGCAGAAACATATGCCGAAAAGTACAGACAATACCAGACCTATGTCAATAATTACTCCGGGAATAATATCCTTAAAATTGCCTGTGGCCCCAGCGAAGCAGATTACCATTGGACAGAAGTAATCTTGCGTGAATGTATGAACGAGACACAGCAACTGAAAAATTCAACACATGATAAACCAATCCATTCCGTTTGGGAATACTATCGACCTCAAATGTGGGGAATTAGTCTTCATTACTATGTTAGAAATCGTCTAAAGTATACGAGTGCAACGAAATTTGATGAAAGCTTGTGGTTTGAATACATGCAAAGAACACTTTATATGGATGAACTCATAACCAATCACTCTAATGTGATGGATCAATATGATCCAGATAAAAAAGTCGCACTAGTAGTCGATGAATGGGGGTCATGGTATCAACCTGAGCCAGGGACACATCCAAGATTTTTATTTCAACAAAATACATTGCGCGATGCTTTAATCGCCGGGGTTACCCTAAATATTTTTAACAATCATTGCGATCGGGTTAAAATGGCCAATATAGCGCAGTTAATTAATGTTCTGCAGGCTTTAATTCTAACTGATGGATCTGAAATGCTCTTAACTCCGACATATTATGTCTTTGATATGTATAAGGATCATCAGGATTCAACCCTTATTCCTCTTGATTTAGAAACAAGAGATTACCTGTTTGGTGATGGCAATATTCCTGTTGTTAACGCTTCCGCTTCACGTAATCAGGAAGGAAAGGTTCATATTACATTATGTAACCTTGATCCAAATCGGAGCGAAGAGATCACTTGTAACTTAAAAGGAGAAAACGCAATTTCAAGTGTGAATGCTCGAATTTTAACAGCTGCAGCGATGAATGTGTGTAACACGTTTGAACAACCAGAACAAATTAAACCTTGTAATTTTGATGATATTAAAGCCCAGGAAAATGAGATTTCCATAGTATTGCCAGCAAAATCTGTATTAGCAATAGAAATATCGTTTAAATAAAGGGAAAGACCTGAAGACCTTGTATCCGATCTTCAGGTTTTTTATTTTAGTAGGTTATAAATGAATGAAGCCTTAGCCGTTTTATTGTAAATTTTAACGGTGCAATTGTAATCAATAAAAATCCTCTATCAATTAAATAGTCGGAAATTTTCGAAAAAAATATAGTTTCCTAAGTAAAAACTAAAGTTTTTAAGGTATTGGTGAAAGCTCTTACAACTTATAATGAAAGTGCTTACAAAATATAAAGGGGGATAGCAAATGAAAAAAAGAAACCTTTTAGTTGTACCCATTATGGCTACCATGTTATTTACTGCAGCAGGATGTACAAATGATCAAAGTGCAAGTACAAGTTCCAACAAGAATGACAAATCACCTGTAACTTTTACTTATTTTAATGCCGGTGCAGCAGGGAAAGACTTGAATACGAACGAAACAACAATTGGAAAAGAGCTTGAGAAGCAAACAGGCGTTAACTTCAAGGTAGAACATATTGTTGGTGACGTTAATACAAAGATAGGAACCATGATTGCCAGCGGAAAATATCCAGACCTACTTGTTCCCGATCAAGGGATCGATAAAGTCGTACAAGCAGGCGGGTTTATCGATTTAACTGACCTAATTAATAAATATGCCCCGAATCTTAAAAAATTATACGGCCCTTACTTAAATCAAATGAAAGATCAGAAGGATGGGAAAATTTATTTTATTCCATTTGGCGCGAACCAGGGATATGCAGCATACCCGGATATTCAGCAAAGTGCATTTTGGATCCGGCGTGATGTCCTGAAGGAAGCAGGCTATCCAAAAGTAAAGACAATTGATGAATATTTCAAATTAATAGAAGACTTCCAGAAAAAACATCCACAGACGAATGGATCTCCTACGATCGGCTATACATCCTTAAACTATGATTGGAGATTTACAATCCGTGATGGTGCAAGGCATGCAGCCGGTTATGGAAATGATGGCGCCAATACTATTGTCGATGCCAAGACACAGAAAGCCTCTGTTTATGCAAACAAGGATTGGATGAAAACCTATCTGCAAAAATTAAATGATCTTAATGCTAAAGGAGTATTTGATCAAGAAGCATTCGTTTCCAATTATGACGAATATCTTGCGAAGATTGCTTCAGGGCGTGTCCTGGGATTCTTTGATTATCAATGGCAGGCTGCCCAGGCTTTAAATAGTCTGACACAGGCTGGCAATGACGATTTACGTTACATGGCATTGCCAATTACCTTTGATGCTAGCATAAGAGATGCCTATATCGACCCTCCGACTTTTGTCAACAATCGCGGTGTCGGGATTACCGTCAGTGCGAAAGATCCTGTCCGGATTATTAAATATCTTGACGCTCTTTGTAAAGAAGACAATCAAAAGCTGGTTGAGTGGGGAATTAAGGGACAAACTTATGAAGTCAACGACAAAGGCAGATTCTATCGTACACCGGAAGAAATTGCAAAAACGCAAGATCCGAAATTTAATGACAAGTTTGGCTTTACAACCTTTGATTGGTACTGGCCTGTCGGTGGCGGACTTTACAAAGATGGTAACGCTTGGATCCCGGCACAACAACAGGAAGTTGCGCAAGCTTCCTACACCGAGGGTGATAAAAAATTATTGGACGCATACGGCTTAAAAGTATTCTCCGACCTGTTTGCGAAACCGGAAGACCGCCCGTGGTTCCCGGCATGGAGCTCACCGCTTGAACAAGGCTCTCCGGCCCAGATTTTTGACCAGAAGGCATCGGATTTGGAAAAGAAATATATGGCTAAATTGGTATTAGCAAAACCGTCCCAATTTAATTCGCTATGGAATGAGTATGAGAAACAATTCAATGGGCTGGATATTAAATCATATGAAAAAACGATGAATAAAGTGGTTCAAGATCGGATTAAATTAGCGACACAAAAGTAGGATAAAGAAATGGCAAACAAGGCCGATATCGCCAAATTGGCAATATCGGTTTTGTTGATTTTTAAAGGGTATACATTGGGTGTAGTTAAAGGTTGATGCAATTAAACAAAAATAGAAAAACTGTTAACAGAGTTTTTTGAAAAAACTCTGTTTTTTTATTGTCAATGGATTATAAATCTTATATGATAGACATATAGTTAGTTTGTTGACTGTATAAACAAACTACAAATCCAAATGTTAATGGGAGATGGTCCATAATGGCAAAGACAAGTGCTGAGGTACCTTCATTACAGAAAGTCTACGAAAGCTATTTTAACATTGGTGCAGCCGTAAACCTTCATACAATTGAAACACAGCAAGATTTATTGGCAAAGCATTTTAATAGTATTACAGCCGAAAATGATATGAAATTTGAGTTATTACAACCGGAAGAGGGAAAATTTACATTTGAACGAGCCGATAAATTGGCAGCGTTTGCACAAAGCCGTGGGATGAAGATGCGTGGGCATACATTAATTTGGCACAATCAAACGTCTGACTGGGTTTTCCAGAATTCTGATGGAGAAAAAGTAACCAGGGATCAATTGTTGCAACGGATGAAAGACCATATGACCACTGTTATGAAGAGATACAAAGGACAAATATACTCCTGGGATGTAGTCAATGAAGCAGTAACTGACGAAGGGCCTGAATTGTACAGAAAAACTAATTGGCTCGACATCATCGGTGAAGATTACATAGAACAAGCCTTTGAATTTGCACATGCCGCCGACCCGGATGCATTGCTTTTTTACAATGACTATAATGAATCCAACCCAGGGAAGCGGGAAAAGATTTATCAGCTTGTGAAATCGTTGGTTAAAAAAGGAGTCCCTATTCATGGGGTGGGTCTTCAGGCGCACTGGAATTTAACAAACCCAGGCCTTGATGACATTCGTGCGGCCATTGATCGTTATGCATCCCTTGGATTGAAACTTCAGCTGACAGAATTAGATATATCTGTGTTTAACCATGAAGACAAGCGCACAGACCTTACCGAACCAACAGCAGAAATGGTTGAACTGCAGACACAAAGATATCAACAGGTATTCGAATTACTTAGAGAATATCGAGAGGTAATTACGGCCGTAACGTTCTGGGGTGCTGCCGATGATTATACATGGTTAAATGATTTTCCAGTAAGGGGTCGTAAAAACTGGCCATTTTTATTTGATGAAAAGCATCAGCCAAAGGAAGCGTTTTGGAAGGTTACTAGCTTTTAATGTATTTTAGAAGGAGAAAACTTGAAGGCGTTTAAACAGAATAGAACAACAAGGAGGATACAGAACTTATGCTACCATTAAACCAGAATTTAAAAGGAAAAGTTGCAGTAGTTACAGGCGGCGGCGGAGTCTTATGCGGCTGTATGGCGAAGGAGTTAGCCCGGCAAGGAATGAAGGTGGCGATCTTAAATCGCACCTATGAAAAAGCTTTAAAAGTGACAGATGAAATAAAAAGTGTTGGCGGGGAAGCTCTCGCCATCGAATGTGATGTATTAAACGTTGATAGCGTAAAAAGAGCTGAAGAGATCGTCACTTCTGAATATGGAAGCTGTGATCTATTAATTAATGGGGCAGGTGGAAATCATCCAAAAGGGATCACCACAAAGGAAATCTTTGAACTAAATGATCTTGAAAAATCAGATTTAACGACCTTTTTTGATATGACCACGGATGGATTTGGTTATGTTTTTAACCTAAACTTTATTGGTACATTAATTCCTACTCAAATTTTCACCAAAAAAATGATTCATAATCAAGGCTCGATCATTAACATTTCTTCGATGAGTGCTCCTAGTCCAATGACAAAGGTGCCGGCGTACAGTGCAGCAAAAGCGGCAATTGAAAATTTTACACAATGGCTTGCGGTCCATTTTGCTGAGACAGGTATCCGGGTAAATGCGATTGCACCTGGGTTTTTCTTAACCGAACAAAATCGCGCTTTGTTAACGAATCCAGATGGAACGAATACAGAAAGAACCAATAAAATCTTAGCCCATACACCGATGAGGCGCCTAGGAAAACCTGAAGATTTACTTGGGACTTTGCTATGGCTTGCTGACAAGGATGCAAGCGGCTTCGTCACAGGCATAAGCGTGCCGGTAGATGGCGGCTTTATGTCCTATTCAGGTGTCTAAGAATGTGTTATCAGTAAAAAATACGAGTTTGGAAGGTTGGTAGATAAATGATTAAGGTAGCCATAATTGGTACAGGAGCCATTGCGTCAGCACACATTAGAGCCTATCAACAATTTTTAGGAAGATGTAATATCGTCGCCATTTGTGATATCTATCCTGAAAAAGCAGTAAAAAGCGCTCAGACTCACAATATAAAAGTAGATATATACAGCGATTACAAAGAGTTGTTGCAACGCCCGGACATTGATTTGGTATCTATTTGTACCCCTCCCTATACACATGCTGAATTATCCATTGCCTTTTTAGAGGCACGCAAGAATGTACTGGTTGAAAAACCAATGGCATCTTCATTGGAAGAATGTGATGCCATGAATGAGGCACAAAAAAAGAGCGGCAAAATTTTATCAGTTGTATCACAAAACCGCTTTACCAACCCAATGATGAAGTTAAAGTCGATTCTTGATACAAAGCTGATGGGTCCCATTGTCCATACGCAGGTCGATTCCTTCTGGTGGCGGGGCTATAGTTATTATGATTTGTGGTGGCGGGGAACCTGGGAAAAAGAGGGGGGCGGCTGTACCTTGAATCATGCCGTTCATCATATTGATATTTTCCATTGGATGAATGGGATGCCTGCTGACGTAACGGCGATTACAAGCAATACATCACATGATAACGCCGAGGTGGAGGATTTGTCAGTGGCCATCTGCCGCTATCCGAATGGAAGTTTGGCCCAAATTACGAGTTCCGTTGTACATCACGGAGAAGAACAGCAGCTAATCTTCCAAGGGAAAAATGCGCGTGTTTCCGTACCATGGAAGGTAACTGCATCAAGATCGAAGGAAAATGGGTTCCCGGAAAAGGATCAAGAATTAGAAGCAAAACTTCAAGCGGCCTATGAGCAATTGTCCAATCTGGAATATGAGGGTCACACCGCCCAAATTGACGATGTTCTATCTGCCATTGAAGGAAAGAAAGAAGTATTGGTTGATGGACAGGAAGGCAGAAAAACGCTGGAACTCATTACAGCCATCTATCAATCTTCCAGTACAGGGAAAACGGTAAAACTTCCACTAGATGAAAAGAGTCCCTTTTATACAAGGGATGGTGTTTTACAAAATGCTACCCATTTCTATGAAAAGAAGAACCATGTCGTGAGTTTTGCAGAGAATGCAATTACAACAGGCGGCAAGTATGAATAATTTTGAAAAAGGAGCGGAAAAAATGGATCGAAATGATGGGATGAATTATGCACCTAAAGGTTTGGTTAAAAAGGTTGTCGTTGAGCCAGGAGCCTTTCAATTTGCTGCCATCGGCTTAGACCACGGTCATATTTACGGGATGTGTAACGGCTTAATTGAAGCAGGAGGCCAATTAGTGGGTGTGTATGATCCAGATCCCAAAAAAGTCCAAGGCTTCGTTACAAAATACCCTGAAGCAACTATTGCTTCTTCCGAAGAAGAAATTCTTTCCAACCCAGCTATTAAACTAGTTGCCAGTGCCAATATTCCTTCGGATCGTGGTCCACTTGGCCTCCGTGTCCTTGATCATGGTAAACATTATTTTACGGATAAGCCTGCGTTTACCACAATGGATCAGGTGAAACAGGCAAGAGAAAAAGTAGCGGAGACTGGTCTTAGATGGGGAATCTATTACGGTGAGCGCCTGCACTCTGAAAGTTCAATTTTTGCCGGACAATTAATTGAAGAAGGTGCAATTGGCCGAGTCGTTCAAGTCATTGGGACTGGACCGCATCGAGCCAACCCCAAAAGCAGGCCTGACTGGTTTTTTGATCCAGAATATTATGGTGGTATTCTTTGTGATATCGGAAGTCATCAAATCGAACAATTCCTGCACTTTACAGGCGCAAAAGATGCGAAGATACTGCATAGTAAAATAGCCAATTACCATTTTAAAGAGTATCCGATGTTTCAAGATTTCGGGGATGCTACTTTAGTAGCCGATAATGGGGCCACCTTCTATTTCCGTGTAGATTGGTTTACCCCAGATGGTCTCGGTACATGGGGAGATGGCCGTGTCCTTATTTTAGGAACAGAGGGTTATATTGAAGTACGGAAATATATTGACATTGCTAGAGATTCCAAGGGGGATCAGCTATATCTAGTAAATCATGAAGGAGAAAAGCACTTCCAGCTATCAGGGAAAGTTGGCTGCCCGTTCTTTGGCGAATTCATCCTGGATTGTTTAAACGGTACAGAAAATGCCATGACCCAAGAACATACGTTTAGAGCGGCTGAATTATGTATTGAAGCGCAGGAAAAGGCGATTTGGGTTGAGACAGCAGAGAACTCTTTAGTGACAAAAAAATAAAGTTCAAATATAGAACGAGTTGCCAGAGGGTGGCAACTCGTTCTATAAAGAGAGGTGGATAAAATGGCGATCACTGTTCAAAATGTCATAGTTAAAATAATGGAGCCAGTAGACAAAATTCAAAACACCGTAGACACCCTTAAGTTTGGTGATCCCAACATGGAAGTAAAGGGAATTGCCACTACATTTATGGCGACACAACAGGTGATTCAACAGGCCATCAACCTGGGAATCAATCTTTTGATTACCCATGAGGGTCTATTTTACAGCCATATGGATCAGGCAGAAATAGTGGAAGAATCCCCAGTTTATCTTGAAAAGCGTCGGCTCATCGAAGAGTCCGGAATGGCTATATTTCGGATTCATGATTATATTCATAGGTATCAACCTGATGGGATAATGGTAGGGCTGATTGAGGCTTTGGGGTGGAATCCCTACGTAGAGAAGAATCACCCGGCATCTACTATCGTAAAGGTTCCTTCCATGTCTTTGCGGGAAATTGCAGAGTATGTAAAGGGGAAACTTGGTATCGAGTTTGTCCGTGCAGTAGGAGATTTAGAGGGAACTTGTACTCGTATCGGCCTGTTAGCAGGATATAGAGGAGGCGGGGCTTTATCCATGCCACTCTACGAAAAGGAGGAACTTGATTTAATCATTTCAGGAGAAGGCCCTGAGTGGGAGACTCCAGAGTTTATTAGGGATGCCGTTTATCAAGGAAAACAAAAGGCATTAATGGTCATAGGACATGCCGAAAGTGAAGCACCTGGTATGAAGTATTTGGCAGAATGGATCAAGACTATTTTCCCTGGGATTCCTGTTCAATACATACCAGAAAAGCCAATTTTCCAAGTGGTTTAAAAAGCCTGATTTAATAGATTAATAAAAATGTAATAGATTAATAAAAAAATTGAAAGTTTTTGTCTGAAACCGCTTGCACCTATATATTAGTGGTGTTAAAATAATTACATAAACATAGTTTGTATAACAAACAAACAAACTGGAATTATCATTTAACTAATAGGGGAATTTTCAGTTTAGATAGTTTGTAGGATAGACGAACTATGTTGCAAGTAAATGGTAAATATAGCAATCTTTCTTTATTTATTAACCATGGCCTTTAAAAAATTTAAGGAGGGAAATCATTGAAGCAGATAGTCGAGTTATCAAAGCAAACACCAGAATTCCAGGTGCCTGTTATTACCACTCCTAAAAGATCCTTGGTACTAAAAGCACTTAAAAAAGATTGGCAGCTCTATTCTCTACTTGTTTTACCAATCCTTTATTTGATTATTTTCAAATACATACCAATGATTGGTAACGTTATTGCCTTTAGAAGATTTGTTCCCGGTGGAAATATCTTTGGAGAAGAATGGGTTGGTCTTCATTACTTTCAAATGTTTGTTGGGGACGCAGCCTTCTGGCAAGTATTTAAAAATACTTTAATTACCAGCAGTTTAACATTACTATTCTGTTTCCCGGCACCAATTATTATTGCGTTACTACTAAATGAAATTAAATCTAAAAAATTCAAAAAATTCGTACAAACCGCTTCTTATTTACCGCACTTCCTATCAGTAGTAATTATAAGCGGAATGATTTTACAGATGACTTCTACAAGTGGTGCGTTTAATGCATTGATTGAATTCTTTGGTGGGAAACCGATCCTTTTTATGCAAGATTCGCACTGGTTTAGACCTGTATATGTTGCTTCAGAAGTTTGGCAGACGATGGGTTGGGGAGCGATTCTTTATTTAGCTGCTCTAACAAATATCGACGATTCGCTATATGAAGCAGCCAAAATCGATGGTGCAAACAGATGGAAACAAACCATTCATATTACGATTCCAGGAATTCTTCCAACGGTGATTACACTACTTATTCTGAATATTGGAAATCTTATGGCTGTTGGCTTTGAAAAAATCTTATTGATCTATAACCCATTAAACTTTGAAACTTCTGATGTTATTTCTACTTATCTTTACCGGATTGGTTTACAATCGAGCAACTTTAGTTATGCGACTGCAATTGGCTTGTTTGAATCCATCATTGGATTGGTTTTAGTCTTTTCTGCCAATTTTCTATCTAAAAAGTTTACAGACAATGGATTGTGGTAAGGGAGGAGAGACCAGTGAAGGAAACGGTACAATACAAAATATTTAAAGTCATTAATGTGCTTATCTTGTTATTAGTTATCTATGTGACATTATTTCCCTTTTTGAATGTCGTGGCTCAGTCATTTAGTGGTCAGGCGGAAATTAATGCAGGTAAGGTGAATCTGATTCCAAAGGGCTTTAATCTTACAACCTATCAAACCATTCTGCATGACAAAACATTCTGGACCAGCTATCGGAATACCATTGTTTATACGGTTCTAGGTACCCTGATTGCAATGGCTATGACGACCACGTTCGCTTATGTTTTGTCGAAAAAGCGGCTTATGGGTCGTAAATTCTTTACTTCAATGGCCATTTTCACGATGTTTTTTAACGGTGGATTGATACCAAACTATATCTTAATTAAAAATCTTGGCTGGACCAATACCATTTGGGCCATTGTTATCCCTGGTGCCATCAGTATCTTTAATATGCTGATTATGAAATCATTTTTTGAAGCCATGCCAGAGGAACTGGAAGAGGCAGCCTCGATTGATGGGTCGTCAACTTATGGAACATTTCTAAAAATTATCTTACCGTTATCAAAGCCGATTTTAGCTACAATGGTTCTGTTCTATGCGGTAGGGAGCTGGAATTCATGGTTTGGTGCCTTTCTTTACTTGGATCAGTCCGACAAGTTCCCAGTGACACTTTACTTGAGAAATCTTTTAGCGGGAGCAACATCAGGGCAATCGGCTGGTGCAACCTCTGCAGATGATTTGACACAAATTGGCGCTAATATCAAGGCGGTAACCATGGTGTTAACCGTATTGCCAATCTTAATGGTCTACCCGTTTGTTCAGAAATACTTTGTTTCGGGCATCATGCTTGGATCTGTTAAACAATAACCTGGATGCAACTTATTTACATAAGTTCATTATAAAAACATTAAAGTGGGGGAACTCCAATGGCAAAGATTTTAAAGAAGTTTGCTTTTTTAGTTGCAATTGTTACCGCTCTCAGCAGCTTGTTGGCTGGATGCAGCAGTGATAAAAGCACTAGCTCAACTGCCTCAACTCCTAAAGATAAGGGAGTTGCCATGGCAGACTATGGCGTTGGAAAAACATTTAAAGCAAGTAAGCCGATTTCATTTACAACGATGTACAATGATGCTGCATGGTATGCCTATAAAAAGGATTGGCTGCTATGGAATGAAATTACGAAGAGAACCAATGTTACTTTAAAACCAACCGTTGTACCAATGAGTGATTACGCCCAAAAAAGAAGCTTATTAATTAGTTCTGGGGATGCACCATTAATTATCCCTAAAACGTATCCAGGTCAAGAAACTCCATTTGTTTCTTCTGGTGCCATTCTTCCAATTAGTGATTATGTGAAATACATGCCTAACTTTATGGATAAAGTGAAAAAATGGAAACTGCAACCAGAACTTGATAATTTAAAACAAGCTGATGGTAAATACTACGTACTCCCTGGTTTACACGAAGAGGTATGGCCAGATTATACACTTGCAGTAAGAACTGATATTTTCGAAAAGAATAATATTGCGATTCCTAAAACATGGGATGAATTTGAAGCTGCATTGAAAAAATTAAAAGAAATCTATCCTGATGTGACACCATTCTCTGATCGTTGGAGTACATCTGGATCCGTTAGTCCGCTAGGTGCATTATTACAATATGCAGCTCCTACCTTTGGGACAGTTGGCGGCTGGGGTACATCAAACTATGTAACGTTTGACCAAGACAAAAACAAATTTGTTTTTGCAGGAGCAACAAAAGAATACAAAGAAATGTTGACTTATTTTAACGGACTGATTAAAGACGGCTTATTGGACAAAGAAAGCTTATCACAAAGTGATGATCAAGCGATTGAAAAATTTGTCAATGGTAAATCATTTGTTATTAGTACAAACTCTCAAGAAATCGTTACGATGCGTAATAGTATGGACAAAACTCTAGGTGCAGGTAAATACTCAATCGCAAAAATTGACGTACCTGGAGGCCCTAAAGGCAACGTTATTGCTGGAACAAGATTGGAAAACGGAATCATGATTAGTGCGAAAGCAAAAGATGATCCGAACTTTAAGGCATTGCTGCAATTTATTGACTGGTTCTGGTACAGCGATGAAGGTGAAGAATTAGCTAAGTGGGGCGTTGAGGGCACAACTTATAAGAAGGAAAACGGTAAGCGTGTACTAATGCCAGATGTTAACTTCCTTGGTCTAAATCCTGCAGGAAAGAAAGATTTACGTGTGGATTATGGTTTTGGAACAGGTTCATTTGCTTATGGCGGTACAACCGATTTACTTCAATCCACAATGAGCGAGGAAGAAGTTAAATTCCAGGATAGCATGCACAAAGATAAGGAAGTATTGCCTGTAAATCCTCCATATCCAATGAGTGCAACTGATCAAGAGCAAGCAACACTTATTTCTACACCATTAACGGATACGGTAAAACAAAATACCGCGAAGTTCATTTTAGGTACACGTTCTTTATCTGATTGGAATGCCTATGTGTCTGAATTAAAAGCAAAAGGTATGGATAAATACTTAGATATGGTTAATAAAGCCTATAGTGATTATCAAAAGAAAAATAAGTAATTAGATTAAGTGATTGTGTGATTGCTGCCTGTAATACTTTTAAATAGAATTACAGGCAGTTGTCATATCATTCACTAAAAACGAAATGATCATATGTGATGGTTGTGGAGAGATAGGGGACTTCTCACGTTCACAACCATTTTTCTCTATTAGAGAAATATCACAATCAAAATGAACTTGATGGGTGGATTTTTTATGAGAAAAAGAGAGTTTGGTGAAGGCACCTTATTTTCAGTAACAAATAATATTTATTGGCTGTTAATTACAAATATTTATTTTGTACTTTGTAATGCCATTTTCCTATTCTTTTTTATGACGTTAGAACCGACTTTTTCCAATATTACGATTTACTTTCTCGCTCTTATCCTAACTGGACCTTCGATTTCAGCACTCTTTTATTCAATGGGAAAACTAATCCGGGAAAAGGAACTTTCTCCATTAAAAGACTTTTTCCACGGATATAAAATAAATTTTAAAGACACCATGAAGTTTTGGCTGCCGCTTCTTCTTGTTCTATATATTCTTTTTGTTGACCTGCAATACTTTAATTCAAATCCATCCGTACTTCATCACATTTTATCAGTTGTCTTCTTCATAGGGATTGTCGTTACGCTGATTTTTATGATGTATGCCTTTTTAATTAATGCGGGCTTTACATTTAGATTAAAAGATATTTGGAAACTATCCATTTATTATAGCTTCAAAAAAGTAAAGGTTACCTTTGGGAATATTAGCATTGTTATTATCACCTTATTTTTAACGACCATTACTTCGAATTTTTTCATCCTATTTACGGCAAGTATAGTTTGTTATGTATTTTTACTTAATAGCAGGGAAGTTCTCGAAGACTTAAAAGTGAACTTTTGTAAACCGAATGAGAGTGCAAATTAACGGAGGGATAAAGAATGAAGATGGGATTTAGGTGGTATGGTGAGGGCAATGATACTGTAACCCTCAATCATATTAAACAAATACCAGGAGTAGAGACGATTGTTTGGGCGCTTCATGATATGCAGGCCGGAGAAGAATGGCCGATGGATCGAATCCTGGAAGTAAAACGACAAGCAGACCAGTATGGTTTTAATATCGACGTGGTAGAGAGTGTTAACGTACACGAGGATATAAAACTTGGGTACCCTACTCGGGACCAATACATAGAAAACTATAAACGTACAATTGAAAAGCTGGCTAACGTGGGAGTAAAGGTCATCTGTTATAACTTTATGCCTGTGTTTGATTGGATCAGGACTGATTTATATAAAGCTCATGAAGATGGCTCCACCGCCCTTTTCTATGAAAAAGCAAAAGTGGATGATATTGACCCGATGGAATTAGTGAATAAAATCGCGATGAACCCTGACTTTACTATGCCTGGATGGGAACCTGAGCGCTTAGAAAATATGACGAATCTATTTGAAGCATATAAAAATGTAACAGAAGAAGATTTATTTAATAACCTGCAATACTTCCTTGAAGCGATTATTCCAGTCGCGGAGGAACATGATATCAAAATGGCGATTCATCCGGACGATCCACCATGGTCTGTATTTGGTTTACCACGGATTGTAACCAATCAGGAAAATATCCGCCGGATTTTAAAGCTTGTTGACAGTCCATACAATGGGGTCACACTTTGCAGCGGGGCATTAGGTTCAAGCTGCAGCAATGATGTTGTTGCAATGGTTAAGGAATTTGCGGAGAGGATTCCGTTTGCCCATGTTCGTAATGTGAAGGTCTATGAAAATGGTGATTTTATTGAGACCTCCCACCGAACAAAAGATGGTTCAGTAGATATTGTTGGAATCATGAAAGCCTATCTTGAAAGCGGCTTTAAAGGATATATCAGACCGGATCATGGCCGGCATATCTGGGATGAACAGTGCCGCCCTGGCTATGGTTTGTATGATCGTGCTTTAGGCATTATGTATCTATTAGGTGCTTGGGATGCGCTAAATCAATAAATGAATGAGTAATGTACCTTCACTTACTTGGCAATAGACATTATTTATAATGGAGGATAATTATAATGAAGAGCACAATCGACAATATAGAAATTAATCTAACCGAACAATACAAAATCAATCACAAAGAGAGCTACGCCGCATGGCTTCAATACAAAAAAATAGATGATGCAGTATTGGTGGAAGAGTACCAAAAATGGGTTTCCAATATAGAAAGCCTCGCAGATTCTATCGTGATTCAATCTGCACAAAATGAACTTATTACTGCCTTTTCATCGATGCTCGATAAACAACTAAAAATTTCTTCTGGCATTGAATCCAAAAATAGCATTGTGTTAGCAACCAAGAAGGAATTAAATTTGCTAACCAAAATGGACGTTAATTTTAATCAAATCAATGAAGATGGTTATTTTATCAAGACAGTTACCGCTGACGAAAAAAGCACGATTTATCTTTTAGGAAAAAAGGATACCGGAGTATTATATGCCGCTTTTCACCTTTTAAGGCTCATGCAGAATCGTGAGAAATTAGATCATTTAAACATCGTGGAATCTCCTAAGAATCAATTAAGGATGATTAATCAGTGGGATAACATGGATGGAAGCATTGAACGCGGTTATGCAGGAAAATCGATTTTCTACAAAAATGACGTATTCTCTGAGGAGCTAAACAGAATTCAAGATTATGCTAGATTACTATCTTCTGTCGGGATCAATGCGATCTCTATTAATAACGTAAATGTTCATCAAGTCGAGACCAATTTAATTACAAGCAGCTTACTTCCTCGAGTAGCTGAGGTTGCCAGTATTTTTAGGGCTTACGGAATTAAAACATTCCTAAGTATTAATTATGCGAGTACGATTCAATTGGGAGATTTGGACACGGCAGACCCGTTAGATCCTGAAGTGAAAGAATGGTGGAAAGATAAAACAAAAGAAATCTACCAGTATATTCCTGGTTTTGGGGGCTTCCTAGTAAAAGCAGACTCCGAACATAGGCCTGGTCCATTTACTTATAACCGAAATCATGCAGATGGTGCCAATATGTTAGCTGAAGCATTAGAGCCATTCGGCGGTTTGGTTATTTGGAGATGTTTCGTCTATAACTGCATGCAGGACTGGCGTGATCGCTCAACCGACCGTGCAAGGGCAGCCTATGACCACTTTAAACCATTAGATGGGGAGTTTCATGAGAACGTAATCTTGCAGATTAAAAATGGACCGATGGATTTCCAGGTACGAGAGGCCGTTTCCCCATTATTTGGCGCTATGCCGCAAACGAATCAAATGATGGAGTTCCAAATTACACAAGAATACACAGGACAGCAAAGACATCTATGTTACCTTGTTCCTCAGTGGAAGGAAATCCTTGATTTTGACACCTATGCAAATGGAGAAGGTTCACCTGTAAAACATGTCGTCGACGGTTCTTTGTTTCCGTACCGTTATTCAGGTATCGCAGCTGTTTCGAATATTGGGAATGACTACAACTGGACTGGACATACATTAGCACAAGCGAACCTATATGGTTTTGGCCGTTTAACATGGAACCCCGACCTTGAAGCAGAAACCATTACTAAAGAATGGATTGGGCAAACATTTGGCCAAGATGAGTTGGTTAACGATCAAATCAGTCAGATGCTTCTTAAATCGTGGGAAATCTATGAACATTATACCTCACCACTTGGAGTTGGCTGGATGGTGAATCCGCACCATCACTATGGACCGAATGTTGATGGTTATGAATATTCGGTTTGGGGTACCTATCATTTTGCTGATTGTCATGGCATTGGCGTTGACCGTACCGTAAAAACAGGTACAGGTTACTCGGCACAGTATTTTACAGAGAATGCCGACATGTATGAATCACTTGAAGCTTGTCCAGATGAATTGTTGTTGTTCTTCCACCATGTTCCTTATACACATAAGTTAAAATCAGGTGTGACAGTGATTCAGCATATTTACAATACTCACTTTGAAGGCGTTAATGAAGCTGAGGAATTAAAGGAAAAATGGTCAACGTTAGAAGGCAGAATTGATTCGGAGCGTTATGAAGATATTTTAATTAGATTGGAAGAACAAGTATCACATTCTAAAGAGTGGCGGGATATCATTAACACCTATTTTTACAGAAAATCAGGCATTGCAGATGAACAAAATAGAAGAATCTATTAAAACGATGTGTTAATGCTTTTTACCTTCATCTCAAAGGTGGATCTGTAATGGAAATTACAAATAGCCAGGGGACCGCGCCGCAAATTAGTTTGCTCAGGTTAACATGGCCCATTTTTATTGAACTATTTCTACAAGTGATTATGGGCAGCACGGACACGATCATGCTGTCCCATGTCTCTGATAATGCAGTAGCCGCCGTTGGGGTATCGAATCAACTTGTTTTCTTTACCATCCTCATCTTTAATTTTGTTTCAATGGGGACAGCTGTAGTCCTCTCACAGTATTTAGGAGCGGGCTTACGTGAACAGGCTAAAATAGTAATGACCATGTCAATCAAGCTAAATTTCATCATGGGTTTCATTATTAGTATCATCATGGTCATCTTTAAAGGTGAATTTTTGGCATTCTTTCATCTTCCAGAACATCTTGCCAGTTTAGGAAAGCAGTATCTTTCCATTGTAGGCGGAACGCTTTTTATACAGGCATTATTGCAAACGGTATCTTCAATTTTAAGGGCGAATGGCTACACTCGAGATGCAATGTTTGTGTCAATGTTCATGAACGTGATTCATTTAGCCATCAATAGTATTTTGATTTTTGGTCTATTGGGATTCCCTCAACTGGGCGTGAAAGGGACGGCTATTTCAACAGGAATAAGCAGGACAGTAGCCCTATTGGTGATCCTCTCGATTATGTATAAACGGATTCCAATGAGTATCAAATTAAAGGATTATCTAACAAGTGATGTAGTACAAGTAAAAAAAATCTTAAAGATTGGTATTCCGGCTGCTAGTGAACAACTATGTTACAACGCCAGTCAGTTGGTGATAACCTCCATGATCGCTGTTCTTGGTGCGGCCGCCTTAACCACCCGTGTTTATACTCAAAGTGTCAATTCTTATATTGTTTTATTTGGCTTGGCCATGGGACAGGGAACACAGATTTTAATAGGTTATAAGGTAGGTGCCCATGATTTCGATGGTGCCTATCGCCAATTATTAAAAAGTTTAAAATACAGCTTTACTCTCACCTTTACGGTTGCCGTACTTATTTGTTTCTTCCGGGAATCCCTCCTTTCGATTTTTACGAATAATAAAGAGATTATTTCTATGGGAAGCAAATTATTATTGTTTTGTTTCATTCTGGAGCCGGGCCGAACGTTTAACTTAGTTGTCATTAGTTCACTTAGGGCAGCTGGTGATACCACCATCTCCGTTAAAATGGCCGTTATCTCGATGTGGGGGATTTGCGTGCCACTAGCTTACTTCTTAGGCATCCATCTTGGATTCGGTTTGCCTGGTATTTGGATTGCTTTTATTGTCGATGAGTGGTTTAGAGGGATTATGATGTACTTTAGATGGAAAAGCAGGGCTTGGGAGAAAAAAATCTTAGTTCATGATCAAGTATCACCAACTGCCTAAAAAAGAAGCTATTTATACACTTTATTTAGTCGTTCAACAAACGTTTAGGAGCATGTCCATAATTTCATAAGTTTGTTTAATAGGAGGAAAATAAAATGGAACAGAAGCTGCGCTGGGGAGTCTTAGGATGTGCCAATATTGCCATTCATTCTGTAATTCCAGCAATTAAAAACTCTGAAACTAGTGTGGTGCTCGCGATTGCCAGCCGCGGTTTAGAGAAAGCCAGAAAGACTGCTGCTGAATTAGGCATTGAACGAGCATACGGTAGTTATGAAGAGCTTTTGCAAGACCCTGAAATCGACGTGGTTTATATTCCTCTGCCAAATCATCTGCATAAAGAATGGACCATAAAAGCCGCAAAAGCAGGAAAGCACGTTCTATGTGAAAAGCCGCTTGCCCTAAATCAAGAAGAAGCTAGAGAGATGGTTGGGGCATGCAAAGAGGCTGGGGTGAAATTGGGCGAAGCATTTATGTACCGTTATCACCCTCGATATGACCGAATTAAGGAAATTTTAAATTCCGGAGAAATAGGAATCATTCGCGCACTGCATGGGACCTTTACCTTTAATAATGCCGCAGACAAAGACAATGTCCGCTATCGTGCTGAATGGGGCGGGGGGGCCATTTACGATGTCGGCTGTTATCCGATAAGTGCCGCAAGATATTTATTGGAGCGGGAACCAGAAGCGGTTACGGTACAAGCTTTTTACTCACCCGAACATGATCATGTTGACATGATGGTATCAGGCCTAATTGAATTCCCTGAAAATATTGGAGTAACCTTTATGTGTGGCATGTGGGCTCATTTTCAAAATACCCTCCAAATTGTCGGAACAAAAGGGAAAATTGATATTCCAAACGCCTTTATAGTGAATTCCGATTTAGGGGGGGATTTTAAAGTTACCGTTGATGGGGAAACACGAACCGAACTAAGTAAAGAACTTAATCAGTATACCTTCCAGGTGGATGAATTTTGCCAAAGTATTCTTGGCGGTACATCGCCCCGTTTTCCATCGGAAGATGCTATCAGAAATATGAAAGTCATCGATGCCTGTATAGTATCTGCAAATAATAAACAGCGAGTGTTACTTATTTAAAACTATAATTTCATTGGTAATTTTATTAATATTTTCCAGAAAACTTAGTTTGTTGATTACGCAAACAAAGTTAGTGATGATATAATAAAAGTAGATTTTTTAATAGACGTAATGATTCTATCAACTTAGGAGGAGAATGTAGTGTCTTTCGTTAAGAATCCGATTTTGCCAGGGTTTAACCCGGATCCTTCCATACTAAGAGTCGAAGATGATTATTATATTGCAACTTCCACTTTTGAATGGTTTCCCGGGGTACAAATCCATCATTCAAGAGATTTAAAGAATTGGAGATTACTAACCCATCCATTATCACGTAAAAGTCAACTAGATATGCTTGGGGATCCGGATTCCGGAGGGGTATGGGCTCCATGCTTGAGCTATGATAATGGAACATTTTACTTAATCTTCACCGATGTGAAAAGTCATATTGGACCATTTAAAGATACCCACAATTATCTCATTACTGCTGACGATATTATGGGCCCATGGTCCGAACCGATTTATTTAAATAGCAGTGGATTTGATCCATCCCTATTTCATGATGACGATGGAAGGAAATGGCTTGTAAATATGGTGTGGGATCACCGGAAAAATAAAAATTCTTTTGGCGGCATCTTACTCCAGGAATATTCCCCGGAGGAGAAGAAATTAATCGGACCGATCCATAATATCTTTAAAGGAACAAAGTTAGGATTAACAGAAGCCCCCCATTTATATAAGAACAATGACTATTATTATTTAATGACTGCTGAAGGCGGGACGAGATATGAGCATGCAGTCACAGTGGCCCGCTCCAAGTCATTATTTGGCCCTTACGAGGTTGACCCAACAGGACCGATTTTGACGTCGTCTGGTAAACCGGAGCTCGAACTTCAAAAGGCGGGGCATGCCAGCATCGTTCATACCCAAAATAATGAGCTGTATTTAGTTCATCTAACAGGACGCCCTTTGAAGCCTTCGATGAACTGTAATCTTGGCAGGGAGACAGCGCTTCAAAAAGGAGTTTGGACGGAAGATGGATGGCTAAGGCTTGCCAATGGGACTAATAGTCCTGACGCAAGAGTGGAACTTCCTTCTTTACCTGAACACCCTTTTGAAAGTGAGCCTGAAACCGATCACTTTGATGGGGAAGAACTAAATATTCATTTTAGTTCCCTACGAGTACCATTTACAGAAGATTGGGTTTCCGTTACAGAAAAAGCCGGATATTTACGATTAAAAGGAAGAGAATCGTTTAGTTCCGCACATAGACAAAGCTTGATTGCCCGCAGGCAGCAGGCCTTTTCGGTAACAGCTGAGACTGTTGTGGAATTTGAACCAGAAACTTTTCAACAGATGGCCGGACTTGTTTACTATTACAACAGTCGGAATTACTACTATCTTTGGATTAGTCATGACGAAGAGTTGGGCAAATGCCTCGGAATTATGGCGAGTGACCGGGGTGTATACACAGAGCCGGTTGAAACGCTTGTTTCAATAGACGGTTGGAATCAGGTGTTCTTAAAAGCCGATCTTCATTATGAGGAACTGCAATTCTACTTTTCTAAAGACGGTGTGACTTGGACTAAAATCGGCCCAGTCTTAGATGCCAGCAAAATATCTGATGATAATGTGGAACTAAAAAAGGGCGGTACATTACTCGACCAAGGATTTACTGGCGCATTTATTGGCTTATGTGCCCAAGATTTGAGCGGCAGGAAAAAACATGCGGATTTTGACTTTTTTACCTACCGTGAACGAGATGAAAAATAAACGTACCTCGAGAAAGGATAATAGGATATGACAACAAGTTTAATGGATGCCGCAGTGATGGCAAAGCCACTCGATATTGAAGTAAAACAAATCAGCATTCCTGAGCCCAAGGAAGACGAGGCATTAATCAAAGTGTATTGTATTGGTGTCTGTGGTTCGGATGTCCATTATTATGAACATGGAAAAATTGGCCGTTATGTGGTAAAAGAGCCGATTATTCTAGGACATGAATTAGCCGGAGAAGTGGTCAAGGTAGGAGATACTGTTACCAATGTATCCGTGGGTGACCGAGTAGCAGTAGAACCAGGGGTAACTTGTGGCAGATGTGATTATTGTAAGTCGGGAAGGTATAATTTATGCCCTGATGTTGTGTTTTTGGCCACCCCGCCGGTGGATGGTGCTTGGGCTGAGTATATCACTATTCGAAGCGATATGCTGTTTAAATTGCCAGATACCATGAGTTATGAGGAAGGTGCCTTGCTTGAGCCGTTATCAGTAGGGTTTCATGCGATGAATCGTGGAAGGGTGACACAAGCAGACCGCGTATTTATCAGCGGACTCGGTCCGATTGGCTTACTTGCCATTCAGGCAGCTAAAATGTTTGGTGTAACGGAGATTTATGCAAGTGATGTGGTCCCTTTCCGTAGAGAACTTGCTCTGGAAATGGGAGTAACGGATGTGCTTGATCCACTTAATGAAAATGTGAAAGAGCGGCTTGAAGAACTAACTGGTGGAAAAGGTATTACGGTAGTTGTGGAATCATCGGGTAATCAAAGGGCTATTTCGGACACAGTAAAAGTGGTCAATCGTGGCGGCAGAATTGTTTTCGTTGGAATGCCAACGACAAACGAAATTCCCCTTGATATCAATCAGTTAATTGATGGCGAAATAGATGTTTATGGTCTCTTCCGATATGCCAACACCTATCCTGCTGCTATTCAGGCGTTAGGAAAATCTGGGAGTAAGATTGAAAAGATCATCACACACAAATATGCACTTTCTGATATTAAAGAGGCTGTTGAAATGGCTAGAACCCAGAAGGATACCAGCATCAAGATCATGATTTATCCAGATAAGAAAAATGTATAAATGATGTTAGAGTTTTAGAAAAAGATCATGAAAAAACGATTTCCTTTTGCTGTTAAATGATTAAAAGTTAATTTTAGGCAGGTGAATGGAATATGAGAATTTTAATTACAGGTGCCAATAGAGGCCTAGGGTTAGCACTTGCCCAAATTGGGGCAGAAAGAGGTCATCATATCGTTGCAGGAGTTAGAGATTCAGAGCAGGCGATGGAAAAAATATCTGAACTTGAATTCTCAAAGTCTATTTCTATTGTTCCCTTAGATGTAACAAAAGAAGATTCTGTTATCCAGGCTGCCAATTTGGTAAAGGAGCAATTTGGGACGGTAGATGTGATTATTAATAATGCAGGTATTCTGCTGGAACGTGATAAAAAGATTGAGGAATTGAACCTCGAACAGGTCCAGCTATCCTTTGATGTGAATCTGTTCGGCCCGATGAGAGTCGTGAAACATTTCCTTCCTTTATTATTATTGGGGGACAGTTCGTCCATTATCAATATCTCATCTGAAGCAGGAAGTTTTGAAAACGCTTATGGCGGAGATTATGCTTATGCAGCATCTAAAGCGGCCCTTAATATGTTCTCACAGCAATTAAACCAATATGTGAATGGGAAAAATATTCAGGTTTACGCTGTCCATCCTGGCTGGATCAGGACCGATATGGGTGGAAGTAATGCCCCAGGAAATCCTATTGATACGGCAAACGGAATATTCAAACTCATCGAAACACGACTCAAATTAGAAAGTAAATATGTTTTTATCAATCATGAAGGAAAACCAATGGCAATTTAGTAAATTTAGAGCTGGCTGAAAAAGTCAGCTCTCTTTAAGATATCTGTCCAAAACACGTTCCAAAAGAAACTACATAATAAGAGGTGAGTAAACCAAATATGAATACGAAAATACTTTTTAATGATGGATGGGAATTTGCCAAAAGTAGCTTAGCTGTTCAAGATAGCTCTGTTCTTGAGTTTGAACCTGTTGATCTTCCGCATGACTGGCTTATCTATAATTCACTGAATCTTTATGAAAACAGTATTGGCTGGTATCGGAAGAATTTTTCCTATACTCAAGAAGAAAAGCAGATTCTCTTGTGCTTTGATGGTGTCTATATGGATTCTTCTCTTTATGTGAATCAACAGTTTGCAGGGGAATGGAAATACGGATATTCTTCTTTTGAACATGATATTACAGACTTCCTCGTGGAAGGGAAAAATGAAATTCTTGTCAAAGTCGTGCATCAAAGTCCGAATAGCCGATGGTACTCTGGTGCCGGCATTTATCGGAATGTCTGGCTAAAAACAAGAGATGTAAATCATATTGTAACGGATGGAATCTACGTCACAACAAAACCAAACTTGAATGGCTGGCAAGTTGAAGTTAACGCAGAAATCAACCTCTACGAAGATGCGGAGCTTTCACATACGATCATGTATAAGGATAATATCATAGCTGCTTCTTCAGAGAAGATGGTTAGAGGAAATGACTACAGTTTACATAATCAACAAAGGCTGTTTGTAGAAAATCCGGCTGTTTGGTGTACGGAAGAGCCAAATCTTTATCAGCTGATCACTCAATTAAAACTAGTTCAAACAAATGAGGAAATCGAGTCTGTTTCTCAAAATATCGGGTTTCGTACGATTACCCTTGACACTAAGCAAGGGTTCATATTGAACGGTAAAAAAATGAAATTAAATGGTGTTTGTGAACATCATGATTTAGGGGCTTTGGGTGCAGCCTTCAACAAAACGGCCTTGAAAAGAAGATTCGTGATATTAAAAGAAATGGGCGTAAATGCGATCCGAACGGCTCACAATATGCCCGCAAAAGAACTGATGGACTTAGCCGATGAGATGGGGTTTCTGATCGTCTCAGAAGCATTTGATATGTGGGAAAGATCTAAGACATCGTATGATTACGCAAGGTTTTTTAAAGCTTGGGCGGCAATTGATGTAAAAAGCTGGGTCAGGCGTGACCGAAATCATCCGAGTCTCTTAATGTGGAGTATTGGAAATGAAATATATGACACCCATGCAGATGAAAGAGGGCAAGAAGTAACAAAAATGCTCATGGATGAAGTACGAAAATATGATCCAAACGAAAATGCCAAAATAACCATCGGATCGAATTATATGCCGTGGGAAAATGCTCAAAAATGTGCAGATTTGGTGAAAGTGGCTGGCTATAATTATGCGGAAAAATATTATCAAAACCATCATGAGGAATATCCGGATTGGATCATCTATGGCAGCGAGACTGCCTCTGTCGTTCAAAGCAGAGGAATCTATCATTTCCCATTTGAAAAGTCGATTCTAGCAGATGATGACGAACAATGTTCCGCCCTTGGAAATAGTTCAACGAGCTGGGGGGCTAAGTCAGCGGAAGCCTGTATTCTAGCCGAAAGGGATACACCATTCTCCCTTGGTCAATTTATTTGGACGGGATTTGATTATATCGGGGAACCTACACCCTACCATACGAAGAACTCCTATTTTGGTCA
Organism: Neobacillus drentensis; assembly: GCF_036965645.1. Lineage (GTDB taxonomy): Bacteria > Bacillota > Bacilli > Bacillales > Cytobacillaceae > Neobacillus > Neobacillus drentensis_D. The sequence continues at coordinate 44,827 of NZ_JBALPZ010000083.1, forward strand.
GATTGATACGGCTACATTTAAGAAGGATTCCTATTTCATTTATCAATCAGCATGGACAGATTACAAAACAAAGCCAATGGTTCATATTTTGCCTTATTGGGATTTTAATACCGGACAAATGGTTGATGTGCGAGTGTGCTCGAATGCACCGAAAATTGAACTTCAATTCAATGGGATGACCATCGGAACTCATGAAATTGATCATGAAAATGGGACACAGCTTGTTGGCTGGTGGAAGATTCCTTATGAAGAAGGGGAATTAACAGCAATCGCCTATGATGAAAAAGACCGCATTATTGCAACGGATGTAAAGAAATCATTTGGAGATGCTAAAAGAATCAGGTTGCATGCGGATAAGAAACAGTTAATTGCAAATGGTATAGACTTAATTTTTGTTGAAATTACCATGGAAGATGAGAATGGAACTCCGGTGGATAATGCCAACAATCGTGTACGTGTGGATGTGAGCGGAGCAGGCCGCTTGATTGGCCTTGATAATGGGGACAGCACCGATTATGACCAGTATAAAGGCGTAAGCAGAAAATTGTTCAGTGGTAAATTAATGGCCATTATCGGAGCCACATTAGAACCTGGAGCGATTCAACTTGAAGTGTCCTCCGTAGGTTTAGATAGCCAGAAAGTAGACTTTGAATCCTTACCAATAAAAGAGGGAAGAGTCGAAGGAATCTCTGCTCGTACGAGGAATCAGGAGCTGCCGATTGTAATGGGTAAGAGCGAAGATGTCCCTCTTCGTAAGATTGAAATCCTCAGCGAAGAAGGACAAGTGTTTAATGAATCAAAAAAAGAGATGATCGTAAGAGCAAGATTATTCCCGGAAAATACTTCTTATCAAGAAGTTGAGTGGAGCGTAGTCAATGAAACCGGTATTGAGTCCAATATTGCCAAAGTCGAAGCGTTTGGTCAGAAAGCAAAGATTACAGCATTAGGAGACGGAGAATTCCGCGTCCGTTGTACAAGTAAGAATGGAACAGACAAGACAAAACTAATCTCTCAGCTGGAGTTTATGGTTGAGGGCCTTGGGACTGCCTATAAAGATCCATATGGATTTATCTCAGCAGGACTCTATGATTATAGTAAAGGTGAAGTTGGAAACGGAAACGAAAGAGGAGTGGCGACAGCTAGAGATGGTGAAACTCAGGTAGGGTTTCGAGGAATTGACTTTGGAACGTATGGATCTGATACGATAACGATTCCGATTTTTGCCTTATCAAGTGAAGAGTATTCCTTGCAAATTTGGGAAGGAATGCCTGATGAAGCTGGAAGTGAGTTACTGGCGGATGTTATTTATCAAAAAGAATCCAAGTGGAATGTGTATCAAGAAGAAACGTATCGCTTGTCCAAGCGACTTCGAGGCATTACTTCCATTTGTTTTGTCCTACAAAAGAAGGTTCATATTAAAGGATTTTCTTTTGAAAAGCAGAATAGAGCCTTTGAAAGAAATCTTGCTGCGGAAAGTGACCATATCTATGGGGATACGTTTACAGTAAATGAAAATAAAGTTGAAGGAATCGGAAATAATGTTTCGTTAGAGTTTGAACAGCTGGATTTTAATGGTGAAGGGGCAACGAAACTGGTCGTTTTTGGAAGGTCGTCGATTGATAAAAATACCATTCATATCCGCTTTGCAAACGAAGCTGGAGAATCTAATCAACTCGTCGAATTCACGCAATCAGATAACTATGAAGAGCGAGTTTTTGAATTGGAAAGAATCACTGGAATCCAAAAAGTAACCTTTATCTTCCTGCCGGGAAGTAATTTTGATTTTGGCTGGTTCCGTTTTGAAAGGTAGAGTATGACGCCCTCAAATTTTTTAGTCAATCATTTTAATGGATGCGGAGAGAAAATAAATGAAGCTTGAAAAAGCACAGAAACTATTATTTATTGGTGATTCTGTAACGGATTGTGAGAGAGCGAAACCTGAAGGAGAAGGATTATTTGGTGCTCTTGGGAAGGGCTATGTGTCCTACGTTGAGGCACTGTTGCAGACTGTCTATCCGGAGTTTGGCATTCGGGTGGTGAATAAAGGAATCAGCGGAAATACGGTTCGTGATTTAAAAAATAGATGGCAAGAAGATGTCATCACGCAAGAGCCAGATTGGTTATCGATTATGATTGGCATCAACGATGTTTGGCGGCAGTATGATACGCCTTTCATTAAAGAATGGCATGTGTATGCAAACGAATATGAAGAAACACTTCGGAAGTTGGTATCAGAAACGAAGCCTCTCACAAAGGGGCTTGTCCTCATGACTCCATTTTATTTAGAAAGCAACGAACAGGATCGGATGCGGCAAACGATGGATCAATATGGCCAAATCGTTCGAAAAATTGCAGAAGAGACTGGTTGTATATTTGTTGATACACAAGTGGCTTTTAATCAGGTATTAACGGAACTGTATCCTGCAACTATCGCCTGGGATCGTGTTCATCCATCTGCTGCAGGACATATGGTTTTGGCAAGAGCATTTCTGAAGGCAATCGGATTTGAGTGGGACCGCTCTTAAGTTTAAACCTAAGTCTAATCAATTCAATCACATTTTGGGGGGAGAGATTAACATGAACTATCGTGAATTAGGAAATACAGGAATTAAAATCAGTGAAGTTAGTTTTGGAACATGGGCGATTGGCGGCTCTTGGGGGAAGACTAGTGACGAAGCGGCCTTGAAATCCCTTGACTATGCGATTGGACAAGGTGTTAACTTCTTTGATACAGCTGATGTATATGGGGACGGTCATAGTGAAGAGCTGTTGGCAAAAGCGACAAAAGGGAAGGAAGATCAAATCCATATCGCTACAAAGTTCTGCCGTCAAGGGGATATTTTTGACCCGCAGAATTATAGCTATGAAAAGGTTAGTGCCTATTGTGAAAACAGCCTCCGCCGCTTAAAACGGGAAGCGATTGATTTATACCAAATTCATTGCCCGGCAACAGATATCTTACGGGATGGCAGTGTATTTGAAGTACTTGATCGTTTGAAGCAGGAAGGAAAGATCAAGCAATACGGAGTTAGTGTGGAAACGGTGGAAGAAGGCCTTATTTGTTTGGAATATCCTAACGTAAAAAGCCTCCAGATCATTTTTAATATTTTCCGTCAGAAGCCATTAGAAGAGTTAATCCCAGAAGCGTATAAAAAAGGAGTAGGACTTCTTGTTAGGTTACCACTTGCAAGCGGCCTGCTTACTGGAAAATTCACAAGTAACCATATGTTTGAAGCAGACGACCACCGCCGCTTTAATGAAAATGGTGAGGCCTTCAATGTAGGAGAAACATTTGCCGGACTTGGTTTCCAAAAAGGTGTGGAATTAGCTGATCAATTAAAATGGATTGGTGAAGGAAGGAAATCAATGGCCAGTGCGGCACTGCGCTGGATTTTAGACCAGAAAGAGATTACTTGTATCATCCCTGGATTTAAAAACGTGAAACAAGTCGAGGACAATTTATCAGCCTTGGATACAAAACCATTCACTGTAGAAGAAATGCAAAAGCTTCAAAGCTTCTACCAGGAAAAAGTAAGGAACTATATTAGAGGACCTTATTAATCTATTAAGCCCCAAGTGATTATACTTCACTAGGGGCTTCCCTTGTTTATAACTTTCTAGTAGGAGTGAATCCAATTGTCCGAGCTAACAATGATTAACGAAATTTCAACATTCAAAAAAGCTGTAGCCATTACGTTTGATGATGGACCGAACCCGACTTATACACCAGAAGTGTTAGAGATTTTTTCAGAGGCAGAAGGAAAAGCGACATTTTTTATGATTGGTGAGCAAATGAATCTTCATCCTGATCTTGTCAAACTAGTGGCAGAACAAGGACATGAAATCGGCAATCATACCTATTCACATCCCAAATTATCCGAGATAACTCCTGCTGATTGTTTAACGGAGATTGAACAAAATGAAAAAATCATCCAGGAACTGATTGGACAAACTCCAGGAGTCTTTCGGCCTCCTTACCTCGATTATAATAATGACACTATTTCAATCGTAAGTGATAAGGGTTATTCTATGATCGGAGCACTAAATTTAGAGGCCCAAGACTGGGAGCAGCCGGGAGTGGAACATATTCTAACCATCTCAAGGAACTGTGTGAGAAATGGAAGTATTTTAATTTTCCATGATGGTTTTGGTGATCGATCTCAAACTATCCAAGCAGTCAAGGAACTTGTTTCTTGGTTAATATCCGAAGGCTATCAATTACTAACTGTTAGTGAATTATTAAAGCTGTCAGCTCCTGAATGACAGGAGAGTAAATAGAAAAAAGGAAATCACACCTTGGTAGATTGGGATTTCCTTTTTTTGCTTTTCTATGAAAACGTATTAATTTTTCTGAAAAAATGAGTTATATTAGTAAAATACTCTCCTTAGATAGAAGGCGGCATAAATGATCTCAAAATTACAAAAATGGAACACGTTAAGAAATCAAATCTTAGTTGTATTTTTAATCGTAATGGCGATTGTTTTATTGATTGTTAGCATTCTAACTTTTAAACAAGTCTCCAATATGTTGAAAAATAATGGAGAAAAACAAATCCAGCAGACTGCCATTGAAGCAAATGGAAGACTTGAATCATTATATGAACAAATTAACACAGCTTCCAAACTTGTCATGACAAATGATGCCATTCAGGAAATCTTGACAAACAATTATATAGGAAGAAAAGTAACCTTTGCTGATCTGCAGAAAGCAAAGGGAAATGTTAATACTCTTCAAGCAAATACGGAAGGAATTTTTTCATTTGAGCTTTTTACACCACAGCTTAACCGCTTATTACCATTTGATGACACGAGTTTAACTACTCGAATTGACAAGCAGTGGATCGAACAAGCGAATGAAGCAAAGGGGCGTCTAGTCTGGATCGGAGAAGACCCTAGCAATTCCGATTATGTTTTAGCTCTAAGACGTGTAAATTTAATGAATCATGGTTTCGCTAATGGCGGTTATCTTTTAGTTAGGATTTATCATAACTATTTCCAGTTCGCTAACCAGGATAACAATACAAATCAATATTCAATGCTATTAGATAAGGATTTAAAGCCTATTTTATCAAACTATAAGAGCCCTTTAAAACCTATTATCAACAATGCCGGTGCCTATATTTCATTACACCACAAGGATTATATGGTTACGAAACAGTCTTCTAAAGATACTGGATGGACAGTGATTATTTTAACGCCAGTAAAAGCGCTTACTAATGGATTAAGTATGTTGCGGATGGGAATTATTATTTCGGGAATTATCGGATTTTTCATCTTTTTTATTAGTTCATTTTTTCTATCAACGATTATTACTAGACCAATTATAAAGTTGACAAAAACCATGCAAAAAGCAAGCGAAGGCTCCTTAACGCTGAATCCCTATGTCCCAACGGTCAATGAAATTAAGGAATTGAATAGTACCTATAATCAATTGGTTAAAGAAACCAATCATCTAATCAAAATGGTTTACCAAAAAGAGATTATTCGCAGCCAGAGTGAATTAAAAGCACTTCAAGCGCAAATTAATCCACATTTTCTTTTTAATACATTAGATGCACTCAGATGGTCGCTTGATGATAAAGAGGAAGAGGAACTAGCAGAGCTCGTCATTGCGATGTCAAATCTATTCCGTTATACCATTACAAAACAAGCGGATAGTGATTGGGTACCAATTAATGAGGAAGTTAAACATATTCAGGACTATATGGAAATTATGAAAATGCGCTTTGGTGATCAATTAAACTGGAATTTAAATTTATCATCCGAGTTAGAACATGTAAAAATACCAAAATTATTGATCCAGCCTTTAGTAGAGAATGCGGTTCTGCATGGTGCCGGGAATACGGTCCATCCATGCACGGTTACTGTTGCGATTCAGCCCTCAATGGATAATGGGTATTTAGAGATACTTGTTAACGATGATGGTCCAGGGATGGATCAAGAAAAGTTGAATTATGTAAGACAGTCTATGCAAGCAGGAGGCGGCACTTCTGTAAAGGGAAATGGAATGGCCATAGCCAATGTATATAAAAGGCTCCAATTATTTTATCATGAACGGTTAAAAAGAGGATTAACAATTACTAGTGAAGTGAATATGGGTACAACCATTTCTTTTGAAATACCTATGAATTCGGAGGAGAACAGCCATGTATAGCAAAACGATTTTAATTGTTGATGATGAACCAAGAACACGGCAAGGACTTAAGAAGACATTAGATACATGGGCGAACGGGAAATACCAAATTATCACGGCTTCTAACGGGGCAGAAACAATCCAACTCATGCAGGAGCATAAGGTGCATATCCTGTTAACTGATATCCGAATGCCGGAAATGACGGGTTTACAGCTGCTAAAAATAATAAAGGAGCAAAATATGTCTCCGGTTATTATCGTTATTTCGGCATACTCAGAATTCGAGTATGCCCATGAGGCACTTCGGTTAGGGGTTATTGATTATTTACTAAAACCGATTAGTAAAAAAGATCTCATCGAAGCGGTGGAAGATGCATTGAAAACTGTCGAAAAACAAGAGCGGGCAGGGATGATTGAAAAAGTCGTGGATACCAAACTCGTGGATGTAAGTGCTCAAAATCCTTCCAATCGGGTCCCCATCCGTGAAGCACTTGATTATATCAATAATAATCTAAAGAATGAATTAACTCAAAAGGAAGTTGCGGACCATGTTCACTTAAACCCAAGCTACTTAAGTGTCTTATTTAAAGAACATGTCAAGCTCACCTTCAGTGAATATGTTACTAGACGAAGAATTCAACGTTCAAAGGAATTGTTGGTCTCTACTAATTTGCCAATCAATGATATTGCTGAGGAATCTGGGTACAAAACCGCCAAATATTTTATTAAAATTTTCAAAGAAATTGAGGGGATCACACCTAGTTCTTATCGTAAAAATAACCATGAAAGGGCTTTCTAAAAAAAGTGGTATTTTTCCTAATCATTGTGACCTATTTTCAAAACTATCAGAATGTTAAGCTATAAATGTAAACAAACACAGAATAAAAGGTCATAGGGGGAATAACAATTGTTTAAAAAGAAAACGATTTCAGTCTTAATGTCCTTAGTATTGCTAGCTGCATTAGCACTTGCTGGCTGTTCTTCATCAAGTTCGTCTAGTGAAGAAAGCGCTTCAAGCGGCGGCAAGAAAGTCATTAAATTTATGCATTTATGGCCGGAAGGCAGTTCAAATGCACAGTTTTCCATCGTAAAAAATATCATCAGTGATTACGAAAAACAACATCCAGATGTAAAAATTGAAACAGAAATCTTAAACCCAGATCAATACAGAGACAAGCTAAAAGTTTTAGCTTCATCTAATGAATTACCGGATATTGGTATGACTTGGTCAGACGGTTTTATCAAGCCTTACGTAGAAGGTGACATGTTAGAGCCATTAGACGATATCGTAAATGGAGATCCAGCTCTTAAAGATGCTTTTATCCCAGGTGTAAAAGAATCTTATGCAGTTAATGGGAAAACATATGGTTTACCATTAGAGTTGAACATTTCATACGTTTTCTACAACAAAGAAATTTTCAAGAAATATAATCTTGAAGTTCCAAAAACATTTGAGGAATATAAAAATGTCGTGAAAACATTAGCGAAAAATGGCGTTATCCCTGCTACTGTAGGAGCAAAAGACGGCTGGCCAGCCTCATTCTGGTTTATGTATCTAGCAGACCGTATCGGCGGCCCTACGATTTTAACTGATGTTATTCATGGAAAAGCCAAAATGACCGACCCAGCTATTGTTAAAGCAGCACAAGAAGTACAAAACCTAGTAAACATGGGCGGTTTTGTTAAAGGTTCAAGCGCATTATCCAATGATGATGCTAAAGGTTATTTCATGAATGAAAAAGCTGCGATGTTCTTAACAGCTACTTGGGAATTGCCGAACTATACAACAAGCCCTGATGTAAAACAGGACTTTAAAGATAAGGTTGGTTATTTTAAGTTCCCAACTTATGAAGGCGGAAAAGGAACTGATATCAACAGCTATGTTGGTGGTCCTGGTGTTGGTTTATTCGTAGCGAAAGATTCTAAAGTGAAGAAAGAAGCAAAAGATTTCGTTGGATTCTTAGTTAAAGAATGGGGTAAAAAATCAGTTACAGATGCTGGTGTTATTCCGGCAACGAAAGTAGACACATCTAATTTGAAACTTTCTCCAATGTACATTGATATTTTGAAGGATTTGAGTGAAGCATCAAACGTTACGACTTATTTTGATACACAATCTAGCCCAGCTGTCTCCGAATTACACCATGATTTAGTTACAGCTCTATTTGGAAAACAAGTTACGCCGAAAGATTTTGTTAAGCAACAAGCAGACGCTCTTGCAAAAGAACAAAAGTAATTTAGTGTAATTCATTCTCTTAAACATAGAGGGCATACAAGTTATGCCCTCTATAAATTTAGACTATCCAGCTTCAGCGCCTGAACGAGGCGCTTACGCTTTTAATGAAGGGAGTATAAAAAATGAAAAACGTAATGTCGAACAAGTTAGCCATCACCCTTTATGTACTTCCCGCGTTACTTCTTGTTCTATTTTTAATTTATATCCCAATCTTTCAGACCGGTTATTATGGATTAATGGACTGGAACGGCATCGGTAAGATGAAGTTTATTGGTTTAGAGAACTACAAAAATCTAATCCACGACAAAATGTTTTGGCAGAGTACATGGCATTCCTTACTTCTCGGTATTTTTTCCACAATAAGCTTGATTGGTTACTTAATTTTATCGTTGATCTTAGCAAGTAAGATAAAAGGTGCTAACCTTTTAAGAAAGATTTATCTCATTCCGATGTTGTTATCATCCGTTGCCATTGCACAGTTATGGGCCAAAATTTTTGATCCATCAAACGGAATGATCAACCGATTGTTAATGACATTTGGTGTGGAAAATCCGCCGCTTTGGTTAGCGGATTCGAACATCGTTTTATATGCCCTGTTTATTCCAATCGTTTGGCAGTACGCTGGTTTTTATATCATCATTTTCTATGCTGCTTTAAAAAATGTTCCAGAAGAACTGATCGAAGCGGCGAAAATCGACGGAGCCACAGCGATTCAAATTGCTTATAAAATTAAAGTTCCTCTGATTGCAGGGGTCATAAAAGTGATGGTCATTTTGGCTATCGTTGGTTCATTAAAGTATTTTGACTTGATTTTCGTCTTGACTGGCGGCGGCCCTAACCATGCGAGTGAAGTTATGGCGTCCTACATGTACACAGAAGCATTTACTAAATATAATTTTGGTTACGGAAGTGCGATTGGATTTGGTTTATTAGTTATCTGTATGCTGATGACCTGGTTGATTCAAAAACTACTGTCTACTAAAGATGTGGATTACTAACAAAGGGGAGTGAATAAGATGAGCAAAGTGGCATATGAAAATCAAACACATACGACCCTATCTGCTTCATATAAAACTAGTAATACGCTTGGAAAAAAAATTGGCTACGGAATTCTCTATTTAATTCTGGGAATTATTGCTATTATCCAGATTTATCCACTTATATGGTTATTCCTTTTTTCCTTAAAAACCAATCAAGAGGTCTTTGGCATGTCCCCATTCTCATTGCCTCAACATCCACAGTGGGGCAACTATCTAAAAGCTTGGAATGCCGGGCACATCGATGCTTACTTTTTAAATAGTGTAATTTACACCGTAGTAGCTGTTGTTTTAACTGTTATTCTAGCTAGCTTTGTAACATTCGCGATTACAAGAATGCAATGGAAGCTTAGCCGGTTAGTTCTAGGTTTGTTTATGGCGGGATATATGATTCCACTTCACTCAACATTAATTCCGTTATTTAATACCTTTAAAACAGTCCATTTAATAGATAATCCTATTTCAGTCATATTATCCTATGTAGCGTTCAATTTACCGATTACCATCATGATCCTAAGTGGATTTTACAAATCACTTCCAAGAGAGGTAGAAGAAGCAGCTGTAATTGATGGCTGTTCAATTCATCGTATCTTTTTCCAGATTACACTTCCAATGACCGTACCTGTACTTTCAACAACGGTTATCATTAACATGATTTACAACTGGAATGAATTCGTCTTTGTTAATACCTTCTTGAGTTCTGATAAGTGGAAGACGATCACGGTTGGAGTTAATAACTTTGTAGGACAATATTTAACTGATTGGGGCGCGATTGGTGCAACCTTGATGATTAGTATTATTCCAGTTCTTATAGCTTTCTTTATTCTTAGTGACAGAATTGTGGAAGGCATTGCGGCTGGATCTGTGAAAGGATAATTAAAACTTCCTGCTTTAATTCGTGAAATAAAAACATAAGCATACAGAAGAATTTCTATAAATAATAGACACTTGCTTTTCTGAGTATAGAAAAATGAGTGTCTATTATT
>NZ_JBALPZ010000084.1:0-6980 GCF_036965645.1 Neobacillus drentensis
ATGATATCCTTGACGATCGATTTAAAATTCAGTACAAGAAAAATTCAAAGACCCATACAAATGCAATGACGACAATATCACAATGTCCAGAACCCTATGATCTATATATTAAAATTGATGACGATGATATTTATAAAAAGGATTATGTGAAAACTGTAGTTGAATATTTTGAGAAACATCAATGTGATATATTAAGCTCAAAAATAAGTTATCAACTGAATAACTACCATTTAGCAAAAGGTAATTACAAAAGTCTGGGTGGTCATTTTCCAAATAATAACTACCGAATGCCTATGACATTTGCATTTAGTCAAAAAGCATACCAAATTTTACTTACTATTAAAGATAATAATAATTACGAGGATTTGCAGTGGAGGACTGCCTGGAGCAAGTATGGATTAAAAGACGATAATGTTGATAATTCAAGTAATATCATTTGGCATATTCATGGTAAAAATACATCAGTAAGTAGTTGGTTCCGCCCTAATTAAGATTCTTTTCAACACAGAAAGATCCTTGTAACCTTTTATTTGGTTTTTCGTAAATCCAAATATTGAACTGTCTTTCCATCAGGTTCAATCTGTACAATCAATTGGTTTTTGTTAAATTTATAAATGATTTGTTCACATTTGGCACTTTCATAGCAAGTAACGATCTTCATTTCATTTGGTTTACCATACGTGCTGAGTCTTTTTCCAAAAACAATCGCCAAAATGACCATGACAAGGGGCATTGAAAAATAAATGATTAAATCGAAATCCTCGAGAATGGATATACCAGTAGAAAGTTGGTAGAAGAAATGTGTCTGTGTTTTTCCACCAGCAAGAAACAATAAAACAATAATGCTGCTAAACCAAGGGACCCAAATGACATATTTAATCCAATTTTTCCATCCGATCTGAAAAGGACGATTTCCATTTGCCATCGAAAAACATTCCTGCAAACCTCCTGCTGGGCAAACCCAGGCACAAAACCCTCTGCCCGTAAACATGGAAATGACAAATAAGACGATAAAAACTATCAGGCTGCCTGAAATGACTCCGTAATATGCTCCCGACAAACTAATCACAGGTGAAAGATAATAAATTGTTACTGGAAAAAACAAGAACGAGAGAAATAGTAAAGTCTTTCTGATCGATTGTCTTTTCATTTTATTCACCCCATTTGATTTTTTCATCTCCATTATATTCCATTTTTTAAAAATCAAAGAGGTCCATTAATGACGAAATTAAGTATATTGTTGCCATTAAAAGCTTCGAGTGTTCCCAACACACATTGTATCTATATTTACCAGTACGAGTCCTGCCTTATTTCAACTTCAAACAACCCTCTCCCTTTATTTTTAATAGAACTCAAAGGATTTGGTTTTCATTTTTCGAAAGATGGGGTACTAAACAAATAAATAAAGTAGAAAGGGTGAAGCCATTTTGGTAAAAAACCTACGAGTTACGATCAACGGAGTAGTAGTGGAGACAGCAGAAGGCCAGACGGTTCTGCAATTCTTGAATGACAGCTCTATTGAAGTTCCCCAGGTGTGCTATCATCCCAGCCTTGGACCCATTGAAACGTGTGATACTTGTATCGTTGAGGTAAATGGGGAACTTGTCAGATCCTGTTCGACCCCTATAAAAAATGGGGATGTCATCGACACAAACGCCCCGCTTGTGAAAAAATCGCAAACAGCAGCGATGGACAAGATTCTTCATAACCATGAATTATATTGTACCGTTTGTGATTACAACAACGGAGGCTGCGAAATACATAACACTGTTAAGGAGATGCGGATCAACCACCAAAGTATTCCGTGGGAGCAGAAACCGTATCAGACGGATATGTCGAATCCTTTCTACCGCTATGATCCGGATCAGTGTATCTTGTGCGGGCGCTGTGTCGAGGCCTGTCAGGATGTTCAAGTGACAGAAACGCTGAGAATTGATTGGGGCCTGGAACAGCCACGAGTCATCTGGGATAACGATGTTCCGATTAACGAATCCTCCTGTGTATCATGCGGTCATTGTTCGACCGTATGTCCCTGTAATGCGATGATGGAGAAAGGAATGCTCGGGGAAGCTGGTTATCTGACAGGTGTGGAGAAGGGAACCCTCCGGTCGATGATCGAGTTGACCAAAGGAGTGGAGACCGGGTATGGGTCGATTCTTACCGTTTCCGATCTGGAATCTGCGATGCGGGAAGCGAGAGTGAAACGAACCAAAACCGTCTGTACGTTCTGTGGTGTCGGCTGCAGCTTTGATGTCTGGACAAAAGGACGCGAGATTCTAAAGATTGAACCAAACGTAGAGGCACCAGCGAATGGAATTTCCACCTGTGTAAAAGGAAAATTCGGCTGGAGTTTTGTAAATAGCGAAGAGCGTTTGACAAAGCCGCTGATCCGTGAAGGCGACCGCTTCCGTGAAGCGGAATGGGATGAGGCCCTTGATTTAATTGCGAAACGCTTCCGAGAGATTAAGAGCCAGTATGGCCCGCATTCGCTCGGCTTTATAACTTCTTCTAAATGTACAAATGAAGAATCCTTTTTGATGCAAAAATTGGCCCGGCAGGTCATTGGAACAAACAATGTTGATAACTGTTCACGTTATTGCCAGACACCGGCAACGGTTGGGCTGCACAGAACCGTTGGCTACGGCGGTGATGCTGGTTCGATTAAGGACATCGCCAAAGCAGGCCTTGTCATCATCGTGGGGTCGAATACATCGGAAGCTCACCCTGTTTTGGCTACAAGGGTCAAGCGCGCCCATAAACTGCATGGGCAAAAACTGATTGTGGCAGATTTACGTGAGCATGAGATGGCGGCTCGTGCTGACCTGTTCATTCACCCCAACGCTGGGTCCGATTTGGTTTGGCTCTCTGCTGTGACCAAATACATCATTGATATGGGCTGGGCAGATGAAGATTTTATCGAACAGAATGTTAATGGTTTTGATGAATACCGGGAAAGTCTGGCGTCTTATACATTGGGATATGCAGAAGAGGTTACTGGTATTTCTAAAGAGACGCTGATTCAAATGGCGGAAATGATTCGTGATGCAGATGGAACCGCGATTCTTTGGGCGATGGGTGTTACCCAGCATCTCGGCGGCAGTGACACAAGTACAGCCATTTCGAACCTATTGCTGGTGACAGGGAACTATGCACGGCCAGGTGCAGGGGCCTATCCGCTCCGTGGCCATAATAACGTTCAAGGTGCCGGTGATATGGGCAGTGCACCGGAAAACTTTCCAGGATATCAGCGCGTCGATAACCCTGACGTACTGGATAAATTTGAACAGGCTTGGGGCGTTAAACTTTCGTCGGAAGTCGGCATTAATAACCACGATATGATTGAAGGAATTCACGAAGGAACGTTGAAGGCGATGTATGTAAAAGGAGAGGAAATGGGGTTAGTGGATTCAAACATTAACCATGTACATTCTGCCTATGAAAAGCTGGAATTTTTTGTCGTTCAGGATATATTTTTCTCCCGGACTGCCCAATATGCGGATGTTGTTCTGCCGGCAAGTCCAAGCCTTGAAAAAGAAGGAACGTTTACGAACACGGAACGACGTATTCAAAGGCTGTATCAAGTGTTTGAACCGCTTGGCGACTCTAAGCCAGACTGGGAAATCATTCAGTTAGTGGCGAACCGGCTTGGTGCCAACTGGAATTACAAGCATCCAAGTGAAATTATGGAAGAAGCAGCGAGGCTGATGCCGATTTATGCAGGTGTCACCTATGAGAGATTGGAAGGTTATAAGAGTTTGCAATGGCCGGTAAAACCAGATGGGAAAGATACCCCGCTTCTTTACACAGAAGGATTCCCTTTCCCGGACCTGAAGGCGCGGGTTTATCCAGTGCAATGGACAAAGCCGCTTGATTTTGAGGAACAATATGATCTTCATTTGAACAATGGCCGTTTATTAGAGCATTTTCATGAAGGGAATCTCACCTACAAATCAAAAGGAATTTCAGAAAAAACACCAGAGGCTTTTCTTGAAGTATCTCCGGAGCTTGCAGCAGAACGCGGCCTAAATGACGGAACGCTTGTTCGCCTAACTTCACCGTTTGGGAACGTGAAGGTGAAATGCTTGATCACGGCTCGAGTTAAGGGGAATGAATTGTATCTGCCCATGAATGATTCGGGGGACGGAGCCGTCAATTACCTGACAAGCAGTGCTGCCGATAAGGATACAGATACTCCTGCTTACAAGGATACTCGTGTCAAAATGGAGATTTTACAGGAAGAGGGAATCAATCCTCTGCCAAGAATCAATTTCCGATACGGGAACCCACAGCCGCAGCTGGGCGTTCAGGTGCAAAAGAAATGGGCCCGAGGGGATTACGTCTTCCCTGGTGATCTTGTGAAGGAAAGGGAGCGGTCAGCGAATGGCTAAAGCAATCAAGCATATCGAACGAATCGAGCTAACTGAAGAGGAGCAGCGCAAAAGGGATTTAAGAGAAATAGAAGATTCCCTATTAAAAAATAAGCAAGCGTTACTGGATACACTAGATTTGGTGAAGCATATGCACGATCGAGGGGTTATTCCTTTCATGAGCGGATTATTTGCCGAGGGCGACAAGGTCCTGCAAATCCTTATTAAAAAGGCGGACTCGAAGGAAACCACCAATACGTTAAAAAATCTTCTGTTAATGGTTGGTGTTCTAGGTACCATCAATGTGAAACAGCTTGAACCGATTCTCCTTAAGTTGAATGCAGGTATTGCTAGAGTATCAGAATGCAAGGATGATGAAGCTGAGATCGGTTACTTTGATATTGTCAGGTCATTAAAGGATCCAGAAATAAACCGTTCCATTGGCTTATTTTTTGAATTCTTGAAAGGGATGGGAAGCGAAACGAGCCATTTGGAACGGACGACCCAGCTGCCTGAACATCAGGCACAACATGCCAATCCCGGCCACCATCTGTAAATCTATTGGGTCTTGGCCGAAGCTGGCTGAGACCCGTTTAAGTTTAGAAAATCGAAACCAATGTTGACCACATAGAGCAGAAGTCTATTAAAGCGAGAAGAGGAGGAAAGGCTGTGTTAGATGAAATCATGACTAGTCAACACATTGTCAAATATAATGGGGATTCCTTTATCGAACAAGAGGATGACATCGCCGTGGAATCGGCCTTAACGATTATTCTTGATGGAGAAGAGTTTGCCACCATCGTTTGTTCTCCATCTGAAATCCAAGAATTAGTGGTTGGTTTCTTAGCCTCCGAGGGAATCATTCGTGTTTTTCAAGAGATTCAATCCATTCAGGTAGATGATGAAAAGGGATTCGCGTACGTGGACCTGGTAAAGAAACAATCTGTCCAAAAAGAGTTCCATTCCAAACGATTCATTGGTTCTTGCTGCGGAAAAGGGCGTCAATTTTATTTTTATAATGATGTGAAGACAGCTAAGACCATCCGGTCAAAATTGACCATCACACCACACCAATGCTCAATTTTAATGAAGCAGCTGCAGGAAAGTTCCGCTCATTTTCGGAAAACGGGCGGGGTCCATAACGCCGCCTTATGTACGAAGGAAGGGATCGTGATCAAAAGAACTGATATTGGGAGACATAATGCGCTGGATAAACTTTTTGGCTACTGTCTGATTCATCGAATACCATTAAAGGATAAAATCATTGCATTTAGCGGAAGAATCTCCTCGGAAGTCCTTCTCAAAGCAGCCAAGATTGGCGCAAGCATCATCCTATCAAAATCGGCTCCTACTAATCTCGCCCTAGATTTAGCAGAGGAGCTTGGCATTACGGCGATTGGTTTTATTAGGGAAGGAGGCTTCAATGTCTATACCCATCAGGAACGGATACAAGGACTGGACTAGCAATCGTCATTTAGCAACGGGCTATGATTTCTGGATTAACCTTCTATTTTTTCTCTTATAAAAATATAAATTACGAAATCGCTTCGAAAGACGATTCTCAACACTATGAAATTTTAAATTCACATTTATATCGTTTGAGGTCTAAGTTATAATTAGAAGTAAGGCTGACATCATCTGTGCACAGGTTGTCAGAAATTTTCTGCAAAGCAAGAGAGTTCATGGGCGGAAGAACAGCCTTACAATCTGTTTTACATATAGTAGGAGTTCTTTATACGAAAAATAAACCAAGCAGAGGAGAAGAACACATTGTCAATGGAATTGTTATCAAAAAATACAGCAGGTGTGTTTAGCGCTTTCATTAAGCAGCCCCATTGGGATAAAGTTGAGTTGCGAGAAGGGATTAATAAGATTTTGTTACAAATAAGAGAAAGTGCGAGTTCTCAGGAAGCGTATCTAGAGTCACTCTTAGCAAGTGTTACCTTTCAATATGCAAATACAAGTACTGCAATTTCTTTTTTAACACAGTGTATTGAAGAAGAACAGTTTTTCTCTCAGGAAAGTTTTCAATCCATTATGGTGAATGTTCCTAGACAAGTCCAAGATTCAAATTACTTAGCAGAAAATATGCCTAGGTTTAAGGAATTGGTTTATAAGGGCTCAACGATTGAAGAACAAGTAGTCCATGCAGAAATGGTTTTTTTCCATACCAAGCTTGTAAACGACTTGCTGATTGAATTTATAGGAGCATTCCTGCAGCCAAATAATAGTGGATTTATGGTGAACTTCTTGGAATATTCTTCTCAAGTAGTCCTTGATACTGTTATGCATTATTGCCAAACCTCTTCTAATCTTATTATAGAAGAATTAAACTCTAGTATTTTAACTCAGTAAAAGTGATGAGTAATAATAATTGTTAAAGCTTAACTGGCATCCTTTTTTTTGAAAACGTCACCAAAACACTTTTAATAAAAGCAATTACCCCCTAACTAGTAGAGAAGGGGGTTTTTTTATGGCTATATCGAATGGTTTTGGTCTGATGACTAAACATGTAATTAAAAAAGTGTTTTTAAATAGCTGGCAACAATATGAAACCAGCAAAATCGCGTAAAAAGAAAATTACATTTAATAATTACAAAAAATATCTAGTTC
>NZ_JBALPZ010000085.1:0-56342 GCF_036965645.1 Neobacillus drentensis
ATATACAACAATAAGATTAATCCATAATAATGCCATAGTGGTTAATCCTTTCACTAATCAAATTCTAACTCTAACCGCTTTTTAAAACTGTGGTTTTCCCAGTCCTTGAAATATACAAATATAATGCAATACCAAAAGGAGTTGCAAAAAATGTAATTATTTTATTTGGAGACTCTAACAAATATTTAGAATTCCTTATCATCAAATTACTTGACACATAGTGAATAGATTCTCTAAATCTTTCCCTAAATGAAGGGGCATATCTCATAGCCACTTTTCTAAAAAAGGAAAAACCATTTGGATTTTTTTTATATTGATTGATAATATTCATGCTTGATCCATCTGGTAAATACTCTACAATACAGAGAACTTCATTTATTGTTAGTAATGGATATTCTTGATCAATAAGAATGTATTTATAACTTAGTGGGCAATACTTCTCACCGGGAAAGATAGGATAAGGTGGTATCTTTCGAGTTAAGTCCGACCGATAAACAAGTTTTTTATCTCCCTTTACATTGTGCTTTGCATATAAGTTCGATAAGGTGGATTCTTTTAATTTTTCTGGCATCCTTGTACCAATTACTTTTCCTTCCGGACTTGCATCTAGACCCACTAATCCTGCGTATTTTCCACTACCAAATTTTTTCCAAAGAGTAATTATTTTTTCAACAGCATCATCTGGCATATAATCATCTGAATCAATACAAACATTCAGTTCAGTTTCAATCAGTTCATATGCTGTGTTATGGGCACCATGCATACCTAAGTTTTCCTGAAAATGATAGCGAATTGGCACAATCTTTTCCTTCATCCATTCTGTAACTAGTTCTTTCGTGGTATCTGTTGAACCGTCGTCAATAATCAACCATATAAAATCTTTACACGTTTGTCTTTTAAGACTTTCATAACAAAGATGAAGGGTATATGCTCGATTATAAGTGGGAGTAAACACTGTAAGCATTGCAGGCATTTCATTCACCTCCATTGATTTAGAATTATTTATTTCCCACCAAATAGTAATCCTTATAATAACTTGTTAGCCATTTAGCCATGGTTGTAGAATCATAACCATTATTCTTCAACAATTCTGAAGTATCAACATGATCATATGTAGAATTTAGAATAATTGTTGCCCACTGCTCAGGTGACCTATTTAAACTGACGTACTCCACTCTTCCTGTTACATCACTTTCTAATGTAATTGAATCTGATACAACACATTTTAATCCTGCAGCCTGCGCTTCAACTAAGACAACTGGTAGACCTTCAAAGAGGGAAGGAAAAAGAAATAAATCCATAGCTTGCATTAAATTTGGAATGTCAGTTCTAACACCTAACAACTTAACATGAGATGATAAGCCTAGGTTGACGATCTTTTTTTCTATTTGCGGACGTAATTGACCATCTCCAACCAAAAGTAATGTAACATCTTGCCTTTGTTGAAGGACGGCTTTAAAAACATCTAAGAGATATTCATGATTTTTTTGTTTATTAAATCTTCCGATATGTCCAATAACTAATTTGTTTTCAATTCCAAACTCTTTTCTTAAACTACTTCTAACCGTTTCGTTATATTTAAATTCATTAACATTAACTGCATTGTTAAGTACTTTTATTTCTGTTGAATTTGCTATTTTATTTCCGAAAAGCCATTGACCTGCCTTCTCAGAACAAGCGAAATAATGAGTTGGATTATTTTTCATAAGATACCTAGCATATAATCGAAATGGGAGTTTTATATCTATTCCCAAATCACTTAAATGGGAGTGGGCGATTCGACAAGGTATTCCTGCATTCTTAGCAGCTCTTAAAACAAAGCTACTATTCTCGTTAATATGAGAATGCACCACTTTATATTCCAAATGTTGTTTAAAGAACTCATCAAGAAGTTTAAAATATAGACGATAATTACCT
Organism: Neobacillus drentensis; assembly: GCF_036965645.1. Classification (GTDB taxonomy): domain Bacteria; phylum Bacillota; class Bacilli; order Bacillales; family Cytobacillaceae; genus Neobacillus; species Neobacillus drentensis_D. Next base: position 1,918 of record NZ_JBALPZ010000085.1, read on the forward strand.
GGCTTAATTTGAGGCATACGATAAATCTTACCACCTAGCTCTCTTATCTCTTTATCATAGTGACCTTCCTCTTGACGATGTACAATAAAATCAAATTGTACTTTCTTTTTATTCAGTTGCCTATAATAATTCATTAACATGGTTTCAAGGCCACCACGATTCATGATCGTGACCACCTGAAGAATTCTAATAGGTTTCAAACCACATACCCCTATCTAATAACTTTTCTAAGAAATTCAATACAAATTAACATAAAATAAAAACCAGTAGCAAAACGATTTTTTGCGCAAAAATAAAATACTCTCCAGATAATTGGTAGCTGTGATAAATCAAATTCTTTAAAAGAGTGCTTTATTCGTTTCTCTTTTAAAAACATCCTAATCCTTCTAATTTTTTCAAAACCAGAAGAATCATTATCTTTAGTGATTGTATTTAATCCAAGTCCCAGTGTATTTAAACAGATCCGATTATTTAATGCTAAATAGTAATCATTATTCATATTTTTATCTTTCAAAAAATCTTCAATGTAACCAAAAAGATACATCCATTGGTTGATTAACTTTGGTTTGAACCTAGAAGTAACCGAAGTACTATTGGCACGCCAATAATGATAAAAAGGGCTATTAATAAATAAAAAGGACTTAGCATAATAAGAAGCTTCAATATTAAATAAGGTATCTTCATTGGTACCAATCTTTTCTAGATCCAAAAATTTAATGTTATTTTCTACGATTAAATTTGTCCGATACAACTTTGACCAAACAGTACCCCATGCGTCCAAAAATTCCGGATTTGCTATTTCATGATTAATTGGCCCAATTAAGCGTCTCATTATGTTAATTTTTACATCCTCATTTATATACCGGACCTTATTAGGAAGATTAAAATCTTTTATTTTTGAATGACTACCAAACTCACGGATATATGAACACATTACAATATCAGTATTTTCGGTAATCGCATTATTGTACATTTCCTCATACATTATTGGATTTATCCAATCGTCAGGATCAACAAAACCTATGTATTCACCTGTTGCAATCCGAATTCCTTCATTTCTCGCAGAGGAAACACCATCATTGGGCCTATCAATTACTTTAATACGAGCATCTTTTAATTCAAATTCTCTAAGAATTTTTATGCTCAAGTCATTTGAACCGTCGTTAATGACAATAATTTCTATATTATATAATGTTTGAGCTAACAGACTTTCTAGGCACCTACTCAAATACATTTCCATATTATATATAGGAACGATTATACTTACTTTGGGTCTCATTGGTGTCCTCCCCCATATAAACTGAGTAGATATCTTTTAACTCGAGAATTACTCTTGATATTGAATAATTCTTCATTTTATTCACTCCTGCTAAGCCAAATTTCTTGCAAAGTACTTTTGATTTATATACTTCTAGGATTCTTAAGGCAAAACTATTAGAATCGTTAGTAGGTATCACATATCCATTTTGTTCATTGTCAATTAGCTCGGAGTGCCCTCTATTTATAGTTGCTATGACTGGCAAGCCGCTGGACATTGCTTCCATTATATTTACTGGAAGACCTTCTCTTAAACTAGATGCAACAGATATATCACTTATTTTCAGCAGATTTCCAATATCTTTCCTATACCCAAGAAAATCTATGTTGTCACTAACATCTAATTTTCTAGCAATCTCCTTACATTTATTTAATAACGTCCCTTCACCTGCTAATAAAAGTCTTACATTTTGTACTTCATCTTTTATAAGAGCCAAAGATTCAATTAGTAATTCTTGATTTTTGTTCTTATTAAATTCAGCAGCGTAAAACATTAAAAAATCATTAGGCCTATAGCCTAATGACTCCCTTAAACTAAATTTCTCTGACTGTTCTACCGGTTTATATTCTTCAATATTAACCCCGACACCATGGACATGTTTAATTGATTTTGCCTTAAAACGATGAGTTTTTGCCAACAAGTAATCTTCTTTATTAATAGTAATCAGGCAATCTGTGACCGAAGACAGGACTTTTTCAATAGGATAATAAAGAAGCCAGTTTATAAATGGCGCTCCTTTACAAAAATGAAAACCGTGTGCTGTATAAATTACCTTCGTTCCCTTTTTTCTTACTTTCCTTGCAGCTAAGCGTGTTAGTACTCCACCCATAGGTGTATGACAATGAATAATATTGTAATGATTTTTATTAATTATTTTTTTTAGTTCCTTATAAGCCTCTATATTCATTTTTTGAAAAGGTGATCTTTGAACGGGGATATTAAACTTTTTATCTACGAAAGGAAGTTTTAATGATCCTGCAGCAGCAACGTGCACTTCCCATCCTTGATCTTTGAACCATTTTAGGTACGGTAAATGAAACGCTTGAAAATGATAATCCACGGTGGCACAGAAAAGAACTTTTTTTTTCATTATTAACTTCCATCCTTTTTTAACTAAGAAATCTCATTTTTTTTGCTGCCCCCGGAATAATAGCCATTCTTACGTTTATTTTGAAGACGCCTTTAAACCGGAACTGTTATTTTTGGTTTCGTGATTACTTTATGATTAGCAATTTCAATCAGTCTGGCCCTAATTTCTTCTTTTCCCAAATTTGAGTGTGTTAAAATTATTTCCTCAATTTCTTTTATTAATAGTTCAGTAGTTTTCCCAATATAAATCTTTGGATAAATTTGCTGCTCATGAACCTCATCCTCTTTTAGTAATTCTTCAAATAATTTTTCGCCTGGTCTTATACCGGAAAATTCAATCCCAATTTCCTCAATTGAATTACCAGAGAGTTTAATAAGGTTTTTTGCTAAATCTACTATTCTTACTGGTTCACCCATGTCTAATACGAAAATTTCTCCTCCATTTGCTAGTGCTCCTGCTTGAAGTACTAATCTTGATGCTTCTGGAATCGTCATAAAGTAACGGATCATATCAGGGTGGGTAACAGTCACAGGTCCCCCGTTTTCAATTTGCTTTTTAAATAGAGGTATTACACTTCCTCTACTGCCCAATACATTCCCGAAACGTACGGCTACAAATTTAGTTTCACTTTGTTGATCCATATGTTGGATGATCATTTCGGCTAACTTTTTTGCGGCACCCATTACACTGGTCGGGTTTACAGCTTTATCCGTTGAAATCATTACAAAGGTTTTCACACCATTCCAACTCGCAGCTTTTGCTATATTCATTGTTCCAATGATGTTATTTTTAACAGCCTCTTCTGGATTTGCTTCCATCAAAGGAACATGTTTATGAGCAGCTGCATGGTAAACAATATCGGGTTGGTATTTACCCACAACTGATATCAATTTCTTTTCATCCTGTATATCAGCAATTACCGGAACAAATTCAATTTTAGAATTTTTACTTGTTTCGTTTAGTTCCATTTCAATGGAATAGATGCTATTTTCACCATGCCCTAATAAAATAAGTGTTTTAGGATTAAAGTTCACTACTTGTCTACAGATTTCTGATCCAATAGATCCTCCAGCACCAGTGACTAAAACAACTTTATTAGTGATATTATCAGATATGCTATTTATATCTAATTCAACAGGTTCCCTTCCCAGTAAATCCTCTACCTGCACATCTCTAAACTGACTAACAGAAATTTTACCTGTCATTAAATCTTCTAACATAGGTAGTATTTGTGTTTTTGCTTTTGTCTTCGCACATTCAAGAAAAATAGTATTCAACTCTTTTTTTCTCAATGATGGTATGGCAATCACTATATTAGCAATTTCATAATCAATAACTGCCTTTTCGATATTATCAATACTTCCAACAACCGGGATTCCTAATATGTCAAGTCTATGCTTTTTATAATCATCGTCAATAAATGCCACTGGTAATAAGTCTGCTTGATTATTTTGTAATAATTGCCTTGCAACCATAGTTCCGGCCGAACCCGCCCCAACTATTAGCGTTCTTTTTTTATTATCAATTTTATTTAGGCGTGAATCTCTGAGCATTCGCCAGCAAAAACGAGATCCTCCAATGATGGACATGTTAAGTAACCACGTTACGGCCAGTAAACGAACGAATATTTCTTGAACGATTAGCTGCTGGAAAAACGCTGCAAGCAATACTGCGATTGTTACAATCTTTAAGATACTTAACAATTCTCCAACACTGGCATATTCCCAGGCTTTTTTATACAAATGAAACTTAAATGATAATGTAAAGTGTCCGAGTAAAATAACAATACAGCTTAATGAAACTGGAAAGGTTACAACCTGAATAGTTCCATTAACTAAAAAGCAGCTTATAAATATAGCAGTTAATACTATGCAAGAATCTATAAGTATAAATAAGGATAATCGCTGTTGATAAGACATATAAGCCCCCCTTGAATTAGAAAAATAAAGAACCCCCTAATTCATTGTTTTCGATCTGATTCTGATTGCAACGCCAATCAATTTCTTTATTTCATCTAACTTCTCTCTAGATGCATCTTGTTTAATATATCTCACTGCCTTTTTTATACATTTTGGATAAAGATGATTATCCTTCAGAAAATCACTTCCTTTTAAAAATCTTTAATTATATATTCTTGATAAAGAACACATAATTAAACATTTTTTGTAAAAAATAGGGCATCTAACCCTTCCTCACATCACACTCTTGACGACCAGCGTCTAAGGCCTTTCACCCACAGTATGACCGAGTGCCTCCATTGATATAGGAAAGTAGACATCTCCAAAAGTATAACTAATGTTAAAACTTCATTTCGTTTCTTATAACGAACAAATTATTTAAAAAATTTTATCCTTACAGGACAACTATCGATTCAAAACTACTCCTATAATTTTGGCTTTCGCAAAATCAAGCACTTTCTTCGCTTCTGTAGCTTTTTCTAATTTAGTTTTTCCATTTTGAGTTACAAGGATAACCCCATCACATTGACTTGCAAGAAGCTTAGTATCTGTTACTTCAAGAACTGAATTGGAATCAATAATAATAACTTCATAGCTTTGTTCTACTTTTTTGAGGAGCTCTTGCATCCGCTGTGAACCGATTAACTCAACTGGATTAAAAGGAACTACTCCACTCGGTAGCAAATCCAATCTCCAAACCTCAGTATGAAAAACAGCCTCTGAAAAAGATAATCTTCCCGTAAGAACATCCGTTAAACCAATGGAATTAGAAGTGTTAAAGAAAGAATGTAAAGCAGGTCTTCTTATATTCGCATCTATTAGAAGGACTTTTTTCTTCTGCTGTGCTAATGAAACAGCAAGGTTTGTCGCAAGTGTTGATTTTCCCTCACCATCTCCTGAAGAAGTAATTAAAATAGTACGACTATTTTGCTCAGACATGATAAATTTAATATTCGTTTGTATCATTCTGAATTGTTCAGAAATCATAGAATCAGGATGAGTATAGGCAATAATTATTCTTTTCTCTACTGACAGCAATCGTCGAATTTTATTTATGACCAACATTCTCACCCCTAGATTCTAACTGAAATTTCATAGTTCTCTTTTTTACATTTCTTTTGGTTACTTTTGGAACCCTTCCTAATAAGGGAAGACCTAGTAAGTTTTCAATATCATTATCAGGTCGGATTCTATCATCATAAGACTCTAATAAAAAGGATAAACCAAGTCCAATAACAAGACCTCCAATTACTCCAATGTATAACTTATTATTGTTTTTTTGATTAATTGGAACTGGAATTTCCTTAGCCTTGGATAAAAGTCGAACATAGTCCTGACCAATTATATTTGGTACTTCGTCCTTAAATATTTGAGCAGTGGTATTGGCAATTTTAGCTGCTTGTATTGGATCAGGATTAACCACACTGATACTCACAACTTGGGAAGAATCCACACTCGCAACAGTAATTTGTCCTGCCAAGGCCTCAGTTGTTGTGTTAAGTCCGAGCTCATTTATGACTTTTTCTAATATTACTGAATCTCTAATAATAACTTGTAGGGTTTTCCTTGATTCTTCATCTGCCCCAATGATAATTCTAGAAGAAGATGAATATAATGGGGTAACGGTGGTATTATTTAAAATATAACCTAACATACCGGTTAGAATTGTAACCAATGCAATTATCCAAAAGTGCCTTTTGAGAACAGAGAATAACTCTTTTAAATTAATTTCCTTTGACTTCTTTCTACCATTACTTCGATTTAAGCTTTCCATTAAACCACCTTTATTTTAAGACATTCACAAATATTATTCGTTCTACATAATGAACAATATAACAAAAAAATATACTTACTAGAACTATATTTATTATATTAGTTCTTTATTTAGAACATGTCAATAACAAAATCTACTTTGTGAATAAGCATGAATGGTAAAAATTATGAAACGGCAATTAAACACTTACCCCCATTTGCTTTTTTAGTAATTTACTAAACAATCCCCTTGTTTCACTAGCAAGTTGCTTAAATTTCCCTTGTTGAATGATTTCTCCCTGTTCTAACACGATTACTTGATCAGCATTTCGAATGGTAGAAAGTCTATGCGCAATAACTATAACAGTCATAGCTCCTCTAAGTTTCTCAATAGCCTCTTGAATCTTTGATTCATTCTCCGTATCTAATGCACTAGTCGCCTCATCTAAGATAAGAATGGACGGTCTTCGTAATATTGCTCTGGCAAGTACCAGTCTTTGTCTTTCCCCTCCTGAAAGTTTAATGCCCCTATCACCAATGAGACTATCAAGTCCGTTAGGCAATTTTCTTACAAAATCGTCAGCTGCAGCAAACTCTAATGCCTCCCATAACTGTTGTTCGCTGGCATCTTGATCGATAATTAACAAATTATCACGAATTGTAGCATTAAACAAAAACGGATCTTGGGGAACATAACTAATTGATTTCCTGAGTGATAATAAATTTTGACCTGCCAAGTTCATTCCATCTAGTAAAACTTCGCCGCTTTCAGGCGTATTTAGACCCATAATTAAATCAATTAATGTACTTTTTCCAGCGCCGGATTGCCCGACTATAGCTGTCATTTTATTGGCCGGAATTGTTAAATTTATGTTTTTTAATGCATAAGAGGGTTCGTTTTTATTATAACGAAAATATACATTTCCCAAATGTATACCATGTATAATAGACAAAGGTTTTACTTTAAGAATATCCTCTTCATTAAATTCTTTTAAAACATAACATTGTCCTTGTAAGTCTATTAAGGCTTTGAACGAAGGTGCTATTGACCCTAACTGTTCTAAGTTTGCTTGTATACCACTAAACCGTGGCCAAAGTCTTGAAAATATCATTATTATTAGAATTAACTGCGCAGGCTGCGCCTTAAACATTTTAATTGAAAAGAACATAAATACGACTATCAGGAAAGCCGAGACTATTTTGTATATTAGTTGAGAAATTGTGTTTAATTTTGCCAGATCTATAATATTTTGTTCCATTCGCCGATTTATTGAAATAAACCAAGAAATATGCGTCTGTTCAAGCATATTACTCTTTATGTCTTTAATACCATTAAAGTGATCTGTAACACCAGCTAAAAATAATTTAGTTAGATTGTATGTTTCATTTCCTAATTCACTAGACTTATTAACGAATTTCCGTAAAAAAAAGATAATTACAGCACCGAACCCCATGACAAATAGCGTCATCTTTGGAGACATCCAGAAGGCAATCCCTAATTGTACAAATGTAAATACCAAAGATGTTAAGAATTGTAAAAACATATTTGTTCCTAGACTTACTCTTGAAATTTCGGTTGTCATTAAATTAATTAGATCCGATTTTCTCTTATTAAGAAAAAGAGACCAATTTGCTTGAAGCAACAACTTATAGGTTTGTTCTCTTAAATGACGAATAAACCCTTGTTGAATTTTTACATTTAAAATGGTTTGCTGTCTTTGAAAGAAGCTTTGACATAATATTAAAAAGAAATAAAATACAAAAATAAGTATTAAACTATATGTTTTAGGAAGATAGTGAAAAAGTTCAGAGACCTTAGAAAGTACTGAGGATGAATTAGAATTTACATTAAAAATTCCAGATAAATTAATTAAAGGAATTAATAAAATTACACCAATACCTTCAAATAAACTTATTAGAACCATACCTATAAGGTTAAAGTACAAAATTCGTCCCGTAAAAGTTTGGATTTGTTTTGTAAAGTACAATATCTGTTTCATTTCAATATCCTCCTATGTTAATACATGGCTTTTAGTTTTCCTCCAAACCCACAAAAACGGACGTAATGGAAAATATAAAAAATGAAGATTTTTTGGTAATGGCAATGTCTCTTGATCTGTCGGATATGGATATAAACAACTAATTATAAATAGAAATTTTTGATGATTGGACATAAGTGATAACAAATGACGTTTATGATATTTTGCAATGTCTTCCGGAACTGTACCAGAATGTAGCTCAACCATCTTTTCTATATAATAAATTGCTTCTTGTGACAGTCTTCTAGATTTACCGGCTAATACTATTTGTTTAAATTCCGAAGGTATTTTAGTACCTAATAGTTCCATGGATAAATTTACAGCCTGCCCTCCTACGTGAACATATCCGTATTTATCCAGTAATTGAATACTCTTATCCCAACTAAAATCCTTTTCTATGATTCGGTCAATATCAATTAACCATCTTAGACGGGACCATCCATGGCGCGCACCATGTGTAATTAAAAAGAATAGTAAATCTTCATTTCCTAGATAATAAAGTGGCTTTGAAAATGCTCTGATATTCCTTTTTCTTTTCCATAATTCATTAAAACTAGGCTCTTTACCTGGTCCTGGATTTAATCTCCAATGAACTTCCACTTTAATATTTTTTATTGGGTTATGATATGTTAAATGGTGATGTCTCCATTTCCAATCACCTAATATTGTTTGTATATAGTCATCTTTTTCGTACCCCATTTGAAAAAGAAGTTTTTCCGTTCTTTCTAAATCTTCTATGGGTACTAGAAGATCCAAATCACATGAAGTTCGAAGGGATAAATCTCCATAAAGCTCCGTAGCTAAAACAGGTCCTTTTAAGAAAAGGAGGGGAATAACATTTCGTGATAATAAATCACCAACCTCATCCATTTCCGCCCTTAATTGGAGCATTTGAAAAGTATTTATCTTAAACATTTGGGATAATTCTTGGATTACAAAAGAAGGAATAAGATTGTAAGTATCTACCTTTTTAAAATAGGAATACAATAAGGGATGTACACGGTGGTGAATCGCTAATTGCAGAAAAAGATTCCAGTCTATGGTTTTTGTAATCCATTGATTATTTAACTGGGGATTAATCTCCTTACCCGCCTTGATAATATCTAAAATAAGTTTAAGTTCCTCAGGGATACGTGATAAATTAAGAGAGGGATTCTTATTCATATTTTTCTCCTTCTTCTTGTTCTTTTCCCAGTCTTTTTGCAAATTTGCTGACAACGCTAAATTTTCCCATCTCTTCAAAACCTGTTATATAATATGGCCCACTCCGCAGCCAAGCATGTGCTATTAAGTTACCATTTTCATCTTTTGCAGTACCTAAGTATAGCGTGCTTTCAATATTTCTTCGTTCAAGCATTATTAATCCAGCAATCGCCTTGACAAGACACATACTTTCCCAAAAAGTATATCTGCTCATGATTTGAATAGCCTGAGATATCTGTCTAAGTATTTTTACATTCGACTCATCACAAGTATAAGTAGATTCAACCATTTGTTCACCAAGTTTTGGTGCTACCTTTGCAAATGATTTGCTTTTTAAAACCCTAGCCCATGCCAAGAATAATAACGCTTCAATTAGTAATAATTTTGAATAAATATCTAACGAAAAAAACAATTTTATTTTATTCACAATCAACTAACCCTTTATCTTATGATTTATAAATCAGAGCCATCTATTATAATTAATTTTTCCTTATTTAAGTGATCTAAAAATGATTTTACTTGTTCTTCACACTCCCTTTGGCTTACATCATATAAAGAAATTAATTTGGAAATTATATCAGAAACCAAGATAGGTTGTTCTAATTGCTCCCAGATAACTCCACCAATCTCTCCTAAATTATAGTACTTTCCATTATTAATACTTAGCATCACTTTTTCTCCGTCCATATCACTTACAATGTTTCCAGGACTTTGTGATATTTCACTATTGATGGAGACACTTTTAGTCGTAGTCATTTATTTATCCTCCTTGTTAATAGTTCCTAAAACCAACGAAACCAAATCATTAGCAGTGTATCCATTCATTGGACGCTGAAGCCTAAATATATTCAAATCATTAATAATTCTAGTTGAAATTATAAAATGCCAGTCTAATATCCCTAAACGAGGAATCAAAAAATTCCTGTATGTATGTGCAAACAAAGTTTTTAAACTTTGTAATTTTCCAATTTTTAAAAGATTAACTTCTCCTAAGTTTTGCTTTGATAATTCGAAGATTCCAGCTAGTTGTAAGGGACGACCTGTAAATTTAGTTTGAACTGGTACATTAAATTTTGTTTCCCGTTCATAAATAGGTTTTAACTTTGTTGAATCCATCCCTAAATGGTCCAAGCTTTCCTGCCATAATTTTTGCTGAGGATAAGAGGGAATTACAAATGGTATGGAATTTTCAAAAGAAACAGGGATTATATCATCACTAACCAAAGAGAATCCTCGTTTCATAAATGCGGAAGCAAGCGTGGATTTCCCTGCTCCGGATTCACCTATAAAAGCATATGCCTTTCCATCTATCTCTATAGCACTACCATGAAGTGGAAGTATGTTTCTTTGCATTAAAATAACACCCATGCATGTTCCAAGAAGATATAGCCGGAGCAAATCCTCTTCAACATTGTGTTTGGGTGAAAATAATATTTTGGAACCCTCCTGGATTGAAAAAAAGGCAACGTCAGGCACATAGAACAAGACTTGATTATCAAGAACAGCATGAAAATATGGATTATTCTCTAGTTCTTTTTTATGTTTAGTAAAATCACCAAATTCTATTTGAATATCTTGTTTCTCTGTACTTTCACCAACTACAGGAAGTTCAGGAAAACTAATATCGCTAACTATTTTATATCCAAAAGCCTTATAAACTATTTTTTCCTTAGTTTTTAACATCTTTTTCACTCCAGAACTATCCATGATTTTTAAAAGCCCTTATACCCGCTTCGCAGTATAAGGGCTTTTAACTACTTTTTTAATTAACTAGTAAAACGTCTCCAAGTCCCTGGATCTTTTGGATCTACTGCCTTCCCCGGTACATATGCTTCGTCAGTATATGGTCCCCAAACAGTTGAAGCCATTGTCATTTTTACATCAAGTACTTCTAATACAGGCTGATTCCATTCCTTTTTCATAGTAACACCTCCTTTCAAGTGAATTTCTTGATAAATCGATAGACTATTAAACTTCTCATTAGAATTTTAATACCTGGATCAATAGCTAACTCAGACCGTACATCCCCATTAATCTTCTTTAATGCATTTTCTATTACTTGACCGTTTAAAAATTCTAGTATGGTTTTATCTTTACTTAAATACCCCAACTCTTCTTTAAAATGCATCCACACCGGTTTCATTCGATGTACCCAATCGGCCCCTTGAACCCCCCGAATACGTTGATTCAGCCTAATCTGATCTGGTAATAAATTTTCCGTTGCTCTTCTTACCAAAGCACGGTCCATTCCATTCTGGACGTATTGACTCTCTGGAAGAGACAAACAAAAACGAACCACTCTCAGATCATTTGTTGGGTCCCGTTTCCAAAGTGAATAGTTTAAAGATAATTTAGTTGCAAGTGTATTACTTGGATTCCAATGAAAAACATCTTCAAAATGTCTTCTTCTTTGTTCATATATATTTGCTGAAGAAAACCATCCAGATTCATCAATTCCGAACTTTTTTAACTTATCAAAGACACCGGTCTTTTTAGCAAAGGAAGTATTTATTAAACTCGGAAATTGATAAGTTGAGTTAGATTGTAATAAACGATCAATTATTGGAAATGCTTCTCTAGTTATAAGCGGTAATAGTCCATATCTACTTCCGCCTATATTTTTGCTATACTGCTGTAATTCTTGGATTAGTCGTACCCATTTCATTTTTTTTAATAATACAGCGTAATAATCTATAGCAGTCCCCCAGGAAATAGTTAGATTTCCTCTTCCACCATTTAATAAAACACCTACATTTTCCTCTTGAGCTTTCTCAAACATCCCTTTTAACCAAAAAGAGTTTTCGAAAAATTTATATGGCATTTCCATTATTGACAGAAAATCGTCAATCTCTGAAAAAGAATCTCTTCCTTCAAAGTCTAAAAAATGTCCTTTTATATTCCCTACATGATTTATAATTTCTTTTATAAAAGGAGTCTCATTAGGCATAAGATGGCTAGGTGTAAAATCTTCAAAATTCTTTGGAGGGATATAACTAAAAGTCTGTAGTTGCTTACCTTCATTTTTTAGGACATGTGAAGCAAAACTAACGATTGATCCAGAATCAAGTCCTCCGCTTAATTGAGCCCCAACCTGACGAAAGGTTCTCAACCTTGATCTAACTGCCTCTTGATATACTTCTTGAAAAGCTTCTACGTATTCAGAGTTTGACTTGAGACTTAATTCCTGATCAAAAGATAATATAATGTATTGCTTCAGTGTAACTTTCCCATTCACAACTGAAATAGAATGTGATGGTGGAACTTGTTCTATCGATTTAATAACAGTTTTAGAAACATCAACTACATCGATCATTCCAACAATGGCCAAATATTCTGCTAGCCATTGTTCATTTATTTTTTTTTCAATTTTGGGTAAGTGAAGCAGTGGTTTCATAATAGTGCAAAATGCAAAATATTTTTGATTTCGATGGAAGTAGAGCGTTCTCCCCCCGGAAAAATCTCTTGCACCAAAAAGTTTTCGGTTCTTTTCATCCCAAATCATAAAAGAAAAATCGCCAATTAAATATTTTGGAGTGTCCTCTCCCCACTTGTGATAGGAAAGCAAGATTAGTTCACTATCAGAAATACTTTTTCTATTTCTTCTATTAATCTGTAGTCTTTCAAACAACTCCTCACGATTATCAATAATCGCGTCGGCAGTAATAGCTAACTTCCGTTCCCGATCGTAATAGGGAAGTATTTCCCCTAAAGACTCGGGTGTGATCCATTGAGCATGGCAGCCAAGAAAGACTTTGTCATTATGCCAAGTTTGAATATCATCCGCCGGATATTTTTCTATTTCTTTCATCATCCGTTTTCCGTGCTCTAGATTGATTGGTTCATCGTTTAAATGATATATTCCGGCTATAGCGCTCATCTTTTCCTCCTGCCATACATTTCATCAGTTTTACTATCCTTTTCTTGAAATGTAAGTTCACTAAATAGAACATCTATTCCATAGTAAACTAAAAGAAATTTATTTTAATTTAATTTCCCGAAACTATGGTATAATTTTATCAACGTTATGTATTCCAACTACTATTTTATATTTCATAATACCTATATCGGTTCTTTATTAAGAACAACTTATAACCCTATCATAAATCCACAAACTACCACTGTCAACAACTTTTCCATTAACTTTTTATATAATTTGTTAAAAAGATTTTTCGCCCAGTTTCTTCATTGATATAGTTATTATAAAAAAACAAATTGACATAACACGAAATTTGTAGTAAATTTTATAAATAATCTAAATAATTGTTTTCTTATCAAGAGAGGTTGAGGGAAGGGCCCTGCGACGCCTCAGCAACCTTCAATGTTTTTTCTCATTGAAAAGGTGCTAAGTCCTGCAAATTTACTAATTTGCAAGATAAGAAGAATGACAAATGTGCTGCCTACAAAAGTCTTCTTCTTATAAGAAGACTTTTTTTATTTATCAAAAAGCTTTATTACCTAATCGCGTTAATGCGAAACTATAAACATTTATTTCAAGGAGTGTGCGTTATGTACAAAATCGATACGAAACTTGCCCAAATCGGCAACCGCAGTGAAACAACAACTGGAACCGTAAACCCACCTGTATACTTTTCAACAGCCTTTCGCCATGAAGGAATCGGGCAATCAACAGGGTTTGACTATACTCGAACAGGGAACCCAACACGCCAGCTCCTTGAAAAAACAATCGCTGATTTAGAAGGTGCTGATCAAGGATTTGCCTGCAGCTCTGGTATGGCTGCTATCCAGCTTATTCTTGCACTATTTGAATCTGGGGACGAATGGATCGTTAGTGAAGATTTATATGGCGGTACTTATCGCCTATTAGAAAAAGGCTATAAAAAATGGGGCTTAACGACTCAATATGTAAATACCTGTTGTCCGGAAGAAGTGGAAAAGAAAATCACAGCAAAAACAAAGGCGATTTTCCTAGAAACACCTACTAATCCGCTTATGCAGGAATCGGATATTGCAGCGATTTCAAAGATTGCAAAAGAACATGGCCTGTTGTTAATCGTGGACAATACATTCTATACGCCGCTTTTACAGCAGCCAATCAGCCTTGGTGCGGATATTGTCATCCACAGTGCAACGAAATACCTTGGTGGTCATAATGATGTTCTAGCCGGCCTTGTTGTGGCAAAAGGTAAAGAAATTTGTGAAGCATTGGCCTTCCACCATAACGGTGCCGGAGCCGTGTTAAGTCCGTTTGATTCTTGGCTATTAATGCGCGGAATGAAAACATTGTCATTAAGAATGGAACGACATGAAAAGAATGCAAAGGCCATCGTAGAATTCTTTTCACAGCATGATGCTGTAACAGATGTTCTCTACCCAGGACGCGGCGGGATGGTTTCCTTTAGAATTAAGGACGAAGCATGGGTGAATCCATTTTTACAGAATTTAAATTTAATCAGTTTTGCAGAAAGCCTTGGCGGAACGGAAAGCTTCATTACTTATCCAGCAACGCAAACACATATGGATATTCCAGAAGAGATTCGCATTCAAGCTGGCGTTTGCAATCGTTTATTACGTTTCTCGATTGGAATTGAAGATTCACAAGACATTATTGAAGATTTACAAAACGCTTTTGCTAAGGTACAGGAAGGGGTAATTGCATAATGGCACACGAAGAATATAGTTTTGAAACCAGACTGCTTCACAACAAGCATAAAATTGATCCAGTAACAGGGGCGGTTAGTGTTCCCATTCAGCATGCCTCTACCTTCCACCAATCTGACTTTGATTCGTTCGGTAAGTACGATTATGGCCGCAGTTTAAATCCGACTCGCGAAGCACTGGAAGATGTGATCGCAGAACTTGAGGGCGGAGTGAAAGGATTTGCTTTTGCATCAGGGATGGCAGCTATTTCAACTGCCTTCCTTCTTCTATCCTCTGGCGACCATATTGTGATTACCGAGGATGTGTATGGCGGTACATTCCGAATGGTCACTCAAGTTCTTTCGAGACTTGGGATTGAACATACCTTTGTCGATATGACCAATTTAGAGGAAGTAAAAGAAGCGATTCAGCCGAATACAAAGGCATTTTATGTGGAAACACCATCAAATCCTTTAATGAAAGTTACAGATATTAGAGCGATTAGCGAGATTGCTAAAGAAATCGGTGCGTTGACATTTGTTGATAATACGTTCCTTACTCCTTACCACCAAAAGCCATTGGCACTTGGTGCAGATGTTGTCCTGCATAGTGCAACAAAATTCTTAGCAGGCCATAGTGATGTTGTCGCGGGTCTTGCTGTTGTCAAAGATGAAGAGTTAGCTAAAAGACTAGGATTCTTACAAAATAGTTTTGGAGCGATTTTAGGTGTTCAAGATGCATGGCTTGTTTTACGAGGAATCAAGACATTGTCTGTTCGTTTGGAACAATCACAAAAATCAGCGATCAAAATCGCAGAATTTTTAGATGCACATCCTCTTGTGGAGAAGGTTCATTATCCAGGGCTCGAAAGCCATCCGCAATATCAGATTCAGAAAGATCAAGCCGATGGTCCGGGTGCCGTTTTATCCTTTGAATTAGCTACAGAGGATGCCCTTCGTACCTTTGTTGCGAATGTGGAAATTCCTGTTTTTGCGGTTAGTTTAGGCGCGGTTGAATCTATCCTTTCCTATCCTGCAAAAATGTCTCATGCTGCTATGTCTAAAGAGGACCGACTGCAGCGTGGAATCACAGATGGTCTTGTCCGTTTATCAGTTGGATTAGAAAATCCAGATGATTTGATTAAGGATTTTTCTCAGGCCCTTGAGGAGGTTCGTGCGCAACATTTAGTGTTACATCGAGGAGAATCATCATGACCTTTTTAGACAAATTAAAAAACCAAATTTTAATAGGCGATGGTGCCATGGGCACACTGCTTTATTCATTTGGAGTGGATACATGTTCAGAAGAACTCAATTTATCTCAAGCAGAGCAGATTCAAAACATTCATCGGGCCTATATTGATGCCGGGGCAGATGTCATTCAAACCCATACGTATGCAGCCAACTATTTAAAGCTGCAGCGGTATGGATTAGAAGACTCGGTTAAGGAAATCAACAGCGCTGCTGTCCGAAATGCAAAAAAAGCCGCTCAATCGAATGCTTATGTTCTCGGAACGATTGGCGGCAACCGCGGGATTAAAACAAGTTCGATTACAATCGAAGAATTAAAACGAAGCTTCCGTGAGCAGTTATATTGCCTTTTGCTTGAAGGTGTTGATGGGCTGTTATTCGAAACCTTTTACGATTTAGAAGAGCTCGAAACCGTCCTAACAATTGCTCGGAAGGAAACAAAGCTGCCGATTATTGCTCAGGTTTCCCTTCAGGACCCTGGATTTTTACAGGATAGAACACCAGTCAATGATGCTTTAAAAAGACTGGAAGGCCTTGGCGCCGATGTCGTCGGCCTTAACTGCCGGTTAGGCCCGCACCATATGTTATTGGCATTGGAACAGGTTGAGATTCCGAAGCATGCTTTCCTATCTGCTTTTCCAAATGCAAGTCTTCCAACCTACACAGACGGAAAGTTTCATTATGAAGGCGATGCCGATTATTTCCAGAAATCGGCGCAACGCTTTAGAAACGAAGGCGTGCACTTGCTTGGCGGCTGCTGCGGTACAACACCAGACCATATTCGCGCGTATGCATCTGAATTAAAGAATAGTATCCCTGTGACTGAAAAAGTTGTAAAATTGAAACAAAAGCCGATTATTGTCGAAACTGCTCCTAAAAGGGAATACACTCCCCTGCAGGAAATCGTGAAAGAACGACCATCGGTTATTGTCGAATTAGATCCTCCTCGAAAACTGGATACAACTAAGTTTTTCGAAGGAGCAAAGGCACTTAAAGAAGCTGGAATAGATTCGATCACGCTAGCGGATAATTCACTGGCTACAGTGCGGATTTCCAATGAATCCTTAGGCTATCTTTTAAAAAGTGAATTAGGCATGCGGCCTCTGATTCATCTTGCCTGCCGTGACCGCAATATTATCGGACTTCAGTCCCACTTAATGGGACTTCACACGCTTGGAATGAATGATATCTTAGCTATAACGGGAGACCCTGCAAGAGTGGGTGATTTCCCAGGTGCTTCTTCTGTTTATGATGTGTCGTCATTCGAACTGATCCAAATGATTAAACAGATGAACGAAGGCTTGTCCTATTCAGGTAAAGACTTAGGTCAAAAAACGGCTTTTAGTGTTGCCGCAGCCTTTAATCCTAATGTCCGCTCTGTCGAGAAAGCCGTGAAGCGTTTGGAGAAAAAGATTCAATACGGTGCGGATTATTTCATTTCACAGCCAGTATTCTCTGAGGAGAAATTGATTGAAGTCTATGAAAATACGAAACATCTTGATACACCGATATACATTGGCTTAATGCCGTTAACAAGCAGCAAAAACGCAGAGTTTCTTCACAATGAAGTACCTGGAATTAAAATTGCCGATTCCATTCGGGACCGAATGGCTCTCTTAAATGACAATCCGCTTCAGGCTGCCAGAGAAGGCGTTGCAATTACCAAGTCACTCATTGATACAGCATTAGATTTATTTAATGGAATTTATTTAATTACACCATTCTTAAGGTTTGAATTAACAGCTGAACTCGCTGCTTATTCAAACCAGCGAGCGAGTGAGAAAAGCGGAGGCACCCGTTTAGCTGCGTATGGACTAGAAAGCTCCAACTGAGATAAAGGAAACACGGAGAGCGAAAGTGAACCGATGTTGACTTATCATAGGGCGCCCAGGGCTAGTACACTAGCTGCTGAGCGCAGGGGCTGGACAATTCATGAAGAAGAACTAATAAACAGTTTTAGTACGATTAGGGGGGACAGCTATGCCGAAAACACCATTTTCTGAACAACTTAAAAAGCGCATCTTAGTCATGGACGGTGCAATGGGTACGATGCTGCAGCAAGCCGATCTTACAGCAGAGGATTTTGGCGGTGAGCAGTATGAAGGCTGTAATGAACACCTCGTTCTAACGGCTCCTTCGGTTATTTCTCGTATTCATCGTGAATACCTAGAGGCCGGTGCAGATATCATTGAAACGAATACATTTGGTGCAACCAGCCTTGTTTTAGATGAATATGAACTTGGATTTAAAGCTTATGAGATTAATAAAATCGCCGCGATGCTTGCTGTCAGGGAAGCAATGAGCATTTCGACTGATGAGTGGCCGCGTTATGTCGCAGGGTCCATGGGTCCGACGACTAAAACTTTAAGTGTTACCGGCGGAACCACCTTTGATGCTCTCTCTGCTACTTATGAAGAGCAGGCGATTGGTTTAATCGACGGCGGTGTTGATTTACTTTTACTTGAAACGAGTCAGGATTTATTGAATGTAAAAGCAGGTTTTGTCGGGATTCAAAGTGCTTTTTCAAAAACGGGTAAAACCCTGCCGCTCTTTATTTCAGGAACCATTGAACCAATGGGGACAACCCTGGCTGGACAAACGATTGAATCGTTCTTTATTTCAGTGGAACATATGAATCCTATCGCGGTCGGTCTTAACTGTGCGACCGGTCCTGAATTCATGCAGGATCATATTCGTTCACTTGCAGGTTTGTCTACAACGGCTGTCAGTTGTTATCCGAATGCCGGCTTGCCTGATGAAGATGGTCACTATCACGAAACACCAGAAATACTGGCGAAAAAATTGTCTGACTTTGCCGCACATGGCTGGTTGAATATAGTCGGCGGCTGCTGTGGCACAACACCGGAACATATCAAGGTGATTGCTGAAGCCATGAAACAATATCAGCCACGTCCGTTCCAATCATCCAATACTCACATGGTTTCCGGTATTGATCCATTTATTTACGATGATCCTACTTTAAGACCTATAATGGTTGGGGAACGTACAAACGTTATCGGCTCTCGTAAGTTCAAACGATTAATTACGGAAGGCAAATTTGAAGAAGCGTCAGAAATTGCCCGCGCTCAGGTAAAGGGCGGTGCGCATGTTATTGATATCTGTCTTGCCGACCCTGATCGTGATGAGATGGCCGATATGGAGAATTTTATTAAAGAAGTCGTTAAAAAGGTAAAAGTTCCGCTTGTTATTGATTCCACTGATGAAAAGGTTATCGAAAGGGCACTTAAGTATTCTCAAGGTAAGGCCATTATCAATTCCATCAACCTTGAAGATGGTGAGGAACGCTTTGAAGCGATTGTTCCTTTAATTCACCGTTATGGTGCGGCTGTCGTGGTGGGGACGATTGATGAAGAGGGAATGGGAGTTTCAGCAGAGCGGAAATTGGAGATTGCCAAACGTTCTCATGACCTATTAGTTCATAAGTATGGACTTAAGCCTCAGGACCTCATCTTTGATCCGCTTGTGTTCCCAGTTGGTACAGGTGATGAACAATATATTGGCTCAGCTAAAGCAACCGTAGAAGGAATTAGGATGATTAAGGAAGCTATGCCGGAAGTACAGACCATCCTTGGAATTAGTAACGTTTCCTTTGGTCTTCCTCCTGTTGGACGCGAGGTACTGAATTCGGTCTTCCTCTACCATTGTACGCAGGCTGGCTTGGATTATGCGATTGTGAATACGGAAAAGCTGGAGCGCTTTGCTTCGATTTCAAAGGATGAAGTGCAATTAGCAGAGGCTTTGTTATTTGATACAACGGATGAAACATTAGCTACATTTACCGAGTTTTACCGCGGGAAAAAGAAGGAAGCAAAAACAACCATTCCTAATATGACACTAGAGGAAAGACTTGCTTACTATGTGATTGAAGGAACAAAAGAAGGTTTGCTTCCTGATTTAGAACTGGCGCTTGCCTCCTACCCTGCTCCATTAGATATTATTAACGGTCCATTAATGGACGGCATGAAAGAAGTTGGCCGCCTGTTTAATGATAACCAGTTAATTGTGGCGGAGGTTCTGCAAAGTGCTGAGGTTATGAAAGCCTCTGTTTCCTTCCTAGAGCCTCATATGGAAAAAGGTGATGTGTCTGCCTCTAAGGGGAAAGTTATCTTAGCAACGGTTAAAGGTGATGTTCACGATATCGGTAAAAACCTCGTAGACATCATACTAAGTAATAACGGCTATAATGTGGTTGACTTAGGGATAAAGGTTACTCCAACAGATTTGGTGCAAGCGATTCGTGAAGAGAAGCCGGATATGGTCGGATTATCAGGTCTACTAGTAAAGTCTGCGCAGCAAATGGTGTTAACAGCTCAAGACATGAAGGAAGCTGGAATTTCTGTGCCAATTCTTGTTGGTGGTGCTGCCCTTTCTCGTAAGTTCACCGATACAAGGATTGCAAAGGAATATGATGGACTTGTTCTTTATGCAAAGGATGCAATGAACGGTCTATCGCTTGCCAATCAATTGCAGTCACCGGAAGAGTATCAAAAGCTGCTTGATGATAAAGCAGAAAAGTTGGCAGCATTGGAGATTCCAAGGGAATTACCAACCCGTGCAGCTAGTGCTGTTGCGGTAAAAGTAAAACCGGCGGTGTCAACAGAAGTACCTGTCTTTAAGCCGATGGACACCAAAAGGCATATTTTAAGATCTTATTCTCTTTCTCATATTGAGCCGTATATCAATATGCAAATGTTAATCGGGCATCATCTTGGTTTGAAAGGAAAACTTTCTAAGCTGCTTGCAGAGAAGGATGAAAAAGCCTTAAAAATTAAAGGAACTGTTGATCAATTGTTAGCAGAGGCCAGTGCAAATAACTGGATTACACCTGCGGCAGCATATCAATTTTTCCCGGCCCAATCGGACGGTAATAAGGTATATATCTATGATCCTGAAAATCAGACTACCATTATTGAAACCTTTGATTTCCCACGTCAGGATTCAGCACCATTCCTTTGTTTAGCAGACTTTTTAAAGTCAGTTGACAGTGGTGTGATGGATTATGTTGGCTTCTTTACGGTAACTGCTGGAAGAGGGATACGTCAAAAGGCAGATGAGTTTAAGGCAGAAGGACGTTTCCTTGAAAGTCATGCCCTGCAATCATTGGCGCTGGAGTCTGCTGAAGGTTTTGCTGAGTTGATTCACCGTCAGATGCGTGACCGCTGGGGCTTCCCGGATCCGCTTGATTTCACGATGCAAGATCGTTTTACGGCGAAATATCAAGGGCAGCGGTTCTCATTTGGTTATCCGGCATGTCCGGAGTTAGAGGATCAGAAGAAGTTGTTTAAGTTGATTCAACCGGAGGAAATTGGAATTGAGTTAACGGAAGGCTGCATGATGGAGCCTGAAGCATCGGTATCAGCGATTGTTTTTGCGCATCCTGAGGCTAGATATTTTAATGTGAATAGGTAATGTTTTAAGGGTATCCCAAGTATAAGGTGGGATACCCTTTTTACTATGACCATTGACCTAAAAAATAATCTAAACTGATTTACAAGCTCATATAAATGTACTATTATTCTTAATAGGAAACGTTTTTTATATTTTATTGAGAACTTACGATGATATTTTACTATAAAGGAGGTGGTAATGAGTTTTGAAGGCAATAATTAGTTTTACCCTCGTCTTGATTGTTGTTAGTACTTTAATGATCCCTACTTCTACATATGCCTCTACATATTCTACACAATCGAATTCTAGTAGCGGATTTTCCCAAACATTTTCACTTTCTTATCTACTCACTATCTTTAAAAATGATAGTTATAAAAATGATTCCCAATATTATAGTCTCGAAAAAAACAACTATGATAATAGAAATGAAGATGATTGGTGGGAGAGTTTTTTGAAGTGGTGTAATGGGGGAAGTTCTGGCGGAGGAGGAGATCATGATGAGTGTCAGGATAATAAAGGCAGTTGGGGAAATGATGATGGCTGCCTAGACTCCGCTGAAATTTGGAAAAAATGGTATTGTAACTGATATTTATGATTTAGTCCGCGGGATTTTTGTCTGCGGATTTTTTTTATGAGGATTTTTATGTTGGTGGATTCCGCCGGCTTTTGTGTTTATTCCGCCCTGTAGCATCCATCCACCAAGCTTATCCTCATTTCCGCACAAATTCACGTTCTTCCTTGACAGAATTTCGCTTTTCAACTATAGTTACCTAGGTAACTAATTATAAACAAATTGGAGCGAATCATGTCAACCCACGAATTATTCCATACACTTCATCAGCTTTCAAGACAACTCACCAATAGACTCAATGAAGCACTAAAACCAACAGGATTATACAGTGCCCAGTGGGCCGTTATCTATGTTCTAAAAAATAAAGGATCGCTAACACAAAAAGAACTTTGTGATTACCTATTTGTTGAAGCGCCGCCGATGACGAGAACCATCCAACGTTTAGTTAAACAAGGATATGTAACTCAAGTTCCCGGGAGAGACAAACGAGAAAAGCATGTCCAACTAACAGAATTGGCCAATCAGGAATATCCAAAATGGGAGCATATTGTTAACTCGGTCAATCATGAACTAATGAGAGACTTCCCTATCGAATCACGAGAACAATTTCTAAAACTGCAAAAAAGCTGGCTACAGCAAATTTTATAAATAGAGGTGCAACACATGAACAAACCTAAATTATGGACAAAAAACTTTATTAGTATTTCCTTTAGCAATCTATTTCTGTTTTTATCTTTTTATATCTTGCTCGTAACACTACCATCTTACGCACTTGATGAATTACATAGTAGTTCTTCTATGGCTGGTCTGATGACGACAATCTTTTTACTTTCGGCCATCATTTCCCGCCCGCTTGCCGGTCAATGGCTTGAACGAGCAGGTAATCGCAAGGTCCTGCTGACAGCATTAATTATCTTCGCTGCAGCCTCGCTGTTATATTTCTTCCCTAGTTCCATGGTTGGCTTTTTAGTCATCCGCCTGTTACATGGAGTTGGCTTTGGAATGGCGACAACAGCGGTGGGTACGATTGTCGCGGATCTTATCCCTGCCTCCCGTCGTGGAGAAGGAATGGGCTATTTCGTTATGTCAACCAATTTAGCAATGGTTATTGGTCCCTTTATTGGTCTATTGGCCATCCATCAATGGGGCGCTAAGACCTTGTTTATTATCAGTGTGATTGTTTCCATTTGTGCGTTAATTACTGGTTTAAGTGTAAAACAAGTCAAAACAGAAACTACTGTTCAGCCGAAAGCTCATTCCTCTTTTTCTTTCAGCAGCCTATTTGAGGGTTCTGCCGTTCCCATTTCGATTGTCGGCGGCTTCTTGGGAATTGTTTATTCTGCTCTCTTATCCTTTGTATCGATTTTTGCTAGTGAAATTCACTTAGCGAATATAGCCAGCATGTTCTTTGTGGTTTATGCGATTCTTTTATTAGCTTCAAGGCCGTTTACTGGAAAATGGTTAGATCAATATGGAGCTAATGTGATTAGTTTCCCATGTATCGCGCTTTTCGCTATCGGGATGTTTATTCTAAGCCAAAGTAATGGAGCTGTTACTTTCCTTTTATCAGCGGGTTTAATTGGTTTAGGCTGGGGAACCTTGTTCCCAACGTTTCAAACGATTGCGATTCAAGATGCGGAACCCCGCAAAAGAGGGGTGGCCACTGCCACGTTTTTATCTATTTATGATACCGGAATTGCGTTAGGTTCCTTTATCATAGGAATCATTGCAGCAAAAGTCGATTATGGTACTCTATATTTCTTTTGTTCCTTTTATATTCTAATCGGATTAGTTCTCTTTTACTTCCTTCATACGAAGAAAAGTGCTTCGGCAAAGGGAACTGCCCAGCAGCACGCAAAAGCATAGGAAATTTAAGTTTTTTAACAAACCTCCTTGATTTGTTATATAATGGATTGAAACAAATCAGAGGAGTGATGTTTTATGGCTAAATCCAAAGCCAAAAAGCTTAGAGAAAAACTAGCGCGCGAAGGGAAAATGAAACCCGAGGCGAAAAGAAGTCCGTTTGTTTTCACGGATATGAGAACAAGAGCAACCAAGACGAAAAAGGATCACTTATATCAGTTTAAACACAAGAACCATCAAACCCGTGAAGGAAATGATGGTTCTTTTTATTTTGCCGCCCACAGCTGCAAATGTTTTAATACTTTCTGCCTCTTTAGATAAAGCAGTTGTGCTTCCTCCACTGACACTATGGAAAAGTGAAGAATGGTGTCAGGCACCGCTTGAGCAACACTCGGAATGTCTTCAGAGATGACAGTACCGATTCTTGTATAGCCGCCGGTGGTTTGCCGGTCGGCGAGGAGAATGATGGGCTGGCCGCTTGCGGGGACTTGGATTCCGCCTAGCGGGATGGGATCGGAAATGATATCTGGGCCGCCAATGTGTTCGAGTTTCGGGCCTTTTAGCTGATAGCCCATCCGATTGGCTTGATGGGTCACAACAAATTGCTCCGAGAAAAACCGATGAATACTCTCCTCCGTAAATCGATCTTCATGAGGTCCTATAACCACCCGAATCGTCATTTCTTTTGCATATTGGGGAACCAATTCCGGATGAAGCATTTTATATGGCCTCCTTATTAAAGGGTTGCCAACTAGTACATCCCCCTTCTGAAGTGCCCGTCCCTCAAAGCCGCCAAACTTTCCATTTAAAAAGGTTGATTTACTGCCTAACACAAAAGGAACATCAATGCCTCCTCCAATGGCTAAATAAGCTCTGGCGCCCCGTTGACAATGGCCGACTGTCAGTACCTGCCCCTTCCGGAAGAGGAAGCTTTTCCACATCGAAACTTCCATCCCATCCACTTTAGGCGTAAAATCACCGCCGCAAATGGCGATTACAATATCGCTTAAGGCCTCCACTTCTGGACCTATTAAAGCTGCCTCGAGTACAGCTTCGCCCTTAGGATTTCCAACGAGGATATTTGCCACTTGCATAGAATAGGAATCCATTGCCCCAGATGGACTTATTCCGAATTGTTGGTATCCATATCTGCCTAAATTCTGAACGGTGGTTTGCAGCCCAGGTTTCAATACTTTTAAGATATCCTTCATTCGCTTCGCCAGATTTTTCTAATCTTGATGTTTTCCTGTTGAAAAGCCTGCTTTAGTTTCGTTACAAATTCCAATGCCTGCGGGTCATCTCCATGTACACAAATCGTATCCGCCTGAATCGCTATATCTGTCCCATCAACAGCCTCAACCTTTCCTTCCTTAATCATGCGGATAACCCGAGTTATCGCAAACTCAGAATCATGAATCATAGAGTTTGATTCCTGGCGGGAGGTTAATGTCCCATCTGGCTGGTAGGTGCGGTCGGCAAACACTTCCCCTGCAACCAGTAATCCCCTCTCTTGCCCAACACTCGCTAATTCGCTTCCGGCAAGCGCGAATAGAACAAGTTCAGGATTCAGATCGAAAACAGCTTGAGCGATGGAATCGGCCATTTCCCGATTCTTGGCCGCCATATTATATAA
Source organism: Neobacillus drentensis (assembly GCF_036965645.1). Lineage (GTDB taxonomy): Bacteria > Bacillota > Bacilli > Bacillales > Cytobacillaceae > Neobacillus > Neobacillus drentensis_D. Next base: position 27,602 of record NZ_JBALPZ010000085.1, read on the forward strand.
AGCACCGTGCGGCTTCACGTGAGAGAGGTTTGTTCCATTAGTTTTACATACAGCTTCCAAAGCCCCTATTTGATAGACCATAAGATGATAAATTTCTCGAGGGGTCAGCTTCATTTCCCTTCTCCCAAAACCGGCTAGATCCGGGAAACCGGGATGAGCACCTATTTGGACTCCATATTTTTTGGCAAGTCTGACGGTCTCAAACATGACATTGTGGTCTCCGCCATGATACCCGCAGGCAATATTTGCAGACGAGATATACTTTAATACCACTCCATCATTACCAATCTTAAAGGCGCCAAAGCTCTCCCCTAAATCACAATTCAAATCAATCACTGTCATATTTCTTCTCCCTTTTATATGTTTTTAGTTCATATGTCTTATTAGCAATTAATTGCTGTATTCTTTCATACTCTTGTAAATCGATCGAATGAAATCTGATATAGTTTCCTGCCGAAAAAAGAAACGGTGACGGGCGATTTACGTCAAAAAGGGTAACGGGTGTAATTCCTATGATGCGCCAGCCGGACGGGACCTCAGCGGGATAAATACCTGTTTGATTCCCACCAATACCAACCGCACCCGCCTTCACACTTGGTCGTGGATGTTCGAGTCTTGGAACCGCGAGATTTGGCGGCAGTCCGCCCAAATAAGGAAACCCCGGGACAAATCCCATCATATAAATCAGGTATTCCTTACTTGTATGCAGGCTTATCACCTCTTCCTCGCTTAACTGATGATAGCTGGCCACAAATGGTAAGTCAGGACCTGTTTCCCCGCCATAATAAACAGGTATTTCATAAACGATCCCCTTTTCACGCTCAACTTTGTCAGCAGAAGAATAATAACTTTTGAGGATTTTTTCCAAGACGTGATAGCTAATGACCTCTGGCTGATAGTAAATAACTACCGTACAATAGGACGGCACCCATTCGATGATCCCCTTTATTTTTGCTTTTTTAAGACCTGCAATAAATCGCTGGATCTCCCGTTGTATCTCCTCATTAATTTGATTCCCAAACGATACTTGGATGGCTAAATCTCCGAGTGATTTTATCTCAATCATGGTAATCCCCTATTTTTCGTCGTTTGTTTTTAGGTTATAGATAAGTACACTACCATTATTAAATTAATTTTCTCAAAATTGCAATTTTAATTTAAAGATTCACTTTAAGAACTCCCTAAATTTCATATTACTGTTGTTATAAAAGTATCAAAAAAAGCATCTGCGTTTATGCAGATACTTTTCATCGGTAATTCCACTTTTTACTTGGAGGTCAGTCCAGCTATCCAATAACGAATCAATCCAATTAATTTCCTACTAGTATTAATTTAACTGTCTTATTTTTTCCTCATGATAAATAATCTTTTTTGTTATTTTATTTTTCAAAGTATAATCTAGACAACTATCCAATAACAGTTGATGATAGTTTTTCCTCATTATATGCCATTTGTGATGAATCTTAGATATTAACGACATATTGTCCGCCCCCTATCCTTGATTTCTATATGTTACGATTTTGAAAGCGGTTTATTGGGGGTAAAAAATGATTTAAAATTTCCCCCTTAAAGAAAGCATAACTTGTTATCTACGTCAGCCCTAAAATGTAAGCACTTCATTTTACAATCATTTTTAATTACGCTAAGCTAGAATTATTACTAAAAATTGGAGGGATTTTGATGTTTGATGTAGTTATTATTGGAGCAGGTGCTGCAGGTGCCAGTGCTGCTTTATTTACAGCTAAAGCTGGTAAAAAAACTTTGGTTGTCGACAATGACAAAAGCATGACCAAACGTGCTTGGATTGAAAACCATTATGGTGTTTCCGAAATCACTGGTCCTGACTTAATTGAGATTGGTAAAAAGCAAGCAACAAAATTCGGCGCTGAATTAGTCGAAGCGACTGTTACCGATGTTAAAAAGACCGAAGATGGTTTTAAGGTAGTAACCGACCAAAATGAATATGAAGCAAAACATGTGATTGTGGCAACCGGAGCTTTGGTAACACTTGCAGAAACGATTGGCCTAAATACAAAGCCAGGAACAGAACCAAGAATTAAAACAGTCCTAGATGTGGATGCAGCTGGTAAAACCAATATCGACGGCATTTGGGCAGCTGGAACGGTTGCTGGTGTGAGTGTCCATACCATCATTACAGCTGGCGACGGTGCTAAAGTTGCGATTAATGTGATTAGTGAAATCAATGGTGAACGCTATGTTGACCATGATGTTTTAAAATCTTAATTAGCATAGGAGCAATGAAAATGGCTGTTAAAAAGATGGACCATGTTGGCGTATTTGTTAAAGACTTAGATGCATCACTGACATTTTATCAAGAGATTGTTGGTATGGATATTAAGGATAAGTTTACCATTAATAATGGAGCTTTAACCTTAGCCTTCCTTGGCTTCAATGGTTCTGATGAAACGGAATTGGAATTAGTATATGGCGGTAATCCCGATCTTCCAGAGGAAGGGAAAGTCAACCACATTGCTTTCCTAGTAGATAATATTGAAGAGGAATTTAACCGTTTAAAAGGATTGGACGTTTCATTTATTAGCGAAGAAGTCGCTACCCTTCCGAACGGGTATCGTAATTTCTTTGTAAACGGTCCTGACGGGGAAAAAGTTGAATTCTTTCTAAGATAGCAGTAAAAAACCTCCTTTTTTCAGGAGGTTTTTTACTATAATACTTAATCGCTATTTCACCGTTATGACTAATGATGTATGAAGTGATTTACCGGGTTCAACGATGACTAATTCTTCTTTCCGATTGAGTTCATCGGTCATGGCCATCCATGGTTCAACGCAAATAAATTCTTGTTCTGCCTCTGTCCACAACACAATATACTTAAATTCATCTCCATATCTCATGGTAACATTTTTCCTTAGTTCGGGAAGCTCAAATGCTATTTGCTTTTTCCTACTATCCAATAATACTAAGGATTCCTTTTTATTGGTTAAATCCAAGGAATGGTTAATAGCGTTTTTCTCCATCGTATTATAATCTAAATAGGACTTCGCATCGGTTTCATAGGTCAAATCTTTACTAGATGTTTGGAAATATGGGTGAAAACCCGCATAGATCGGCATGGACTCGTCTGAATTGTTCCGATAAACTTGGTCGATCGATAGCTCATTTTTAGTAATCGTATAGTTAAAAATAACTTCAAAATGAAATGGGTATTCTCTCATGGTTTCTTCATTGCTTACTAAGCGTAAAATTACCGTGGCCTTTGTATCATTTAAATCTGTATCGATTACTTCCCAAGGATGATTCCTGGCTACACCGTGATTTTTCATTTTGTAAACTTTATCGTTCCATTCATATTCCCCATTTTCCAGCTGTCCTGATATGGGAAAAAGAATTGGTATTCCGCCCCTAATATTTTTCTTTGGATCATAAAGAGTCTCTTTATTTAAAAATAAAATCTCGTCGTTTTCTACACCAAAACTAGTAATAATTCCGCCGCGGTCTGGAACCACCCTTAACCAGCTGCCTAACGTTTCATTATATAATTCATAAACAGATAATTCCTTTTCTTTATTAACCTTAAGCTGATACATGTGTAATGTTCATCCCTTCTATTTAACATTCTTCACCTTTAACAATTAAATTGACAATTCTATAACCCAATTAATAAAATTAATTTTAACCTGCTAGTCGGTATTTAAACATCAAACAAAAAAAGCAAAGAAGCACTCGGGTTAGTCCGCAATTTATATTTCGGAACATTAAAAGGAGATTTTTATGATTAAACAAGGTACAAATCTTAAGCTTGTTGTGACAGGGCTCTTGCTCGCAATTTTGATGTCGGCCATGGACAATACCATTGTCGCCACAGCCATGGGAACCATCGTCTCAGACCTCGGCGGGTTTGACAAATTTGTTTGGGTCACATCTGCCTACATGGTTGCCGTCATGGCGGGAATGCCAATATTCGGAAAGCTATCCGACATGTACGGACGGAAACGTTTCTTTCTTTTTGGGTTAATCGTCTTCCTGATTGGTTCTGCTCTATGCGGTATAGCCCAATCGATCGTCCAGTTAAGTGTATACCGGGCCATTCAGGGAATTGGCGGCGGTGCACTAATGCCGATTGCTTTTACCATTGTATTTGATATTTTCCCGCCGGAAAACCGCGGAAAAATGACAGGTCTGCTCGGTGCTGTTTTTGGCGCTTCCAGTGTTTTGGGGCCATTGCTTGGTGCTTATATAACCGATTATATTAGCTGGCATTGGGTTTTTTATGTAAACGTTCCAATTGGTATTGTATCGATTATTTTAATTGTCCGTTTCTATCATGAATCATTACAGCATGCTAAGCAAAAAATTGATTATCTTGGTGCCATTACACTCGTGATTTCGGTCGTGAGTCTGATGTTTGCACTCGAATTAGGCGGTAAGGAATATGATTGGGATTCTGTGCAAATTATTAGTTTATTTGCAAGCTTCTTCATCTTTTTTGTTGCCTTTTTCATTGCCGAATTTAAGGCGGCGGAACCGATTTTACCACTTTGGCTGTTTAGACGCCGTTTGTTTGCTGCATCGCAGATCCTGTCCTTCTTATATGGCGGAACATTTATCATCCTAACCGTGTTTATCCCGATTTTTGTTCAAGCTGTTTATGGAGGTACTGCCAAGAACGCGGGATTAATTTTAACACCGATGATGTTAGGGTCGGTGGCAGGAAGTTCAATTGGAGGGATTTTTTCAACAAAAACATCTTTCCGAAATTTGATGATCGTATCGATTATTTCCTATGTGGCCGGGATGTATTTACTCGGAACGATGACGGTTGACACCGCCCGTTATTTACTAACGATTTATATGATTTTGGTTGGTTTTGGGGTCGGCTTTTCGTTCTCCTTGCTGCCCACTGCCTCGATGCACAATTTGGAGCCGCAATACCGGGGAACGGCTAATTCAACTAATGCCTTTTTACGTTCATTTGGGATGACACTTGGTGTCACCATTTTTGGTACCATGCAAGGCAATCTGTTTACAGACCAATTAAAGGAAGCCTTTAAAGGCATGCAGGGCGGTAGCGGACAGCAGTTTCAAATGGGCGACCCCCGGCAAATTTTCCAAGCAAGTGAACGAGCCAAAATCCCTGATTTTATCTTAGATAAAATTGTTCAAGCAATGTCTTATTCGATCACACACACCTTTATACTAACATTGATCCCTATTGCCCTTGCTGCAATTACGATTATATTTATGGGAAAAGCCCGAGTAGAAGTAACCAAGAAATCCGTAAAAGGTTGAAAAAAACAAGCACTGACCTGAAGTACAAAGCGGCCAGTGCTTTTGTTTTTAAACCTTAAGATCCTTCCCTGCTTCAACGATATGAAACAATAAATGAGCAAGATGATGAATCGCTCCATATTCTTGTTCCTCTTCTTCTTCGTCTGTTTCCTCGTTAAATTCAAGATCATTTAAATAGAGCGCCATAAATTCATAGAAGTCTTTCAATTGAAAGGAATAACAGCCAACAGGGTCTTCATTGTCGTCTTCATATTGTAAGACCATATAAGAGAGATTTCCATCAATGTCTGCAGCGTCAAAAAAGACAAAAAAGCCGATGTTTGTATCAAGCTCAAATAAATGCCTTGTCCCGCCCTCGGTTGCTTTATTAAATTCCTCTTGATTTATTTTCTGTATTTGCATGCTGTCTACATTATCTTCTTGGTGAAACCCTACAACAAATGATTCCATGATTTCCTCCTTAACCATTACATAAAGTACAAACACATGATATTAGGATACCCAATAGTGGATCCATTTCATTCGGCTTATTGTTCATCTTTACATCGGTCTGGGTAATATTCCGTTAGTAGAGGATTTTCTGTTGTTGCGAACCTGGCTGTTTGCAGAGTCATTTCCGGTTCTACACCGTAAAGCTTTTTTATCGTCTCTTTTTCCCATTCTTTATCATCAAACAGTTCTTGATCTCTCATGTAACATCACCCGCTTTCTATTTGGACTTTAATCAGTATGTGACTGCTCTACATCATGAATTAAGACACACATCCTCAAGACCGACTGCCGAGGATCGTTCTCGAACTAATGTGTTTTCTTGTGCTGTAAAATCCCCTCGGTATTAGTAGAATATACAACCGTGTGACTTATATTAAATTTTCCTAAATATTTTAGCAGGTCAATCGTCCAATAATATAAATTACTGACGCAAAGGATCGGATCGCCACTTTGAACACTATCTGTCTTCCATAGTCATGCATTCCAGCGATTGAAAAAAATCCCTGAGCGATCAGGGACTTTTTCACTATTATCCTACTGGAGGCTGGATAGGAGGACCTTGTGGCCCAACATAAGCATAATTAGATGCAGTAGATACACTTTCACTTTTTACAGCAGTATTAGATACGAAAACAAAAAGAAATGAAAATGAAAGTATTAAGGCAGCCATTTTTTTCATAAAATTCCTCCTGTAATTTTATTTAGATAACTCACAGCTTTGTGGACCATCCCGATTTCATTATAATAATCTGCTAACATTTTATAAAAACGGCAAAGATAATCAAAATGTTCCTTTGTCTCCTCAAAATAAGGAATGAGCTTAGTTTCTAAATATTTAAATGCTTTTTGCGGTGCTGCCATATAAAACAAATAAAATTCAGCCAAGAGACGATATTTCTTATTCCCCAACTCCTTTGATAATGAATAGACCTCCTGTAAGCATTTCTTTGCTTGATCGGTCTCCTTGAAGGAAAAATGAATTTCACCAATCGAATAAAGTGTCACTAAATAGTCCTCATTTACATTAGGCTGAAGGTCCAAGCTCTTTTCATAATAAAACAGTGCTTCCCGGTCATTGTTGAGTTTATGCTGTAAAAAACCCATGTTATGGTAAATTTGCGGCAGCATCTTTTCTTGCTTTAGCAATTCAGCATTACGAATTGAATGCTGAAAACAGCCTTCTGCTTCTTCATATATTTTGGAATGAGTATAATTAATGCCTAATAGCATTAAGGTGTGAAGGACCCGTAAAAAGTTATGCTGATTCATAAAAATCTGCAGAGCGATTTTTCCAAAATGGATCGCATGTCCCGATTGTTCGAGCGAGCTTTTTACGAGAGCTCGATGATAAAGAAATTCACCGCTAGTTGTCTCATGATAGTTCTCTATGTACAGTGTTTCAAGGATTTCATCGGCGTTTATAAGCTTTCCTTTTAAAATTAAGAATATGGCATTATAGTAGCGAAATAAATAACTTTCATGTTGGGAAAAATTTTTCCTTTGCTTAACTAGTAAGTCCCTTTGTAACTCCGCTTCCGCAATGTATCCTTTAAATAGCAGATAACGATATTTCGTTAGCTCACACATATAAATATGGTTTGAGAATGGGATGAGATGCTCCCTCTTTTTTAATTTTTGATAAAATACATCTACTTCTTTACTAAGGTAGAAATTTATTCGATTATGTAGATTTCTAAGAAGGTGTTTAATTTCTTCTTCCTTTTCTTCCGTTTCTTCAATGCTAACACTGAGCCGTTCAAGTAAAAGCGCAATCGTTCCCTCGTTTGCCTCTTTGGAATTGTTTTCAATTTTACTTAAATGCGGAACAGAGCATATTCCCTTCGCTAGCTCTGTTTGGGTCATTCCTCGTTGGGTTCGATAGTATTTAATTAGGGCTCCAAATTCCATCATGCCACCAGCTTGCCTTTCTTTTATTACCATTTTATTAATATAAAAAATTCCTAACACCATTTTTTATTATTTTTATGTTGACAATTTTTCAAAAAGTTGAAAACAGCCATCCGAAGGAACTTATCCGGATGGCCTTATCATGATTACTTTACTCTTGGAAAACCAAAACCCGATGCATTATCATCACCTGTTACGGCACTTATACCCCCCTTTATATCATATGATTTTGCTCTATTCTGCAATTCTGCCCGTATCTGTGCATTGGACCATGTCGGATTTGCAGCCCAAATCTTTGCCGCAAGACCGGAGACATGCGGTGTTGCCATGGAAGTACCACTAATCGTGTTATATCCACCGTCCTTCCAGGTCGATTCGATCGCCCTGCCTGGTGCCGAAACCTCAACATCCCGTTCTTGAATAATATAGTCACCATCTGTAGCTGAATTACCTCTAGAAGAGAAATCTGCTACACGATAAGTCCCATTTTGCTGGACATTTTCGAGTGCAGCTACAGCCACGACATTCGGTAATGCCCCTGGGTAGCCAATGGTATTATCGGCAGATCCATCATTTCCGGCCGCTGCCACAATCAGGACACCTTTACCGTAGGCATAGTTCACAGCGTCAGTGATGAGTGAATCCTTAGTGCTCGAACCAAGTGACATCGAAATAATCACCTTTTTACCTGCTGCTTGATCCGCTACCTTCCGAATGGCAGCTGCAATGTCATCGGAATAGCCGCTGCCACGATCATTTAATACTTTATACGACCATAGTTTTGCTTCAGGCGCGACGCCATAAATCCCCGACCCATTTCCGCCATTCGCCAGGACTGTACCCGAAACGTGAGTACCGTGCCCATTTCCATCCGAACAGCTGCCATCTACCCAGGACACCTTCATTTGCGAAAAGTCCTGACATTGTGCCACATTGGCAGATAAGTCTGGATGGTTTCGATTCACCCCTGTATCAAGAACAGCTACTACTATGCCGCTGCCGCCGGATGTACTGGCAATGGCTGAATCATTGTAAATTGCTTGTATTCCCAAGGTGTTCGATCACTAGGAGCCGTCCAAGCAGTTGCACCTGGTTTTGCTGCCGTTTCATTTACAACAGCTAATTGAACCTCAGGCACCTTCTCAATCGTTAAATTTTTGTTATGGAGGAGTGCTTGATATTGCTGTGCATTGACGGTCGTTGTAAAACCATTTGCTGCAAATTCCCAGCGGGCACCGTAGCTTGCTTTTGCCTTTGCCTTTTCAGAAGCTGGACCTTGAATCAGAACCCGGAATGATTCATCTGACTTCACTTGCTGACCATAAGCCCCCGTCGCAAACAAGGAGATCCCCATTACCACACTCATGATCACTGCACCTATGGTTCTCTTTTTTTCATCCAAACTCCCCTTTCTAAATAGTACAGAACAAGTCACCGCGCTAAATTATATTCGGACCTGCCTATCAATAGTAGAAAAAGAAGTTGGGAAATTTTTTTAAAAATGGCTTTGTTAAACACATGGTTGTTTTTTAAACTCTGTTGTTTGGAGCGGAAATCAACAACCAAATTTAACAGAGCGAAAAAAAACCAGCCTAATAAAAGACTGGTAATCTAGAAATATTTCTTTTTCCAAAAAATAAACGCTGTTAAACTCGTTAAAAATGCCGAAATTACTAATGGAATGGCATACGAATGGGTCGCGTGCTGGAAAGGAATATCCACATTCATCCCATAAAAGCTTGCCACCATCGTTGGGAAAGATAAGATAATAGTAATCGACGTCAAAAACTTCATGACAATGTTCAAATTATTGGAAATGATCGAAGCAAATGCATTCATCATACCAGATAAAATCGAACGGTATGTTTCTGCCATCTCAATGGCCTGCGTCTTTTCGATAATCACGTCTTCTAATAAATCCTTATCTTCTTCATACATTTTTAAATAATTAAAACGCAAGATCTTATCAAGGACAACCTTATTCGATTTTAGTGATGTGGTAAAGTAAACTAAACTTTTCTCTAACGCAAGAAAAGCATACAGTTCTTTATTTTTTAAGGATTGATGTACTTCCCGTTCAATTTCATTTGTTTTCTTATTAATTTGCTTAAGATAACGAAGATAATAAGACGAAATCACAAACAGTATTTGCAGCGCAAAGCGTGTTTTTTTAAAGGTAAAGAACTCCTTCACCCGATTTTTTCGAAACTCTTCAATAATTGGTGAATCCTTTAATGAGACAGTAATAATATTATCTTCTGTTAAAATGATGCCAATTGGAATCGTTTCATAAACAGCTAAGCCTGTTTCATCGTGGATAATATAGGGAAAGTCGACGATGATGTACACTCGGCCGTCATCCCGTTCAATCCTCGGACGTTCTTCATCATCCAGCGCATCTTTTATTATATCTACATCAACCTGAGCATCATTTGAAACTTTATTTATTTCTTCTGCTGTTGGGGCATACATATTGACCCAGCAGCCTTTTGAGACTACGTCAACCTGTTCAAGAACCCTTGCTTCGGTGCTTTTAAAAATTTCTAACACAAGTAAAACCTCCTCTGTACTTTATTCGAGGAAGCCAACAACCTTTTTAAGAGTTGATATTCTGATATTCAATTTCATCAATTCTAAGATTACATTGACTTCCCCCCGCCTACTTGGGTCCGGGTCTACGGAATAACTCAAAAATATCAACTCCCTTTTCTTTTATATCCTATCCTATCATAAACCCAAATGCTTCAAAGTACAAAGGAGTTTTTTTCAGGAATTATTTGTCTTCAGGAAAATAAGGATTTAGATGGATTAAAACTTCATGGATATTGTCATTTTGGTCCATAAGTGCCAGTTTAATTGATTTTGCCAAATCATGCCCTTCCTTAATGGTCTTGAAATGATCAATGGCGATCCGAATGTCCACTAACACGTAATGGCCATGTTCTCTCGCTCTTACACGGTCGATCCTGCGAACTTCTGTAAAATCCTTAATCACCTTTATATAATCCTGCAGCGTTTCCGTGTCGATATTACGCTCTAATAGAATATCAAAGGCTTCGGTTAACATCTCTTTGGCAATTTTAAAAATTAAATAAGCGACAAATACACTGGCTGCCTTATCACCGTAAAGTAAAAAGTGAATATCCATCCGCTCTCCAATGATGGAAAGGAGTACCCCAATCGCGGCCGCAATCGATGCTACAATATCCGCCTTATGGTCAAAAGCGATCGCTTCAATGGCCTTACTATTATTCTCATTCGCCACTTTTAGTGAATTTCGATAAAGGATAATCTTTGTAATAAATGAAAAAAGGGCCACCCACATCGCTAACAGACTTGGTGATTCCACCTCATGGAAGAAACCGCTGATTCCTTCATATGCCACATAGACCGCAACTAAAAGAAGGAGAATCCCAATGATTTCAGAGACAATGACTTCAGCTTTTCCATGTCCATAGGGATGTTCCTTATCAGCCGGTTTATTGGCAATTTTGATTACCAGTAAAACAATCACAGAAGCAAATACATCTGCTGCTGAGTGGATTCCATCTGCAAAGACGGCGTCACTATGTCCGTACCAGCCAATCACAATTTTCCCTAGTGTCAGGATGACATTACTAATCACACTAATCCAGGCTATTTTCTTAGCCAGAGCTTCTCTCATTACCATAATGAAACCACCTTTAAATTAAAAAAACGTCAAATAACACATTGTTGACATTGACCTGTTTTTTCTTAAGTTTAAGCAGAATTGCCTCAAGAATCATATCAAAAAGGACCTGGGTGGGTCTAGAGAAAAACTCTTGCGTGATACAAGCAAAGTTGAATAAGGGCAACAAACAGGCCCTTATTCCTCTTGTCCTTGTTTTTCTTCCTTTAGCATTTCTACTTCTTCCACGACAGAAATCCGGTTTATTTGATCGTGCAGGTAATGGAAGGCTTGATCAAGCTCTTCGCGTGATGGAAAATCATTGTTTTGTTTCATTGGTATGCCCCTTTCAAAAATTTTATAGGAGTAATAAATGTGAAATAAGAAAAAATACGGTTGTACCATTAATCTAACAAGGGAGGTTTCCAAGTGGAACATAAAAAAGCAAACCCTAAAAAAGAATTAGCAGGCAGTTTTTATCATCCAAGCTACTATAAAGAAAGTGACGACCTATCTTCTGGCATTGCTACTTCTCATGAGCAAGTGAGCGATACCTATACAGAGGGTGAAATTGGGGCCGTCATTGATGACGTTAATGGCAAAGATATTCCGATCCCTAAAAAAGGTTTCGAATAAAGTTAATAAGAAAAGCGCAAGGCGCTCGCTTATCGGCGACAAGCACAAGATGAGCCGGCCGAAAGGTTGTTCTTTAACCTTTTGGTCGGATTGACCTAAATGTGGAGGCGACTGTTCTGGGACTCTAGGCTAAGACGCACCCTGTAAGAAGGCGCTCTTTGCCTTCTTCTGGGGGGTGGCTTAGACTTCGAGTCCCAAGGAGCCGCAGCTGGATAAGCTTGTGACCTCGAGTCGATGGCGCCTGGAGCTGGACAATTATCTAAGCAAAATTTTATTCACTTTTTCTTTTGAAGTAGGAAAACAGCTCTCACATGAAAGCTGTTTTCTTTTTTAGCCATCATTTATCATCATCAACGTATGGGTCATGTTCAAAAGCAGGCAAATCCCCAAAACTTGTCATTATTCCTTCTTCATCGAGAGCATCCTCATATTTTTCATGCTGTGCATTTGGATAAACGGTTACGTTGTTTCCATACATATCATTTCCAACAAAGTTCTCATAGTCTTCCACGTAGCCAATACTTTCTTCGGATTCATTGTATGTGTCGTTATAGTGGTCCTTAGGAAAAGCAAGATCAGAAGGCGTATCAGATGTCCCCCACTCCGCTACAGCCTGCCACGAATCCTCCGCATCAAAGGCCACATTCTCATCAGATTCATCCATATCAAACTTACCAAACGGAGGCATCAGGACACCCTCTTCAATTGGCCGGTCATGGGAGGTCACTTGGTCAGGGCTATGCTCAATACAATAAGTTGTATTTGGCAGGGCTTCTAACCTTTCTGTTGGTATCTCCTTGCCGCAAACCTCACATTTTCCGTATGTTCCCTGTTCCATTGCCTCTAGGGCGCGATTAATGTTTCCTAATTCTAATTTATAGTGTTCAAGTAAGGCATTATCTTTTTCACGCTCATAAAGTTCAGTGGCATCATCGGCTGGATGGTTATCGTAACTAGATAACTCCCCCATCGACTCGTGGTCATGTCCGCGTTCAAATCCGAGATGGTCGTTCTGGTCAAGTCGTTCCTCTACATCACTTTTTTCTTTTAATAATTGTAACCGTAACTCAGCTAGCTGCTGTGTCGATAACATGTGAAAACCCCTTTCACTAAAACGCTATTTCACAATCTATTTACCCATTTATTGTTTTTGTTTATCTTTCCTTTATATTTTCATTTTTTTCATGGTTGATTATGTAATAAAAATTTAATTCCAATAAATTTCACTTTTGTTTTTAGGAAGCATTCGAATAAGTTTTTAGCCGTCGTGTATCTTAAGAATGATTAAGTGAAAATAAAAAGAAAAGAGGAGATTTTGTGGTTAATGAAAACTTTGATAAATTTAGAAAAGTTCAGCAGGAACATCAAGGAAAATATCTCGGAAGCGACAAAAATCAACAGCCTGGACTTAATGACCGTGAATATAATAACCAATCTAATACGGATAAATCACCTGGTGCAACAGGGCGCGATTTATAAATAGCAGCCCTTAAGGAGAAAGGAAGTCTCCCTCTTACATGATCGATGCACAAAGGAGAATACAATGAGTAAATCCAAATCAGGTGCAAAAGAAAAAAACAATATGAAATGGTGGCAGTTGTCGCTATTTGGAGTGGGCTGTACGATTGGAACAGGCTTCTTCCTAGGCTCTGGTCTTGCCATTAAAATGGCAGGTCCCGCTATATTGCTTGCGTTTTTAATTGCTGCGCTTGGTACTTATTTTGTCTACGACGCTTTGTCAAAAATGACCTCACAAGAGCCTTTAAAGGGAGGGTTTAGGTCATATGCCAAGAAAGCATACGGACGATGGGCCGGTTTTAGCAGCGGCTGGGTTTATTGGTCTTCAGAAGTGCTAATTATGGGAAGCCAATTAACAGCACTATCGATTTTTTCACGCTTCTGGTTTCCAAACATTCCCTTATGGATATTTACCGCCGTCTATGCGATTTTAGGATTAACGATTATTTTAATTGGCGTAAAAGTGTTAAATAGGCTTGAAAATATTTTGGCTATTTTAAAAATATCTGCCATTACTATGTTTATTGTTATTGCTTTGCTGGCTATCTTTGGTGTTATTGATGGTGACCGTCCGATTCAGTTTCCGAATAGTGCTGATGAAATTTTACCGCATGGGACAATCGGCTTGTGGTCTGCCGTTATTTTTGCCTTTTATGCGTTTGGCGGGATTGAAATTTTAGGTTTAATGGCGACGAAATTAAAGGATCCAAGTGAAGCACCAAAGGCTGGAAAAGTCATGCTGTTTACCCTCATGATTATCTATGTATTGTCGATTGGTTTGGCTGTTATGATGGTAACCTGGGATAAATTTAACACAGATGAAAGTACCTTTGTTGTCGCCTTAAATGCATACCATTTGCCTTTTATCCCTCATTTCTTTAATGCTGCGTTGATCATCGCTGGTTTTTCGACGATGACCGCATCTTTATATGGAGTAACCAGCGTATTAGAAACCCTTGGTGAAGAGAAAGACGCTCCTGCCTGCTTTGCTAAAAAAGGGAAGTTAAAGGTCCCGTTATGGACACTGCTTATTACGATGCTCGGCATCACAGCATCAATCGTGTCGGCCCTAGTACTCCCTGATAAAATTTATGAGTGGGTGACGACGGCAGCTGGATTAATGCTTCTGTATAATTGGCTTTTTATTCTTGCCTCCTCTAGAAAAATTTTAGAGTTAAAACTAAAGGAAAAAATTATGTATACGATAGGAGCCCTTTTTATTTTAATCGCTGTCAGCGGAACTTTATTTCATGAAACAAGCAGGCCTGGTTTCTTCATTAGTTTAGCCTTTATCGGGGTCATCGGGATTATTACCTTTATCCTCAGTTTTAAATGGAGAAAACAAAAGACCAAAGAAAAAAGCAAGAGTAAAGTTCTCAAGCCTTGGCCAACAGCATAGAAAAGCGGAAGCGCCTTGATAAGCCCCGACAAGCACAAGATAAGCCGGCCGAAAGGTTGTTCTTTAACCTTTTGGACGGATTGACTTGTGACCTCGAGGGGTAGGCGCTGGAGCTGGACAATTTCCAAAGTTCAGGAATCAAAAAAGTCAGTTGCCTTAGGCTGACTTTTTTGATTATCCAAACAAATTATGAAACGCTTGCATGCCAAAGTAAATCCCAAAACCAATCAATGAAATACCAGATAGACACGATATAACGACCAATAAGTGGGAAGTTAAGAATTTTCGGAAGCTACTCGCTACACCTGCCATCGTAATATCCCAGATCAGCAGACCAATAAAAATGGCACTGCTATAAAGAATTAATTGGCTTGTCTCATAGGTAGCCGCCGTTTTAGCAAGAACGGATCCATAAATCCCCAACCAAAACAGAATGGTTAAGGGGTTGGAAATCGACATTAAAAAGCCCGAAAAAAATGATTTATAAAGCGGTTCTTTGCCTCGTGCTTGTTGCAAATTGATTTTTCCTGCATTCATAAAGGTTTCGATTCCTGTATACATCAGTACAAAGCAGCCAAAGAACCACAGAAAGGTTTGCATAAAAGCCGTCTCTAGGAATTGAACCACACCTATGTAAACAACAAGCATATACATTCCATCTGCGACCACGGCGCCTACTCCAATAAGCCAGGAGTGCATAAAGCCATTTCTAATCCCTCGGTCAATTTGTGCCGCATTAATGGGCCCAATTGGAGCGGCTAGCGATAACCCCAACAATATATAGCTCAAAAATACATTCATTAATACCTCTCCCCCCATAGCACTGGATAGATGCCTGTCTATCCATGTGTATTCAAAAGGACAGGGTTGTACAACTAAAAATACAAAAAAGAGCTTTCCTGATTTAATAGAAAGCCCACTGTTTAACAGTTACTTATTTGAGTCAGATACCCTCCTAAAGTCGAAACTCAATCCGCCCTCATCCAGCGGCTGATTAAGCAAGTGATGCCTGGGCACAGGTAAAGAATAGGAATCAATTTCAACAATATATTTAGGCCGGTTCTTGGTTTCTTTATAAATTTTCCCTACATATTCACCTATCAATCCGATGGCAATCAACTGCAGGCCGCCAATTAACCAGATCGAGGTAATTAAGGACGTCCACCCCGTTTGAGTGGTTCCAAAAAATTTAAGGGCCAAGAAATATCCTCCAAAAAGCAAACTCATGAAAAAGGAAACAAATCCTGTTATTAACACAAAGCGGATGGGAGAAACAGAAAAGGATGTTATACCGTCAAAAGCAAACCCAAGCATCTTTTTTAAAGGGTATTTGGTTTCCCCAGCCTGCCTTTCTAAACGGTCATAATAAACGACATCGGAACGAAAACCTAGTAATGGAACAATACCTCTTAAAAATAAATTAACTTCATTAAATTGCTCGAGTTCATGGACAGCACGCTTGCTTAACAGTCGAAAATCGGCATGATTATAAACAAGGTCAACACCCATCTTTTTCATAAGTTTGTAAAACCCTTGCGCTGTACTTCGTTTAAATAGGGTATCCGTCTCTCTCCCTTTGCGGACACCATAAACAATTTCACAACCTTGACAGAACTTGACGATAAAATCACGAATAACCCGAACATCATCCTGGAGGTCAGCATCAATCGAAATGACACAATCAGAATGCTCCTTGGCGGTAAATAATCCCGCCAAAAGAGCATTCTGATGGCCTACATTTCGCGATAATTTAAGGCCGCGAACATATTCGTTCCGCAGCCCCTCCTTATAAATGAGCTCCCATGTTCGATCCTTACTGCCATCATCAACAAATAAGATTTTGCTTTTTTTTGAAACAAGTTTATCATCGATAAGTTCTTTTAGCTGCCCCTCGAGTTGTTCAATGGTGTCTGGTAACACTTCTTCCTCGTTATAGCATGGTACAACAATGGTAAGGACTGGTTCTATCATTTATAATCCCTCGCTGCTTACATAGTTTTGTATAAATAAATCTTCCAAGCTGAATTCTTTGAAGAGAACACTTTTTCAAGTAAAAGCTTGTTCTGCCTGGCATTGTCGATTGGAAGGGACGAGAAGATATACCGGCCGCCCATCTCCTTAAAGACTTCCGTGTTGAGCTGAAGATTTTTCAAGTGCCGTTTTGAATCCTTTTTAATCATATATCTTTTTCCCAGCTGGGCTGTAAAAAGGTAACAGCGCCCGCCCCACTTGTCATAATATTTTTGGATGGTATTATTTTTCGCTAATTCCTTTGCAATGATTTTCCTAAATTGATGCTTATAGCTTAATGGATAAAAATTGTTATAAGTATCAATCGTATAAAAACCGTTGAATTGAGAAATAGCCGGATGCAGCCCGATACTAGCCACACGGTATTTTTCGGGATTTTGACCGATATAATCCTTTATTTCGATGAACAAGTCTTCTGCGAAGAACTCCTTAACCGTTGGCTTTTCCCGGTAGATAATCTCATCATTCAATAAACCTAAAAAAACAATTTGCGAAACGATTAGCCATTTAGCTATTTTCATCCCATCAAGTCCATGGACGGCAATAATTTTTAAAGCAAGAGCAAAGCTTGCATAGATCACCATTGGTCTTAAAAAATGGTAGCGGGCAAAATTAAAGGTATCCATAAAGTGAAAGATTTTTGTTAATGGCAGCCAGCCCTCATAAAACCAAAAGGCATACCATAGTGATAGGAATATATTTAATCCAAATAAAAGGACATAAATCTTTTCCTTTTCCCAAAGCTTTTTTGTAAACACGATATAGATTGCAATTAAGGTTGCCGGCAGAATAATGAGGGTATGTACGGTCATCACATGCGTGTGTCCAAGTAAGTAGTTTTTTGCAAAGAGCCTAACGGCTCTCCAAAATGAAAGATGGGCATGGAAGTATTCATCACGGCTATTAGGTTCAGAGGAAAACAAAAAAGAATAAATAAGCCGATATTCCACCAGCATAAAAATACCCGTCATGTAACCAATCGCAAATAAAAATCGCAGATTCCATCCCCGGCCTCGCAATACATCCCAGAGCCAAAAAATCCCTATTGCACTCAAAAAAAAGAAAAAACCTAATACAATGCTTGCGTACAAAGGAAGTAGTGTCAGCACAAGATAGTCCTTCCATGTGTCCTCATGGTTTCGGATATTGAGGAATGCCCATAGTGCTAATGGCATACCTAATGTACTTAGCATCCCTGAGGGCCAAAAAGGGGTTAGAGCAAAAGCTAGAGCACTTCCAATCTTTATCACAAGCCATTTATGTCCTGGCATTAGATGGTCTTTAAGCAATAAGTACATACCAAAGAAAGCAACAACCCTTGTGATCGCTTGGCTTAATCCGTAGGCAATCATTGTCGGAAAGAGCGTATATAACCAGACAATCACACTATATTCCGTCCCAAAAGCATTTCTCGATAATTGTCCATTAATAATTTGCGGAATGACGGCATTAACGCTGCCAAACATTTCTCCACTTCTTGCTAATACCTTATACCAAGCTAAATTGGAGTCCAGATTATCATGAACCCGGATATGGGCATTTTCCTGCAAAATAAATAGTGGAGAGAGATAGACCGCAATCACAATTAAAGCGAAAAGGATTAAGCTGCGCTCCTTTTTCGTTTCAATAACCACTCTTCTACACCCCTATGTTCAAGAGTTCTTCCATTTTAAAATTTACTGAAGGAATGAAATTTATTCCAAAAAACAAAAAAACGGCGATTTTTTAAATATACTTCTGAAGTGGTAAAAGATTATGAGACTTCTTACTTTTGACTATAATACTTAGTATAGAAACGAGGTGCCGGTGATGCCAAACAGGGTTTATATAGGCTTTTTACGCTTACCACTTCTTGTACGCATTCTTATGATGGCTTTATTGGTCTTTCTTACTTTTGGGATTACGATACACTTTTTAGAGCCTGACACCTTCCCAACAATCTTTGATGGGATTTGGTGGGCGATTATTACAGCATCCACCGTTGGATATGGTGATTATGTGCCCCATTCATTCTTTGGCAGAGTAACTGCCTTACTATTAATTCTATTTGGCGTGGCTTTTGTGTCCTCTTATTTTGGGACATTAGCTGCTGCCGCTGTTACCAAACAAGATGCCCTTTCAGAAGGGAAAATCCCTTTTAAAGGGGCTGGTCATATTATTATCATTGGCTGGAATGAGCGGTCAAAAGAATTAATACATAAGCTTACCAATACAAATGATCAGCAAATGATTGTCTTAATTGATGAGACGCTTGAAGCAAATCCCGTTAAATCGAGATATGTCCATTTTATCCAGGGAAAAGGCCATGTCGATGATACGATTATGAAAAGTGATATTGAAAATGCGGAAAAGGTACTTATTACGGCTGACCGGGGGAACGATGAACTTCAAGCAGATATGAACAGCATCTTAACATTACTTACGATTAAGGGACTATGCCCACAAGTAAAATGTATCATTGAAATCTTGACCGCTGAGCAAGTTGTCAATGCAAAACGGGCAGGGGCAGATGAGGTCATTCAATCCAATAAGTTAACCAGTGTGTTTATGATTAATAGCCTCCATTCGAAAGGGGATGGACTATTATTAAATGTGATCAACCAACTGCAGGAAAGCAGGCTCTCCACCAATACTGTGAAAAACGCCGAAATTGGAAGGAGCTTCAGGGAAATTGGACTAAAACTAATCGAGGATGAGTTTTTATTAATTGGATTAAAAAGAGGGGATGATACCATTCTAAATCCCCCCAACTCATTTAAAATTGAAGAACATGACCAATTATTGATGTTTAAATAGTTATTGAGTTGTTAAAAGGACGTTTTCTAAATCGGACACTAACCTTTTTCCTCTATCAATGTATTTTGAAGGAATATCTGCATCCGGATCAATGGGCGCTTGAAATTGATTTAAGGTAGCTGAAAAGTTACCGGTATCACCATGCTCATCAATTCCATATTCATACTGATGGGATAATAGGAAAGGTTTTCCGATTTCGACCGTGCATCCTCTAGTATCCAGCTCGCCATTAACAGCGGTAAAGGGCACCCTCAGAAACTGATAACCTTCTTCATCATTCAGTTTATAGTCGAAGGCACCATGATCATAATCCCAATTCCCGCCAATCGTATAGCCGATTGGCTTTAATTTTTGCTCAAGCTTATACAGGTCAAATTGTTTGCCTTCTATTTTAGATTGAATTTCGTACATATTCCATTTCCCCCCTTTTGATAGCGTTAGTTTCCCCAAATAAAAGAGTGCTGATGCAAATAGCATCAGCACTCTTTTAAAATTATTTCAACCTTTTTTCTAGTTCTGCTTTCTTTTCTTCAAAGCCAGGCTTACCTAGCAGAGCAAACATATTCACCTTATAAGCTTCAACGCCCGGCTGGTCAAATGGATTAACACCTAGGAGATAGCCGCTCATCGCACATGCCTTTTCAAAGAAATAAACAAGGTAGCCAAATGAATATTCATCCATTTCAGGAATAGTAACAATCAAGTTTGGCACTCCGCCATCTGTATGAGCAAGCATAGTCCCTTCGAAAGCTTTGTTATTAACAAAGTCGATTGTTTTTCCTTCTAAATAGTTAAGACCATCTAAGTCATTTTCAAAGGCTTCAATTGTAAGCTCATGGCGAGGCTTGTCTACTTTTACAATCGTTTCAAATAGGTCGCGACGTCCTTCTTGAACATATTGTCCTAAAGAGTGAAGGTCAGTTGAGTAGTTGGCTGAAGATGGGTAAATACCTTTTTGGTCTTTCCCTTCACTTTCACCAAACAATTGCTTCCACCATTCATTAAAGTACTGTAAGCCTGGTTCATAGTTAATTAGCATTTCAATTGTTTTTCCTTTATTGTAAAGGACATTTCTTACGGCCGCATATTGGTAGGCTGGATTCTCTTCGATTTCAGAATGGCTGAAATCATTTTGTGCTTGGCGGGCACCTTCCATCATCTTTTCAATATCTGCACCAGATACAGCAATTGGTAAAAGACCTACAGCTGTTAATACAGAATAACGTCCGCCGACATCATCTGGAATCACAAACGACTCGTAACCTTCTTCTGTGGCTAATGTTTTAAGAGCGCCTCTTGCTTTGTCTGTAGTCGCATAAATGCGCTTACGAGCTTCTTCTACACCATATTTCTCTTCAAGAATCTTACGGAAAATACGGAAGGCAATCGCAGGCTCTGTAGTTGTTCCTGATTTTGAGATAACGTTAATTGAGAAGTCTTTACCATCTAATAGGTCCATTACATCGCGCATATAGGTAGAACTAATGCTGTTCCCAACAAATATAATCTGTGGATTGCTGCGATTTTCTTTTGGAAGGGCGTTGTAAAAGCTGTGAGAAAGCATATCAATCGCAGCCCTTGCACCAAGATAAGATCCGCCAATTCCGATAACGAGAAGAACATCTGAATCTGCTTTAATCTTCTCTGAAGATTTCTGAATCCGTGAAAATTCTTCCTTGTCATAGTTAGTTGGCAGTTCAATCCAGCCTAAAAAGTCACTTCCAGCACCAGTTCCCTCGTGTAGAGAATGGTGAGCCACTTTTACAGCATCACGTAAATATGTAATTTCATGTTCTCCAAAAAAGGAGAGGGCCTTCGAGTAATCAAAGCGAACGTGTGTCATGTATGATCCTCCAAAATTTTATTTTTCAGTTATCACTTTACCTAAGCTTGAGAAAATTATCAAGAAACCTCAGCTTGTGAAAGCGTACCCATTTTCGACAATTTCCTACTTTTATAATGACGCCCGGTAAATGGCTAGTACATCGTCACGGTTTAGCTTTTTAAAGTTACCAAACTCCCCATTGACCATCGCACGGTCTGCCATAAGCTCAAGCTGGCTGTCATCAATATCATAATCTGCTAAGCGGGAAGGAGCCTCAATGCTGTTCCAGAATTCACGCAGCTTACGAATTCCTTCTAAACCGGCTTCCTCTGCTGTCTTGCCTTCTGGATCTACGCCGAACACCCTGACGGCCAGCTGTTTAAAGCGCTCAGGTTTCACGCTTAGATTATGCTCCATCCAGTGAGGGAACAGAATCGCCAGGCCGCCGCCATGTGGAATATCATAAACTGCCGATACAGCATGTTCTAGGTTGTGGGTAGCCCAATCACCCCGATAGCCCATGTTTACCATACCGTTTAAAGCCATTGTGCCTGCATAAAGTATAGTAGCGCGATGTTCGTAGTTTTCAAGGTCTGCCAGTAACTTAGGAGCGGTTTCCATTACAGTAATCAACAGTGATTCACACATGCGGTCTTGGAAATCGGTATTTTCTTCCAGATGGAAGTAATGTTCAAACACATGTGACATCATATCAACCATGCCATAAATGGTTTGGTTTCTAGGAACGGTAAAGGTATTTACCGGATCAAGGATTGAAAACTTAGGGAATGTTACGGCACTTCCCCAGCCGTATTTCTCATTGGTTTCCCAGTTTGTAATAACAGAGCCTGAATTCATCTCAGAACCAGTTGCTGCAAGGGTCAGAACAGTTCCAAATGGCAGTGCCTCGCGTGCGAAGGTTTTTTTAATGACGATATCCCAAGGATCTCCCTCGTATTTAGCACCTGCAGCTATTAGTTTGGTGCAGTCAATGACACTGCCGCCTCCTACTGCTAATAGAAATTCAATACCTTCTTTTTTACAAATTTCTACACCTTTTCTAGCTGTAGAAATGCGCGGATTCGGTTCCACTCCGGAAAGTTCAAAAACCTGAGCTCCAATTTCATCCAGGATGCTGGTAACCTGATTATAAAGGCCGCTTTTTTTAATACTGCCCCCGCCATAAACAAGTAACACTTTTTTGCCATATTGCGGGATTTCTGTTTTTAATTGTTCAAGCTCGCCTTTTCCAAAAATTAATTTGGTTGGATTTAAAAATGTAAAATTCTCCATAGATAACACCTTCCTTTACTTTTACTATTATTATTTATTATGTTTTATTTTGCAAAGAACTAGACTGTGGGTGGTGCTTGGGGATGAGAAACCTTCTTATCTTGTTGCAGCTTTTTGGCCTTCGGGAGATATAAACCGGTCTTATCTGTCGTAGCACCCGATTCTCTTTCCCTTCGAGGGTTATGACTCGCTCTTATCTGTCGTAGCACCTGGATCCCTTTCCCTTCGGGGGTTATGACTCGTTCTTATCTGTCGTAGCACCCGATTCCTTTTCCCTTCAGGGGTTTTATCTGTCGTAAAAACACAACGATAACGTTTGACCATTTTCAAAGTTATAGTTTTCCCCCGCTTACAAAAAAATTCCCTGTATCGATGTACGATACAAGGAATTTTTTAGACCCAGCCCCTAAAAAGGGACGCTTCTGCCACTTTTTTCACTCCCACCATATACGCAGCAAGGCGTATATTGATATGAAGGCTTTGAGCAAGCTCATAAATACGATCAAAAGCCTGGACGATTTTTTCTCGTAGTTTCTCCTCTATTTCTTCTTCATCCCAATAAAGTCCCTGATTGTTTTGAACCCATTCGATATAGGAGACAATCACATTTCCGGCACCAGCTAAAACATCTGGGATAAGTAAAATATCGCGCTCTAATAAAATATTTGTTGCCTCTAATGTAGTAGGTCCGCTCGCAGCTTCTACCACAATTTTTGCTTTGATATGGTGGGCATTTTCAATCGTGATCTGATTCGCAATCGCAGCGGGAACTAAAATATCACAATCTTTAGTAAGGAGCTCTTCGTTTGTCATCACACTATCAAAGAGCGCGGTGATGGTTCCAAAGCTATCCCTGCGGTCCAGAAGGTAATTGATATCTAGACCATCAGGGTCATAAAGTGCGCCGTAAACATCGGAGATACCAATAACGACGGCCCCTTTGTCATGCAGGAATTTAGAAACATATCCACCGGCATTACCGAATCCTTGGACAATCACTCGAGCTCCTTTAAGGGGGATTCCTCGCCTTTTGGCTGCTTCTTCAATACAAAGGGTAATTCCTTTTGCTCCTGCTTTTTCCCACCCCTCTGACCCTCCGAGCACCAATGGCTTTCCGGTGATAAAGGCTGGAGATTCATTTTGCCTGAGACGGCTGTATTCATCAAACATCCAGGCAATCATTTGCGAATTCGTATACAGCTCTGGAGAAGGAATATCCTTAGTAGGTCCCACCATTTGGCTGATGGCGCGGACATACCCGCGGCTTAATCGCTCTAATTCTCCAAAGGACATCGTCCTTGGGTTACAAATAACCCCGCCCTTGCCGCCGCCAAATGGCAGGTCACAAATTCCGCACTTTATGCTCATCCACATCGATAATGCCTTCACTTCATCCTCTGTTACTTTAGGATGAAATCGGATTCCCCCCATTGTCGGTCCGACTGCATCACTATGCTGGGCACGGAAACCTTTAAAAATCTTAGTGGAACCATCGTCCATCCGAACAGGGATCCTGACGGTGAGTGTTCTGAGCGGCTCCTCTAAAAGATGAAACATATCCTGTTGATACCCGAGCTTTTTTAAGGCATCATGTATTACAATTTTTGTTGAGGCAAGTAAATTTAATTGATCAGCAACCGCTGTCTCCTCTTCCATCGTCACCATGTTGACACCCCTAATTATTTTGATTACCCGAGTACTTTGTTAATCCGTTCAATAGCCCAGTCTAATTCTTCCTTTGTTATAACAAGCGGCGGAGCAAAACGAATGACGGTTTCATGAGTTTCTTTGCATAAGAGTCCATGTTCTTTTAGTTGTTCACAATATTTCCGGGCGGATTCTGTTAATTCCACTCCAATAAATAAACCTCGGCCGCGCACTTCCTTAATTTTTGGATTCTTAATATCTTTCAATTTATTGATAAAATACTCCCCAAGTTCCAATGACTTTTCCGCAAGCTTTTCGTCAACAAGTACATCAAGGGCAGCGATTGAAACAGCACATGCCATTGGATTCCCCCCGAAGGTAGAACCGTGTGAGCCAGGGTTAAATACGCCTAGTATCTCTTTATTGGCAACTACACAGGAGATAGGAAAAACACCGCCGCCAAGGGCTTTACCGAGGATATACATATCCGGTTCAATTCCCTCCCACTCACTAGCAAACATTTTACCCGTACGTGCTAAGCCTGCCTGGATTTCATCAGCAATAAACAGAACATTGTTTTCTTTACAAAGATTGAATGCAGCCTTCATAAAGCCCTCAGACGGGATAATGATCCCAGCTTCACCTTGAATGGGCTCAATTAAAAACGCTGCTGTATTGGGAGTTATCGCCGCTTTAAGAGCCTCTAAATCACCATATGGAATTAACTTGATGCCAGGCAGCATGGGGCCAAATCCACGCTTATATTCGGCATCAGATGAGAGGGAGACAGCCGTCATCGTTCTGCCATGGAAATTCCCAATACAAGCAATGATTTCAGCCTGATCTTCCGATAAACCTTTTACATCGTAACTCCAGCGTCTTGCTGCTTTTACAGCCGTCTCAACTGCCTCCGCTCCGGTGTTCATCGGCAGAACCATGTCTTTGTTTGTTAATTTGCAAACTTTTTCATACCATGGACCAAGCTGGTCGTTATGAAAAGCACGTGAGGTTAACGTAACCTTATCCGCTTGATCTTTTAATGCCTGGACAATCTTAGGATGGCGGTGGCCTTGATTGAGGGCAGAATAGGCACTTAACATGTCCATATATTTGTTGCCTTCGGGATCTTCCACCCAAACACCTTCAGCGCATGAAATAACAATTGGCAGTGGATGATAGTTATGGGCACCATACTTTTCTGTTTGCTCAATTAAATCACTTGTGCTGTTCTTTCTTTCCATGTTATTCCCCCGTCTGCGTTCCGGATTTTATATATAGATACTTCTATTGTAGCTGAGCATTAACCAAGAATGAACATTTTTTCTATTAATTTTATAAGATACTTGATAAATGAATGGAAGCTCGATAAACCTTATAATTTCCTATAAATAAAAAAATAAGCCTAGTCCAAACTGTACAAATAGTTTGGTCTAGGCTTACATTTCTGTATTATTTTTTAATTAAATCTTCCCGTGAAGATTGATCAATCCACTCTTGGAGCTTATCTTTTAAGGTATTAAAACCTTGTTGTCCTTCAGCTTCAGGAATAATGGCAGCAGCAAGGCGCTTGCGCGGTTTTTTTGGCTTTGCAGCTTGTTGGACTGGTGCCTCTTCTGTAGCACGGATGGAAAGACCGATTTTTCCTGCTTCTTCATCCACTGATAAGATTTTAACTTTAACTTCATCTCCCACTTTTAGGTGTTCATTAATATCTTTCACATAACCGTGCGTGATTTCCGAAATATGAACAAGACCTTGGGTATTCTCATCTAAAGCTATAAATGCTCCGTACGGTTGAATTCCTGTTACCTTACCTGTTAAAATACTTCCAACTTCCAATTTTTCTGTCATGAAAACACTCCTAAATAATAATTATTTTTTCCCTTATATACGCATTAAAAAATTATATCATAAATAAAGACTTTAATCAAAATTAGGGAGATTGCTGTTTTTTACCCCTTAACATAACGTTCATAAATGCATAAGGAAATAGAAGTATTACCATGATATAATACATGGTGAGAAAATATCTTTTTTTAGATGAGGTGAACAGTATGAATTCAATTGGTGAAACCATTAGAATAAGCCGTGAAATGCTTAAGATGACGCAAGAGGAACTTGCTCAAAAGATTAGAGTCGGAACGCATACAATCGCTAAATATGAATCTGGAGAACAAATACCAAGTAATCAGACCATCTTAAAATTATCTACTGTTCTAGATATACCTGCATCAGAGTTATTAAAGCAAAATACCAAGGGGAATCCTTAAAAATTTTTATTCAAAACGGTATAATTTACCGTTTTTTATTTTTTTAATGTATAAAAAGGGGGAAACTGGGAAAACTTTTATTATAAAGCTTTCTAGTATTCCCCCCTTTTTGAGAGGACAATCCGTCAGATTGTCCTCTTTTTTTATCGTTTAATCAACCTGCTCTTTGTAACTTACAATGAGCAAGATTGATTTTCTTTGATGACTAATAATTCGGCCGCAACTTTACGACACTCGTCTATTGGAATCAGTTTTTCGAATGAGAACTCATAAATTGCCTGAATTCGTTCTGCTAACCTATAGGGGTCATCGAGCTCATAAACAGCTTGGATCGTATCGGCTATTTCCGTATCATAATCGCCGCTTTCTAATTGAAAAGGATCCCATTGATTTAAGACATCTACAAACTGCAGGTTGGTTTGTACCTCTTTTCGCATATTTCCCCTCCATCCTTTTAAGCTATTCTAACATAATAACTAGCTAGTTCATCAACGATAAAAGCCTATCTAGGATTTGTTCACCCGTTAAGAGAGCCTCACCACCGCCTTGAGCAAAGGAATCATTCCCTCCGCCCTTACCATGAATCATTGGCAAAATCTCGCCGATCAGTTTTTTCATATTTTCTGTTCTTGCTTTCCCTTTTGCGAGAACTACTTGTATACGGGTCCCATCTGTTGAAACAAAAAAGGCGAGGCTGTTTTCATGGTCGGCCGCGATCATCCGGGCCAACTTCTGGAGTTCTTGGATTGTTCTGTTCTCAAATACCTTCGTAACAACAGACTGATCCTTACTTGCCAGTTCCTTGGCTTCATATTGAAGTAATGATTCCTTTGATTGTTCAAGTAATTTGGTCAATTGTTTCTCGTTTTCCAACAAACGGATGACGGCTTGCTGCATGTCCTTTTCTGGGGCATTCAAGAGGTTAGTTAATTCAAGTATAACCTCTTGTTTCTCCCCAAGCTTTTTGATCACACGCAGACCGCAGGCAAATTGAATGCGAATGTTTTTTCGTTGTTTTTCCCAATCCAAGATTTTAACAGCACTTACCTCACCGGCACCCTTTGGATGAGTACCGCCGCAGCCGTTATAATCAAATTCGGGGATGATCACAAGCCGTATGTTTTCTTTTACCTTTGTCTCTTTCCTTAAATCATATTGGGACAATTCTTCTGCTGTAACCCATTTAGTTTCAATGGGGCGGTTCTCTAGAATGATTCTGTTAGCTAGTTCCTCCGCTTTTGCGGCTTCTTCTTTCGTTAATTCTTCGGTTTCTAAATCGATCGTTAGATTTTCCGGCCCCATATGGAAACCAACCGTTTTATAGCCAAACAAATGGTCAAAGGCGGCCGATAAAATATGCTGTCCTGCATGCTGCTGCATATGATCAAATCTTCTTTCCCAATCAATCGTACAGCTTACTTCAGTATCAGCCACCTGTAATGGCGCGTCAAGATAATGCCGAATTTCACCGTTCACTTCTTCTACGTCAATAACGGCCCTTTCCGCTATTCGACCTGTGTCATGCGGCTGTCCGCCTCCGGTTGGATAAAAGGCTGTTTGGTTGAGGACAATGTAATTTCTGCCCGTTTCATCGCGCTCTTGCTTCAAAATACGTGCAGAGAAAGTATGTATGTAAGCATCTTGGTAATAAAGTTTTGATTGCATCAGAAAAGCACCTCGTGATTGTTTTGAATGGATGTATTCATTGTCTAAAAAGTTGGCCATGAAATCAAGCGAAATAGAAAAACCTGTCCCTTATTTGAAAAGAACAGGTCCCTCTTACCTTGTTTACTTATGTTATTACTTATCTTTTTTCCGTTGGCCAAAGGAAGTTGGTGTTTGCCCTTGCATGAATCCGCCCATTCCGCCCATACCTTGAGGAAAGCCCGTTTGCTGCTGACCGCCCATCATTTGCGGGAATCCTCCCATTTGTTGGGAACCTCCCATTTGCGGAAAGCCTCCCATTTGTGAATGGCCTCCCATTTGTGGATAGCCTCCCATTTGCGGGT
>NZ_JBALPZ010000085.1:56433-66328 GCF_036965645.1 Neobacillus drentensis
TTTGCGGGTAGCCTCCCATCATTTGTCCTGGAAATCCGCCAAATTGTCTTTTTTCCATAAAGAATCGCCTCCTTACATTCTCCCTACAGTGTATGTCCACTA
Organism: Neobacillus drentensis; assembly: GCF_036965645.1. Lineage (GTDB taxonomy): Bacteria > Bacillota > Bacilli > Bacillales > Cytobacillaceae > Neobacillus > Neobacillus drentensis_D. Next base: position 56,536 of record NZ_JBALPZ010000085.1, read on the forward strand.
GTTGGAAAAGCCTTAGATGAATACCTAGGGAAGCAAAAAAAATAAACTATCCGCTCGGGATAGCTTGTAATCTATTATTTTTCGTCTTGAGCTTTTTTTTGTTCTGTCTTCTTCTCTTTAGAAATTTCACCGCAAGCAATCCGGTTTCCTGAATCCCCTGCCGGCTGGGTCATCCCATCATCCTTTCCTTCATGAATTACAATGGAAGTTCCTTCTTTTGTAAACAGTGATTTTTTTCCATTTTTCAAAGTAACATTAGGGGCCATTAAATCAGCCTTTACAGTCCCATCATCTGCGACAATTAAATTTGGCAGATCCCCCGCATGAGCTCCCTTCGGATGTAGGAGACCATGTTCTTTATTTTCAGGATTGAAATGGTTCCCCGCCGATTTGAAATCAGGGGCCTTACATGTACCAGATTCATGTATATGTATCGCGTGTTCTCCTAAAGGAAGTCCAGTTAAATCCACGGTCATTTTCACCCCATTCGACTGTTCAGCAAGCGTTATTGTCCCGAGCGAATCACCTGATGGATTATACATTTGTACGTCTAACTGCTTTACTTCCTTTTCCATACAGCCCGTAAGCAGGAGAAGCGGAATAAGCATCCAACTTTTCTTCATTGTTTCCCCCCTTGGCAATTTGGGAATAGTATAGGCAATCAACCCCTGAACTATTCTAAAGCGGAAAGGAATGGCTTATGGAATGATAAAAGGAACAGTCGTGTTTAACTGTTCCTTTGCGTAGTCCGGTTCTTGTTTATTTGTTCTTCTAACTCTTTTGTTTTTAATGCTTCCCGGTTGGAGATTTTAATAATGAGCCGCATGGTTATTAGTGCACCTATTAAAAAAATAACACATGTAATGGCGGCAGGAATATATTCTCTTTTGTCTTCAGGAAAGTACAAAAATAATGCTAGTACGGATGGCAGAAACATTTTTCTTCTCCCTTTCTCTCTTAAAGGCCCCTAATGGGTTCACTTTATTATAGCAACAAAGAAGACTCCGCACCAACAGAAAAGCGGAAGCGCCTTGACCAGGGAAAAAAGTAGTTCATTTTTTCCTAGGGGCGACAGGCATTAGACGAGCCTTATTGACGGATTGGCTTATGACCCCGAGCCCCTAGGCGCTGAAGCTGGACAATTTTCAAAGTCATTTTAATACTTTAATTCCTTTGATCACGACATCTTGCTCTGGCTTGTCCTTTGCATCTACTTTTGTTTCTGCAATTTTATCTATAATGTCCATTCCTTCGATCACCTGGCCGAAAACAGTATGACGGTGATCCAGCCATGGAGTACCCCCATTTTTGTCATAGGCATCAATGATTTCCTTTGGATAGCCGGCTTTGTCCATTTCTTCTTTCATAGAAGGGTCCAGTGTTGTTTTTTGAACAATAAAGAACTGACTTCCATTCGTATTGGCTCCTGCGTTTGCCATCGATAAGGCTCCACGAATATTAAAAAGATTTTCAGAAAATTCATCTTCAAATGGAGTCTTCCAAATACTTTCACCGCCGGTCCCGTTTCCCTTTGGGTCACCGCCTTGAATCATGAAATCTTTGATCACCCGGTGAAAAATGAGACCGTCATAGTATCCATCCTGACTGTGTTTGACAAAGTTTTCAACAGCCTTTGGAGCATACTCTGGGAATAGTTTAATTTTAATCGTCCCCATTGACGTTTCCATTTCCACTAATTTTTCATTTTCAGCCACTTCTGTTGACAGCTGTGGATATGTTTTATCAGACACTTGTTTGGCCCCTTCCTTTTGTTCTGTTTTTGGCTCTGTAGTCTTTGTGGTTGTGGATACCTTGTCTTCCTTCTTCTCGCTTGTCCCACAAGCAGCCAACATTAGAACAATGCTTACAAAAATAAATATAAATAGCCCTTTCTTTCTCAATTATCATCCCTCCATTTTCTCACTTTAAACTTTTTGCACTATGTTTTTAATTTAGTCATAATGGAGGAGTGGAATCAAGTGAATTTTAGACTATGGGGTGGATGACGTGACAGAATTACAAGTTGGCAATGTGGTTACGGGGATTTATAAGACAGGGAAGTATATTGGTGAAATTACTGAAGAACGCCCACAGCATTATTTAGTCAGGGTATTGGCGGTTGCAAAACATCCGATGCAAGGTGACCTCCACCACCCAAAGGATGCGGATGTCCTCATGTTTCATGAAAGAAAAGCCCTTAGTTACAGGGAGCAAACGAATATTCCCAAACAAATGGTGAAACCGTTTGAGGGTGAGGTTCCTGATTATCAGGAATCTTTAAAAGAAGCTTTACAGAAGATGAGAAAAGAATTGACCGAATTAAATTCAGAGTGGGCAGAGATGAGCTTACGGGCTTTGGAATCCTTGGAAAGCGATTATAAGATTTGATCACACATTTAAAGGCCAAATCAGTTTGAGTGATTTGGCCTTTTATGCGAATTCATTGAGCAGTTTGGAAAAATCGATTCGATCGCCGATAGTGGTTGGCTGCGGCTTTTCCAAATAGCGTTTATCCTTTTCAACTAGTTTGAATATATTATAGGTAGTCAAGGCATCATCCAATGCTCGATGATGTTTCCCAGTCCCTTCTTTCCCATATTCCTGAACGGCTTTCCAAAGACCGGTTTGATTTTGGTCGCCAAAGAATCGTTTATATTCCATGGATAAATCTAATTCTGCTCCCTTAAATGGAAACGCAGCTCCAGCCATTAAACAATTTTGCCGCAGTACCTTCATATCCATGTTTCCCCAAGTAACGATGGTCGTGTCAACATTATCCTTATTGAATTCTGCCAATTTCTTAATGAGCTCGTAAATAGTTAATCCCCTATCAACCTGTTGCTGCGTAATATGTAAGAATGATTTGCAGCGTTCGGATAATCTCGGAAATTTTAAAGGAGTTACATAGGAAGAAAATTGTTCAGTAACTTGGTCATCTACTACGGCAACAATTCCCACCTCAATAATTTCCGCAAAAAAATCTTTCATACGAACATTTCTCTCTGGCATCGTAAACTCAAAATCAATAAATAAATATTGCTTCTTGGTTCTCAATTTATTCACCACCTTCTCTTATTCCATCTTACTACTATTATATAAAGATACATGTACAAAAAATTGTGCTTTTTTTCTATTTTTTTTATTATAACATGAATTTCATTAGAGTTTTTTAAATTTTTGTACAATAGACACAAAAAAAGAATGGAAAAACCATTCTCTTGTGAGGAATTATTTTTTAAGTTTAATGACGGCCATTGTACATCTTGAAACACAGATAAGACGGTCTTGTTCATCGGTGATTTTAATATCCCAGACCATGGTTGTTTTACCCTGATGCAAAACGGTTCCCACTGCGGTGACAACTCCGTCCGTTTTTGGACGGACATGATTGGCGTTTATTTCCAACCCAGCCACAGCCTCTGTTTCTTTGTTAACGAGTTCGTAGGCTCCCAGACTTGCAACTGTCTCTGCTAAGGCAACGGAAGCCCCTCCATGAAGTAAGCCAAATGGCTGTTTTGTCCGGTGGTCAACAGGCATGACTGCAACAACTTTCCCAGGCTCTAGCAGCGTAATTTCCATTCCAAGTGCCTCTATTAGCGTATCCTTAATCATCTTATCCCTCCGGTACCTATTTTGATTTTATATTAACCTATTCTTCGTTTCTCTTCACATTCCTTTAAGGTAAAAAAAGAAAAAACAGCTGCAAGAGCTGTTTTTAACGATATTAATAGAAACCAGGGTATCCCATTGGCGGGAAACCGACTCCAGGATAGCCGAATCCTGGATAACCACCGAATCCTCCTGGGTAACCGTAAAATGGCCGGGCTGCAAAAGAAGCACCTAATCCCCCGCCAAGTAATCCTCCCAAGAAGCTAAGTCCACCAATCGCTAATGGCCAGCCAAGACCGATAAATCGTTGATCTTGTACCGGATACGGGCTTCGATATGGGTACATATCCTATTACCTCCTTTTTCTGTGCTACTTGCCTACACTATTTCATATGCGGAAACAATGGGATTGGAGTGGGCAAATAGAAAAGCGGAAGCGCCCGTTTAGCGGCGTATGACCTGGAGCGCTTTGACTGAGATAAAGGAAAACCGAAAAGCGGAGGCGCCTTGACCAGGGAAAAAAGCAGTTCATTTTTTCCTAGGGGCGACAGGCATAAGACTAGCCGGCGAGAAGGCTGCTCTTTAGCCTTCTTGACGGATTGGCTTATGACCCCGGGCCGCTGGGCGCTTGAGCTAGACAAGCCAAATAGAAAAGCGGAAGCGCCCGTTTAGCGGCGTATGGCGGTGTCAAAAAAAACTGCTGGAACCCTCATGCAGCATTAGGTTTATTTTTCAATTGGCTCAAAGCGTTCTACAAACAGCGCAAGGGTACGGGTCATAACGCCAGTAGCACCTGCTGGACCTAAGTCATAGTCCTTTGATGTGGTGGCTGTTCCGGCAATATCCAGATGCACCCATGGCGTGCCTTCCGTAAACTCACCAATAAAAGCACCCGCTACAAGGGCGTGTCCCTCGCTTCCTGGAGAATTATTTAAATCAGCCACCTTACTATTGCGGACACGTTCTTTTTCCGTCTCAAACAATGGCAATAACCACATCTGCTCTCCAGCTTCAACAGATGCTTCCAAAACTTGCTCATACAAACCATCATGATTGGTCATGGCACCCGTTGTATGCAGACCAAGTGCCGTAATGACTCCGCCTGTTAGGGTGGCCACATCCACTAAATAATTAGCCCCATGATGTTTGGCATAGGTAACCGCATCTGCCAAAACTAGACGTCCCTCTGCATCCGTATTTAGGACCTCAATCGTTTTACCATTCATGGATGTAATCACATCATCTGGTTTAAAGGCACCACCCGAGATCATATTATCGGTGGAAGGAATAACCGCGACAACGTTTTGCTCCGGTCTAATTTCACCGATGATTTCCATCGCCCCAAGAACAGCCGCTGCTCCGCCCATATCCGTTTTCATCCCAACAATGCCAGCTTTTGTTTTAATTGAATAACCGCCTGTATCGAAGGTAATCCCTTTTCCAACCAACCCAATAACATCGGTCCATTCATCTTTTCCTTGATATTTTAAAACAATCATTTTTGGAGGCTCGACAGACCCTTTATTTACAGCGAGGAATGCACCCATCCCTAACTTCTCAATCTCTGCTTTATCAAGAATTTCGACTTCAAAGTTGTATTTGGCTCCCAGCTCTGAAGCATAGTTCGCTAAATCTGTAGCCGTCAATAAATTACCAGGAGTGTTCACAAGCGTGCGGGCCGAATTGGTTGCCTTTCCGAATGCATAACCGACTGTTAAAGAAGCCTGAACATCCACTTCGTCAGCCGCAGAAGCATATACAGTAACCTTCTCAAGTCTCTTTTCCGGCTCATTCGATTTTTGTTTATATCCATCAAATTGATACGTGGAGAGCGCCATGGCTTCACTCAACGCATGTGCGGCATCTAAACTATCCAGTGCTTCGCTGACAAACGTATCTAAATAAACAGCTGTTTCCCCCTGTTTATTTACCTTTAGCTGTTTAAAAACCCTTCCTAAAGCGGCTCGAAGCTTTTCGAAGGATAAATCCTTTTCTTTTCCCAGACCAACAAAATAGATCCGTTTTGCTGAAATTTTCCCAAAAGTATGTACTTTAGTAATGCTTTTAAGCTTAGCTGAAAGATCACCTGACTTTACTAGCTCTGTTAACTGTCCGTCAAATTTTCCATCTAATTCGGCTAATTCCCCTGTGAATTTTTCAGGTTTCTCAAATATACCTACGACTAAGCCCTCATGACTTGCCGTAAAGTCTAACCCTTTTTTTACATGAAACATGTTCCTTCACCTCCGAAATTTACCTTTACATTATATCGAAAAGGGCGAATTAATTCGAGAATCTAACCATGTAAAAAGCAGGCACAAGGCCTGCCGATTTCTTCGTATTCTTATCTTTTTTCGGAGCTTGTATACTGCCCTCGGAATACTTGGAGTGTTTTATCATTATTTAAGGTTAGCAATTCCTCTTCAGTAAGACGTCCATTTCCTTTTTGAATAACATAGACCTCCACCTGCTTTTTACCCCACTGCTCATAAACATCCTCCACCGTTTTGTAATAAAGGTCTAACTCATTTCCCTTTATCGCGCCTCCCTTATCGGCCACAACCCCATATCCATAACCCGGGATAAATAGAATGGTACCTATGGGAAAAACGTTTAAATCAGCGGCTACGGTTGAAAATAGATCCCGTTTCACTTTTACACCTGAGTAAGTAATACCATATTCAGGATGACCCTGGCTTTTCCCAGTGGATTCATATCCTGCCGTATAGCCTGTTGCGGTCACTGTATATTTTGGGTACTTAGACCAATCAAATGCATCCTCAAGGAGAGGAGTGGATGATCCAGAAACAGGTTTCGTTATCGAAAGCGCTGACGCAAATGGCAGTATGAACGACTTTGCACTTACGCCAGTAATGGACTGAAAGGTTGCAGCTAATGCCAAAATAAACAGACAAATCATTGCAATTCGTTTCGTCCAAGTTTTCATTTTATTCATTGATTTTTTCACCCTCCAAAAATATTCATTCCCAAAGTAAAGGGAAATATACAAAAGGGTGAAAAATTCAATTTTTCAGAACAAAAAAAGACCCTTACATAACTGTAAAAGTCTTAAAACATTTGATATCCACTTTTTCGTAATAGTTTAATTGTAAAACCAGCAGCAATCGCGCCTGCTAGACCACTGATTAGTATGAGAATATCCGCCGTTGCTAACGTGCTGATTCTTGACCAAAGATCTTGAAAGGCGTATTTACTATTTGTAAAGTACTCAGCAAACTCTACTTTATCTACAATAAAAATGGCTACAATGGGGTAAATAATAGCCATCACCCATGACATTCTTAAGAGCATATTCAGGATAAAACCGATTCCAAAAAATAAAACAAAAAATAGCACGATTGAGATGATTAGGACCACAATGCTCATCTGCATCCGACAATTCCCCCTTTATACATCCATTAGTGTACTTAAAAAGCCCTAAGAGAGTCAAGAAGAAAAGCGCAGGCGAACAACTAGAGTAGTGCTAAATCCATTATTAAAAAAAAGCAAAAAAATAGCCTCTTAGAATAAGAAGCTGATTTGCTTAGTTATCTTTATTCTTACCAGTTCCTTCACAGTTTGGGCATGTCTCCGAACCGCCAAGGACTAATTGGAAATACCCCTTCCCCTCACAATAATCACAAGTTTTGGTTGTATCAATCGTTTCCACCGTCATCTCTTTCGCCTCCCTTTGTATATTAACTTAATTTTCAGATAATATACCAAGGATTTTAGAAAAAGAAAAGAGCTAAATTCACGGAATTTCGCATATGAAAACGGATACATGTTAGATTATCTTCCATTTCCGATAGGTTGCTTAATTTATCGAAAAATTAAAAAAATAATTTATAGGAAGTGTAGCCAAACTGATTACCGGGGTTAATATCATCAGATTCCGGTTTCATAACTGAGAGACTTTCATGGATTAGATAATGTAATAGAACGGAAGCATCTTTTTCTAACCTAAGCTCCTCTGGTGCCATAAAACGGGCCTCATACAACTCCTTATCTTGATGCGTAATGGTAAGCTCTCCGGTAGGCTCAAGTAAAAAAACAAGTAAATTATCACTAATTTCCCCTTTGATGACACCTGTCCTTAGCCCAAGGAGACCCTTTACTGAACAATCGATTCCGGTTTCTTCTTTCACTTCTCTTAAAACAGCTTGATCTGCTGTTTCTCCTTCATCCACAAATCCAGCTGGCAGAGACCATTTGCCTTTTAAGCCGCCGTATCTTTTTTTTACAACGAGCCATTCCCCTTTACTGGATTTCACTAAACCGGATACGGCCAGCCATACCTTTCCGCGTTTCTCGTGACTGCTCATGTAATATACCCCCATTTTAGAAAAAGCACGATTCTGTTTTGGTCTTCCCTTGTCAGAAGGTGACCTGACTTCGGACAGGACTCCTGTTTTTGGGCATTCTCTTGTCCGAAGGTGATCCGGCTTCTGACAGGACTTCGATTTTTCGGGCTTCTCTTGTCAAAAGGTGACCCAGCTTCTGACAGAACTTCGATTCTTTGGCCCTGCCTTGTCCAAAGGTGACCCAGCTTCTGACAGAACTACGTTTTCTTTGGCCCTGCCTTGTCCGAAGCTGACCTGGGTTCGGACAGGACTACCGTTATTTGGGCCCTGCCTTGTCCGAAGCTGACACGTCTTCGGACAGGATTACTAATTTTTTGCACTCCCTTGTCCGAAGATGACCCGACTTCTGACAGGAATTCGATTTTTCTGGCTTCTGTTGTCCAAAGGTGACCCGACTTAAAACATCTCTTTATTATCATAACAAAAAAGAACAGAGCTACTCTGTCCTTTTAAAAAATTCATTAAAGCTACAAACGCCCATCAAGGCATTCCGCTTCTCTTATTAAAATAAATTAAATTTACCTTTTTTCAATACCATACCTGCTCCACCGATCATGAAAAGAGCACGGTTATCAACAACTTTTTTCATAAAGGATGCTTTACCGCCTGTAAGCTTTTTGCCAAAAACTACACCGATCGCATCATCTTCACCTAGTGAACATACAGTCCCTTTATTATCAAATGTAAAAGTCTCTAACTCAGGCTTATTACGAACTAAAGCCGCAATATTCTTCGCTGTCAATTCTGCTTGCTGCATCGCAATTTGTGCAGTTGGCGGATATGGACGATTGATTTCTTCATTGATAACAAGAGAGCTGTCACCAATAAGGAAGACATCATCATGTCCAGGTACACGTAGGTCTGGCTGTACCTTAACACGGCCTCTCATGGCTTCAAAGCCTGATTTCTCGATAACAGAATTACCACGTACACCTGCAGCCCAAACAACAGTTTCAGCCTTAATTTCATATGGCTCTGCATCGCCTTTTGCTACAAAAATACCGCCAGGAACAGCTTCCTTAATTGCCGTACCGATTAAAAACTCTACACCCTTACGTTCTAACGTAGAAACCGCGTAATTTACTAACTCAGGGTCGAATCCAGGCAATACAGTTGGAGCTGCTTCCACACAATAAATTTTCACCTTATGGAAATCTACATCATATTCATGGCATAATTCTGGAATACGGTTGGATAACTCCCCAAGGAATTCAATTCCAGTAAAACCTGCACCACCAACAACAATGGAAAGACGATTGTCATTCTTTTCCTCTTCCATATTGTAAGTAGCAAATTGGTATTCAATATGCTCACGTAATTGACGAGCCGAGTTGACATTGGTAATTCCAAATGCATATTCCTTTAACCCTTTGATACCGAATGTTTCCGGTTCACCGCCAAGGGCGATGACAAGGTAATCATAATCTACTTCGCCTTTTTCTAAAATGACTTTCTTTTCGTCTTTTTTAATTTCTACTACTGTATCTTGGACAAAACTAACCTTACTGCGGTCAATAACATCACGAATATCATAGCGGACTTTATCATGGTGAAGCGTACCAGCAGAGGCCTCATGTAACCAAGTTGTTTCATAATGATAGTCATTTTTATTTACTAATACAATATCCGCTTCATTTACACCAAGTAGCTTTTGCAAACGAACTGTCGTAAGAAGTCCGCCATAACCTGCACCGAGAATCACAATTTTAGGCTGTCTCAAAGTGATCACTTCCACCTTTTATAGTATTTTTGGATAAATGCTCTTTTTCTTATCTTCCACTGCTATGTCCATTTTTATTTTATTTAGATGAAAATTAATG
>NZ_JBALPZ010000086.1:0-13021 GCF_036965645.1 Neobacillus drentensis
GTTAGTTTATATGTCATTATCAAAATCAATTTCTAATCCAAGTGTTAGACTGGCTACTTCTCCACCACCACCGTTTCTGCTCATAAACACGCTTATATTTAAAACAGATTAAGAATCTGCGAAATATAAGCTGTTTCGCAGATTCGAAGGAGTAGGAAATGAAATCTAACATTCAGTTTATATTATCAATGATTATTTTTGGAACAATTGGTTTAGTTATAAGATACATTGACTTATCTTCGAGAGAAACAGCATTTTTAAGCAGCTCAATTGGTTGTCTCTTTTTACTACTTGTATTCTTAAATCAGAGAAAAACTTTTACTTGGAAAAAGATTAAGAGTAATGCGTTAGTTCTTTTGGCATCAGGAATAGCCTTGGGAGGAAACTGGATTTTTCTTTATCAATCCTATGATTACACATCTCTTGCAAATGCTACATTAGGTTATTATTTTGCACCTGTTTTTGTGATGTTACTTTCACCCATTGTTTTAAAGGAACAACTACCTATTAAAAAATTAATATGTATTGTTATAGCAGTAATAGGTATGATGTTCATTGTGGGAAATGGTATAAGTGCATCTGGAAAAGATGATGTACTTGGAATAATTTTGGGGTTAGTTGCAGCAGCATTTTATGCTGCATTAATGTTGTTAAATAAGTTTATCAAAGATATAGATAGGTTGGAAGTAACCATTATTCAACTGGCTACTACAGCTTTTATTCTTATACCTTACGTTCTTATTACAGAAGGATTTAACATACTAAATATATCAATACCCTCCATTCCTTTTATCATTTTATTAGGAGTAGTAAATACTGGAGTAGGGTTTTGGTTGTATTTCTCTGGTATGGAAAAATTAAAAGGTCAGAGCATAGCTATGTTGAGCTATGTTGATCCATTTGTAGCTATTTTAATCTCTGGATTAATTTTACAAGAGCAATTCACGCAATTACAAATCATAGGTGGACTTCTCTTATTAGGTTCTACTTTTATTAGTGAATTGAGGTTCCACAGATTACAAGTATATAAGTAAAAGGACATTCTCTATTGTGATAAAGAAAAAGGATAATACCTTCATTTAGGTATTGTCCTTTTTGTTGTAGATTTTATTTTATTATAATAACTATTTGTTCAATTAACCTACTGATACAGGACCCCATTGACATTCCTTATTGAGATAACCTGATCTGTTAGTGAAATAAGAAAAGCTCTAATGGCAGCTGGATCTTGATCTCTTGCAATCGTTAGAAGAGTTTTTATTGTTGATTTGGATTTTTAAGTACCTTTTGCATAAATAGTTCTGGGTTAGCAATCTGTTCAAAACCGTAATGGTTATACACTATTTCATTAACCCATAATTGTATAGGCTTTCATAGGCCACTAGTTTATACTGAATTATAAGATATCATTCAAGACCAACAACCAAAATGAATAAGGAGAGATTATACAATGAAGCTCGATATCTACGTTAACTATCGAGGAGTTTGCGAACAGGCTTTTCGGTTCTATGAGCAGCATCTCGGAGGCAGAATAACATCGATGATGGCTTTCAAACAACTGCCAAATCCGACAAACGTTCCGGAAGGTCGGGAAAACGACATTCTACATGCTACCATCGAGATTGGGGACACGGTGCTAAGAGGAGCCGACATCCCCAACGCTGAGCCTATGCGAAGTGTCTATCTGACCCTCAGGGTTTACAGTGCAGAAGAGGCGGAGAGGCTTTATACCTTGCTTTCTGAAGGAGGAGAAATCTTTATGCCCATGGAAGAAACCTTTTTCGCTTTGCGTTTTGCTCAGCTGAGAGACAGGTTTGGAACGTCATGGATGCTCCTGTGTGACAGGCAGTCCATAGAAGCCTAGTGTATTCGGATTAAGTCCAAATCCTTCGCCTCTTTGGTTAACTTCACCCGTTCAACACAATATCGGTTGCTTTTTATTGATCAGCCGAACGTTCTTTAAGAAATGCCCCGTTACCTTGAGTGAAAAGTTTCATAATCTTCACTAGAAATTTACATGATAAAGCTGAATTAAATAAATCAAAATTAAAAGACTCCCTTTCCTGGGAGTCCTAATTCATTCACTACTCTTTCTTTGAAATGCTAATCTTCTCGGTTTGCGGCACCCTCATTAGCCTCATCTGTGCCTTCGCCGACCTTGTTACCCATCGCTCCTCCTGCCACTGCTCCTGCCACGGTACCAAGTGGACCAAGAGCAGAGCCCAAAGCAGCACCAGCGACAGCACCTACACCAGTTCCAACCGCTTCGCCAGCATCATTATCGACACGGTTACGTTCGTTGTTTTCTGCCACTCATCTCACTCCTTATATAGAATAGGTAATTGCTTTCCAGCGCAATACCGATACATATTTTGCCCTAAAATGGCAGATTTACGCATGGTGTAATTGAGTTCTTAAAACTTATTTCAAAAAAAGAAGGTTGTGTTGACTTCCCCCTGCATTATTACGCTCCCAGGTGCAGCGAACCAACGATCAAAATGGGTTGTCCACGCTTGGAAAAGTATAATTGGGGGTGTTTCCATTATTCTTTCTACCTCTAGATTAAATAGTCTTGTTGAAAGGTCAGGCACCCTAGATAAAAAATAAAATTTGTACAAGCACCCATCAATATATATTCAACAAAAAGCATAAGTTGAATTAAAAGTAAGGAAACTTATTTATGAGAATGGGAGGAAAAAAATGTTTATACCTAATCCCGCTAATACAGCTATTGTCATAACGGACCCACAAAATGACTTTCTGTCCCCCGGAGGTAGAGGATACCATTTAACTAAAAAAAATATTGAGCATTACAACACACTTGGTAATCTTGAAATTCTAATAAGTACAGCCATGAGTAAAGGATATCAACTTTTTATATCCCCTCATTATATATATCCCCATGATTATAGTTGGCAATTTACCGGGACTGAACAAGAAATGTTATTAAAGCTACGAGTATATCAAAAACAAAATGACTACACTTCTGTAGGAGCCGACTGGGTTCCTTCACTTAAGCCATACATTTTATCTAACCAAACTGTCATTGCGACCGCCCATAAGATTGCCAGTCCGCAGACAAATGATCTGGTTTACCAATTACGTCAGCATAGGAAAGAAAAGGTGATTTTGGCAGGGGTCTTATCAAACATTTGTGTAGAATCACATATGAGAGACTTGATCGAGAATGGATTCCAAACAGCAGTTGTCTATGATGCCACTGCCACCATAAGTGAGAAGGATTTTCAAGCAGCTATTACAAATTATCAGGCATTCAGCAGTGCTACATGGTCAACACAACAGGCAATCTCTCAATTATAAGAAATAAAACATTGTCCCAAGAGTTGAATTAAAAGGGTTGCTATTTTAAGCAACTCTTATTGTTTTATACTAGGCCTCTTCCACTAAACTGCCTCGATCGGTATAAGAAAATGCTGCCATAATGACAGCACTGATCTTCAACTCTTGCCCCGTTAGTTAATGGAGCTCTATTAATTTCCATCTTCTTTTTGTGCTAATTTCAATCTATTAAAATTAAAATAATGATCTAATGGATAGGAAAATACATATTACCGAACAAGCATAAAAGAGTAAAGCTGTTTTATAATTCCTCCTAAATTTAATAGCGTAAGCACAAAAGAAGATAGCCGCTGCTATTTTGGAATAACCTCGCAAATAAGCATGATTAGAAAATATTGAACTGCTTAAAATTATTGAAATAAGGAAAGTTATAGAAATTAGTATTTTGAACCACAAAGGTTCATTCAGAAAAACTTTAATCATAAGTTTTATCTGTTGCATGAAGGTACAACTCCCTTCAATCAATTTTTACCTAATCATATGTCAATATTTTAAAAGTATCCCTCTCGGACCCACGTGTAGCTAATGTCCACCGTTATCCTGATGATTATTCTTAATATTGTGCATATGTGATTCCATATAAATTCTTTCTGACTTCGAAACGTATTTTGCATTTTCTTCAGGGGCTAAGTCCTCCGGTTGAAATTGAAACAGGTGAAATCGTTGGAGGATTTGCTCATAATCAAGTGGCTCAAGTAGCTGATCAAGTAGTAGAAGCGGTGAAAAACGGTGATATTAAACGATTCTTTGTAATGGCTGGCTGTGATGGCCGCCATAAGAGCAGAACGTATTATAAGGAGTTTGCCGAAGAGCTTCCAAAAGATACGATCATTTTAACAGCTGGTTGTGCAAAATATCGATACAATAAGCTGGATTTGGGTGATATTAACGGAATTCCAAGGGTACTTGATGCCGGTCAATGTAACGATTCCTACTCTCTAGTCATGACGGCATTGAAGCTGAAAGAGGCATTCGGATTAGAAAGTGTAAATGAATTACCGTTATCTTACAATATCGCATGGTATGAGCAAAAAGCGGTTATCGTTTTCTTATCTTTACTTTACCTAGGTGTGAAAAATATTCACGTTGGACCAACATTACCAGCTTTCTTATCACCAAACGTAACGAACTTCTTAATTGAGAATTTTGGTGTAGGCGGCATTTCCAATACTAAAGCCGACATCGATATGTTCATGAACAGCTCAATTGAAATTCAAGGAAGTACATTAGTTTAATAATAGACTCGGGTCTCGACAGGGATTTTATCCGTTTTTTTCGAAAGTTTGGAAAAAGGCGTTATTTTTTGGCGCTTTTACATCATATAGAGGGGAGCCCCTTTTTGTTTGAACTGGCTATTATGTTTTAACTGGATGGAAATATACGTACTCTCTACCAATTTATCCAATCATCTTTTTATTTGCAGACTGGCTGACTAAGAGAAAATCATTTTCAGATGCTTGCTGCAAATAAGAATTTGGTAGTGTCATTTATTATATTTAGGTTTGATACCTTAGGCTAGGGCTTATCCCCTGGCTTCCTTTTTTGAATCAATAGTCCTTAATAGTCCTCTAATACGAATAAGTCGGAACAGATTTAAAAACCACTGAACCTATTACCTACTTTCTTGTAACGATAACATTTGTATGATGGTTTTCATGACCGCATCTTCTTCATTAGAACGTGTAATAAAATTCGCAGCATCTTTTAATTCTTGAACGGCATTTCGGACAGCAAAGCTATATGTGGCCCGCACCATGAGCTCTAAGTCATTAAAACCATCTCCAAATGCCATGGTTTCTTCCGGTCTAACATTCAATAAACGCTGCAAGTGTTCAACAGTTGTACCTTTATGAACATTCGCATTCGCGATGTCAATCCAAGCTGCTTCAGATGCTACAATATAAGCCGACTCAAAAAAGCCAGATAATTTTCCCCTCGTTTCGAAACACTTAAGGGCTGGATCGTGAATGGTAACCTTAACAAACTCCTCTGTTATTTCCTTAAAATCAGATACTTGCCTTACTTGAGCATAAGACCTTCTGACAATTGCTGCTTCCTCAGGGGATAAGGTGTCTTTGATGACTGCACCACTTCTCGTGCAAGCAATAATGGTATGATCAAGACTAATTTCTTCAAGCAGCTCGATAATTTCCAGTCCCAATTGATTACTTAGCAGAGATTCATAAACAAACTCTCCCATATGCTTGATGCGAGTGGCGCTATCCCCTAGAATCCATAAATCCTTGGCATCCTCTCCAAATAACTCTTCTACACGTTCACATTGTTTACCGGTAACGGGAGCGAAAACAACGCCTTTTTCTTTCATGATTTTTTTAACATCCTTGTAAAGTTCCCTGTTAAAATCACCGTCATTATTCAAGAATGTTCCATCCATATCCGTTAGCACTAATTTAATCATATGATTTTCTCCTCAACACTGGTTTTAAAAAACTTAAGTTATAATGGTTATCTCAAACGAGATTCCTCGTCCAAATCTTCTTGCGTGATTTCTCTGTCTTTATAATAGTATTTCATATCTTGTTCGTTGATGGTGCGCTGGACTTTGCACGGATTGCCAAAAGCAACGGAATTAACTGGAATATCTTTCGTCACTACACTTCCGGCACCTATGACACTGTTTTCGCCAATGGTTACTCCGGGACAAATGATGGTGCCGGCTCCAATCCAACAATTATCTTCAATTTTCACTGAATCCGCATACATATATCCTCTGTAATTAGGATTGATAGGATGACCAACAGTAGCGATAGTGACAGCAGGTCCAAACAAAACATTTTTCCCGATAGAAATTTTCGTATCATCCACAAAATTGCAGTTAAAGTTAAGATAAGTACCTTCACCTATTTCAATGTTCGTCCCATAGCAAAAATAAAACGGCGGCTCGATCCAGGCCTTTGTTTCTTTTCCAAATATTTCGTTCATCAGTCGAGCGCGCTCCTCTAAAGCATCCGGTCCAGTCGAATTAAAGGCCATCATTCGTCTTTTCGCCTGAATCCTGTCCTCAGGCAGACCCTCACAGTAATCTGTAAATAATTTTCCTGCAGCTATTCTTTCTCTCATTGTCATCCTACATTCCCCTTTCTTATCTAATTTGCACACAAAAATGGATTATTGTTTCAACTTTCTCATGTAAAATCTCGTGTGATATTGTTTAACCATCTGTATTGACGGTAGCGAACGGCAGCAACAGGCAGCTTGATGATTTCATCTAAACTGAACACTGCATAAAGAATAATCGGTGGTACGTGCCACACGAATGCACTCAAATAACCCAATGGCAATATAATTCCCCACATCACTATGAGATCGCACCAAAAACCAAATTTTGCATCTCCTCCAGCTGGGAATATACCACCGATAATCGTGGAGTTCACCGACTTACCGATACAGTAGTAAGCGCATATATAAAGCATTCCATCAAGATAGCCTTGTGCCGTACCATTCAAATTCACCAAATGAAATACCATGGGTTTCATCAGCAGAATAATCACGCCACCCAGCACACCGAATATCAGTGAGTACAAATTGATCCTGTTACCTGCTTTTATTGCCAGCCTCTTATCACTGTTGCCCAGATATTTCCCGACAAGTACTGCTCCTCCACTGGAAATACCGCCACACAACACGATTGCCAGGTCTTTGACTACTGCTGCAATGGAGTTGGATGCTACCATATCGGCGCTTACATGCCCAATAATGGTAGTTGTTACCGTTAAGGCACCGCCCCAAGCGATATAATTTGCCTGAACTGGCAGGGTATATTTCAAGAAATCTTTACGTAAATGCCGTTCCATATCATCACTTACTGGCAAATGAAACCGGACATCACCACGTGTAATGGAATGTACGATACAACATCCAAGCTCGATAAAACGTGCGCAAACTGTGGCGACAGCCACACCCGTGATAGCCTTTTCCGGCATACCAGGAAAAAAAACGAATACGCATAGTGCATCAAATGCGATATTCAAAATCAGGCATATGGAGCTAATCCATGCACTTATGCGTGCGTTTTCCTTACTCTTCATCACGCTTAGATACATATGCGACAAACCCATCGCGAGATAAGAAAACGAGACAGCCTGCAAAAATATCGCTCCATATTTAATTAACTCGCTGTCATTTGTAAAAAGGCGCATCAGGGTATCTGGGAAGAACAGCGAAAGGATGAAAAAGAAAAGAGAAATTCCTAAAGAAAACTTGCAGGCGATACCAAGGACATGCTGTATCGCTTTGATATCCTTCTTCCCCCAATACTGCGCCGTCAGGATACCTGCTCCTGTTGAAAGCCCCATATAGAACAGGGTTAACACAAAAGTTACTTGCGCTGCCAATGATACAGCAGACATAGCAGACTGATTAATCTTTCCCAGCATCACCACATCCGCTGAGATGACCGCTGCTGAGATTAGATTCTGAAATGCAATTGGTAATACTAGCGAGATCAACGCGCGATTAAACGAGCGATTAAAGTCACTATCCTTTTTTTTTGCCTCTCTTACATGAAGCTGCACCCCACATCCCATCTTTCTTACTTTTCTTAAACTATCAAAATTGTATATGGTTACATTTGTAGATACCATCAAAATCGACTATAATTCTATCAAAATCGTATATAATTTCAGGAGGTGCGGTAATGAGTGTAGAGCTGGAAGTGTATTCTGATTTATCCGAACGATTAAACTATAATCTACCTGATTTTCCACTTTATGTGCGTAAAGGTGCTCTGAATCAATTCGATCGATATGTTGCAGCGTGTCATTGGCATCCTGATTTGGAGTTTATTTTCGTGCTAGACGGCGCTATGGAATATTTTGTGAATGGTGTAACAATCCCTATTGAGAGAGGGCATGGAATTTTTGTGAACAGCAAACGTTTGCATTATGGTTTTTCTACCAATAAGGTAAACTGTTCTTTCATTGTCGTGGCGATCCATCCTTCGCTGCTTGGTGTGAGTACACACATAGGTAAAGTATATTGGGATGAAAAATTCGGACCAGACACGGAAGACTTTATTTTACTTACACCCCAAAGCCCCTGGGAAAAGGAAGTCCTACTTTTACTGAATCAGATTGACCATGAAATGAACAACCATACAATCAATCCACTTCGTCTACTTTCACAGGCCACATCACTTTGTGCCTTTATTGGAGATCATATCAAAAAAGTTACCGGACCTTTTATTGATGGCCAGTCATGGTTGGCAGTTTCGAAAATGACTGGATTCATTCATCATCATTATGACCATAAGTTAACACTTGATGATATTGCAGCTGCGGGTTCTATATGCAGGAGCAGATGTTGTGAGTTGTTCAATAAGTATATGGGGCAAACGCCCCACACCTATTTGATGCGATATCGTATTCAAAAGGGCAGTGAGATGCTGTTGGAAACAAAAAGATCGATCAGTGAGATTGCGTTGGTGTGTGGTTTTCAAAGTGGGAGCTATTTTTCGTATGTATTTCGTAAGGAAACGGGCTTGACACCACAGGATTACCGAAAGAAAGTTACCTTATCTATCCATTCATAATAAAATGAAATGGCTTTATAACCATACCGATTTAAATGAAAAGAACTTGGAGATTTTCCAAGTTCTCTATCGCTCTAAAAGCTTGTTCAGAATAGCTCAAGAAGAATTCATAGGATGATTCCTGAAAAATCCCCTCTCAGCACTTTCTTTCCATTTTGATTTCCGCATAAAAAGGAGGCAGTAATACGTGTCCTATTATCCTCCTTTTCAAATTGTTCAATCGTAACCGTACAAAGGATAGTATCACCCGTAAATACGGGTCTTTAAAAACTCAAAATTCATGGTGCGAGCAAGTACATTGTGATCACCGCCTATTTTTGTCGGCAAGGTTGCGGTTAGTAATCCCTGTATGACAAGTCTTCCCTCTTCATCAGGAGTAACATGGTGTGAGCCTTCATCACGTGAAACCTTAGTAAATAATTCCGCATCTTCAGTTGTGAAAGACCGTTTAAATGTAATAAGATCCCCTGCTTTTAAAGTCAATTTTACTCCCCCTTATTATAAAACCTTTTATAAATATGAAATATATTCCAATGCCGTTGTTCCATATACACTTTTAAAGTGTTTATTTAAATGGGTTAAATCCACAAAACCGCATTCCATTACAGCTGCATATATATCTCTATTTTTTTCTATTAACCTTTTTGCACGTTCTATCTTGCAGTTCAGAAAGTATTGGTATGGTGAGATCCCAGTATGAGCCTTGAATAATCGGATAAATTGAAATTTGGATAAATTTAACTCTTTACAGATATCGGCCAGTTTAAGTACATTTTCTAAGTTACTATGAATCATATCCTTTGCCTTTCTGACTAGAGCGTTATCTTTCCTATAGTCTGAAGAAAGATTCGTTTGACTAAGGCTTTCTGTGAGAGACACGAGTAATTCACTGCACAGAGCCTCATCTTTTCCGCTTAAAATGGCATTAGAAAGACGTAATATTCTTTGTTGAAGTCTATGATCATATACAATCGGTGTTGAAAAACGTACGATATCCTTTATTTCCATAACTTCTAAAAGCAATTGCGGCTCAATATATAACATAATATAATCAAGTCCTGCCTCATGATCATGTGCCATACCGTCATGCGCCTGTTCTGGATTAAAAAGCATAACACCATTTTGATAGGATAATTGTAAACTGCCATCCAGGTTATATTGTTGAATACCTCGCAATGTTACCCCGATTGCATACTCCTGGTGAGAATGCTTTTTATATGTAAAATTAGTCATACTTGCTGACAACGCCGTAATACCTGCTGATTTTTTATAGATAAATTTATCCATCCCATTCCCCCCTTTATCTACATCCATATCATCACGGCAGAATACGCTAAAAATAATGCCATCATGACATTAACAATCTTACTATGATTCTGTAAAAACTTTTTAAAGATAGTACCGAAAAGAACCCATGTAATAAATGCCAAAAAACCAATAAGAGTTATAGCTAAAACACTTATAGTTACCGCAGGCATCGCAGTATAGTTAGGCATAATAAAACTAGGAATTACAGTCATGGTAAATAATACTACCTTTGGATTTAAAAATTGCATAAGAAAGCCAGACCTAAAAGTACCAGTTTCGTTTACAGCTGGTTTTGATGAATGCCTTTTGCAAATTTGATAAGCGAGATAAAGCATATATAAGCTTCCTATGATCTGCATAACTATTAATATTTTAGGTATTATCACTATAAGCACTGTATTCATCATAGCAGAAACAACAAGCAAAAGACCAAAAGCAATCGTTGCTCCATATGTATATTCCATTGCTTTTTTTACCCCGAAATGATGGACTGTCGATAATATGACAAGATTAGTAGGTCCTGGCGTAAACGTAATAATAATACAGTACATTAAAAAAGATGTAATATTCATGAGAAAGCTCCCTTCAAGGTATCTGCATGGTATTATACATCTTAGAATTAAATAACATATAGTATATTATTGCGGAATTTCTCTTTAAAGTTAACCCTGCAATTTTAGAGTGGAAATTAGTAATGATGCGTTCTATTCAACTTTTTAAAGCCGATTTTAAACAAGCCTCCCTCAAATGAAACCTCCCGTTTTCTTCAGTATTTTATAAGCAATCTATATTAAAAAGCCTCCAGGTAATAATTTAAGTAATTGACTAATATAATCAATAGTGTAATAATTTGTATGATTTTCCAAAATTACTAGAATGTTGGTGTTNNAATTGGATTTTATACGAGTAAAAAAAGGCAAAAATAGTTGGAAGCGGTATTTATCTTCATTTATTGTCATTATTTTATTTATCCTTCTCGGGGCACTGCCTTATGCCATCATTAGTGAATGGATCGTCAATACAGATGGAAACCCTAATACCTATTATGATTTTGATAAAGAGGATTATGTGGGATTGAACCCGTTACTTTATTTTGCCCTGATGAATTCACCATTTTTGTTTTGGCTTTTAGGCCTTTATATCGCGATTCGTTTCATTCATAAACGGAATTTTAAATCGCTCATTACGCCCAATAGAAAAATAGCTTGGAAGAGAATAGGCTTTGGATTTATTGCCTACTTTGTCATTTTAGGTCTGACTTCCATCATCGATTTCCTCTTAAATCCTGGGGATTACTCATTAAACCATATCAGAGTTTCTGATTTTTTCATTTTATTTGTGCTCGTGCTGGTTTTAACTCCCATCCAAACGACATGTGAGGAATTATTTTTCCGAGGATATCTTTTGCAGTTTTTTGGAAAATGGGTTCGCATTCCATTTCTATTATCTCTAATCGTTGGCTCGATTTTTGGTGCACTCCACTTCACCAATCCTGAAATGGGCTATTCCCCTATTTTGATTGGAGCGGATTATTTGATAACGGGATTCGTTTGGTGTTATATCACCGTAAAAACGAACAGTACTGAATTGTCGATTGGTGCGCACGCAGCAAATAATATGCTGCTAGGATGGTTCCTCACAATGGATGACTCTGCCATGGGTAACATCCCATCTTTATTCGTTGTCACAAATATTAATCCGGCTATCTCCCTCATGTGGATCATTGTTTCGCTTGGACTTTTCTTATGTATTTCTTTGAGAAAATACAAATTTACTAGACTCTAATCAAGATGCCAGTACCCATTTTATTAAAAGGGTACTGGCATCTTTTAGTAAAATTTAATAGAACTTTTAAATAATTCGTTTGTAAAGTAAGCGAATGCCGCCTCCTTATTCTCCCAACGGATTTCCAAAGTTTAGAATAAAATACAAATACTCCTCCTTTGTAGGGTCAAATTATTTAACTAACTATTCCTAATAGATTCTACTGCTCTTCCTATAATTTCAATTTCACGAAGAATTTCCATCGCTAATAGCCTGCTTTTTATTTATTGTTGTATTTACAACAATAATGTTTTCAATTATACTCTTTTTGAAGTCGTTATTAGTAAGACTGATTTAATTACAAAAATAAATCCAGAAAGGACTGAAGAATAGTGATGTCAAAAAGAATCACATTAGAAAATGATTTAGGTGTAGCATTTCATATAAGGAAAAAAGTATTTGTGGAGGAACAAGGCGTACAACTAGAAGATGAATTTGATGAATATGACACATTGGCTGGACATTGTGAACACATATTAGTCTATTACAATGAACAACCAGTCGGAACAGGAAGAATAAGAGTTGTTGATGGCTTAGGAAAATTAGAAAGAATTTGTATCTTAAAGCCGTACCGTAAATTTGGTCTAGGCAAAATGATTATTAAAGCATTGGAAGAAATTGCAGAAGAAATGGGAGTATCCCAGGTTAAATTACACGGACAAACACAAGCTGAGGGTTTTTATCAAAAACTCGGTTATCTCACTTCATCTAATATATTTATGGAAGATGGAATTCCCCATATTTTAATGGTAAAAGATTTAACTTCCGAGTGATGAAAAGATTGAGTAAGACTAGGTTATTTGAAGAAGGAAAAGCGATCCTTCACTATTGAAGAATCGCTCCCATAAAGCTTAATACGAATTTCTTTAATTGCTGATTATAAAGAGAAACTGGAATTGGTCTTACTACTAACTTCCTTATAAATAAATATTCTTCTATTAATTATGTCCAACAATTGGGTGTGGTACATATGGCTCT
>NZ_JBALPZ010000086.1:13239-13361 GCF_036965645.1 Neobacillus drentensis
AATTTGATCCGTTTCTGAACGATACGTTTTTTCCGACCAATCACGCGTCAATCTCCCTGATGCGAGCGGGCTATACGGTGTTACACCAATTCCTTCTTCCCTGCAAAGTGGCAGCATTTCTC
>NZ_JBALPZ010000087.1:0-1973 GCF_036965645.1 Neobacillus drentensis
GAACCGTCCCCATGCTCCTGCCATTTATGCTGCTTTCCTTGCTGCTGCACCCCTTTGTCTTGTTTCTGGGAAGGTCGCGACCAGGAAGATGTACAAGCTGGAGGCAGCGATAAAGAAGATCATGGCTGGTGTGTAGCCGGATGAGCCTAGGATAAAGCTCCAAACAATGGTTGCGATGGTTTGGCCTGCGTAGGCAATAGCCCAAAATAGTCCGAACATGATCGTCAATCGTTGCGGTGTCATCCCTTTTAATTCATGAGGGAGATTTAAAAAGATTGGGTACTGAATATACATCGCAAATCCGGAAATCGCAATAAGCGTATAAGATAAAAGTGGTAGTTTATTAGCGAAAACAATCGCAAGGGCAAACGTTCCTACCATGACAATTCCTGAGAATAGAAGGGTTGGCTTGCGCGGAACCCCCTTATTCCCGATTGTAATCCCGGCAAATGTACCTAGAATCCCGAAACCGGAAATTAATAAATTCGTTACGGATCCATTTAACAAGGTATATAGGTCAAAAATCGCATTAAAACTCACAAGCGATAAGACATATAGAGTTAAAAAGGAAGCAAACACTAAGCCATAGCGCCAAAGAAATCCGTCCTTGAGCGCGTCTTTGTACCCATAGCTTTCCGCTGTTTTACCCGCTTCTTTTGTCTCAAAGGTCTCCGCTTTCCATAGCCAGGCGATAAAAAACAAAATCGTTAAAGAAGCAAAAAATGTTAACGTTACACGCCAGTTGGCAACCATTTGCTTGGCAAAAACCGTGAAAAGAACAGCGACAATAAAGGCACCTGCATTATAAGCGACCGTATTGGCCGCATTAATGCGGAGCTTGATGTTTGAATTTTTCACATAGTGAGCAACGATTGGGTTCATGTAAACAATTACCATCGATCCCCCTACAGCCATGACCATCCTTGCAACTGTATAGGCCCAATAATTAGGCAGATATATCGCGACAAGCCCCATCATCAACAGGCCGATTGCCGTGCCTGCCGCTTTTTTAGGTCCTAATTTCATGAGGACCACCGCTGCTAAAATGTTGGCAAAGACACGAGCTGTCGTAATCGAATAATTCACTAATTGAGAAATAATCGGATCAACCGGCCTGCCGAAAAACGTTTCCGTGATCTGCGGTGTCAAGGAAGAGCCCGCCACCCAGTTCATGGCAAAGGTCACATAGGCGAGCCATAAAACAGCCATCATAAAATAACCATTTTTTGTTCGATTCATCGTTTTCATCTTTTCATCTTCTTTCCTTAAGAAAGGTTTAAAAAAAATTTCCTAGATTACAGGTCTCATTGTTTCTTTTAAGACGGTCACGGAGTGGTTAAATTGTTGTTTTTCTTTTTCGTTTAAGTCGATTTCGATTACTTCGCGGATTCCGCCACGGTTAATGACAGCAGGAACGCCGATAAACACATCCTGTTGTCCATATTGTCCATCTAAATAAGAGGAAACCGTTAAGATACAGTTTTCATTATTTAAAATGGCTTTGGTAATCCGAACAAGAGACATGCCAATTCCATAGTAGGTAGCGCCTTTTCGTTCAATGATATGGTAAGCCGCATCACGTACGTTCACGAAAATGTTTTCTAAGCATTCTGTGTTTAGTTTTTCTGCAGGGAGCTCTTCCAGTCTTTCCACACCTACAGAGGCGCGGCTCCAAACCGGAAGTTCTGTATCTCCGTGTTCACCAATGATATAAGCATGAACATTTCGTGTGTCCATGTTGAAATGCTGACCAAGCGCAAAACGGAGACGCGCAGAATCTAAAACAGTACCAGAACCAATCACGCGTTCTTTTGGAAGACCAGACTCTTTCCAAGTCACATAGGTTAAGATGTCGACAGGGTTTGTTGCGACCAAGAAAATGCCGTCAAAGCCACTAGCCATGATGTTTTTTACGATTTCTTTAAAGATTTTTGTGTTCTTTTCGACTAATTGTAATCGAGTTTCACCTGGCT
>NZ_JBALPZ010000087.1:1988-2397 GCF_036965645.1 Neobacillus drentensis
AAGAGCCGCTCCATACGTTGATAGGGGACGGAGCAAACGGAATTCCGTGGTTCAGGTCCATCGCTTCGCCTTCTGATTTTGCTTCATTCACATCGATCAATACTAATTCTTCTGCTACTCCTTGATTTATCATAGAATAGGCATAGCTGCATCCAACTGCACCTGTTCCGATTAATACGACTCGATTGACTTTCTTATTTCTGTTTTCCATGATGTTCTCTCCCTTTTATATGAAATTTAATAAAATGAAATATGCTAGATTCTTGCTGTGTTTTTCTATTAATTAACAACTTGATGATGTTAGTATATCACCAGTTTGTGAAGTTTTTCACAATAAATGTGACATTAATATGAACCTTGCGTTGAAAACCTTTACAATTAGCACGAATTAGCATGAGAACCGTCCCCG
>NZ_JBALPZ010000088.1:0-656 GCF_036965645.1 Neobacillus drentensis
CCTCTACAGCAATCACTTCTTTCACTCTTACCCCAATATATGGCTTAGTGTTCAGGCAAAGGAACATGAAAATAAATTACAAAAAAGGCCGTAAATACAAATGAAACAAACCACGCTGAAATCGGCTTAAAGTAATGAAATCTTAACATAATTACCATAAGGAAATTAAAAGCAATTGACCACCAGTAATTCCAGCCATGATGATATGTTATTTTTTCAGCTAAATACATTACTCCTTCTATACCACAAAGAATAAATCCCCATAATAATATATATCCCATTTGCTTCGTCAGGGATTTGGGTAAGTGGGAAAGAAACAAAATTATAATGCAAGGAAAAATTATAAAAGCTGCCACTAATACGGAAAATGTTCTGTCAAGTAAAAAATTTTCACTCTCCATCTTCCAAAGAAAATAATGCCCGTCAACAAAGAAATTATATAAAAGCTGATTTACAATCATATATAAAATAGTGGGGTAGTATTTCTCCCAGTTATTGAAATCGCCCCATTTCCAGCAACAAAGTAATAGGATTAAACACAATGCAGTACGCAAAAGTAACACCTAATTTCACTTTTTTATTAATATCTGTGAAAAAGTTCAAATTCATACGATTTCCTCCCCAAGTAAACTTCTCCGTTAGCATTCCTGTAGATC
>NZ_JBALPZ010000088.1:699-34123 GCF_036965645.1 Neobacillus drentensis
CGACTTTGAAAAAAATAGGACCCTCAGTAAGAAATGAGTATAGACAACACTCTAACTCATAACTTTAGGAGGAACCCTACCATGTAGTTATCTTGCCTAACTCTTAAAAGTTTAGTGAGACTAAATGTAAGCTATTTCTTCAATTTCTAATTGGTGTATAATAGTGTGAAGAAATTGTATTTTAACGGGGTGGTAATGAAAATGAAGATTTTGTTTGATGAAACTTACACTTCAAATGACGGAAAGCGAACAAGCAGGAATATTTGGTATGGAGATGCTGATATAACTGTTGATGGTAAATATGGAAAAAGCATTAATCTTAATGAAGATTTTATGGCTAATTTATGCGAAATAATAAAAAATGACTTATCTAAAAATGCAGCAAATAAGCCTACTGAAACTAACTGGTATATTTATGGATGTGGTGTAACTCAGGACTCTATTGGAGACAATATCCGTCCGACAATTATGGTTCGTGAGAGGTCTAACGGGTTTATAACAAATTTTAATATCAGTGACCACGATTTTGCTGTAAATATTGATGCTATTCTGTTGTTTAAGGCGGATTTTGAAAAACGTTTAGCTAGTCATTGAGGAGTAATAATACTATTAGCATTTTCAAATATTTGAGGGGATGATTTCATAAAGAATTCATTCTCCTTTTTCATCTGGTGGGAGTCTTTTTGTGTGGAGGAAAAGGACATTTATTAATACAGATTGTGAAATTAAATTAAACTGCCAGTTCTTATTATTCATTAGCTTTTGTCATACCTTTAATAAATAAAAGTGCAACCAGCTATGGTCGCACTTTATGATAAGAATCGATTAATTTAAGTTCCTTTTCAGATTTTCCTGATTCAGGACAAAGTGAAAGTAAATCTGCGTTTACCGCATAAGTAAATGTATCCTTTGTTATTATTTCTTTTTTCTCATTGATAACTAATTTATCATATTGTAAAGAAATTTTTATAAGATGGGTATACGTTCTGTCGTTTTCAGTAGGCTTAAGCTGCTTTATCCAAACATGAATGCCTTCTGGTTTTAGCTCTCCCCAACTTATGGAGTCTGCATGATATTTATTATGATAATAATCGACTAAGCTATGACGCATCCATACCTGCATTGGTGTCAAATATAAACATCTTTGTAGCTTGGTCCTTCACTTCATATCTCTCTCCTCCTACTGCTGTAACTTTAGCAGCCGAAGCATTACCAACAGTTAAGAAAAATACCGTGACTAGCGTTAGCACTACTTTATTTATAGCAACCACTCCCATATTTTTATATGATTAGGGTTGCCTTAATGATCTTTTTTATTGCATTAGCTATAGAAGTTAAATGTGCACTAGGGTGTTCTTTCTACTTCAACTAACCTTCCACTTAAACTTAAGTAAATCTCTTCACAATCTCTTGAATTATAATAACTAAATAATATTAAAAAATTCCTGACCTCTAAGAAGTTATAGAGGTCAGGAATTTTTAATCAAACTTTTACTTGCTCCAAATTCTTTTCCATAACCACTGTTTTAACAGGGTAACCATTAGGATTAGTGACAACTTCTTCGTCAGAAACAATATAATCCATTGCCTCGTATAAACTTATATTTTTAGATAATGAAGCTCGAACACGACATTCCATTTTCATTTTTCCATTTTCATTAGCATATTTCTCAAGCCACAATAAAATAGCTTTTGCAATCCCCTTTCCTCTTGCCTGTGGTGTTACAGATAATCTTGAAAAATATAACGAATCGTCTTTAATTGTAAATCTTGAAGAACCTAATGGCTCCCCATCTACAAAGCACAATAAGGCTTTTTCTGAACCGTTTTTAAGTGCATTTAGCAAGGTATCTAGTGATTCATTTAATGCACTTGAAGGAACATCAAGGAATCGATATTCTTCAAACGCCTCTAACATAAGCTTATGTACAATAGGGGTTTCTTTCTCATTTGCTAACCTTATATCTAAATTCATATTTTCTCCCTCCTAATAGATACCCAAAGACAACCAAACTAACTTAGTATCTATAGTTAAAAATACCACACAAAAAATTAGATAGATGGTTTATGTAAGAAAATTTAACAAGGTATTTTGGGCTAAGATTAACTTTTTAATTTATATAGTTGGATTTCTTTTTTTACTATCCTGCTCCGTAGTTCAACAAGAAATAATGACCGCCCCAGCGATCACATCATCTTGAACAAAAGCAACCCGTTGGTTGAATAGTAGGTTCAGTGGCTAATCATTAGGAATTATTTTGGCTTTACTTCAAAAACTGTTCTCCCATATTGCTTTTTTCCTTGAACTTCCCATTCCATTTCAAATTCAAGAATTGAATTGTTCTTGGAATAGACGCTCTCCTTATAATCGCCACTTCCAGTTGTAGGTGCTGGTATATGTGGTTCCATTCTGTAATAGGTAATCTTCGTATTATCATAATTGGTCAGAGTAACATTAACTGGCGTATTCCAAGGTATTCTAACTGCGTGTCATATACCCATTTATTTTTCTCTTTTCTAGGATTTATAGAAACATTCCATTCCTCTATATTTTCCTTTAGGACCTGTTCAACACTTAAATGTTGTGGAGTTTGTGGAACATTTTGACAGCCATTTAGGATAAAAACACTCCAAATAAGTATAAGTATAATTGGACGCATAAGAACCTCCTGAAAAAGTGGTGAAGTACATATTCGCCAGCCAGTTTAGAAATCCTTCTTAAGCTAACCTCCCTAGTTAGCATAATAAGAAAGCCGCCTTCGATTGTTGGCAGCACTCCTCTTCAAAAAATCAGTTTATATAAAACAAATCCAACTATTATTATAATAAGAAGGATTCCTGTCCCTTTCCAACCCATAACACCAGTTAAGCTACGCGTTTGTTTAATAGAACCATACAGAAAACGCCTATAATTGATATAGGCGTTTTAAAACTAGTTATCACAAGCAGTTCCATCTCAATCCTGACCTAAACTATGGACGCCAAAACTAGCGACTATGGACGCTTTCATGAAAATTTATTACTTCACCTTTTACAGTGAAATCATTTTAATTACTTTCGACAAACTCGATCAGAATTTGTTCATATGCTTCTGCCTGTGTAGGAGTTAATGATTTGGACAACCTCAAAAAGATATTTTTATGTAGGTACCCATATTCCGTGAAAGCTCCGCCTGATTCCTGAGCCGTCGTTGTTACATATTCATAGCGTTTTTTTGCATCTTTTTGTTGTCAAATATTTCGATGCTACCACCATATTTAACCTTAAAGTCTTCTCGCATTTCTTTTTTTACAGATTCAAGGAGCATCTCATCTTTGATCAATAGACCCTCGATGAATTTTTTTCAACCCTACTGTCAATGAAATCCACTTTGCCGATATATCCCCCTAGCCTTCCTAACAATTCGTTTGGATCATTCTCTTCATTATAAATTTTTGTATACGAAATGTTACCATTCTCCGCTTTAAAGTAGGCAATAATCTCCTCGGCGTTTTTCAAAACGTTATTTTTTGGTTTATCTGTTGCTTGATTTTTTTCTTGATTGTCCTTAATTGGTCTCCATCACTACATGCCGTTAACACGAATATAGTAAGAAGACCAATAAACAGTATCATTTTTTTCATCATCAACCTCCATCTCTAATTTTCCTCTTTATGTCTCTATCATTCATGAGACAAAGTACGAGAACATTGTGATAAAAACCAAAAAAGAGAGTTTTTCAAAAAATCCGCAACACATATAAATAAATGAAGAAAAGGCTCATATGTGCTTCAATAGAATGTGAATATTTTATGACACCCTTTCTTCACCTTGTCCTTTGCGAGGGCTATAGGGAAAAGCCTTCGTCTTCGACACTTCTACAATATCGAGATTTCTGATATAAAGCGAACTTCCATTTTTCTAATTGAGGGCATTTTTAGTACAAAACGTCAAAAAACGCCTTCAAATTAGAAATTTTGAAGACGTTTTTTGACGTTTTGGGTGTTTTATCGCTTTTTTGTGTGAAGAGGTTTATCTTTCTTGGATTATGTGAAAATCCTGTTTCTTCTATTACACTTATCAATTTAATTGTTTCTTTTCATATTCTTTTTATGTTCAAACATCACATTTCTTCTTTATAGGAATGCTGCATTAAAGCGGTTCAATACCGTATCCATACCAGCTAATTATCACCACTATTGCTCATGATATATTCTATACGAGGAGCTTCATTTGTAACTTTATTTCTACTTTGTATTTACGATACAAATGAATCATTAGGTATCTCTATAGGTTGAACCGTTGAGCTATAAGCTCTCTCTTCATGTAGACTAATGTCTAATCCCATTAACTCTTCTTCTTGGGTAACACGTAGCGGCACAAATAGTTTTACGATTTTTAAGATGATAAACGTTCCGACAACACCAAGAATGATCGCTG
This sequence comes from Neobacillus drentensis, assembly GCF_036965645.1. Taxonomy (GTDB): domain Bacteria; phylum Bacillota; class Bacilli; order Bacillales; family Cytobacillaceae; genus Neobacillus; species Neobacillus drentensis_D. The sequence continues at coordinate 5,119 of NZ_JBALPZ010000088.1, forward strand.
TTGCTACACCCCAAAATTGGTGTACAATCAATGCAGGATTCCCATAAAGCAATCCGTCATTACCTGCTGAATTCACACTTGTTGTGGCAAAAATACCTGTTGCAAGTGATCCCCAAATTCCAGCAAGACCATGAACACCAAATGCATCTAAAGTATCATCATATTTGAATTTCTCTTTAATAAAGTTGATTCCATAATAACTTACCGGCGCTGAAAGTAAGCCAATAATGATGGCTGAAGGAACCGTTACAAACCCAGCAGCAGGAGTGATTCCTACAAGACCAGCGATTGCTCCTGTAGCTGCCCCGACTAAAGTTGGCCGTTTGCGAACTTTCCATTCGATTATAAGCCAACACAAACCACCAGCGGCTGCCGCAACTTGAGTATTCGCAAAAGCAAGAGCAGTTACCTCATTGGCACCTAAAGCACTCCCTGCATTGAAGCCAAACCACCCAAACCATAGAGTTGCAGCACCGATTAAGAACAGCACGATATTATGTGGACTGTGTTTTTTCTTTAAATGTTCATACCTAGGTCCAATAATAATGGCTGCCGTAAGAGCACTTACCCCAGATAGAATATGAACTACGGTACCACCAGCAAAGTCAAGTTCACCAAGTTTAGCTAAAAAACCGCCTCCCCAAACCCAATGAGCCATCGGAGCATAAATAAAGGTGATCCATAACAAACTAAAGAGAATCCAAGCGGGGAAAGATATTCGTCCGGCAATTCCCCCAGAAATGATGGCAACGGTAATAGCGGCGAATGCACATTGGAAGATAGCAAAAGTATAATGTGGAATGGTGTAAGAGCCAAATGCAGCTTCTCCTCCAACCCCATGAAATCCTAAGTAATCCAACCCACCGATCAGTCCGCCTTTATCAGGTCCAAAGCTAAGGGTATAACCCCATAATACCCATACGAGCGTGATGATTAACAAGCTGACAAAGCTATGCATCATGGTTGAGACAACATTTCGATCACTCACTAATCCTCCATAAAAAAGAGCTAATCCTGGAACATGCATGAAGATGACGATCGCCGTTGCAATTAACATCCAAGTTGTATCTCCTGAATCAACTACTGGTGTTGTTGTGGCTGCAAACGCATTGATTGGAACAATGAAAAGAAAGGCAAGAAACGTGAATAAGACCATACTCCGTTTTTTACGATACATCCCAATTCCTCCTTAGAGTTAATTATTTTCAGTTTAATGCTGGTGTTGATGATTCATATTCATATTCATCTCCGGCATATCTAATGGAACATGGGTACGCGCCTTCATTGTGACTGCAATTCCTATTACTGAAATAGAAAGAACGAATGATAGCAAAAGCGGAGTTAATTTGGTTTTTGCCATTGCATTCTGTTTTACAACCTCTTTATTAACCATAAACATTAAAGATAGAATAGAAAGTAAATAGATGATATCCATTGCAACAATGATAAAAGTTTGCCGGTTTTCTGGGGTCATATCTCCAAGCATCGCTCCCATCATCGCTCCCATAAAGCCGGAAGACAATGCTTCAATCATTCCAGAAGCGCCAAAATGTTGGCCAATGAAATAGCTAAAAACACCGCTAATGATAATGGATAATACGGTAGAATACGCTAGTTCTCCTGGTATTAATAGAGCAAGGATGAGACCAATCATTGTACTGCTTACCATACCTACTCCCATCGAAATACACTTTCCTGTTGCTGGACTGACGCATTGTTTTTTTGAAGCAATGTGTATATGAAAGAATATCGTATACACAACAATCAGTGCTGAACTAATAAAAACTAACATGCCTTCACCTCCATTTATAATATGGGAGCTGGTAAAAAAACCAACTCCCGCTTTCTTTCTTATTGATGGCAAGAATCACCTTTTGTCATACTGCAAGATGTTTTAGCCTTTGGACGAGGCAGATCTAGAGCTGGATTACGGTCAAAGAATCCTACTGGTTTCAATTGGAAGCTTTGATACGCCGTTGGCATGACCGGCCAGTCTTCTGGTCGAGTAATATGGTGATGCCCCATTGTGTACCATACAACAATATCTTCATTTTCAATATTACGGTCAGCTTTTACATAATGCTCTAAGCTATCTCCGCCTTTTGATTGGTTCGGATATTTTCCAGAAGCATACATTTGGTTACGATCATATTTTGTAACATGGAGATGATTTTTGATAAATCCTGCACGTTTAATGACACTAGCCTCATCTGTAGCGAACGGAAGACAGTTTTCACCAGTGACAATTTTATATCCGACTTGTTGGCCAACGAAGTTTTTTGAATTCGGATTGACAATTTTCCATGTTTTTTGGGTAGCCAAATCAATATTACTTACTGATTCTGATTCTGTTTTAAAGGCTTTTGATATCGTATAGAAGGCATTGTTATTTGGGTTTTCCGGACCTGCCTTTTCTGCGACTGTATAGGATTCAACCAAAGAGTTTTTCACTCCATCAAGGATAGGGTCGATTCGGAAGTTAAAGAAATGCTGATGATATGGCGCATTCACACGTGGTGCAACCTCTGTTCCATATTTAGGAACTTCCCCTTCATCCAATGCACCTACGTTTAAAATACCAGTTAATTTCACTTCACACTCGATCGTTCCATCTGGATAGAAAGACCAGAAGAATCCATAATCATAGTTTGCAACTGTTGCAAAGAAAGAAATGACTAGACGACGAGAACGTCTTACTTCAACTCTATTTGTCCTCCAATCTGTATGTTTCCATGCGACCCCATAATCTTCTTCATGAAGACAAACCGCATTTTTCACTGTAAATGGTTCGCCTTTACTGTTTGACATCACTGCATCAAAGTATTTTATATACCCTACACAATCACAACCTAACTCCAGAGAATTGGCAAGCTGACCAATTCCGTATTCCCCTGCATCGAACGCATTTTGCCAGTTATGAGATGGGTTTGTATCACTGTAAGGTACCACCATTTCAGATAATGCAGCACGGTAAAGAATTGGACGAACTTTTCCTTTATCCTCATATCCCACCGTGTGAAGAACAAGCCCTTCTCTTGGCGTAAATCCAAAACGAATATTCCATTTTTGCCAATTAATTGAATGACCATCAATATCGAAGCTTGGACCCTCAGGTTGAATGATCTCCAATGGTTTTACGTCTTGGCGAATATCAATCGGGTAACTATTGGCTTCTTCTGGTGTATAAGCAGCATCTGTTGGTGGAATTGGTTTCACTCCGTAGTCCTCAATACGAATAATTTCCATTTTATTCACATCCACTACCGGAATTAGACCTGTAATGGGATATGCATATCCATTTTCTCCTTCAGCTGGCCTTACCCAGGCTAACGCACGAACAAGTCGTTTCCCTTCATCATCTGGGATACCAAAGTAACCCGATGACCATGGATCAATCATCACTAAACTTGGATCGGTAATGCCGCGTTTTAAAAGGGCAGCTTGATAGTCTGGGTCATTTTTCACTAATTCTTCGACTGTTTCAAATTCATCAAGGATAAAGCCTGGTCGAACATCTGGAATACTTTCATAGGAAACTACTTGTTCTTTTGTAAGAGAAACAATCGCTTCAAACGTTTCATTTGTTTCTGGTTCTAATAGAATAATAAAAACTTCTCTTTCAAACGAATCTCCCTTTTTAAAATTAAGAACCAATTCTTTTTCAGGTTCATGTAGGACCACCTGTGCAAACCTAGCAGACTGAGTTAAATTCATTTCACTTCTTAAAATTGCTACCGCTTTTGTGATTTCCTCCGATGTTAATGGTTCTAAAGGATGTGTCGCTTGATTTACTTTCATTTCCGATGCTTTCATAAGATTACCTCCCATTATTTGATAAATATGAATTGATTTTTTTGAATAAATCTTACCTACACATTTAGAATATCTAGTTTTTTGTCGAATTTATTGTAAAAAACGAACCTGCGTGAAGTTATTTAATTTTTATGTTAGGAATTCTTACATAACACTGTAACAAACATGAAAATATCATTATTATTTTTTTATGAATTCTAACGTTTCAATTAATCTTGTTTCATCCAATCGTCTTCACGTTCTGCTATAAATTACTGTTAGGAAAGGAGTACTACAAAATGAGTACTTTATTAGATAACCAAATCTATTTTCCTTCTCAACCAGAAATCAAACAAAATACACTTTTCTATCAAGAACTTAAACCCGCGGGTGGATGGTATAGCCAAAATGTTGCCTTGTTCTATCAATTCACTACATATGCAGACACCTCTACGTTTCTATCCCTTATTCCAGATGGATGTTTTGATTTTTTATTCTGCTGTGATTCTGCAAATCCAACTGCTTACTTATGGACTAGTCCTTTATACAGAAAAAAACAGCCGGAATTTCGAAAAAATTGCCAATACTTCGGTGTTCGATTTTTCCCTGAACAAAGTATTTTCAAATTAAATGAATCAATGGAGCTTCTTCTTGCTCAGCAAATTCCTTTAAATGAGGTTTTGAATGAGGTGGAGCCAATAGTTGAGTTAATCATTTCTGGGAAGTCATTTAGCGAGAGAATCCAATTGTTTGGCGAGTATTTACAAGAAAAACAGTTAAAATTAGAAAAAGATCAAAAAATGGTCAGATATGCCATTGATCAGATTTATTCGTCACGGGGAACCGTTAATGTCCAGGACTTATCCGATTCCATTGGCTATTCAGAACAGCATATACGCAGGAAGTTTGAATCCTATATTGGATTTTCTCCTAAGCAATTTTGTCAAATCGTTCGCTTCCAAAATACGTTAGATATGTATTTAGATAGAAATGGAGCAGATTTATTAGATATTATCTATGAAAATGGTTACTATGATCAGGCTCACTTCATAAAAGGTTTTAAGAAGTTCATTCATTTAACACCTAAACAATATAAAAAGATATTTACGATTGTATGAAACACTGTTTGAATAAAATCATCGTCAGTACGCACTTTCTTTTCATATAGTGAGGAAAAGTATACCAATTGAGTCCCATAGTATACTTTTTCGCACTATCTGATTTTAAAGTGCGTACTTTTTTTATAAATTTCTGAGAATTACAATGAATATAAGCTTTACAAATTCAAACCAAAAAGGAGAGACTTTTATTATGAAATTACAATTAGCTTTAGATCTTGTCGATATTCAGGGTGCAATTGAATTGGTGGAAGTAGTTAAGGATCATGTGGATGTTGTTGAAATTGGCACACCCGTGGTCATTAATGAAGGACTAAAAGCGGTTAAGGAAGTAAAAAATGCGTTTCCTCAATTAACGGTGTTGGCTGACCTTAAAATTATGGATGCAGCTGGATATGAAGTGAGCCAAGCCTCTGCAGCTGGTGCTGATATCATTACCATTCTTGGTGCTGCTGAAGATGAATCGATTAAAGGAGCAGTAGAGGAAGCGAAGAAACAGGGCAAACAAATTCTTGCCGATATGATCTCTGTAAAAGATATTGCCGCTCGTGCCAAAGAACTAGATTCACTTGGCGTTGATTATATTTGTGTTCATACAGGTTACGATCTACAAGCTGTTGGAAAAAACTCATTTGAAGATCTTGCTACTATTAAAAGTGTTGTTAAAAATGCAAAAACAGCGGTTGCTGGCGGAATTAAATTAGAAACACTACCAGAAGTCATTAAACAACAACCAGACCTAGTAATTGTAGGCGGAGGGATTACTAGCAAGGAAGATAAAAAATCAACGGCAGCGAAAATGCAAGAATTAATCAAACAAACTGCCGTTCAAGTAGGGTAATTAGATCCATGTTAACGACTCAATATTTAGATGAAGTGGTTCAAGAATTAAGCCGCACCATCAATCTAATCTCAGACAAAGAGGCTGAGGAGTTTGTGAATAAAATTCTTGATTCAAACAAAATCTTTGTTGCAGGAGCAGGTCGATCTGGTTTTATGGGCAAATCTTTTGTTATGCGTATGATGCATATGGGGATTGATGCTTATATTGTTGGTGAAACTGTAACAGCAAACTTAGAACCTGATGATTTATTAATCATCGGATCTGGCTCAGGAGAAACCAAAACCTTGGTTGCCATTGCTGAAAAAGCGAAAAACATTGGTGGAACCGTCGCAGCCATTACGATTTCGCCTGATTCTACAATTGGCAAACTAGCTGATATTGTTGTTAAGCTGCCGGGTGCTCCTAAAGATCAATCAACTGGTGATTACCAAACGATTCAACCAATGGGATCTCTTTTTGAGCAAACGATGTTGTTGTTTTACGATGCCCTGATTTTAAGATTTATGGAAAAAAAAGGGCTAGACTCCAATAAAATGTATGGTAAGCATGCAAATCTGGAATAAAATAAATTGAATATTCTATAGACCACAAATTCACTCCTGTTAAAAGAATTTGTGGTCTTTCCTTTTTTGGAGAAAAAATGCCAGCCGGATAAATGGATTCAGGCTACTTAGTCACTTTTACCTAAGAATAATCATCTATCGGTGGGAACTGTTCAGAGATAGATGGTTATTTTCCAAGCCTCTTTAAAAAGATAATTTAAATATACAATGTTGTTTTTTTACAATCTTTTTTTAAAGTACATAAGTATACTTGATGAAAGTTTACTAACTAAAAGTTCATTCTCAATAATGAAAACAAACAATAGGAGGAAAAAAACATGAGTCATCTACGAGGAAGAACATTTAATTGTGAAAAGGAGCTTACTCTTTCTATAATCGGTGGGAAATGGAAAATGTTAATCTTATGGTACTTAGAAAACAAGGAACTAAACGTTTTGGCGAACTGAGAAAGTTAATTCCAGATATTACCCAACGAATGCTTGCGAATCAATTGAGAGAATTAGAAGAAGATTGTATTATTCACCGAGAAGTTTACCCAGTTGTTCCTCCTAAAGTAGAGTATTCCCTTACTAAACAAGGGGAAAGTTTAATGCCGATCCTAGAAGCGATGTATGAATGGGGAAAGAACTACAAGAAAGTAAACCATCAGAATGAGCTAAAATTAATCAATGGAGCCCAATAATTCTGTTTATTTATATTAATAACAACTCTCCGCATGACGGCATCCCCATTCTCAAGTACACCTCCAAATTCCATTCGTTTATATTTTGGACAACTGTCCATTGGAGTAAGTGTAAATTTTCACAAAATCATTATTCACCTTCAAAAAATAATAAAAGGTAGCAACTTGCTACCTTAAAAAATTATAAGCTCGTCTTTATTTTTCCCTTATTTTTAAGAGTGATGGTGATATGGCATGGTGATCCTACTCAGAACTTGATTCATCATCAGCTTAGCCAGATACACCAGTTACCTGCGGTTCACTATTGCCAGTGAACGTATTACCTGTAAGTGTTGCTGTTCCATTGCCAAAATTTTCTATAGCGCCACCACTCGTAGCGGTGTTGCCCGTGAACGTTCTTCTTGTAATGGTTGCTGTTCCAGTATTTGCTATAGCCCCACCAACACCATTCGGAGCACTGTTATTAGTAAACGTACTTCTCATAACGATAAGTGTGCCATCATTTGTTATGGCCCCGCCATTACCAATCAAAGCCTTGTTGTTAGAGAACGTACTATTTGTAATATTGACTGTTCCAGAAAAATTCCCTATCGCCCGACCAAAATTAGCAGAGTTACCAGTGAACGCACTATTTGTAACATTAACTGCACCAGAATCCTGATTTGTTATAGCACCTCCAACCTTTGCGGTGTTGCCAGTGAACGTACTATTTGTAATATTAACTGTACCGGAACCAAAATTTGATACAGCTCCACCAATCTGAGCACTGTTGTTAGTAAACATACTTCTCACTACAAAATGCAAATCAGGAAATTATCTCAATAAATTTATTATGTTCAAATCACAGTGTTTCATTTCCATTTGTATCCATATAATTCCCACTAATAAAAAATATAGAAATTAATAGTCACTTAATATAGTTTTAATCGCCCCTTAATAAAAACTGAAAATTATTATATTATAGTTGATTTTGATGATGAAAAATAGTTTTGATAATAAATGTTTAACAAAAAGGAGAATGTGCAAATCAAAAAGGAAAAAGCTATAAAAAAAATTGCTCAAATGTCATCAAAGATTATAGGAAGAAGGTCTTAATATGAACATATCTTTTTCGGGCACCATGAATCAGACAAAAGAAATGCTTGCTAAAGTCCCGGAAATTACACTCTACTTTTGGATTACTAAGCTGCTGACTACTGGAATGGGTGAGGTGGCATCCGATTATTTATTCGAGAATCTAAATCCACTTATTTCAGCACCCCTAAGTGTTCTCATTTTTGTAGCGGCCATGATATTACAGTTCAAAGTACGCCGATATATACCAAATGTCTACTGGCTAGTTGTAGTCATGGTTAGTATATTTGGCACAATGGCTGCAGATGTGGTTCGTGTCGGACTAGGCATTCCCTACATCCTTTCAACCATCTTCTTTGTAGTGGCACTCGCTGTCGTTCTCATTACTTGGTATTCGAAAGAAAAAACTCTGTCCGTACACAGCATCTTTACCCGTCGCCGCGAGATCTTTTACTGGCTCACCGTACTAGTGACATTCGCACTTGGTACCGCCGCAGGGGATATGACAGCATCAAGCATGCACTTGGGCTACTTATCTTCAGGTGTATTATTTACTGTCTTGCTTGTTATTCCAGCATTGGGTTACCTATTTTTTGGTCTTAATGAAATTTTTGCTTTCTGGTTTGCCTATATCATGACGCGCCCAGTAGGTGCCTCGTTCTCGGATTGGTTAGCGGCGTCCCATAGCCACGGTGGACTGGGAATAGACAAAGGCCTGGTTAGCCTTGTTTTACTGATCTTTATTATTCTCCTAGTCGTCTTTAGAGGAGGATCACCCGCAAAAAGCGTGGAATTCAAGGGCGATGAGGAAAGAGCATCTTAGTAAATTGATCCCCTATGATACAAAACCAGCCAAATTGCTTAAGATAAAATACTATGTGCATTTCATGCTATTTGGTACGTCGGGAACCTTTTGCTTTTATGAAATATTTTGTCTATTTTGGAAGAAAAGTCTATTTTCACAGTTGGAAGATTGACTTTTCTTTAATTTTGTGAAGAAATACACTTAAACTACACTCCCTTCTTGTTCAGTCATAGGGGCAGGCCTGTCGAAGAAGATGAAGAGGGTATTTTGTTGAAAATTTTACGATATATTTTATCAGTAGCAACTTTTTGGTATGCTCTAGTTCATTGAGCAAATGGTCAGGATAAATGAAGTTTAAAGATAAAAGTTGTTGTGTCTATTAATTTGTATTTCAACTATATTTATTAAAAAATACTGCCTCATTACTAAGTGAGACAGCATTTTGAGATTCCTTTCATTATTCTGCTGGTTTTAGTTGTCCGTAAAAATAAGAAGCGGTCGCTCCACCGTCAATACGCTCAGGTATTAAAAATCTTTAGCATTTCATTCAAGTAGTTGTTAATTTTGCATAAATGATAAAAAACAGGGTCATTTCTCCCATGATTACAATGTTTGAAACCTCTACTATAAAATTAATCATAAAAAGGGTTGCTAAAATCCCTATAAATAAAGCTAAATGAGCATATTTCAAACGGTCTTGTTTAAACCTGTATTGATGAAAAACAATGGTAGTTGTGATGAAATAAAGTAGTACGGAACCGAATATAAAATATAAGTTAAATGAATACCGAACCTCATTTAGAAACAGAAGCTTGATGGAAGCAGCAATCATGCTCAAAGACATTAATATGAAAAGATGACCATATATAATGGTTTGGCCGGTTGTTTGGATCGATTTGTCAACTTTCTTTTCCACATTTTCAAAATACTGCCACCACATCGAAATAATTAGGATAAAGGAAATTATCGAAAATGAGATTGAATCCCAATCACCTTTTTGTGGTTGTAGCACAGAAAGGGTGCTGATGACGGATTCTCCAAAAAGGATTAATGTCAATGAAGCAAAACGTTCTAATAAATGAACCGTATTGGACGAAGCTTTCACTAAATACTTACGTCCGAAAAAGGGCACAATAATATCAATAAAAATTCCTGCATACAATAAGCTATATCGAATCCATGAATCAAATAAGATAGAGAAACATGATATGATGATTCCAATCCAAAAACGCGTTCCTAAATATTGAGCTACCTTTTTCTTATCCCCTTCTTCTAAACTTCGAACAACCAGATATTGGATCGCTGTAAGTGCTCTTAATCCAATATAGCCAATAAGAAACGGAAGATAATATTTATTAAAGTCAACCGATAAGCTGGATGTCATAATAAGGACAAACAACATTTGTAAAATCGTAAAGATCCGTTGATGTAAAAAATCTTTTCCAAACCGATTAATAAACAACGTTTGTCCTACCCAAGACCACCAGATTGGGATAAATATTAAAACAAACTTCAAAAAATATGCTGGATGAATTTCCCCTTTTTCAACATGAAGTAATACATGAGTCGCAGTCGAAACAGCTGCCGCAAATAACAAATCATAAAAGAGTTCTAACCATGTAACTTTCTTTTCTTCCATTCAATCCCTCCTTCTATTTATATTTGATATATATACTATATTTTGGTAGGTTTTCCCTGCATTTTTTATCCCGTCTCCTTAAGTAAACTACCCGGTTCGTTCAACAAGAAAGAAGACCTCCGCAGCGATCCACGTCTTTAACAAACGCCCCTTCAGCTTTAAGTACAAACCTTCACAAAGATAAAAATAAACGAATTCCACTTTAGAAAATCGGATTTTTTTTTATATAATAATTTTGTCCCAATAGATAGATAGGGCTATTATTTAATTGTTGGTTTTCAATTATGTCATTTCCCGTTTTAAATGCTCACACCTATTTCATTATTCTGCTGGTTTTAGTGGTCCGTAAAAATAAGAAGCTGTCGCTCCACCGTCAATTAGGAAATCAGATCCGGTGATGAAAGCTCCCTGTGGCATCATCAGCAGCTCAGCCACATTTGCAACCTCATCAGCTGTTCCTGGTCGTCCGGCAGGGCACTTGGCAAACATATTCTTATAGAACTCTCCTCTTGGACCATTGAACTCGTCTATAGCCAATGGCGTTACAATAATCCCTGGGGAAATGGAATTGATTCGAGCGTTTTTTTCTCCCCAACGTATAGATTCGAACATAACCCGTTTCACATTGCACCGTTTCGCCATTTGATAAGCGTGCAACGTATCCTTGATATTTTCTGGACGAAGGACTTCCAAACTAAGGAGCTCTTCAGTTGGTGTCGTTGCCAGCTGCTCATCAATTTCAATTCCCAATTGTGGCATTCTGTGTCCAGACTGACTAGAAATTGTCACACCCACTCCTCCAGGAGCTATGACCTTACCTACTTCCTCCAGCAATACTGCAGTTCCGTACAAATCCACCTTCAAAATCATTTCAATGGGTGCCTGACTAGGTGACACGCCGGCTGAATTGATAAGAGCAGTGATTTCACCATACTTCTGACCTTCTGCAATCAAATTTAAAATAGATTCTCTGGAGGAAATATCCGTTTCAACAGGAACCACATCGAATCCTGCTTCTTTCATCATTTTTGTAATAGCCTTGGCATTATCTATGTTCTTATCACCAACTATTATTTTCTTACCAAAACCGATTCTTCTAGCTATCGCCATGCCAATCTGTCCAGCACCGGTCCAAAGTACAACTTCTTTCATTAATCGCTACATCAGTGGCTTCACCAAAACCACTAGAAGCACCCGTAATAATCACAACTTTTTCTTGAATATTAGGCATTTATTTACCAACCTTTCTACAAAAAAAGTTAAATATTAATACATTAATGAACTCACGTCTATTATTATAAACAGATAAAGGATTTTTACCATTGTTAATTCGATGTATTTTGTTAATTAGTGAACAAATTAATAAAAAGCAGGTTTATCGCCTTCCGTATTTGGTTTGCTAACACCCCAACTGCGACGAACACCCCATTCTGGCGATTCGGCTATTTTAACAACTATGGCAGCAATACTTTTACGGGAAACCTCGGTTCCCAATAGCGGTTCACCCTTTTCCGTTATTTCGTAATCCACTTCGTTTTTGTTGGTGAACCACGTACATCTTAAAATTGTATAATCAATATCTGAGGCTTCAAGAATGTTGGCGGCTTTTCTCCAATATTCCATTCCTCTGCCAACCATATATTTATTCCATTCCCCGAACTTGCCAGGTACTTCGTCGTAAATCCCTAAAATATTAATAAAAATTCCCCTTTTAACACCAGTGGCATTCATTGCATCGATTATATTTTGAGTTTTTTGAACAATATCTGAGCCACCAATGTTAGCATAAACAACATCTTGCCCAGCCATCGCTTCTTTCAACTTAGAAACATCGTTCACGTCACCTTCTATGACACGTTCCCGACCTAGATCAACGATTTTTAGTCTTCTTGAGTTACGCAGATAAAGTGTCAACTGAGCATCCGTTTCTTTTAGAAATAAATTAATAGCAATACGTGCAACTTGGCCATTTGCACCAAGGATTAAAACATTAGTCAACATAAACCCTCCTCCAATTATCTTTAAAGTGTTTAAAATAGAAAACAATCAAAACTGCTTTTAAAAAAAAATTAAAGACGGGTCAACCAATAGATTGATCCATCTTTAATTAAACAAGACTTTTACAATGTAGACATGTCAATTACGAATCGATAACGTACATCACTTCGAAGAACACGCTCATATGCTTCGTCCACTTGGTCTGCACTGATTACTTCAATCATTGGTGCAATGCCATGTTCTGCAGAGAAATCCAGCATCTCTTGCGTTTCCCAAATTCCGCCAACGTTAGAAGCGGCAATACTGCGACGACCAGCGAATAGGGAGAAAACATTGTACTGATCTGGCTTATTTGGCAGACCCACATTTACAAGTGTTCCATCTACGTTAAGAGTTGATAAGTAGGCATCTACGTCGATATTTGCAGACACTGTATTTAGAATAAGGTCAAAACGACCAGCCAACTCAGTAAACGTAGCAGGATCACTAGTTGCAAAATAATAATCTGCTCCAAATCCGAAGGCTTCCTCTTTTTTATTCATAGTCTGACTTAGGACAGTAACTTCAGCACCCATGGTATGTGCATATTGTACGGCTAGGTGGCCAAGACCTCCCATTCCCACAATCGCAACCTTCTTACCAGGACCGACATTCCAGTGTTTCATAGGAGAGTAGGTAGTGATGCCTGCACACAATAATGGACTTGCCACTGCCAGATCCATGCCGTCAGGAATACGTACAACAAATTTGTCCTTTACAACAATTTTTTGGCTATATCCACCGTATGTTAGATTACCGTCGTAGCCTATTGAATTAAATACCACGACTACCCCCTTCTTACAAAATTGCTCCTCACCTCTAAGGCAGAATTCACATTCTCCGCAGGAGTCAACAAAGCAACCCACACCCACACGGTCACCAACAGCGAATTTTGTAACTTCTGAACCTACAGCTGTCACAACGCCTGCAATTTCATGACCAGGAACCATCGGGAACACACCGCTTCCAAAATCGTTGTGTGCATTGTGAATATCAGAGTGGCAAATTCCACAATACTTAATATCTATTAATACATCATCTGGGCGTAAATTTCTTCGTTCCATTGTTGTCTTTTCAAATGGTGCTTTTGCACTTGGAACACTTAGCACACGGGTTTTAATATTTTGATGATTATTACACATAAGGTACAACACATTCCTTTCTTGTTAACACTTTAAATTTGGATATACATTAATCGAAATTTTTACAATATGAACAACAATACCTTAATGTACATCTGTTTATTATTATAAATAGATTCATCATGCTTACAATGGTTAAATCCATGTCCTTTGTTAATTAATGAACATATCAATTGAAATTGTTCATTAACTTTAAGAAAATTTTCGTGAACCACATTGTCTTCATACGCAAAAAGAAATGGGCTACCAATACGTAGCCCACTATGCTAAAAATTATCATTTAATCTTTTGGTTTAAATTGCCTGCAACTTAGTCCACTTTTCACTTATATATCTTTGGACGAAAATCATCGCCTTGACAATCCAATCAATAAACATAGCTACCCAAGTACCGAACATTCCCATATGGAAATAGATGCTGAAAAGATATGCCAAGGCAATACGGCAACAAAACATGGATAAAATCCCAACGTACATCGGGAATTTGGCATCGCCTGAAGCACGGAACGTTACAGGTAAAGTGTAAGCAAGCGGCCAAATGATGACTTCAAATGCTGCATGCCACCAAACGATTTGTGTAGTCAATGATCTTGCAGTCTCCGATAATCCATAAACATTTAATATTGATGGGAGAAAAGCAAGTACCAATGCACAGCTTATTACTTGTGCAGCATACACAATACCCATAATCTTTTTGGTGAAATATTTAGCCTGTTCATAATCCCCTGCACCAACACATCTTGCTATAATAACAGTCAGTCCAAGCCCAATTGCCATACCTGGCAGGACTTCAAACATCACAATAGTGCCTCCCACCGCATTAGCTGCAATAGCTGCCGTACCAAAAGTAGAAACAAGGCTGAGTACAACAATTCTTCCAAAATAGAACAAGCCGTTTTCTAATCCATATGGAACACCAATGCCTAAGATTTTTTTCATCATGGACCAGTTAAATTTATGCTTCAAACTTTTCTTTATATATATTGGCTTCTTTTTGCTAAAAGCCAAAGTGATAATAATAGCTGCGGCCGCAATACGTGATAGAAGAGTCGGTATCGCCACACCTTCCACTCCAAAGTGAAAGCCATAAATAAGGATCGCATTCCCCACTGCGTGAGCAATGTTCATGGCCAACATTACATACATGGGCAGTTTTGCATTACCCATCGTTCGAAATATAGCAGCTCCAGCATTATATAGGGCAAGGAATGGAATAGATATTGCAGTGATCATCAGATAAGTATTTGCACTTGTACGTACTTCATCGGAAATCTCTCCAAACAGTCCATTTAATATTAGTGGTTTGACTAGATAGATAATCAGCATGATGATAATAGAAACTGCACCTGCAAACCATACCAGTTGATTGGCTGCTTCTCTTGATTCTTCCATCTGCTTTCTGCCCATGTATTGTCCCGCAATTACTGCCCCACCTGTTGCAAGAGCAGCAAACAAACTAATAAGTAAAGCCATAACAAAGTCTACAAGGGAAACTCCAGATACAGCAGATTCACCAACGTGTGCTACCATAATGGAGTCTGCCAATCCAACTAGATATTCTAAACCCTGCTCAATGATAAGTGGTACAAATAATATGAATAAATCCCTATTCATAAATAACTTTGTGGATGGCAACGCTAAAGATTTCTGTTGCAAGTTAATCCCCCCGATTTTATTGCAAATTTCCATAACTCTAATTGTTATTAAATTAAATATTGATTCATTAATGAACAACTGTATATAATTATAAACAGATATAGGATGCTTACAATTGTTAATTCAACTCAATATGACTAGTAATGAACAAATCAATTAAAATTGTTCATTATCTTTTAAGAAAGTTTGGTGAACCTTAAAATGCCTAAAGTAGATAGAAGAATAGCCAAAAGCCAAGAAGCCATAAAAAAAGCCTTGATTGAGCTAATGGGTGAAAAAAATTTCGATGACATTACCATTCAGGACATTTCCGATCAAGCAAATGTTAGCCGAGGAACCATCTATCTTCATTACGTGGATAAGTTTGATCTGCTAGATAAGCTGATTGAAGAACATATTAACGAAATGGGAGAAATCTGCGAAGCAACTTCCGCCGCAGAATATAAAGATGCGAATCTGCCTTGGTTCGAATACCTTGAAAGTCACAATTTATTCTTTTCAACGATGTTAAAGAGTAAGGGAGCTCCTTCTTTTCGTAGTCAGTTTCATGAGTTTCTCATCGAAGAGTTTAAGGATGAAGTTGATACATCACAAGGAAAGAACCTTGAATTAAATGAAGATGTTCTTCTTCAATTTATCGTCACTTCATATGTTGGGATTGTGGAATGGTGGATTATCAATGGGATGCCTTACCCACCTCAAGTCATGGCAGAACAAGTGGGGATTTTGTTAGAGAGGAATCTATAATAATTTTAAATCGTTATGAAAAAACTTTATAAAAAAGTGTATTTGGCAAATAAAAATGCTATTTATAGCAGTGTATTTAAATGGAAAAAAGCCTAAATGAGCAGGTATTGTATAAAAACTTGCATATTTTAGGCTTATTAATTTTATTCCCTATTGTAGTTAAGCACCCGTTCTTAATATAAGGTTAGCCAGATTTTAAAATGTACCCGATTGAGTAGACACTAAAAAAAGGTCTGCCCTCTCGGGTACTTTTATAATGTGAGAATCGGAGAATAAGCGCATGTCAAAAAAACTCTTCACTGATGAAATCATTCCACGAAATAGAAGACTACGAGAGTTTTACAATAAGAAACGAGAAGAAGGTAAACCCTTTGAGTAGCGATTATTGCATGTGTAAACAAACTCTTACATTGGATTTACGCCTTACTAAAAAGCAGAACTTCTTTCCAAGATATAGCATAGTACCTACATCTAACAAAATACAACAAAACCTTCCAATAAGAGAATTTAGGAAGGTTAATTGGCATGAACATTTTTAGTAATCATGAGGTTATTAAACTTTTTATTGGATAATGTTGACAAACTATTAGCTGGTTTTGTTTAAGTACAAAGCTTCACAAGCTTAGAATTCAATCTCCATTTTAAATGTTAATGTCTTAAATATTAAATAAGCAGCCCCAAAAAAGTGGGGCTGAAAAAACAGTAACTTTTCTTTTCTATTTTATTCTTCGATCTTAAACCATGGACCTGAAGCTTGAATAATCCCCCAAAGTTTTTCTGGAAGCTCAAGATCGCTCACTCGTGAAGTCTTAATTGCAGTCTTAATTTCAGTTTCTTTTCCATTCTGAACCTTTTCTACCCAGTCTGGATTCATGATTAAGGCATGACCAACTGCTGCTAGGGATAGACCCTTATCTAATGCAGATGCAACATCATCAGCAGTTACCATAGAACCCGCAGCCATTACAGGGACTCTGTCGTTTACATGTTCAACAATTAATTCAAGCCGTGTTTTTCCATCTGCAATGCCTCGTGGTTTTGAAGATACATCATCAAGCGAAACATGGATGTAATCCAAACCCTGTTCAACCAGATGGTCAATTATTTCATAGGCATCTTCCATCCCATATCCACCTTGTTCTTCAGGGGATATTCTATACCCTAAAATAAACGGCTTTGTTGCGTGATTCTTAATCACATTTTTCATTTCCTGAATGACTGCCAATGGGAAACGCAAGCGATTTTCTAGAGAGCCACCCCATTTATCCTCACGTCTATTGAAGAAAGGAGAGAAGAAGTTTTGAAGTAAAAATCCGTGTGCACCATGAATTTCAACACCATCAAAACCAGCTTCAATAGCTCGTCTGGTTGTTTCTCCAAAAGCATGAATCACTTCTATTATTTCATCATGTGAAAGTTCTCTAGGTAATACGGAAGGAGCAAATGCAGTAGCTTCAGTCTCTACAGCACTGGAACTAACCACCTCACCATTTGGAGTTAAAGATGGCAGTGCTTTGTTGCCTGCATGAAAAACTTGAAGCAACGCAGGAGCTCCTCCACTTTTCGCCGCATCCGCCAATTTCCGTAGACTTGGAATAAATTTATCATCATAAGCTGCGAATTCATGTGTAAAACCTATACCGTTTGGTTGCACATGCGTACAGCCAGTGATAACTAGTCCTACTCCATTGACTCTTCTTTTATAATAGTTCACTTCTTCATCTGAAATGGTGTAATCATCATTACTAGACCAAGTTGTCATAGGTGCCATAACGACTCTATTTTTTATGGTGATACCATTATTAAATGTAAATGATTCAAATAAGTTGCTATATTTTGTGTTCATTTTTTAACCTCTTTCTGTATGTTTATTTATATGTTCTAGTTAGTTTTGCACTGTAAAGGTGTCTCAAATGGTGCAAGTTTAGATTAATACCTTGAGTGCACTCTAAAGCAAGTGTTTTTTTATTACCGTTTTTCCCCAAGAAAAACACGATCTCGAAACTGTCTGTCCAGGTATTTCAAAAAGGAGGCAAATGGAAAAAAAAACTGGCTGCTTAATTTGTAGAGAAACAGTCTCCTAATTCATTTTCATAAAAATTTATTTTATTATCCAGATGCTCTAAACTTAGACGAAGCTTCTCAATTTCTTCCACTACTTTTTTGCGATGATTTTTAAGTAGAGCTAACCGTTCTTCCATTGTTGCATCCCCCATATGACCCCACATGGCAAATCGCTTCATGTCTTTTAGTGACATCCCCGTATTTTTTAGGTGGAGCAATGATTCAATCCATAATCTATTTTCATCCGAGTAGATTCTGACATTGTTATCGTCTCTGTTTACTTTTATTAATCCTTCCTTTTCATAAAACCTCAATGTATGTTCGCTTAACCCTACGATTTTAGAGAATTCTCCAATAGAATAAGTCAATATAACCGTCTCCTATAAATCTGATATATCTATTCTTCTTACTATTAATTTGTGAAACAAAGAAAGAGTAATACTTAGAGTTTACTCTAAGTCAAAAATTTTTAAATATATGTCCGTTTTAAGGTGCTTTTCAGAAGTTATAAACCATTGGCATATAAATAAGCAAAACTCGCCGCAGTTATTAGGGAGTTTTCTCAACTATTGTTATCCGATTCTTTATTCGACTAAACTGCCATGTTTAGTTGAATAAGAAAATCAACAATTTCATTTATAGGGCCTAAAAAATACACCATAGGCGGCGGGATCCGCTCATGGTGTATGAAGTGAATATCTTTTAAAGTTTCTTTTATTAAAAGTGTGTTTCATCAACATCAATTTTAAATAAAGCTTGATTTAAGCTATTTAATTACCTGTTGCTATAGCATATACTGGATACCAATCCTCAGCACGTTTTTCAAAATGCATTTCCATTGTCATACTCCATGTGGTTCTAAAACCATAAATTCTAGCGTCAATTTTAGTATCACAAATGAGTGTAGCTGTATTACCATCTATTACGATTGTTGTTTTTTGAGGTATAGTTTTGAAGTATTTCATTTGCTCATTTTCTATTTGTTCAAGCCATTCTTGCCTACGTTGATGATAACCAGTCATGTGTACTAATACATAATTGTCATCAAGGATGTTATCCAAGCTTTGAGTGTCTTTATTAACCATGCCATCATCAATCTGTTGATAAACTGCTAGGATTTTTTGTTTATCTTTGCTCATATTTGTACATGAAACCTCCTCATATGAAATTATCGAATTGTTATTTTTCACTACCAAAAATTCTAAATAACAGAGCCTTTTCATATTAAATTGAACTGGATCAAAACAGCGGTAAATCATGCATTTACCGCTGTTTTTTATTGAATATTGTTTGTGCTAACCCTACTTAAACAGGTTTATTTACACCTAAGCTGCTATGAACTTCTAATCCTGGTGTAACAGCCAATTTAACAATCAAATCTGCAATACTTTTTCTTGATACATCATGCCCTTTGAATGGTTCACCTTTTTGAGTGATCTCATAGTCAATTTCATCTTTATTGGTAAACCAACCTGGTCTCAAAATCGTATAGTCAAGGTCTGAGGCCTCAATGAACGCAGCTGATTTTCGATATGGATTTAAAATATTGCCATGCCTTTCTCCTGGAACTTCATCATAAATACCCATTGAGCTAATCCAAATGAGACGTTTAAGGCCAGTAGTATTCATTGCCTCCACTATGGTCTTTGCCATTTGTTCTAAATTACCAGATAGATTGGCGTACACAACATCCTGTCCATTCATCGCTTCTTTTAGTTTTTCAAGATCTATAACGTCCCCTTCGATTACTCGAACACGATTTGGATCAATGTTTCTTAGTCTGCGTGAGTTTCGCAAATAAAGCGTCAACTGAGCATCGGTTTCGTTAAGGAACATATCAATAGCTACACGAGCAAGTGATCCGTTTGCTCCAATGATTAAAACATTCGTCATATTTAAAACTTCCTTTCATTTAATGTCGTTCTTTGCATTTATTTCGATGGAATTGTTTTCTTATTCCTCTATCTTGATGCCATTAATAATTCACTTTGATGAATTATGTGACATTTGTATATAATTATAAACAGAAATAAAATGTCTACAATTGTCAACTAACCTTGGTTCGTGAAATAATGCACAAATCGATTAAAATTGTTCATTATCTTTTAGAAAGTATGGTGACTTTCACAATGTCTAAGGTGGATAGAAGAATACTCAAATCTCAAGATGCGATAAAAAAAGCTATTATTGAGCTGATGTCTGAAAAAGGTTTTGATCAGATTACGCTACAAGAAATTGCCGACAGAGCAAATGTTAGTAGAAGAACTGTCTATCTTCATTACATGGATAAATTTGATTTGCTGGATAAGCTCATTGAAGAGCATATTAACGAACTAAGGGGATTGGCCGAATCGGCATCTGATCTGAATTTTATCGATGGGAATCTGATCTGGTTCGAATACTTTGAAAATCATTATTTATTCTTTTCAACCATGTTAGCCAGTAAAGGAGCCCATTCTTTCCGTAGGCAGTTCCTTGAGTTTGTCATGGAAGGGTTAAAGGGGGAAGTGGATTTAACAGAAGGAAAAAATAACGGAATAAATGAAGAGGTTATTCTTCGATTTATTGCAGGAGCTTACGTGGAAATTGTGGAATGGTGGTACACGAATGGAATGCCTAACACGCCTCAAACCATGGCGGAACAAGTGGGTATTTTAATAGAGAGAATCGTATAGTTAAAAAATCAAATAATATAAAAACCCTGATCTCCTGCTTTATTTAGGAAATCAGGGGTTTGTTTCATAAAGCTATTGCTGAAACAATATTACTTAGAACTTTAAGCACCAGCCACAGTTGTGGAACATAAGGCCCTTTAAAGTACGAACTTCTTCATTGGTTAACTATTCATTTCTAATATGACAGGCGGTCTAGCTTTCTCTTATAATTCCTTCTTTTAACTAACATGACCCGGTTGTTCAACAAGATTAAAGCAATATTGTCAAACGTATCTGTAATAAAATGAAAATTTATGAATCTGGAAAAAAACTCTTTTCAATATCAGTTTTTATTGATATTATTCCTATTAAAACAGTAGGAATAGTAGGTGTTTTTAAAAATGTCTTTTTATGAAAAATTACCAAGTGATTTTTTGATTCAATTTTATTATGAAGTGAAGAAAATGATTTCAAAAGGATCAGTTTCTAAAAATATGTACTATGAATTAGGACTAATAATTGCAACTGCGTCAAGAAGAGGAATACTATTGGATAAGCCTAAAGATTTTGAACAGCACATTGTCCACGAATTATTAACGGAATTAAGTAATTTTAATAAATAGTTCATCGTAAGAGGTCTTCCATTAAACAAACAAAAAAGGCTCCCGTCGGATAACAGGAGCCTTTGGATGATCAATTGGCATTTCGAAATCTTCAGTATATCGAATTTTTTTATAAAAGAAAAACCTAAATCACAAAATAGGAGACTTCAAATGCTTCTCTTATTTAGCGATTTAGGTTTTGCCTGAATGACCAGTAACAATCCATTTGGTTTTGCCTGTGTCGACTCAGTATTTTTAACTTCTGTCTATATTATAACCAAGAAATGATAGCCTACAATTGTTAATTGAACATAATTTGTTTATTACTGAACAAATTGATTACATTTGTTAATTATCTTTCCATTTATCTTTGATGGACCCATATTATTTTGAACCTAAAGCACCAACCACAGAATGTGGAACATAAGGCTCTTCCAAATATCTAACTTCTTCAGTGGTTAACTTAACCGATAAAGCACCGACCGAATCTTCTAGATGTGAAATTTTCGTAGCACCAATAATAGGAGCTGTGACTGATTCTTTCTGAAGCAGCCAAGCAAGTGCTATTTGGGATCTTGGCACACCATGTTTTTCTGCCAATTCTGCCACTCGTTCCACAACAAAACGATCGTTATGTTCCGTTGAACCGTACTTAGATTTTTGAGTTTCATCCGTTTCAGAACGGAGAGTGTCTTCTGACCAATCACGGGTTAATCTACCGGATGCTAGAGGGCTATACGGAATGACGCCAATTTTTTCTTCCTTACATAATGGCAGCATCTCCCGTTCCTCCTCACGGTATATGAGGTTAAGGTGATTTTGCATGGATACAAATCTAGTCCACCCATTTTTCTCTGCCACATGGTTCGCCTTCAAAAACTGCCAGGCGTACATGGCTGATGCACCTATGTATCTTACCTTACCCGCCTTCACAAGATCATGGAGTGCTTCCATCGTCTCTTCAATTGGTGTGTTGTAATCCCAGCGATGAATTTGGTATAGATCCACATAATCTGTTCCAAGACGTTTTAAACTTTTATCAATTTCGCTCATAATGTGTTTTCGGGATAATCCTTTGCTGTTCGGACCTTGGCTGTTTAAATCTTTACCCAACGGAAAATAAACCTTTGTTGCAATGACCATTTCATCTCGATTTGAAAAATCTTTAAGGGCACGGCCGAGAAATTCTTCACTCGTTCCATCTGAGTAAACGTTCGCAGTATCAAAAAAATTGATACCTAACTCAAGAGCTTTTTTAATAACTGAACGACTGCTTTCCTCATCTATTACCCACGGATGCACCCAGCGTTCCTTTACTCCAAACCCCATACAACCAAGGCAAAGTCTAGATACATCTAATCCCGTGTTACCAAGTTTGGTATATTCCACTTGCCATTCCTCACTTTCCAAATGTTTTTATCTTTCATTATTAGTATAAAAATATACGTGATTCTTACAATTGTTAAATGAGAAGAATTTGTATAATAATGAACAAAACTATCAAACTTGTTCATTATATTTATGAAAAAATAAGGAAAAAAGTTAAAATGTGAAAGCGTTAAAGCAAAATAGGCCTCTTGCGAATGAATACATGAGGCCTGTTCCCGCCGAGTACTTGAATTATTTATAAAAGCTTTAACGTTGTTCTGTATAGTACTTCGCACCCAAGGGCTACATCTTCAAACGAACTCCACTCCTCTGGATGATGACTTATGCCATTCTTACTCCTAACAAAAATCATGCCAATATCTGTGAGTTCTCCCAACACCATCGCATCATGAGCAGCCCCGCTTGGTAATTCATAAACAGGATACTGTATTTCTTGCAGAGAATCTTTTACTGCTTCCATCACGATGGGTGAACTCATCACAGAAGACAGGGATTGAACCTGCCTAATTTCACACTCTAACCCGCGGTTTGCAGCAATTGCCCGAATGGCATGATAGATTTGAGTAACCGTATTTTCACGCCGGTCATTCGATATATCCCGAACATCCAGTGTAAAATCTACTCTCCCAGGAATAACATTACTACTTCCAGGTTTTACTTCCAATTTTCCTACTGTCGCAACACTTCCGCTATTGTCCTGTGCTATTTTCTCAATGGCTACTATACATTCTGCTGCAGCTGTTAGTGCATCTTTACGCTCTTTCATCCAGGTTGTTCCTGCATGCCCCGCTTCACCCGTGATGGTTACTTCCGCCCATTCTCCACCAGAGATTCCCGAAACGATTCCAACAGCTAAATCTTTATTCTCTAACACTTTTCCCTGCTCAATATGTACTTCAATATAAGCTTTTACTTCATCTTTACCTATTTGAGCTTTTTCTAAAAGGTCAGGATTAATTTGATTAAAATATTCCCCTTCTAGACTGGCTTGTTTCATGACCTCCAGATAGGAGAGTCCATCTTTATCTGATGCTGCAGCTAAATTTTCCTTTAATTTTTTCGTACCTTCTGTCCCAACTAAAGCGGTACTACCTACAAAAGCGTAATCAAAACGAGCCCCTTCCTCATCTGTTAAGGATACAACCTTTACCGTTCTTTCAGGTTGAATTCCCTTTTCTTTCAACGTACTAAGCACTTCAACACCCATTAGAACCCCCATGGCACCATCGAAACGCCCGCCTGAATTTACGGTATCAAGGTGAGAACCAATAAGAATGGCAGGTAATTCAGGATTTTTACCGATTATTTGCCCAAAGATATTGCCCGCTGCGTCCATATATGGGGATAAATCAGCTTGCTCCAGTAGCTTCAGAAAAGCTTTTCGTGCTTCGATATCCTTTTGATCAAATGATGTTCTAGTGACTCCGCCATTGTCTCCTTCCCCTATTTTTCCAAAGGCCATTAATTGCTTCCAAAGGCGGTTTCCATCAATTGTTAAATTTACATTCTCCAAAAAATTTGCTTCCATAGGATTTACATTCTCCTTCATTTGCATGTCCAGTATAGAGAAAATCCTGCTGTTTCCTTTCGAAAAAAGCAGGATCTCTCATCTTTTGTTTTTATTGGCGACTAAAAATCCTGCCAAAGTGAAAGGGTTTATCTCTCTAATAATTTAAACACCGATTGAACCATTAATTTAACGCCAATTTTAATGGCCTCTTCATCTACCATAAATTTCGGGTGATGCCACCCATATTTAATCCCTTTTTCTGGATTTCCTGAACCAAGCCAAACATAGCAGCCAGGTACTTCTTTTTGGTAAAAAGAAAAGTCCTCCCCACCCATGGTTGGTTCCGCCCGTACCGTATTTTCTTTCCCCACTATTGTCTCAGCTGCCGACTGAACCATTTCTGCTACATGGGCATCATTATAGACAGCAGGCAGCAAATGCTGATACTGAATCTCCACTTCCCCGCCAAGTGCTGCGACGGTATTTGTAACGAGTTGTGTGAATACCTCATCGATTTTCTTTCTCACTTGTTCGTTGGAAGTTCTGACCGTTCCTTTTAGAATAGCCTTATCCGGAATGACATTATTGGTCGTCCCTGCTTGGAAGGAACCAATGGTGACCACTGCCGATTCCTTCGATGAAATCGTACGGCTTACCAATGTTTGCAGCTGACTCACAACAGCACTGCCAATGACGATCGGATCAATGGTTTTCTCTGGAAGCGCCGCATGTCCGCCTTTCCCTTTAATGGTGACGGTAAAATCATCTACACTTGCCATTAAAAATCCTTCCTTCACCCCTATCTGACCAACTGGAAGTTCGGGAACATTATGAAGACCGATAATGGAACTTGCCCCTTCTAATAATCCATGCTGGATCATCGATTCTGCTCCACCTTCAAATTCTTCAGCCGGCTGGAACAAGATCCGAACATTCCCAGGGACTAACTCCTTCATTTCTTCTAAAATAATCGCGGCCCCAAGTGCAATGGTTGTATGAACATCATGGCCGCACATATGACTTACCCCATCTATTTTTGAACGAAATGGAACATCTGCTTCTTCTTGAATGGGGAGAGCATCAATATCCGCTCGTATGGCCACCGTTGGTCCCTGTTCCATACCCTTTACTTCGGCAGCGGTCCCGGTAGGTAAGCTAAGTGGGATTGGTTGAATCCCAAATTCATGTAACCACCCGTTTATTTTTTCAGTTGTTTTAAATTCTTGATTACTTATTTCAGGATACATATGAAGATTACGTCTTATTTCAACTAATCTAGGAAACCATTCTTCTACTTTATCATGAATAATGGAGGTTATTTCTGATTTTGAAACTTTAAACATGTGGGCTCCTCCCTCTCTATTTTATATGCCCTAAAAATTCCTTCGTGCGATCATGTTTAGGATTGACAAAAACGTCTTCTGGAATTCCTTGTTCAATAATATGGCCACCGTCCATAAAGATCACCCGGTCAGCTACTTCTTTTGCAAACCCCATTTCATGGGTAACGACGACCATGGTCATCCCTTCCTTTGCCAGCTGCTTCATGACTGCCAGTACTTCCCCGACAAGTTCCGGATCAAGGGCAGAAGTAGGTTCATCGAATAGCATAACAGTTGGTTCCATGGCTAATGCTCGAGCGATCGCTACACGCTGCTTTTGCCCTCCAGATAAACGGTTTGGATATTCGTCTGCTTTTGCATCAAGCCCCACTTTTTGAAGAAGCTGGATTCCTTTTTTCTTTGCTTCAGCTTTCGTCATCTTTTTCAATAAAACAGGAGCTTCTATAATGTTTTGCAAAACGGTCATATGTGGAAATAGATTAAACTGCTGAAAAACCATTCCGATCTCTTGACGAAGTTTATTCAATGCAGCCTCTTTATTTTCTACCATTTTCTCATTAATGGTAATACTCCCGCCATCAATTGACTCTAAATGATTCATACAACGAAGAAAAGTACTTTTCCCTGAACCGCTAGGTCCAATGATGACCACCACTTCGCCTTGCGAAACATGTAAGTCGACCCCTTTTAAAACTTCTAAATCACCAAAGGATTTACTAACATTTTTGCATTGTATCATTCATAAGCACCTACCTTTTTCTCCACTTTCCCAACGATAAATGTCATGATTGTCGTAAGCACCAAGTAGATTAAACCAACTAGTAAAAAGATTTCCATATAACGGTACGTACTACTTATTATTTGTTGACCCGTTCTGAGTAAATCGTATAATGCAATCGTTGACACTAGGGAAGATTCTTTAATTAAGGCAATAAATTCATTTCCTAGTGGGGGCAGCATACGGCGAAACGCTTGTGGTATAATCACCCGTCTCATCGCTTGTCCATAACTTAATCCAAGAGACCTTGCTGCTTCCATTTGTCCCTTATCAATCGACTGTATGGCGCCCCTGGCAATTTCCGCAATATAGGCAGCTGCATTGAGTGACAATGCGATGCAGGCGGAAACAAAAGGCGGCATCGTTAATACAGGAAATACGGAAGGGATCGCGAAATGGATGATGAATAATTGCACTAAAAGAGGAGTTCCTCGAATCACCCAAATATAAAATCTGCTAATTTGTGAAAATAGTTTCGTGTTAGAAACACGGCCGAGACCGATGAGTAATCCTATTATACTTCCTGCTACTATCCCAATAACGGCTATTTCAACCGTTACCAATGCTCCCTGTAATAAGTAGGGAAGATAAGTTATTGCAAATGATAGAAAGTCCTTCATTTCCCTCTCTCCTTTTGAAAAAACATAAGCAAAAATAAGACGGATAAATCAACCTACCGATTTATCCGTATCCCTTTTATTCATTCGATTTGTCTGTTCCAAACCATTTCTTACTAACCTCTGCGTATTCTCCGTTATCCTTCACCGTTGCAATTGCTTTTTGTAATTCGGCTTCAAGCTTGTTATCACCTTTACGGACAGCAATCCCGACTGGAAGACTTTGGAATGAACTGCCTACCACATCGAAAGCATCCGGTTTAGTCGTTTTGTAGTAACGGCCAACCGCTTCTGCAACAATAACTCCCTGTAAACGGCCAAGACCTAAGTCATTAAATACATCCGTATAACCATTGTATGTCTTTAATTCTTTTACTCCCTTAATCTCTTTCGCTGCACTTTCACTCGTAGAACCTAGTTGTACACCGACTATTTTTCCAGAAAGATCTTCTTTCGATTGAATCTTTTGAGGATTTCCTGATTTTACTGCAACCACTTGTCCTAATTTCATGTACTCTACAAAATCAACCTTTTGCTTTCTTTCATCTGTAATATTCATGGATGACATAATAATGTCATATCGTTTAGCGTCTAATCCTGGTAAAATTCCATCCCATGCAGTTGGTATAAACTCTACTTTCACACCAAGCTCTTTCGAAATAGCATTTGCAAGGTCAATGTCAAAACCGACTAATTTGTTTTTATCATCACGGTATTCCATTGGTGGAAATGTATCATCCACCGCAATTTTAATCACGCCTTGCTTTTTGATATTTTCAAACGTATCTCCTTTAGATCCTGTTTGAGTCTGCTCACTTTTTGATTCTGCTGGTAGTTTAGGCTGAGTACCGCATGCAGTTGCCATTACAGCCACTGCTAAAATGATTAAAAACTGAATGATTTTCTTCATGATGTTATTCCTCCTCTATTTCACTTTAATCCTTTACTAATTTATCACGATAAAATGTTTTATTTATGTACCCCATTGTAATTTTATACACACAAAAATACAATACCTTCAAGAAATGTTCGAATAATAAAATTCTTCCAATTATTACGATTACTCCCTAAGGGCATGTTAACCTTTCATTCAAACAAAAAAAACACTCACAAACATGGAGAAAACTATGTTTGTGAATGTTACGTTTATTAAAGCAGTGTTGTGAATAGACGGAACAAAAATATTTGCACTTTTGCTGTCACCTGTTCAAATCTATATTTATTAATTATGAAAGAACATCCTTTTAAAGCATTTATTCATTTATCACCTCTAATGCTGTATTTAATGCGTCAACAACCCTGTCACACCAATGGTCAAATTCCTCATCCGGTATTTGCAGTTCAGGATGAGCTACTATGTATTCGACCGTTTGCTTAATCCCTTGGTCGAATCGGGTCGTCGAAACAAAATCGGGAACCAGTCTTTTTAGTTTCGTATTATCGAAAACGACGGAATTGGCCTTATCGCCCAATAATCCACCCCTGTAATCCTCTTTACTGCAAGCGGCCAAAAATTCTGATGACACATGGATCGCATTGAGCTTCACTCCGAGTGCATCCGCGATTGCTTCGTAAATTTGATTCCAAGTAAGACTTTCATCTGAAGTGATTTGAACAGACTCACCGATGGCTTGGATATTGCCCATTAAGCCAATAAAGCCTTTCGCAAAATCACGATTGTGTGTCATCGTCCACAAGGATGTTCCATCACCATGAATAATAACGGGTTTATTCTCCAGCATTCGTTTGGCTACCTGCCAGGAACCTTTGCTTCCATGTACTCCAAGTGGAATCGAACGTTCATCATAGGTGTGACTGGGTCTTATAATCGTAATCGGAAAGCCTTCCTCCCGATAAAGTTTCAGCAAATACTCTTCACAGGCAATCTTATTTCTCGAATATTGCCAATATGGATTGGATAATGGCGTTCCTTCTGTAATTCGATAGTCG
>NZ_JBALPZ010000089.1:0-20037 GCF_036965645.1 Neobacillus drentensis
GGGCTTTATGGGGATGACTCGGCGGATTTATATTTATAACCAAACCGAGGGCTGGGATATGGGGTGGGCTCCGCTCAACCTGATTTCATCTGTTGGAGCGTTCTTAATGGGAGTTGCATTTGCCTTCCAAGTTTGGCAAATCCTTTACAGCATTAAATATGGGAAACGTGATGTCACAGGTGATCCGTGGGACGCTCGAACATTAGAATGGTCGATTCCTTCACCAGCGCCTCTATACAATTTTGCCATCATCCCAGAAGTAAAAGGACGTGACTCCTGGTGGTACAAGAAACAAGAAATGCAACAAGAAGGATATGAACAAGAAACACCAAAATATGAACCGATTCATATGCCGAAAAATTCCGGTATGCCTTTTATCATGTCATGCTTCTTCTTTATAGCCGGATTTGGATTTACGTTCGAATGGCATTGGATGGGCTTTTTAGGATTAATTGGCGTTGCCATTTCACTTTACGCACGTTCATTCCAATATGATACGGATTATTACATTCCAGTGGATGAAATTGAACGTACGGAAAGAGCTTTAAGGAATCGTTCCACTGTCATTCAAAAATCATCAATGGAAGAAACATTAGGGAGGTAGTACGTGGTGTCACAAAGCGTTTCTGCGCAAGCCTCTGGCCATGGTCATGATCATGGCCATGACCAGGGGGAATTAAAGGTTTTAGGGTTTTGGATTTTCCTAGTAACTGACTGTCTATTATTTTCTACCTTTTTTGGTGCTTTTGCTGTATTACGCGATCATACAGATGGCGGATTTACAGCTCATGATTTTGATGTAACTGGGTTTATCCTTGAAACCTTTATTCTTTTAATAAGTTCCTTTACAAGTGGGTTAGCCGTGTTGGCCATGAACAAAGGAGAGAAAAATTCCCTTATTCGCTGGTTAATTGTAACGGTCCTTTTAGGTGCCTTGTTTGTCGGACTTGAAATCAATGAGTTTGCAAACATGGTCGAGGAGGGTGCGACCATTTCCAGAAGTGCGTTTCTTACCTCATTCTTCAGTCTTGTCGGACTGCACGGGGCGCACGTTTCATTCGGTATCATGTGGATGATCGGTTTGATCATCCAGCTTTCCCAGAGAGGCATTACACCCGTAACGAAAAATAAAATCTCGATTATCAGTTTGTACTGGCACTTTTTGGACGCCGTCTGGATTTTCATCTTTACCGTTGTCTACTTAATGGGGGTGATGTAAATGACCAATTACGAACACACTGAACATACAGGATCCTTGAAGGCCTACGTCATTGGTTTCATTTTATCGCTTATTCTGACCATTATTCCACTCTTTTTGGTATTGAATCATATGATGGCAAAAACACCGCTGATGGTTAGTATCTTGATTGCAGCTGTTTTGCAATTTGCCCTTCAGCTATTCTTCTTTATGCATATTCGTGAGGGCGACAAACCAAGATACAATACGATGGCCTTAATTTTAGGTTTGGTTTTCGCGGTAACACTCGTCTTTGGTTCCGTATGGATTATGGAGTTTAATTCTGTGGTTCAATAGAAACTCGATGATTCTACGGGTAAACCTACAATGGATCATGGAAGGTAAACACAAAGGAGTGAGGAGTCATGGCAGTTGTCCCGAAAATAAATCAGGATCCGCCATCTTTAGTAAGACGTTTGACACAAACGATTTCAGTATATATAGAAGTAACCAAGCCCAAAATCTTATTTATGCTCAGTTTTACTTCCCTTTGCGCTGCCATTATTGCACAAAGGGGAATGCCATCTTTGGATGTCACATTGGCCATGCTTTTGAGTGCATCATTATCGGCTGGGGGTTCAGCGGCGATTAACATGTGGTATGACAGGGATGTTGATCTCATCATGGAGCGGACAGCCAATCGTCCCCTTCCCTTGGGTTTAATTCAACCTACATCTGTCTTGAGGTTTGGACTTGTATTAGGTGTATTATCAGTGGTTATCGCTTTTTTCTTTGTCAATCCCCTTACCGCTTTTTTAAATGCTGCGGGGTATTTCTATTATGCTGTCATTTATACGATGTGGTTAAAACGACGTACCCCTCAAAACATTGTCATTGGCGGAGGAGCTGGTGCTTTTCCAATTTTAATTGGCTGGTCTTCCGTCACAAATAGTTTAGATTTAACAGCCTGGTTAATGTTTATGGTGATTTTTCTTTGGACACCGCCTCACTCCTGGGCGCTTGCCTTATACAAAAATGAGGAATATACAAAAGCAGGCATTCCGATGATGCCGGTCGTTATAGGTCCCCGTGGAACCAAAATTCAAAGTCTTATCTATATGGTCCTTTTAATTGTTTGTTCCATCGTTCTATACATATATGGGAACTTTAATACCATTTACCTTGCCGGTGCCATCCTTTTTAACAGCGCTCTCCTGTATTGCACTTTTAGAATGTGGAAAGAAGAGGATCATCTATTTTTTTGGGCAAAACGGACGTTTATTTGCTCTTTGTTCTATATATTAGGGGTGTTTTCAACGATGGTAATTGGGGTTTCATGAAGGAAAATATTAGTTCATTTAAGGGGGGAACAAGTTGAATTACGGACTTATCATTATTCTTAGTTTATTTGCTGTGACTTTTATTATATCCACGATTATTTTTAAAAAAGCAATGAAAGAATAAATGAATAGTTTAAGGGCTCTGTCAAAAAATCTGACAAAGCCCTTTTTATTGCCTGTTATTCAGTCATCAATTTATAAAACATATATGAGGATAATCCCAACGATAATGCAAACAACCCAAAGTAGCCAACTGTATAATAAATACTCTCCATTTTGTGCCCCTTTCTACTAACAGTTTTATTGCATGAATGAGATTAGATCAACACCAACTTTGTGGCAGTTTGGATAGAAATCATTCTTTGAACGAATGATTTCTTTGTTGGATAGCGCCTAGAACGGCCCCGAAAATTAAGGTATATCCTGCACCGCCAAAACAGCCAAGTGCAAGGTTTAAATGGAAGTTTTCATTCATTGTCCAAGGAGTTCCATCCATTGTCCATGGTTGACCCGTGAAAAGTTCATATAACATGAAAAGAACTCCTGCAATAACTTCCAGTATCGTTAATTTTATATACCATTTCATATGACTTCCTCCAATTTATTTGGGATGTATGTATTTGTTCAAACTTCATTATTCGCTTGATAGGACTGAAACGCCCAACATCGGTGCAATTGTTTTGAGATTATTACGATTTTCCACGATAAGCTTGCGACTTTGGGCTTTATTCTTTTGGGAAATGGCCTCGGTTAGCTCATCATATTTTGCATCGATACCACCTGCAAATGTTTTACCCTTTTTTGCGATTAACGAAGGCAGGATGGCATCGTGAAATTCATCATCAAGGTTACGAGATAGGGTTTTTGCTGAATCATAATCTTCATGGGCTATAAACTTGTCCATCATTTTAAACCCATAGAACATATCTACGAAAGGTGTGGAAAGCGATCGCTTTGCGTGAGTCATTTTGTAATCAGATTGAGTATAGAGTTGATTATTGTTAAGAGTATCTCCGCAGCCTGCAACACTTATTGTTAGTAATGTCCCCATCACGGCGGTCAATATTTTTTTACTCATCTTTTTGCTCCTCTTTTTTAAAAGTTAGGATAAAAAATTAGGAAAACTAGACATACTAGTGATAAACCATTGCAGTACTATTATCCCCATCACAAACTTTATTATCATAACCAACAGAAGTTCCAATTACATTTATTCCTTTTGCAGTTCAATTGGATGAAAAAAAGATGGGAGCACCGTGGCAATCCCATCTTTAATGAAAGCGTATATGGTTGCGATAAATTTTAATCGTTGAATTTACCTGCTTCACCGTTTTTCAGCGTACATCTCAAATTGTGTCAGGAAAGATGCGTTTTATCTTTTTCTGGTGGATATTTTTGAAGCCTAACAGATTCAACTTTTGTTTTTCCCACATTGGAGAATATTAAAAACAGAACAAACCAGATTGGGCTCATCGCCGCAATACCTCTTACAAAGCCAACCAGAAAATCTAACATCTATTTCACCCTCCCATTTTGTTAGTAGACTAGAAGTTTAGTGAAAACGTTTTCAATTATAAAAATTAAAACAGGTTGCTATATGCGGTTATTCACTGAGGACATACAGTCAGATCAAAAACTTATCGATTAAAAAACTGAAGTTAAGAATCTAATTTTTTTACGGCCTAGATAATTTGTTCTCTTCCCTCCTGTCTTTTATATAAATAATATATTCTATGTAAAAAAGTGAAAATCCTTTCTTTCATTGAATACTAATTATTGGTACCTTTCCATACAAAGTTGTCAATACACCTTCTTGAAAAGACATGATGTCACTTCCTCATCTACTGCAAAGAGGACGATGACACCTCTGGCTGTCATCGCCCTCTTTTTATGCTGATCATCATCCCAACTAAATACAACTCGCGTCCACTACCTGACCAGATACCGACATCAGTTCATTTAGGTTAAGCCATCCACCAATATTTTGAGATTGGTCCACACCTTCTATGGTAAAAGTCAGGCTAATATTGTTTGAAAGTGTCAAAGTTGCTCTTTTGCCAATGCAGTTCTGTGCTTTTTGCAGAGAATCCACCCTTATCCCTTCACACGAAACCGTATACTTTTGCATCGGCGCATAAATTAATACTCCCCTTGAAAGGTCATAGGTTCTTATAAAACCTTCGGCAGTTGTTCCATCTCGGAAAGACAATCTGATCCATCTATTTTGCTGATAACAAGCAAGAATTTTTTGAAATAGTCCTTGTCTGTAGTCATAATAATATGGATAGTTAGGCTGGTAAGGATCATTTGGATACAATGCATCCCCCCCTTTCTTTCATCATTCATTCTTTTATGTATATGAGGAAAAAAAGGGTTGGTGCTTGTTAACACCTGTTGTGTAACGGTTTGTAAATCGGCTTATTATATTAATATTTCCATCATGGAAATGTATCATAAGTAGGCTGTCATCCTATTTAAGGATCTATGTGTGCCATGAAAAGAAAAGTGGCCATTACTTCAAAATTACAATCTAACAAACTACCTATTTGCAAGTGAATGATACGCTGCCAAGGTCGGCGAATTGGGCAATAATGGTGTCGCCTGGTTGGAAACTGATAGCTTCGGTAATGGCACCGCTTAGGACGATGTCACCTTTTTTAAGACCTTGGCCTGTTTCACCTAGTTTGTTGACGACCCAGGCAACGGCTGCTGCAGGATCGCCTAAGACAGCTGCACTTGTGCCTACAGTTGCCACCTCTGAATTTTTTGCCAAGTACATACCAATTTCTGCAAGATTAAGGCCCTTCGGAGATACCCATTTATTCCCTAAAATGAATTTTGCAGACGAACAGTTATCAGCTACTACGTCAACTAATGTAAATTTGAAATCTAAATAACGGCTGTCGATAATCTCTATCGCTGGCGCAACATATTTTGTTACGCGCAAAATATCTTCAGCTGTAACGGAGGTTCCTTGGATATCCTCATCAATCAGGAACGCAATTTCAGGTTCTGCCTTCGGATGAATGAGCTGCTCAAATTGGATTGGTTCCCATTCCGGCGAAAGCATGTCAACCATTAAATAACCGTAAATAGCCTCATGAACACCCATCATTTCCTGTTTTGCTTTACTTGTTAATCCTAGTTTCACACCGATCCGGCGCCCGCCCTGTTCTTCTTTTTTCTCAATTAATTGTTTTTGTAATTCATAAGCTTCCTTGAATGTAAGATGAGGATACTTAGTAGTAATTTTTTCGACTTCACGCTTTTCCCTCTCCGCTTCTAACAAATAAGCAACGATTTCTTGGTCAATTTCTTGTAATGAACTCATGATAGCCCTCCAATTTTTCATGTTCATAAAATAATATGCCTTTACGAAAGAATGACTGAAACTTTGCCCAATGGGCCAAAATGAGCCGAAATCTTATCACCGGGGGATATGGCAACCGCAGCCGAGAGAGCGCCAGGAAGGATTAACTCTCCTGCTCTTAAATGAATACCAAACTCATACAATTTATTTGCCAGCCATGCTACCGCCTGTGCCGGATGTCCAAGTACTGCTGCTCCAGAACCCGTTGCCACGAGCTCTTCATTTTTATGTAAAGCCATCCCAAGGCTGCGCAAATCCAAACCTTCCACTGTGCTAAACTTATTCCCGACTACAACCCTAGCGGATGAACCGTTATCAGCAACCGTATCCACTAATTTAATGTTCCAATCAGCAATCCTGCTGTCAATAATCTCAATGGTTGGCACAACATATTTCGTTGCCATCAAAACATCGATATAGGTGACATTAGGGCCTGCAATGTCTTTTTCCAAAATAAAGCCAATTTCCGCCTCGACTTTGGGGCTTATAAACTCACTTATTTTTACTATTTCATTATCAGCCATTTTCATTTCATCTAAAAGGTGGCCATAATCCGGTTCATCGACCCCAAGTATTTGCTGCATAGCAACGCTCGTAAGACCAACCTTTTTACCAATCACTTTACTCCCTTTAGCCTTCTTTCTCTCAATCATTTCAAGCTGAATTTGATAGGCATCTTTAACATTCAATTCAGGAAAACGCTCTGTTAACGGGGCTGCCGGGCGTTGAGTTCTTTCCGCATTCAGTAATTCATCCACAATTTCTTCTTGTAATCTCATTTGACCAGCTCCTGTCCTTCTTATCGTGCCCTTCCTACGTACGTAAAAGGTGGCCCATAAGCCACCTTTGGGTATTGTTTCTTATAATTTCATCGTAATTGTTTTAGCTTCCGTATAAAATTCAAAGCTATGACGTCCGCCTTCTCTGCCAATTCCACTTGCCTTGGATCCTCCAAATGGCGTCCTTAAATCCCGATGGTACCAGCAGTTGATCCAGAACAAACCTGAATCGATTTGTTCAGCAACACGGTGTGCACGTCTTAAGTCATTTGACCATACCACACCTGCCAAACCATAAATGGAATCATTGGCAATTCGTACAGCATCCTCTTCCGTTTTAAAAGGTATGACAACCAATACAGGTCCAAAAATCTCTTCCTGTGCGACCCGCATTTTATTATCCACATCATAGAGAACGGTTGGCTCGTAAAAATTACCTTGTTGTAATCCTTCCACACGTTTCCCTCCAACTGCAAGCTTCGCACCTTCGGAAATACCAATTTGCACATAATTATCTACTGTAGCTAAATGACTTTTGGAAATAAGCGCACCCATATCTGTATTTTCATCCAGCGGATCACCTACTTTAATTTTCTTAACTGCTGCTACAAATTTTTCAAGAAATTGATCATAGACGGATTCCTGGACTAAGACCCTGGAGCCTGCTAAACAAATCTCCCCTTGATTGCGGTAGATGGCCTCAATCGAACCTGCTACTGCTTCATCAAGGTCGGCATCTTCAAACACAATATTCGCTGATTTCCCCCCTAATTCTAATGAAACAGGAATCAAGTTATCTGAAGCATTTCTCATCACTGTTTTTCCTGTTGAGCTCTCACCGACAAACGAAATTCTTCGAACATATGGATTGGTGGTCATCGCTGTACCTACCGTACTTCCCGATCCGGTCAAAATATTAAGGACGCCTGGTGGAAGTCCGGCATCGTTAGCAATTTCTCCCAACATTACAGCACTTAACGGCGTATAGGATGCCGGTTTAACAATCACGGTATTTCCCGCTGCCAAGGCCGCAGAAGCTTTCCATGTCATTTGCATGAATGGCAGATTCCAAGGAATGATTAGGCTGGTCACACCTGCTGGAGCATATTTTGTATAGCTCATATGCTTGGATTGATCGAAATGCTCGTGGTTCACGTACTTAGCCATTTCTGCAAAAAAGCGTAAATTAGATGCTGCCCGTGGAATATCAAAATCCCTGCTTTCTTTTATGGGCTTTCCCACGTCCAATGTTTCGATAAGGGCCAGTTCATCCACACGCTCCATGACGAGATCCGACATCTTGCAAAGAATCTTTGATCGCTCTTCAACAGGCATTTTACTCCAAATACCGCTTTCAAATGTTCGTTGTGCAACAGAAATCGCTCTTTCCACATCCTCTTCATTCGCACTGGCGACCGTCGTCAACTTTTGATTGGTGGCAGGATTAAACGTGTCAAAACTCTTTCCGGAAATCGAGTCGACATATTCCCCGTTAATAAATAGTTTCGAAGCTTGAATCTTTATTTCTTTTTCAACTGTTTTGTTCATCTAGTTTCACCATCCTCAATTTCTAAAATCATCTCAACCTCTACAGCATTATTGTTAGGAAGCTGCGCCATTCCGACCGCAGATCTCCCGTGTTTTCCTTTTTCACCAAAAACTTGCATCAACAAATCAGAAGAGCCGTTCATCACTTTCGGCTGGTCCGTAAAATCGGGAGCTGAATGGACAAATCCGAGAATCTTGACCACTCGTTTTACTTTACTAAGATCTCCTATCTCATGTTTTACAACGGATAAAAGATTAAGCATGCACTGTCTTGCCGCATCGTATCCGTATTCAACTGTTACGTCGTCACCAAGCTTGCCCCGGTACTCATCTGTTCCTTGACCTGATGTAAAAAGAAGATCTCCTGTTCGAACGCAGCTGACATAATTACCGGCGGCTTTACGAAGAGGCGGCAGTTGTAATCCGAGCTCTACTAATCTCTCTTCCGGCGTGATCTGTTTTTCTGTCATCTACCTAGCTCCTTCCTTACTTGACGAATGTACTTACCGGAACATTTAGGAATCGCAACGCATTTTCCCCGAGCATGGCACGTTTCTGTTCCCCGGTTAACAATAAAGTGTCATCGATAATCTTACCGGGAGGGGTTT
The DNA here is from genome assembly GCF_036965645.1 of Neobacillus drentensis. Lineage (GTDB taxonomy): Bacteria > Bacillota > Bacilli > Bacillales > Cytobacillaceae > Neobacillus > Neobacillus drentensis_D. The sequence continues at coordinate 8,823 of NZ_JBALPZ010000089.1, forward strand.
CCCTTAGTAAAAATGGATAATCAGACCCTAACATAATTTGACTGCTTCCAAATTTTTCAACTAAAAATTTGATGTTCACAGAATCATTTACAATAGAATCATAGTAAAATTTCTTCGCATAAAAACTAGGAGGATGCTCCGTTAGTCGCAAATGCGGCCATACATTCCAGCCATGATCAAGGCGGGGAAGAATTAATGGTAAGGATCCGCCGCCATGAGAAAAGCAAATTTTCAAACCAGGAAATTTCTCCATGATACCGCCAAGGATTAAACATCCGGCTGCTAAAGCCGTTTCACTCGGCATTCCAACCGTATACATTAAGTTATGATTGGACAACCGGTCCCTTCCAAGCGTCTCCCATGGATGAACAAAAAGCGGGACATTCCATTTCTCACACATTTCGAAAAAGTCGATGAGTGATTCATCATCAAGATTTTTCCCATTTATGTTTGTGCCAATTTCAATCCCCTTTAATCCCAACTCGTGAATACAGCGGTCCATTTCACGAATGGCTGTCTTCACATCTTGAAGCGGAACCGTACCCAGGCCGATAAACTTGTTTGGATTTTGTTCAACTGTTTCAGCGATAAAATCATTTTGCAATTGGGCCATTGCTAATGCTTCTTCAATCGGTGCCCAATAGGAAAACGTGACAGGAATGGGCGATAACACTTGGATGTCAACGTTTTCATTTTCCATATCACTTAATCGCTTCTCCGGGCTCCAAACTTGGTCTGTCACTTCCCGAAAAACCTTACCGGCAATCATAATATTGGCGCCGCATGAACAGGTAGGCTGGAGGATCGGCCACTTATCATTTTGGTATCTTTTTGCAAAATCCGGTAGATTTTCTGGAATAATATGGGTATGAAAGTCTACTCGCATTTCCATTCACTCGCTTCTTCCGGCATCACATGGCCGCAATTCTTACAAGTACGGAGCTCAAGGCTTCCATTAAACCCATTAATCGCTTCTTTAACTTGAATTTCAATATTCGATAATTGGACAGTTACTCGGTGCATCTCATGGTCACATTGATCACAGAACCACACGAAATGCTCTAATTCACCTTTAGCTCTGTCACGCTCGATGACGATGCCGATTGTTTCTGCCACTCGGTGCGGTGAATGGGGAACATTTGGCGGAAGGTGGAATACTTCGCCTTCTTTTACTGTGATGACTTCCCTTTTCCCCTCTGCATTGATAATTTCAACGTAGCAATCGCCATTTAATTGATAGAAGATCTCTTCAGATGGGTCGACGTGAAAATCACGGCGTTTGTTAGGACCACCAAGCACCATGAACATTAATTCGGAATCCTTCCAAACGACCTTATTATTTACCGGCGGCTTAAGTTGTTCCTTATTCTCTTCAATGAATTTCCAAAGATTGATAGATTTTAAAGAATTTGACATATTGCTAGTCTCCTTTTCTTTTCTATTGTTCTCATGCATTCGATCTAACCATCTATTAAACAGATGTCGGCTGATTTTCTGTTGATTTTAATGCATTTTGCATAAAAACGACTTCATGTGCTAACGAGGTGATTCTGTATCGTACATCTGTATCGATAATTTCATTTTCTCGATTAAAATGATCGTTATTCACATACACATAGCCAGGTGCCACAAAGGCACGGAAAAACCCAGCAATCGGCTTCAATTGATTTTCAATGACAAGGAAGTGCTGGTAGGTCCCGCCTGTCGCGATGAAACCCATTACTTTATGACGGAGATCATTCGGATTGATTAAATCAAATAAATTTTTAAGCGGTCCTGAAAGGGATCCCTGGAATATTGGCGTACCGATAATATAAAAATCGGCAGAATGAATGATGTCCAGAGCCTTCTTTGTATCTTCATTGTAGTTGGAAGGATGGCGTCCATCACAAAACTGGATCTCATAATTTCTTAAATCCAACAGCTCCACTTCAAGGTCCTGTTGGTGCTTCTTCGCTTCCTCCAGCACCTTTTGGACGACAATACTTGTCTTGGCACCGATGATTGTGCCTGAAATACCTAGCAGTTTCATATAAAAACCTCCAATATCAGAATGCCGCCTTTTATTTAACCCCACTCTACCAGCCCAGTAATGCATACGATGTTTGAAAATCCCCCTCGGATAACAACTGGCGAATTCTAGTGGATGAGATGAGCTCCCCGCTTTTGCAACAAACCGGGGCCGTCACATGTATGGGAAAATATTTTTTTAAAAGGGCAACATTCCCCTCTCTATTTTTTCCAAACCGGAAATCAGCACCAATCATGATTTCATTCGGGTGAAGTCTTTTTAATTCATGTATAAATTCATTGGGCCGCCGGTTTGAAAACCATTCATTAAAACGGGCAACAATGACATAGTCAACACCCATTCTCTCGATCCTTTCTACTTTCTCCTCAATCGTCGTCAGAATCTGTACGCCCTGAAAGAAATTTCGTGGAGGGGGATCAAAGGTATAAACAACACTGGCAGCTTTGGAAGACTTGGCCTTTTCCACAGCTGTTTTTATCACTTCTTGATGGCCTTTATGTACCCCGTCAAAGGCACCAATCGCTATGACCGATTCCGGCAAATCCAAACGTCCATTTCTCAGCGTTCTCATTTTCCGCACCTCCCCGACCTTTTCCTTCATTTTTTTAAGCATTTAAAATTTCTTTCTTTGCATCATATATTTTTAATGCATCTTCTACTAGCTCAAATGAGTCCTTACGCTTAAAGCTGTTGTAGAAAATCGCCCGCTTGCGTATTGGGTCTCCTGTATAATAGCGTTCATATTGAAGGAGCCGCTGGCCAAATGCCTCTCCACATAAATCCCAAGCCAATTTAAACAAATGAACACGATACTCCGAAGATACACCATCTCTTCCTACATAATAACGATCCAAATCTGCTCTTAATTCAGGATTCTCGAAGTCGGCATCCGTTGGTGACATAAGCAATCCGCCTGCCCCTATGATTTGCATCACCTCAATCGCACGAGGGTACATGGTTGGAAGTAACCCTCGAATCGTTTCAAGCGGTGCATAGGCCGGCATCACCTCACCAGTAGCCGTTACTTCATGTTCATATTCTGCAACCTTCAACAATGCACGAATCGTTTCAACCGCTTGGACTAATTCACCTAAATCATTTTGCACATTCAGAAATACATCTACTCCAATGGAATCAGCTATTTTACAAGCTACTTCCGTTGCAAATTGAAGCTTGATTAGTCCCCTAACTCCAGATTGGTGGGCCGGCTGTTGGGCAATTCCTGTTTTCGGATAAAGCAGATTTGCTGCCTCCACATTGTTATAAAGAAAAACACGATCCCATGGTACGAGGACATCATTAAACACAAGGACAGCATCCATTTCTTCGAATCTGGACGCGAGCGGATGGTCATAAACAGAGCGCTTTCCATCCTGCATAGCTTCACGGCAGATAATTCTTAATCCCGCAGCGTCAATCGGTATGGCAAATGCTAAGGCATAGCGCTCATCGCCTGGCTTAAAGCCTGGGAAGGAATAGACAATCACTTCATCCGTAATCGGTGAAAGAGTCGCAAGCATTTTGGCACCTCTTACGATTAAGCCCTCAGCTGTCTCTTCGACTGCACCTAAATGTGTGTACATGTCCTGCTGCTCGTGAGAAGCTTTGCTGCGGTCATTTTGTGGGTTGATAATGGCATGAGTTAAAAATAAGTCATGATCACGAATATACTGATAGTAACGGCGAATATTTTTTCCCCACTCAGGATTGTATTTATCCAAAAAGTCCGAGTTACTCGCCATAGACGTGACAACTACATTTAAGAAATCAGGTGTCCTGCCCATTAATCCATAGGTAGTTTTCGCAAACTCTTCAAACGTTTGTCTCCGGGCTTCGAGATCTTGATAACTTTTCGGTACCAAGAAAGCATTTGAGACTCTTTCTCCTGTTTCTCTGCAAACGTGGGTAATTTTCTCTTGTACCTTCGGATCATGCTGCAAATCATATAGTTTGGCGATTTGATGAATCGGCTCTTGAAATACCGGTTCCTCATATACATTTGTAATTTTTCTCCCCGCTAACCAAACCTCTGGGTTTCGGGATTTTACACCTTCGATATACTGTGCTCCTGTACGAATTCCCATTTAAATCCTCCTTTAAAATTTCATAATCAAATTATAGAGGCTTCCTTTTTCATAATTGTCTCCTTCTATTTTTCCTAGAAGTGCATGTGTTGGAAGCGCTTCATTTGTAATCTACATTTTTGATTTTACTATTTAATTACTTTCAACTACTGTTAACTCATAAACATAAATCCGTCTTTTTTAAAAATTATTTGTAAACGGTTGCAATTAAGGCGGATGAATATTATTCTTTTATCATGTTAGACCCATTTGAAAAATAGAATCATAATTTCTAAGAGACTTTGGAAGATCGTTTGATGAAGGAGATGGTACAATGTCTATCTTGTTTGACCATGATATTAAGTGGGATCCTATTTTGCAATTCGGCACGAGGCATTTTTTCAAAGAAAAAGCGATTATTTACAGACAAGGTACTTTAGAGGATGGATTTTATTATCTTCAGAAAGGGTTAATAAACGTAACAACCACCACGATTAGTGGAAATGACCGTTTGTTAAACATTGCCGTACCAGGCCAGATTTTAGGTCTGCAAGGAATGGATCAGAAGTCCCATTTTACTACCGCGACAGCGATCAAGGATTCCATCCTCTATTATTTCTCTTTTGAAAGATTTGAGAAACTGATGATTCATCATCCATCATTATTTAACACGTTTATCCGAACCGTCATACATAAAATGCATATTCTTGCTGATAAAATTTACTTGGATACCTTATTACCCAATCAACAACTCGCACGCATTCTTTTAAATATCTGTTACGATTTTAAAAATAAAGAAGTGCCGTTATCACAACAGGATCTTGTAAAATCTACTGGCTTAAACAGAGTGACCATTTATAAGCTGCTTAAACAATGGAAGGAAGAAAATGTAATCGAATACCATGAGAAAAATTTAATCATAAAAAAACCGGATGTCTTAAAAAAGCTTCTTGATTAGCAGAAATAAAAAAAAGGAGCAATCTTTGCTCCTTTCTCCCCTAAATATTCCTCCGTGCAGGCGCTCCATTTCGTTCTATGACACGAATCCTGTCACCCCTCCATTAGCAATTAAGATGTATTAAAATGTTTTCACGTTTGATAGGTCTTTTTCGCCGGTGTTTTGGATGTTTATTAACTCGTCAACATCGAGGATGCAAATGGAACGTTGTGTGATTTGTATTAATTTTTGGCTTTTCCATTTGTTCAAAATTTTGTTTACTGTGATTCTCGAGGTACCTATATACCGAGCAAATGATGTTTGATCGAGCGAAAAGGATCCGGTTTCGCTGACAACCTTTAATAAATAATGCGCCATTTGTTGTTCGACAGGGCAGCATAGAAAAGAAAACATATCTGCAAGTATCCTAAATTTATAGATTAATGAATTTGAAAAGGTACGTGCTGCCTCAGGATACTCCCTGCAAATTCTTAACAGTTGATCATCGGAGAAATAGTAGATGACTGATGTACAAGTAGTAATAGCAGATGTTAAGTAGGGTTCTTTTTTAACTCCATGTTCTCCAAATAACATTCCCTCAGGGACGTAATTAACGGTACGTTCCACCCCTTGAGGGGAAAGAAGCGTTATTTTCACTCCTCCCTTTTCCAAATAAAAACAACCTTTTCCTGTCTCTCCCTGGTGATATACGAATGTATTTTCCTGTAATTCTTGTTTATCCCCCCATTTTAAGTACGGGCTCCATGAATACCGCAGTTCTTCCAAACATAAGTCCTCCTTCATTATCCTTTCGCAGACCTATTTCTTCTAAAGTCTATGTTGCTGGTCAAAACTTCTGTTCAGTCGTGGAAACTCGGGCATCTACACTATTGATAAAAACCTCCTGTACAATATGCATGTATTGTTCAGGAGGCGTATTTTTTAAGGTATTGGGTAAACTGTCAATCTACTAAATTTTCCGCACCACTGCACGGACCGGACTCCCATCAGCTTTAGCCAGTGGAAGCGGGAGGGCTGCTAATTCATAGTCGCCTGGAGTGATGTGGTCCAACACCAAGCCTTCAAGTATATGGATTCCATGATTGGCGAGTTCATGGTGTGCCGAAAGCTCTTTACTATCGATGGGGTCGACTGACGGCAAGTCGAGTCCAATCAGGCGGACTCCAAATTTTGATAAATACGACGCTGATTCGGGTTCAATCCTAGGGATAACAGCTGGGAAATACCGCCGATCATTCCATGCATCTGTCCTGATTAACAAACGAGTGATCCCTGTTAACTCGAAATCAGATAATTCTTTAACTCCGATTGATGACTTATTGGGCAAATGAATCACCCGAGACCTGCCAATGTATAAATTCACATCGAGATCGATCACTTTCTTCCCATCATCATCAAAATGAAAAGGGGCATCTATATGTGTGCCAGTATGGGTACTCATGATGATTTGCCCTACATTGACCGAGCCACTCTCTTCTTTATTCCACGCTAGTTTATAGGAGAAAGGAGTATCACCTGGCCAGACTGCGACCTTTTCATCCAGTCGTTGTGAAATATCAATCCAATCACTCATGCAAACTACCTCCCTCTCTTCTATCTATTCCGTTACTTTGCTGTTTTCATGAATGAATAGGCTACTCTATTATAGTTTCGTTCTTAAACTCCACAATTCCGGGAAAAAGTGCTGATCCAGAGCTCTTTTTAAATAGCTGACACCTGAGGATCCGCCTGTTCCTTGCTTGTGACCAATTATTCTTTCCACCGTACTCATATGATTAAAACGCCATAATAACTGCTGATTTCCGATATCAATCAACTTCTCTGCCAACTCATATAGGTCCCAATATTGCCCAACATTACGGTAAACTGTCAGCCATCCTTTTTCCACACTGTCATTTGGTTCATAATTTTTTGATACATCTCGATTAAGCACCTCTGGATCGACATGTATTCCACGCGCAGCAAGGGCCTTGATGGCAGCATCATAAATACTTGGTTTATTTAGTGCTTCCTGCATTTGTTCATAAAGCTTTGTTTGATGTTGATAGACTGCTAATGTGTGGACATTTTTGTTACCCAATGCAAATTCAATCAACCTGTTCTGATAAGACTGGAATCCTGATGATTGACCCAGCTTATCCCTAAACTCCAAGTACTCTGAAGGTGTCAAAGTAGAAAGAACACTCCACGACTGAATCAATTGCTGTTGAATTCTTGAAACACGCGATAGAATTTTAAATGACGGTTCCAAATCGTTTCGGCTTATACACTCAATTGCTGCTGTCAATTCATGTATAATTAATTTCATCCATAATTCACTAGCCTGATGAATAATGATAAATAACATTTCGTCATGGTGACCAGATAAACGATGTTGACTGGACAAAATCTTATCGAGATGAAGGTAATCCCCGTATGACATTGCTTCTTGGAAATTTGTTTGAATGCTTCCCTCTAGGTTTGAGTTTGTACCTTTTTCATGTGTATTCATATGACCCGCGCCCCATTCTTTTCAATTAATTTGCCGAAAAATAAGCAACCTTACCATTAAGCTGTTTAGTTTATATTCTCTTTTATTTCATTGTTTGGAATTTGATTAATCGTTCTTTTTTTTAAAATAGGATAGACAGCAGTTAAACACAGTAACCATGGGATACCGAATTGCAGCATGATTTTAAAACCAGTAAACCAGGTAGTGATCATTAAACTCAGGAGAAGTACTGCTCCTGCTATCGTTAAATATGGATAACCAAGCATTTTAACAGGTAATTTTCTGCCACCTGACTTCTCCCACTTTCTTCTAAAAAACAAGTGTGATACAAAAACCATAAACCAGGTGAAAATAGCACCGAACATAGAAATTCCCATCATAAATGCATAAGATGATTCCGGTAATAATGCATTTACCAGAGCAGCAAGAAAAATTCCTAGAGTAGAAATGGCCAGTGCCCCAAGAGGAACACCTTTTTTGCTTAATTTCCCAAACACGGCTGGTGCTTGATTTCCTTGGGAAAGTGAAAACATCATTCGAGTAGAAGCATACAATTGACTGTTCATAGATGATAAGGCAGCAGTTAAAATAACAAAATTCATGATTCCTGATGCACCAGGAATATTTAATAGCTCTATTACTTTCACAAATGGACTTTCTTCCACTCCTGCTGATCTCCAAGGAACAATCATTAACATGATGCCAATAGTCAAGATATAAAAGATTGATAAACGGAAAAGTGTTGCCTTTAATGCTTTTGGCACGGCAACATCCGGGTCTTTCGCTTCACCCGCTGTAACCGCTATCAATTCTGTTCCTAAAAAGCTAAAAAGAGAAATAAAAATAGCCACCCACATTCCCCACCAGCCGAACGGTAAAAAACCCCCGTCATTAACTAAGTTTTTTGGCCCCATATTCGGTTCTGCATGGCCTCCGAAAAAAACATAGGCTCCAAGTAGGATAAAACCAATGATTGCACTTATTTTAATCATGGAGAACCAATATTCAAAAGTCCCAAAAGCATTTACACTTGTGGCATTTATATAAATGAGGACTGCCGAAAATAGGACGATCCAAACGATTCCAGGCACATGTGGAAACCAATACTTCATATAAACAGCAATGGCACTTACCTCTACTCCCACAGCAAGAACGTTTGCAATCCAATAAGAATATCGCACGAGATAGCCTGTAAACGGACTGATATATTTTTCAGCAATTGTGCCAAAAGAACCGGAAGTAGGGTGAGCTACCGTCATTTCCGATAAACAGCCCATTAAGAGTAGGACAATCAATGCACCAATTCCATAACTGAGTATGACACCAGGTCCTGCCGTACTAATGGCCATACCACTGCCCAGAAAAAGGCCTGTTCCTATGGCACACCCCATTGCAATCATCGTAAGCTGATTTGTTTTTAAAGCTCGCTTCAATCCCTTTTCTTGAGCATTTTTGTCCTCCATATAAATCCCCCTTTTTAGGCTACGATTTCGCGTTCATTTTCAAATTTTTCATATTGCTTATCCTTCATAATACTTTTAAGTATTTGTACCACTGACCAAACTTCCTCATAGGAAGTATAAAGGGCAACAGGTGCAAGTCGAATGATATTCGGGGCTCTGAAATCTGGAATGATACCGTTTTCTTTTAATGACTTACAAATTCGTGCTGCTTCCTCATGTTCAAGGCTTATATGCCCGCCCCGCCGTATGTCTTCTCTTGGTGTTCCAATGAAAAATCCCATGTCCTTAAGCTCACTATTAACTAAATCTATTAAATATTGATTTAGTTTAAGAGACTTTTGACGGATATTTTCAATGCCTGCTTCTGTAAAAATTTCTAATGAACCTATCAAGGGAGCAGCACTTAAAATATGAGGAGTTCCCAATTGGAATGCTGCTGCTGAATCAGCAGATGTGAATGTATGCTCCATATCAAACTGTTTCTCTTTTTTTGAACCAAACCATCCTGCCAAGCCAGGAATTTTTCCAAAATGTTTTCGGTTTACAAATAAGCCTCCAACACCACCAGGCCCCCCATTTAAATGTTTATAATTACACCAAAAAGCAAAATCAACATCCCACTCACTAAAAGAATGGGGAATCGATCCAACCGAATGGCATGCATCAAACCCGATTAAGATACCTCTATTATGTGCTTCAGTCGTTAATCGTTTTATATCTAAAATTTGACCGCTGCGGTAAAGGACAGTAGGCAAGATGATCAGAGCAATGTCATCGTTCATTGCTTCAATAATGTCATCCTCTTCTAAAAAGCGGCCATCACGGCTTTTCACACGAATGAGATGTGTATCGGGAACATACCCGTGGATGCGTACCTGGCTTTGAAGTGCATAAATATCGGTTGGAAATGTTAGTTCATCTGCTAGAATTTTCGTGCGCAGTCCTTCCGGTTTATAAAACGTAGATACCAGCTGATGAAGATTAACGGTTGTAGAACCCGTGACCATTACTTCTTCAGCCGAGGCTCCAACTAACGGTGCGAGCTTCTTACCTAACTCTTCTGCCATAAAGAACCATGGATGTTTCCCTCTTGTCCAGCCATCAATCCCATATTCTTTCCAATCCTCTAAGGATTCTAATAGAGTCTTTTCCGCTCTTTTCGAAAGAAGTCCTAATGAGTTCCCGTCCATATAAATGGTTCCAGGCTTTAGATAAAACTCTTCTCGAAAATGTCTAAGGGTATCTTCCTTATCCAATTCTTTCGCGTAATCTAAACCTTCTAGCATCATGATTCTCCCCTTTACAATGAATAAGATCGTTTTTAAAACGCTTTCATAATAATATTGACATCATGTCAGTAATATTATCGAATGAATATGACACTATGTCAATATTATTTTTTGAAAGAACGTTTAGTTTTTATTACATCCCTTTATTTTTTTGAATAATACCTATATTCTAAAGTTAATGAGATGAGTGTGTGGAGGAATAAAGATGAAGCAAGATCATGTAGAGGATAAACGACATTTACGATCGATAATAACTAGGCAAAAATTATTAGAAGCTGCCAGAGAGGTTTTTCTCGAGGAAGGGTTCCAAAAAGCGACAATCTCACAAATGATTAAAAAAGCAAACATTGGATACGGAACCGCCTATGTTCATTTTGAAGGAAAAGAAGATCTTTTAATCGTATTAATGGAGGATGTCATGAAGCGATTTTATAAAATCGCAGAGACCTCCTTTCGGCCAAAACTAAAACAAGAAGCTGAGGAAATCATTTACAACCAAGCCAAATCTTTTTTATTAATGGCAGAAGCCGAACAAGACATGATGCAGGTCTTTGAACAGGCAATTGGGATCTCTTCTTTAGTATCTGATAAATGGAAAACAATTCGGGAAAAATTTATTCAGCGAATTTCACTGGACATAGCCTATGTACAACAAAACAGATTGGCTAGAGCAGAATTAAATCATGAGATCGTCGCACGAAGCTGGTTTTTTACAAATGAAATGTATTTATGGGAAATAGTTCGTAAGGAACATCATCATTCTGTTGAAGAAATTGCTAAAACGATTACATCTATCTATGTAACAGGACTTTATATCTGATTTTCATATTAATATATCTTTTTTTACTATTCTTCTTTTTTTTTATCGTAGTAAGCGGCGGTGAAATTGGTCAAATTCACTTTTCGTGCAGATTCACTC
>NZ_JBALPZ010000089.1:20052-55457 GCF_036965645.1 Neobacillus drentensis
GCGTAAATGGCAACAAAAAAAAAGAAAGCTCACGTTCCATGTGCTTTCTTTTGAACTAAGAGGTCCATTTTTAAATCAAATTATCCTGGTATTCATTTTTAACCGATTTTAACTTTATGGAATCCCAATTTGTTCGATAAAAGCGAACCATTACGCTAACTCCAAACACCGTGAGATAGGAGTATAAGGAGATCCATGCGCCCATACTGCCCCAATCAAGGATAAAAGTGAATACATAACTGAGTGGAACAAAAAAGAACCACCCTAATACTAAAGAGATTTTTAATAAAAACGATGTGTCGCCAATTCCTCTGAGACCGCCGGCATAAAAATTTAATAGTCCATCAAACAGCTGTAAAAATGCCGAAATCATGATTAATTCTGCGGCTATCTTATACACCTGAACATCGTGAGTATAAATCTTTGCAATCGGTTCCGAAAGAAAAAATTCAAAGACACCTAAAATTAATAGAAATATACACCCTAAAATGGATGTGTTCGTCCCAGCTTTTCTTCCTACTATCGGGTTACCTCTCCCCACTTCTTGACCAACAAGAATGGTTGCTGTTGATCCAAATGCAAAAGCGGGCATGAATCCAAGACTCATGACACTCAAGGCCACTTCATTGGCGGCTAACGCATTCGTCCCTAATCTCGTAACAAATGCAGTAAAGACAAACATGGCCATGGCCATCGAAAATTCCTGTATGCCTAATTTGGCACTTTCAGCAAAAATTAATTTTGATTCTGCTCGGTCAAAGGCAATTCTTTTGCGTGTTTCATATTTTGAATGTAATTTTATGAAATAAAAATAAGCGCAAAAAAGAAACGTGACCAATTCCCCTATAAAAAAGGCAATACCAGCACCAATTAAACCCAATTTAGGAAGAGCCATATTTCCATATGTTAAGCCAAAAGTAAGAAAAATCATAAAGGCTCCGCCTAATATGGTACTGATCATTGGTGTTTTGGTATCCCCTATTCCGCGGAGAAATCCATGAATAACAAAGGTGAAAATCGAAAATACCATCGCAAAAAAACGAAATTGCAAATAACTTTTGCCTTCTCTCATCATCTCAGGTGAACTTCCCAACAACTTAAAGATGGCTTCTGGAAATAGTAAACCTACTAATAAAACCATTGCCGCAGCCGCAATGCAAAGATAAAAGGCGATATAGGTACGTTCAACACCTTTTTCCATGTTGTTGGATCCGTAATTTTGAGCCACTAAATAATTGGTCGTATGCCCTATTCCGGAAAATAATGCCCAGGCATTATACATAATAATGTTTGAAACCCCCACGATGGCAATCGCAAGGGCGCTTAATTGACCAACTAAAATGAGATTGATCGTTCCTGTAAGCGTTGATGAAGCAAATGAAGCTATCGAAGGTATGGCAAGCAGTAAGATCTTTTTCCATTCTTTAAACATTCAGTTATTCTCCTATAATCCCTTTTAAATGGACTATACCTAATATGGAACAGTCATGTTTTCATCCATTTAAGCAATGATCCAATCTCTGTATAATAGTTATTCTATAATGGATCAATAATTCCTCCTATACTTGGTACCTGCCAGCAGGACCTAAATCTGAGTATTCATACAAAAAGCCATGGGGACAATCTTCTGGATCAAAAGCCGATTGAACCCTCCCCATGACTTACTTAAGTGTCCTTTATACATATCATTCGACCGTTTAGTGGCAGCAATTCGATAAACAAAAAACAATGTTATCTTTTGATGGCAGCAATAGAATTCAGAGCTTGACGCAGAGTCGAATAGGTCGAAACACTATTAAATTCAAGTCCTAGCTGTACTGCTGTTTGTGCTATCTCAGGTCTAATTCCTGAAAGGGTAGATGTCACCCCCATTAGTCCTAATGCTTTTATCAGTTGGAAAATTTGATGTGCTACCATTGTATCAATCATTGGAACGCCTGATAAATCAATAACAAGAAAATTTACTCCTAGATTGGCACACTGTTTCAATGTTTTTTCAAGCATTAACTGTGCACGTCTTGTATCAAACTCGCCCACAAGAGGAAGTAACGCTACCTCGCTGTTAAGAGTAATAACCGGAGAACTTAACTCCTGAATAAGTTCCTGTTGAGCTGAAAGTTTTCCTTGTAAATAGTATTGATGCTCTTCGACAAAGCCTAAAATGACTTTATCAAATGCTTTTAAAATCACTCGATTCCAGCTATCTATCACCTCATTGGGAAACTCACCCATGTGTAGCGCAACAAAATCTTTAATATAATCAAGATACTGTTCCCGTACCCTAAAAAATTCTCTTAACATAAAATGGATTGGTGTGTTTAAATGCTGGGGATCTTGAGCAATCGAAAGGATCCATTTTTGAAAATCTTCCAGGAACGCTGTTTCCTCTTTAATAAAGACCTCACAAAGATGTAAATGGAAATCAAAGTTTTGTTTTTTTAAAGTTTTGATTACATTAGGGTCATCGGAGGCATAAACTCCTGAAGGGTCACATTTATCGAGAGAATTATACCATTCCTCTGTAAGATTTCTTGCCTTAGCCAATAGAAACGAGTGTAATTTTTTATTTCTATGCAACTTTTATCCCCCCTCCATCCATTAATATACTATTAATTAAATTTTAACTTATCTTATTACTTAAGTCTTGCTGCATGCATCTCCTTATTGTACTGCCACGCTCTTATTAGATTTCTCATTATATCATTGTCCAAGCCATTTATGTTAAAATTTAGTAAAAAGGAGAGAGATGATGAAGAAGAATATTTTTCCCATACTCACCGGAGAGGAAACCTATGTCTCAACCTAACAAAACCCGCTTTCTTTTTATTACTGCCGTTGCTTTGGGAACGTTGCTGAATCCCTTAAATTCTTCGATGATTGCCGTGGCGCTTTCCCGCATCCAAAATCAATTTTCTCTTTCGTTTACGGATGCATCTTGGCTTATTTCCACTTATTATCTTGCCAGTGGTATCGGTCAGCCGGTAATGGGGAAGCTCGGCGATGCATTTGGACTTAAGAAAATGTATTTAATTGGCCTGATAATGATTGCAGCAGCATCCGTTGCAGCTCCCTTTTCTCCGAGCTTTGGCTGGCTGATTGCGATCAGGATTATTCAGGCAATCGGAAGTTCAGCACTTTTCCCGGCAGGAATGGGAATCATCCGCAAATCTATCACGGAAAATCAAGCACAGGCATTGGGAGTCCTTTCAATTTTTTCATCCGTGTCCGCCGCAATCGGTCCTTCCATCGGTGGATTTCTCACCCACTACTGGGATTGGCAAGCAATCTTTTTGGTCAACTTCCCTTTCATTTTGGCAGCCTTTTTTCTAGGGCTATTTATTCTTCCAAAAGATAGAAGAGATAGAAGCAGGAAAGTCACCATTGATTATATCGGAATTCTTCTATTTACTCTTTCCATTTTAAGCTTGCTATTGTTTTTGCTTTCATGGGAAAGTGGAGTTAACTGGGGTGAACTTTTGGTAAGCCTGGTTTTTATCTTCGTTTTTTATAAATACGAAAGCAAACAATCGCAGCCATTTATCAATGTATTAGCTCTTAAAGAAAACCTGAATATGAGTTTTGTGTATGTACAGTTTATCCTGGTCAATGTGATTTTCTACTCGATCTTCTTTGGGGTGCCGCTCTATCTGCAAAATGTTCGACATTTCGATTCCAAAACTACAGGGCTTATTATGCTCTCCATTGCCGGTTTTGGCATTATTGTGTCGCCACTTGCTGGCCGATGGATTGACAATCGTGGTTCAAAACCTGCTTTAATCGCAGGGACATCCTGTATGATTGCAGGTTCCTTGCTTCTTCTTACCATCCACGGGTCATCGCCGGCGGGATGGATATTCTTTTCTTTATCGGTCCTTGGACTTAGCAACGGCTTCAACAATCTTGGTTTGCAGACGGCACTTTACACGTTTGTTCCTCCTGCCGAAACCGGCACTGCTTCTGGGCTTTTTATGACGTCACGATACATAGGGACGATTTTTTCTTCTAGTTTACTGGGTATTTTATTTGGGAAGCAATTTACCACTAGCCATTTTCATGTAATGGCCATCATCTGTGTCATCATCGGAATCCTGATTATGCTGTTGACACTTCGGATGCCTCAGTTACAAAAACAGAGTCAATAGCACAAGGGACACCGAATTGTGTCCCTTTTTAAATTAGTAAATTTTTCAAAAAACAGTTTACAATTACCTCCCAATGTTTTATTATCATTATTAATAATGGTAATAATCAAACTTATAGATGATCCCTTTCACAAAAACGAAAAAGCAAATTTAAGCAATTGTTCCGACAGGCTGACCTCCATTTGAATAACCTGGAATTGATGGAGTTTGCCAAAGGACATGGAGCTGTTTTTCAAGAATATATTTAAAATACACCTGTTGAAGGGCGAAAATACGGACCATTGCAGCAATTATGATCCCGGATGCGGGAGAGGGAGAGGATTGATCATGGTATATAAAATCAAAGAAGAGAATGCTGTCACTCAAAGTGAAGTAAAACTTTCAGGTACGCTAACCGTACCGATTGGAACAGAGGAAGTTTATCCCGCTGTCCTGATTATCCCCGGAAGCGGTGGCAATGACCGTGATGGCAACAGCCCAAAATTCAATATGGGGATCTATAAAGACTTGGCTGAATTCTTAACAGGCCTCGGTTTTGTTACGCTCCGCTATGATAAGCGCGGCACCCATCAGAGTGAGGGTGACGCCTATACTCGAGGATTCAAGGACTTGGCAAACGATGCCACCGCTGCCCTTCGCTATCTCAAACGGCATCCAAAAGTAAATGAAAATCAAACCATTATCCTTGGCCACAGTGAGGGTGCACAGCTTTCACCGGCGGTTTATGCCCAGGAATCATCTGCCGGCGTGATCCTTTTATGCGGTGGGGCTATGCCCATGCAGGAAATCATTAACTGGCAGCGCCAGCAGGCGTATGATGCCTTGAATCAGCTGGGAGGATTTAAGGGGTGGCTGATTAGAACATTACATGCTACAGACAAAGCTAAAAAGACAAATGCTAAATTCGATAAAAAAATATTGAACAGTTCTGCGGAGACCATGAGGGTATTTGGAAAGAAGTTTCCCGCTAAATGGCTGCGAGAATTTTATCAATATGATGTATTTGCAGACCTCCGACAAATCACATGTCCTGTTCTCGCTATAGCCGGTGATAAGGATTGCCAGGTGCCGCTTGCTGCCTCTGAACAAGTCATTCCTACTGTGTCAGGTGAAGCGGAGCTTCATGTCATCCAGGATATGACCCATATATTAAAATGCTGGCCCGGCACCATGGACGCCTCTAACCCTTTAAAAATCTATAAGCAGCTGTTTGAAGAACCTCTTCCAGAAGAATTTAGGAACTGCTTGTCCGCATGGCTGGGAGAGCATTTTATTACGAAAGATATCGACAGCAAAAAGATCGTTGGCAAATAGAGAGAATGAAAAGAACTCAGAGGGTGATCAATATGAACCTGCGGACTTGTTTATATAAAAAAAGGGTACTGGTTAAGCCATTACCCTTTCTCCCTACTCCCTATTAGCCAATTGATCCAATCGATCCAACTTAGCTTCAAATCTATTGATCCTTTCATGTAACTCCTCAAATCCATCACTACATTCCTGTAGCAGCGTTTTCAATGCCCTTTCCCTTACTATTTTTCTTATTGCTTGACTAACTGTTTTTCCTTCTTGTCTGATCTGCTGTACTCTTTCCAAATCAGCAATGTGAGTATCATTTAAATGTTCAAATTCCCTTATTAAACCATATTTTCTGTACTCTTCTCTAAGATCAGCTAATAATGATTGGCTGACACCAGTCATTTCCCTTACTACCCTATCCGGATACATTAAATCAGCTCCTTAATTAGTCCTATACTAGAAACTATTAAAGAGAGATGGGATTTATGCCTCTAGAAACTCTATTCAAGCATGATGGATTTACGGTTAACATTAATCATGTTCCTTTAAAGTAGATTAAATAGATTCACTATTACCATAAAAAAAAGACTTCCTCTATTTGGGAAGCCAATAAAATGATTACTTAACGTTTTTTCAGTATTCATTGATTTAGTTTCTATTTAGATCCTCTAGGTTTTATTCCGCGTATCTTTCCTTTTTGCCCGATGCACCTAAGAAAATAATGAACCAAAACGGGCACATAATCGCGATTCCTCGAATAAATCCAATCATGAAATTTAACATAGTGATTTCCTCCTTAAGAATCGAAGAGCAGGATGAATTCCTTGCCCAGTTTTCACTCCCAGTCTAGAGGTTTCGTAAGTCAAGACACCATTGGAATTTTTTTGGCAAAGGACGAGATAACTGGTTTTGCCTCTCCCTTGAATGGAGTGCCCCGTTAACAGCATTTCATGTTACTTTGTCTTTCTAGTAAAATACCCCATTTTGGAATATAGTAAACCCTACTATCTTTTTTAATAGTAAGATAGAAAAGTAACGGCTACCTAACTTTCAAAAATCAAATGCGTTCATCCAGGAAGGATAAACGCATCTCATACTAACTTAAGTTTTACTACGGTGATAAGGAATATTTAAAGTGATTTGTTGCTAACGGTACCGTTCTTCTTTAAATGGATTGGCTGTCATCGAATAGCCAAACTCTTCCCAAAAACCTGCCTCATCTTCCTTCATAAACTCAATCCCTGACACCCATTTGGAGCCTTTCCAAAGATAAAATGTTTCTGGCGGAATAAACCTTAGTGGATAACCATGTTTGAAATCAATATCCTGCCAATCATGGTGTTGATCCTTCCAACGGTAGACAAACAAAGAATCATCGCCTAGTAAAGGCTCGAGCGGCAGGTTGGCAGAATAACCAAATCGATCCCCATTGTAGTAACCGTAAATTTTAATGTATTTAACTTCTTCATCGATTTCCACCAATTTTAATAACTCTCTAAGGGCAATGCCTTCAAATGTGGTATCAAATTTAGACCAGGTCGTAACACAATGCATGTTAACGGTTGAGATGGTCTTCGGAAGCGCCATGATTTCTTTATACGATAAGACCTTTTCTTCTTTTACTTCACCAAAAAGTCTGAAATTCCAATAGGTTTTATTAAACACGGGGATATCCCCTTTGTGCAGTATGGGCCATTTCTCTGTTTCAAATTGGCCGGGGGGAAGCTGCTTTTCCATCATACACCATCCTTTTTTCCTCTTTTCAAAGTGTTTCATATAGTATACTACAAAATAAATGAAGAAAACCAAGTCCGTATCTTGCGTTCGATCAAATGAAAAAGGATACCGCCTCCACTTGAAGACAGTACCCTTTCCACTTTCAATCATTAAAATTCTCTGCTTTTGTCTCAGTTTATAGTTTGATGTAACGGAGTGACCGGAGTAGTGTATGGATCATTTGATCGAATGGTTCCGTCTGGATCGTTTTGGGTTACAGTGGTATCCACTCGCTGTCCTTCTCCTAGACGGTTTTGTCGGCGTTCCACCGCAACCAGGAATTTACCTTCTTTTACATAGCCTTCGTAACGGTCAACCTCTTCTTCAGGAATACCTAATCCAATTAATGCCCCAGTCAATCCACCTACGCCTGCTCCTGCAGCAGCCCCGGTCAGGGTAGCAGCGATTGGACCAGCCGCTACAATAGGTCCGATACCTGGTATAGCGAGGGCTCCTACACCAGCAAGGAGTCCTACTATCCCACCAAGTGCACCGCCTGTTGCAGCTCCAGTAAGAGCGCTTTTTTCCGTTGTCGTACCAGTTGTATCATTAATGTTTTTTACAACGTCTTTGTCTTTCCCGATAACTGAAATATCTTCCGAAGCATAACCCTGTCGTTTTAAACCTTCCACCGCCTGGATTACCTCTTGTTCAGTATCGTAAACTCCCACCAAATGTTTTTCATGTTCGTACATTGAAATTCCTCCTTTGATTGGTAGTCCTTATTTTAACTACCCGTCCTTGGGAAGAATGAAACCTTTATCCTTATCGTTGCTTATGCCATTTCAGTATTTTATATACTATCTCTATGTTCTTTTACTGCAAATATTTTCTAGTTAACGTTGTTTTTTCACAGGGTACATAAATAACGGTCTCAACGAACTCAAACGAAATGACAGATCTTTATCGAATATTTTAGGGGGATAATCATGTTTGGATTGGCTGACATAATAAAATTTCTAATCTCTTTTTTCGTAATCCTGCCTATCGTTACGATTATCCATCTAAGCGGGCATATTTTTTTCGTTACGCTTTTCGGCGCATCAGAGAAAAAAATCGTAATTGGATCCGGGACAAAGGTATTTTCCTTTTGGAATATTGAGATAAGAAGATACTACTTCTGGAATGGAGCCTGCGAGTTTAAATCATTACGGCATGATAACCGTGTCACGAACACCTTCATTTACCTTGGTGGGGCTTTATTCAACCTGGCAGGTATTTTTCTGGTAGACGCCCTCATTTCTCAAGGAATTCTAGAAAAGTCAGTCTTTTGGTATCAGTTTATCTACTTCTCCTTTTACATGCTGTTTTTCTCTCTATTTCCTATGTATTTTTCCGATGGATCGCCCAGTGACGGGAAGGCGGCAGTCCTCACATTGAAGAACCAGCATGAAAAGAAGATAAGTGACGATATTCAATTTCTGAAAATGGAAGAGCCAAATAAACCGGATGAACGATCCAGGAATGATAATAAGTAACATCTATGGGTGGTTTTTGGTGTCAGGCACCAGTTCGTTTTTCAATGGTAACTCTTCCTGAAAAAAAAGTGGCGCCTCCGCCCATGTCTGCGATACGGTCTGGGGTAAGCGAGTTGACGAGATGTTTTGTTCCCTTATCAGCTCCCCAAAGGCCTTGAGTTACTGCTACACCTGGAAGGACGCTGTCACCAACCCTCGCTTTAAGGATACATTCTCCTTGTTCGTTCCAAACCCGGACCTGTTCTCCATTTTGCACTCCCAATTTTTCAGCATCGTAATGATTTAAAACGACTTCTGGCTCTTTTTCCATCCCCACATGCGTTGACTGATTGGCAAATGTTGAATTTAAAAAGCTATGGTTCGGCCCCGCTATAAAGTGAAAGGGATGATCAAAGTCATTTTTTAAAGGTTCATAGGTTGGTAATGGAGGATATCCGTCCTGTTTCATCTTTTTGGAATATAGTTCGATCTTTCCGCTCGGTGTTGGGAGCCTGAGCGGAAATTTCGCTTTTGCTTTCATGTAATGATGTTCCCTTAAAGATTCGTAAGTTATTTCTTTCATATAAGGATTCATGGGATTCGCTAGTGATTGCTCAATTAATTCTGCTTCTGTTTCGTCAAAAGCCGTTTCCGTGAAACCCATTCCTTTAGCTAGCAGCCGGAACACTTCCACGTTTGACTTTGATTCTTCGAATGGTTCGATTACAGGCTGTTGAAGCTGAATATAGTGATGCCAATACGATGTATAAAAGTCGGTGTTTTCAATGGAAGATGTGGCTGGTAGAACAATGTCTGCGTAACGAGCCGTTTCTGTTAAAAATAAATCATGGACAACCGTAAATAGATCTTCCCGCTCTAATCCTCTTCGAACCTTATTGCCAGCTGGCGCTACAACGGCTGGGTTACTCCCATATACATAGAGCGATTTTACCGGGGGATCTAAAGTAAGCAGGGCTTCTCCCAGCAAGTTCATATTAATCACGCGCGTTTTTTTATTTTCCAACAGATCTGGCCGCTGCAAATAAGCTGTATGATGGGCCAGGTAAGCGGAATTTCCTTTGATCGCCCCCCCTCCTTTTACTAACCACTGTCCTGTTAAAGCAGGGAGGCAGGCGATCGTTCTCACAAACATACCGCCGTTGTCGTGGTGCTGCGGGCCATTTCCAATTCGAATAAAGGCAGGGGAAGTTTTACCATACATCCTTGCCAGTTGAAAAATATCCTCTACTGGTATGCCCGTAATGCTTGAAACGGTTGCAGGGTCATACTGCCTAACATGTTCACGCAGCTCCTCATGACCGATCGTGTATTGTTCCAGAAATGCGGAATCTACTATGTTCTCAGTAAATAATATATGCATCAGACCTAAAGCCAGAGCCGTATCAGTCCCTGGTAAAATAGGAATAAACCAGTCTGCTAATCTGGCAGTTTTATTTTTATGGACATCAATCACAATGATTTTAGCGCCATTTTGTTTCCGGGCTTGTTGGGCAAGAGCTACTTGGTGCATGTTGGTACTTACTGCATTAATCCCCCAAAAAATAAACAGCTTGGTGTAAATAGTATCCTCAGGATCAGTTCCGAAACTTGCGCCCATTGTATATTGATAACCGGCTGCACCGGCTGAGTTACAGATACTCCTGACCAGCTGGGAAGCCCCCAAGCGATAGAAGAAGCGGCGGTCCATCCCTTCCGCACTAAGGTTTCCCATATTTCCATAAAAGCTGTAGGGCAGAATACTCTCGGCACCTTCGTTTTGCAGCAGTTCCTTCCAGCGGGTGGTAATCGTTTCTATTGCTTCCTCCCAGCTTATTCGGACAAACTTCCCTTCTCCTTTCGCACCAGTGCGTTTTATTGGATATTTTAGGCGTTTTTCATCATAGATTCGTTCCGTCATATTCCGAACCTTGTTGCAAATAAACCCCTTCGTAACTGGATGATTGGGGTCACCCTCTACCTTGATTATTTTTCCGTTCTTTTTATGTAGGAGCAACCCGCATTGATCCGGGCAGTCTAGTGAACAAACCGAAGGGAAAATACCATCTGGGTGATCAACAAAAGCGGTCATCCTCGGTCTCCTTTCCATTGGTGTCAGGCACCATTTGTAATGTATAATGAATGTTTTCTACTTTCATTATTTCGACATAAACTCGTCAATACCTGTTCATTTCGGAACACAAGCAGATTACTCGTAATCGTAACTTGAGATCATTCCTCTTCTTTCAAATGCTCAACCAGCCTGCTAAGTAAATCGCTTAACACCACTATTTCTTGATCACTATAAATATGATAAGTCTGAGCATTAAAATCATTTCGCAAGGATTTCAATTGCTCATAAACACGAATTCCTTCCTCTGTTATCTTCACTCGAGTTCGTCTTTTATCCTCTGGGTCTTGAAATAAGGTAACTAAATTGGATTGCTGCAGGCGATTAATCATCCCGGTCATATTTTGTTTCGTTACCAGCATTTCTTCTTTTAGTTCACCAATGGAAATTTCTCCTCTATTAATGATGGTTCGAAGGATTACCCATTGCTGGATGCTATTGAGTCCAACATCAGCAACCATCTTTGCACCGTATCTGCTTAAGAGATTGGAGCTCCTAAAGATATCTAACGTAATGTTTGTTTTTACTTCTTCCATACAAACCTCCGCATCCATAGATTATTGACTATCTTAATGAAATCGATAAAATTAGTCAAGTTGTTGACTAAGTCATATAGATAACGTAAACTAATTTAGTCAATACCTTGACATTTAAAAGGATTTTGCCATATTTTTATTTTACTATTTTTTAAATGAAGGAGACAAAACATGCCAAAAACAACGACAAATCGAAAAATGGTCACCGTTGCGATGCTGGTTGCGATTCTATTAGTCGCCATAGATGTCACCGTTGTCAGTACCGCCATGCCGCGGATTGTCAGTGACCTCAGCGGGTTAAAATTAATCAGCTGGGTCTTTGCCATCTATACGCTTACCACTTCAGTAACAACCCCCATTTACGGTAAATTAGCTGATCTATTCGGCCGAAAAAAAATCTTTATTACGGGTGTTATTTTGTTTGTAGCAGGCTCGATGTTGTCAGGTGCCGCTCATACAATGACTCAATTAATTTGGTTCCGAGCCTTTCAAGGAATCGGTGCTGGAGCGGTCATGCCGTTAACCTTCACGATTATTGGTGACCTCTACCCCGGCGAGCAGCGAGCGAAAATGCAGGGAGTATTTAGTGCGGTCTGGGGAATTGCCGGTCTTCTTGGCCCATTGGTAGGCGGATTCTTTGTGGACCAAATCAGCTGGCGTTGGATTTTCTATATTAATTTGCCGGTCGGTTTAGTCTCGCTTGTATTAATCACTGTTTTCTTCCATGAAACAGTAGAATTGAAG
Source organism: Neobacillus drentensis (assembly GCF_036965645.1). Classification (GTDB taxonomy): domain Bacteria; phylum Bacillota; class Bacilli; order Bacillales; family Cytobacillaceae; genus Neobacillus; species Neobacillus drentensis_D. Next base: position 32,135 of record NZ_JBALPZ010000089.1, read on the forward strand.
AAAGATCGTAAAATTGATTATCTTGGAGCGATTACTTTTACGATTGGTATTTCCACTCTATTATACGCTCTGCTAAATGCCGGTCCGGGACAGAAATATGCATGGAATTCGGCAGCCATTTATACTCTGTTTGCTATTGCGGTGATCTTTATTGTGCTTTTTGGCTATATTGAAACCAAAGTGAAGGAACCGATGCTTCCCCCATCATTATTTAAGATTCCGGTTATCTTGGTTTCAAACTTCATCGGTTTTCTTGCAAGTTCTGTTCTTATTGGGGTGAATGTTTATTTGCCTATGTGGATTCAAACGATTCTTGGACACAGTGCGACAAGCTCAGGACTAACGCTCATGCCCATGTCGATTGCCTGGCCTTTGGGTGCCACTTTTGCCGGTCGTTATATGTATAAAATTGGCTCTAAGTTAACGGCGATCCTGGGTGCTGTTTTGATTGCCCTCGGTGGAACATGGCTGCTGGCTGTCGAACTTGATTCACCTTATTGGTATTTTGTTGGGATTATGATTGTCTTTGGTCTTGGGATGGGTTACGCGACCACGCCAACCACCGTTCTTGTTCAATCGGCGGTTGGCTGGCAAATGCGTGGAGCGGCAACGGCTTCAAACACCTTTACTCGATCGATTGGCCAAACGGTTGGGGTTGCTGTCTTTGGAACGATTTTTAACAACTCTCTGATTACGTTTGGAAAAGAACATGCAGCTGGAGGATGGAGCGGTGGAGGCAATATTAGTGATGTTTTAAGTTCAGACACCCTTCATAAGCTGCCGGCAAATGTCCTTACGATGATTCATGAGGGACTTGCCCATGGGATGCACCTTGTGTTTATTCTCGTGTTTTTTATTGGAGTCGCAAACTTAATCGCTACTTTCTTCCTTCCTTCCCATAAGAAGGTAATGGAGCATCAAAAGCAAGTTCAACATTAATGGTTAAGCCGCCAATTTGGCGGCTTTCTTCATATAATGGAATTTAGAGCGCTTCTATTATATGGTTTTCAATTAGTATATAGAGAAATTAAGCCATTTTAATTCTTAAATTATCATGGAAACAAATTTTAACCGCTTGTTCATAAAATATTCACATTTATTCAGTACCATAGATATTGGGTAAACGAACCAATACCCAAAGAAAGAGGAGTTCCAGCCAATAGTGCTGGAATTATTTTTTTACGTTGAAAACTATTAACAACTTCGTCACAAAGATTGTTTACTATATTAATAGGAAACATATCTACCACATATGGAAAATCAAAACATATCTAATTAGTTATAATTTTGATATGATAGTAGTTGTTTTTTTAAATGAACCAATTGTGTTTGATCACAGGAGGAATTTGCATGGATCGATTNNCATTGAAGCATTCCCTTTTATTGTCGTTGGGGCTTTTATTTCTGCATTGATTGAAGTTTTTGTTTCTGAGAATACACTGCTTAGAATTCTGCCAAAAAATAGATATTTATCTGTTGTTGCTGCTAGTTTTATGGGAGTATTATTTCCTGGCTGTGAATGTGGGATTGTTCCCATAGTGTCACGGTTAATTAAAAAAGGACTCGCCCCTCATGCAGGAATTGCCTTTATGCTTTCTGGACCAATTATCAATCCGATTGTTTTATTTGCTACATTTATTGCATTCGGAGATAGCTGGACAATGGTAGGGTACCGAGCAGGGTTAGCAATCGGTGTTTCTATTTTAGTTGGACTTGTCTTATCTTTTGTCATAAAGGACAATCCATTAAAGGAAAATAGCGAAATACATGTTCACGACCATTCTCACCAGAATACTAGACAAAAATTGATGAGCGTTTTTAACCATACCATTGACGAATTCTTTAGCATGGGAAAGTATGTAGTGCTGGGTGCACTACTTGCATCTACAATGCAAGTGTATGTACCAACACGGATCTTAACAACGCTGGGCGGTACGCACGTAACTGCTGTATTGGTTATGATGGCTTTAGCATTTATCTTATCCGTTTGTTCAGAAGCAGATGCTTTTGTAGCAGCATCTTTTCGTAACTTTTTCCCCCAAACTTCAATCGTCTCTTTCTTAGTGTTTGGCAATATGGTAGATATTAAAAACTTACTTATGATGTTTGGGTCTTTCAAGGCAAAATTTGCGGTTCTTTTAGTTTCATTAATTACTTCATTTGTATTCATTGGTTCACTTCTTCTGTAAAGGATGTTGGATGATGTTTAAAGTCCTTATTTTAATACTTACTACAAACTTGTTTTTTATGCTGCATACCACAGGAAACATTTCAAAATATATAAACATGAAATATAGCTTCTTATCTTCGAGTATGATCGTGATTTTATTCATACTTACAGTTATCGAAGGGATTAAATTATGGTCTTCTGGAGAAAAGGAAAAGGACCATCGTGATTGTGATTGTAGCCACGATCATCATGACCATGAACACCATCATGGTCATGGTCACGAAAAAAAGAAACTATCTACTGGAAAAAAGATAAAAAAATTCTTGGCCTACACTCTTGTGTTAATTCCTGCAGTTACAGGTGTGATTTTTCCAGTGGCAACTCTTGATTCACAGCTTGTGGATGCAAAGGGTTTTTCATTTCCGACATTAGAAGACGGAAGTGATCGTTACGGGACGCATCAAGTTTTAAATCCTGATATGAGTAAATTCATGAACCAAGCTGATTTTACGGATTTAGTAAGGAAAGAGTCTAAGTCTTATATTCCAAAAAATAATATTACCTTAACAGATAAGGACTATTTAGTCGGGTTAGAAGTAATGTATAATTTTTCAGGGGCTTTTGCAGGGAAAACTCTTACCATGAAAGGATTTACTTACAATGGTCCAGGAGAACAACCTAACCAGCTGTTTTTACTTCGCTTTGGGCTCATTCATTGTGTCGCGGACTCTGGTGCCTTTGGAATGATGATTCAATTCCCGAAAAACGTACACATTCCGAATGACCAATGGTATCAGGTAACAGGAACAATGGATACAGTCTATTATCCACAAATGAAAACTAAAATTCCTGTATTAAAAGTAACAAGCTATAAAACCATTCCAAAACCGAACGACCCTTATGTTTACAGAAACACTTTGAATTAATAAGAAGGACCCTATGAGGGTCTTTTTTTATGTCGATTTATGTATGGAAATACAGAAAAACAAATGAGCTTGGAAAAGGTTCTAGCTCTTACTATATCTTTGGAAACATTTGTTGCAGCAAGAACATTGTTGAAATAGATACTATTGGAATCAAAAGTGAATGCAGTTCGTATATACTCGCTTCATCATAATTTCCTCTAACTATCATCAGTATTATGTAATTGATTAATTGCAACGCTAATTTATTTTGCTTCGTATCAGGTAATTTCTTAAACGGTTCAAGTGTTGGCAAAAGGAATGATTTCTATCTGTTTACAAATAATAACAGAATCGAATCCATTATGAATTGAAAGAGGAAACTACATGCGAAGTTTATTTCAATCTTTAAAGAAAATCCTTCCTCAAAATCTAACCTCTAAGCCCAATGATCAGGTAATCACTGAAAAATATATTGATAAAAAATTAGCTGAAAACCTTTCTTTATTAAAAGAAGTTTTTGGAAAAACGGATGATATTTTTTATAGAGAGTTTGAGTTTTTGGACCAAAAACCATATAAGGTTTTTATTTGTTATTTAGATGGAATCGTGAATGAAGATTATATCAATTTAAATATTTTAAAGCCGTTAATGGAACCCAATTTTTCCAATCAACACTTTGATCATAGCAATTTACTTACCATTATAAAAAATAGAATTCTTCATACGGCAGATATTCAAAATCTAAAAAAGATAGATCAAGTTATTGACAGTGTTTTAACCGGAAAAACAGTTCTTTTTATAGATGGATTAGATTCGGCACTCGCCATGAGTACTCAAGGTTTTGAAACAAGGAATGTAAGCGAGCCTGATACTGAATCAAGTGTACGAGGGTCACGCGAAGGTTTTAATGAAGTGTTAAAGGTCAATACGGCGTTAATTCGCAGAAAAATTAATAACCCCCAGTTAAAGTTCGAAAATATAAAGCTTGGCAAACAGACCAAGACAAGTATTCGTATAGGCTACATCGAAGGGATCGCCAATGAAAAGGTTGTGGACGAGGTACGCACCCGGCTGCAGCAAATCAATGTGGATTCCATACTGGAATCAGGATACGTAGAACAATATATCGAGGACAACCCCTTTTCGATTTTCCCTTCTGTGGGAAATAGTGAGAAACCTGATAAAGTTGCTTCTAAATTACTGGAAGGCAGAGTAGCGATACTCTGTGATGGTACACCCTTTGTCTTGACCGTTCCCTTTCTATTTATCGAGGGGTTACAAGTCGGAGAGGATTATTACTCCCGGCCTTATTTATCCTCCATCATTCGATTATTAAGATTATTAGCCCTATTTATTTCGGTTGCGGCCACGCCCTTTTATGTCGCCCTTACGACCTATCATCAAGAAATGGTTCCTTCACTCTTGCTGGCAACAATGGCTGCCGGGGAAGAACGTGTCCCCTTCCCTATTTTCATTGAAACATTGTTAATGGAAATCACCTTTCAACTTCTCAGAGAGGCAGGAGTAAGGATGCCCAGGCCTGTAGGTTCGGCGATAAGCATTGTCGGTGCCCTAGTTATTGGCGAAGGAGCGGTTCAAGCGGGTTTGGTTAGCTCGGCCATGGTAATCTGTATAGCCATTACAGGGATTGCCGGGTTTGTGGTACCTGCATTTAATGATGCCATTATTTTATCGAGAATTCTTTTGTTGATATTAGCGGGCGCATTGGGTTTATATGGAATATTAATGGGTTTTATGATTCTTCTGGGCCATTTATGTTCTCTCAGATCTTTTGGGACCCCCTATTTAACACCTCAAGCGCCTATTATTTGGAGTGAATGGAAGGATTCGATTATACGCCTGCCGATTTGGCTTTTTCATTCGCGGCCGCAATCGATCACTTGGAAGAACTCAAAAAGATCGGTTTATGGAAACAAACCCAGTATTCCCAAAAAGGATGAAGGTGAGGGTCAGACATGAAAAAGGCGGTTTTCTGTTGTACTTGCTTATTGCTATTGACAGGCTGCTGGGACCGAACGGAATTAAAGCAGCTGGGAATCGTAATGGGAGTTGCCGTTGATAAAGATCCGGATTCCGGGGAATTTATTGTTTCCACACAAATGTTAAGACCAGGGGCAATCAGTACCCAAATGCCCAGTACCGAAAAGCCCGTTGAAAAAGTGGTTACATCGGGAAAGACGATTTTTGAAGCCATACGGAATTCCAATCTAGAATTCGACCGTAAAGGATTTTATGCCCATACCAAAGTGATTGTGATAGGGGAAACCTTGGCAAGAGAAGGACTGCTGCCAGTACTTGACTTTTTTCAGCGCGGGAAAGAAATACGAGGCTATGTGTTCTTATGTATTGCAAAGAATGCACAAGCAAGTGAGATTCTGGGAATAGAAACAGGAGGAATTGAGTCCATCCCTGCCTTCCGAATAAGAGATATGATTGAGGATACGAGATTTCAGTTAAAAGGAGCCAAAATCAATCTGATTGATTTTTATAAAGAGTCGATTGGAAGCGGAATTGAACCGGTTGTTGGGGTGTTAAAAATTGAGAAAGACAAATTTTCAAAAAAACATGTAAAAATGTCCGGCGGAGCTGTTTTTAATAAGGATAAATTAGTTGGCTACTTAAATGAACATCAGACAATCGGCTATCGATGGTGCAAGAATGAAGTAGAATCGGGAGCGGTATCCATCCCCTCCCCTGTAAATGAAAACCGATATGAATCGGTTGAAGTAAAAAATGCCGACACAACCATTAAGCCAACAGTGAAAGGAAAAGAAATCTCATTTACCATAAACGTGGAAGGTGATGGGATTATCACCGAACAGGAAGTAACGACATCACTTGAAGACAATACAAAAATCCTTGAACATATGAAGAAGACTGAAGAAAAAATGAATAAGCAAATCGAAAAGGATATCAAATTAGCGATAGAAAAAGCACAAAAAGAATTCCATTCTGATATTTTTGGATTTGGAAGAGCTTTAAACAAAGAAGAACCAAAGGTATGGAATGAAGTAAAAAAAGATTGGAATGATCGGTTTGCTGAAGTCCCCTATACAGTCAATGTTCAATTTAAAATCAACTCTACCGGGTTAATGTGGGGACCTTCCCAAGCCAAAAATTAACGCTTAAACATTAACGTAAATAGATGGATCGCAATCAATAGGAGAAAGATCAAAATAAACATGGAACTTCCCAATAATATGATGTTACTTAATAAATCAGCTTTCCTGATTAATTGGAGGATTACCATCACTCTTTCTCCTCTTTTTTAAGATGATCACTTTTTTCTTTAGAAAAATAATAATTAATAATAATATGCTCATAAGGTTGATCATACCCATTACATAGGTGTGAACCTCAAAACCAAGCCAGCGGTGATAGCCCAAATTTTCAAAGCGCAGATTACTGTAAATCGGAAAGATCAGTCCTAAAACAAGAATTACCCATCTGATATTTTTGATTTTAAATATCCAGGTAAGTGCAAGGACACCGCCGTAAAAATGCAAACTCATTTTGTAAAAGCCGCCGATAAACATGATTAAAACGGCTAATAAGTCTAAATTCGTAAAGAAGTTAGCGATGTTAATAGATAGGATCATTTGAAATAATGGAATATCCATATTTGCTGTAAGATCTGGCCCCAAAGTAGCAAGCATGATAATGAGTGAAAAGATAATTAAAAATGTTGAAAGCGCCACTGCTAGATAGGTGATTTTTCGAATACCTTCCTGCTTACTTACAAAATGCCAAAACATGATAAAAACGACGAGTTCACCAAAAGGGAAAACCACAACGTCGAATAAGGTTTTCCCTAAAAGCGGCTTAATTCCATTGCCTAAAATGGGAAGTAACCCATTGATATCAAATTGACCTGAAAACATGGTAAAAATATAAATGGTTACCAGAAAAATAATAAAGACTGGCAATAAAATTTCTCCGGTTCTTGCTAAAACTTCAAAACCCAACGATAGGATATAGATTGATACAAGCATAAAAAAATAAAGGATAACGAGAAAAGGTGTCCTTGGCAGCGCTGTCATGTTAATCAGTGCCGCAAATTCATAAAAATTGAAACTGGCACCGTCAAAAAAATAGGCACCGTAAATGAACAACAATGGAATGGCTAATTTCCTTCCGACTGCCGCATTAAGAATTTCGGAAAAATTTTGATCAGGACAAATTCTTGGGATTTGTGTAAATACCCATATCAGACCTGTCCCGATAAAGAAAGCAAGTAAAACAACCAGCCAAGCATCCTGCTTAGCACCGATTCCAAGTGCAAAAAGGGTTGTACTTCCCACTTCAAATAACATAATGAGCATAAATAATTGAATTTTGGTGATTTGAATCATTCTTTTTTTGCCACCTCGTGTTTTGATTAAGAAGTGATTCTTAAGAAGGAAATATAATGGAACATTCAATAAACTATTTTAGACAAAGTGTTTTTTGATTAAACATACCTTGCGGACCGTTCCCTTATATATTTGGGGTGGCATGTAAAAAAATAAGCCCCACGGAAAGGGGCTTGGAATGAATAAGAAAAGGCGGATATCGTAAATGTTACTGCGTGGCTTCCCAGTCAGAACACTGTTATTTAATTGCACTTTGTAATGAAAAATGAATATTTTCTTTTCTCATTATTTCGAATAAACTCGTCTAGACCTGTTCCATTCGGAACGTTAGCAGATTACTCGTAACCGAAACCTATATCATTACTCCTCTTTCAAATGCTCAACCATCCGGCTAAGTAATTCGCTTAATATCAATATTTCTTGATCACCTCTAAGAATCACCCATTGCTGTATGCTATTAAGTCCGACATCAGCAACCATCGTTGCTCCATATCTGCTTAAGAGATTGGAGATCCTTAAGATATCTAACGTAATGTGTTGTTTTTACTTCTTCCATACAAACCTCCGCATCCATAGATTAAGTCTAAGCTATATGGCATCATTTTCACTCTCCAATCTTAAGCTGTTCCTTTTTTAATTTGTATTAATTAAGCGCTTACTCGTTTATTGTAGAATAGACAGTACCCTTTTTCCCGTTGATTATTAACCAATTTACAGTCAAATTTTAACTTATCTTATAATCTCTTAAGTCTGGTGATTTAACTTTCAGTTCTAATTAACCCCATTCCACATGATATTTACATTATTTTATGTTAATTCTAATAATATTCAATGTTAGTATGCACCCATTCTTATCCTAAACTTTCTGATATAATAGTAGACAAAATAATTCTTTAAAGAGTGATTCCATTGGCTGCTAAATTTTTATCTACTAACGAAGTTACCGGTAACTTGAGGAAAACCTATCTTATCTATGCTGTGGCGGTTATTTTTTTAGGGCTTGCTTCCCGAAAATACAGTCCATATCTGCCTTTATTTCTAGCGGAGAATGCCGGTGATGCGCTGTGGGCTATGATGGTCTATTTTGGCTTTCGCTTCCTGCTTGCAAGGAAACACATCTTCCTAAGCATCTTGTTCAGTTTATTGTTTAGCTTTGGTATTGAATTCTCTCAATTGTATCAGGCAGACTGGATCAATCAGATTCGCAGTACCTGGTTCGGTGCACTGGTGCTAGGCAAGGGCTTTCTGGCGGTGGATCTGATTCGCTATACGGTGGGGATCCTCTCAGCTTTATTATTAGATCAGTTAATCCTTAGACATAAAAATAAGAATAGCAAGTATAAATAAAGAAACGGCAAGTGCATCGTACTTGTCGTTTCTTTAACGATTGATTCCCTTTAATCTGAATAAATAGGAGAATTGTCTCTACTATTCTTTAGTAGTGGAGTTTCTACCGCTACACCTAATTTTCTTAGTAGTTTCGCAATGGTTAACATACAAATACTAGAATTAATTTTGCCCTCAATGTAATAAGTCTCACCTGTAAGGATTGAGACGTATGTACGTTCAGTGACGAATTTTCTTTGATCTTTATGGAATGGCTTGAATGCTATGGCATAACGGTTTCCTGTATTTCGGCCTCCAAGAATAAAGCCTTCTTCTACGACCTGACGAAGAGGAAGCTTTTGCTTTTCAATCCATTCCAACGTGTTTTCCCAAAGTTCTGGAACCGTTTTTCCTTTAATAACTGTCTCTTCACCCTCATGATGAATGACTATATGGAGCTCGTCCCATCTTTTGTGAATGTTTCTTTGAAAAGTTGTCGAAAAATTCCATATCTCTTCTACATCGTTTTCCTCATTAAGGATCCATTTGATGGTTCTAAACACTTCACCATAGGTTTCGCTCACGATCGTTTTCACATAGTTTCTTTCTTCACTGTCCTCTTCATTTGATATTTTCGTAATCGCTGTAAACACCTCTTCAAAGCGATCATATAAGGAACGAACGAGGGTTCGTTCTTCTTCGATTGTCGCTAATTTTTCACGATTTCCTTTATAAGGCATCCGTAAGGCATCTACATACTGCTGAATGATGGGTTTGGCGTAAATACTTAAATCAGGATTTTCCAGGCAAGGCATTAGAACAATGTCTACTAACTGCTGATAATCAATTCCATACCATTTTGAACTGCCAAACGTTGCTTCATTGGATTCTTTGATTTGGCTTCTTGGTACTAATCCTACGAGCAGAAACGTTTCATCACTGAATTTCTCTTCAAACTTCCTTAAGTATTTATGACATTGATTCACGTCCACTCTTGCATAGACCTTTTGCTCAACCGCGAGGATTAGCTTTTTTTCTCGGCTAGAGTCTTTTTCATCGACCATATTTACCTTAAAGAAGACATCGAGCCTTCCTTTGTCGTCATTTTTCTCTATGTCCTCGATTGTTTCCTGCTCATCAATATCTAGTTTGTTAATATCCTTTTCGGCTATGACCTCGGGATTTCTGAATTGATTAACATTCAGCATGGCGAGATCGGTAATATCGTCTAAATTTTCATCAGCCGATTCGGCAACGGCCATTAAAAATCTTTGAAAAGGATAATATCCCAGCATATGTCTTTCTGTCGGATCCAAAAGCCAGGATAGGAATCTCGAATGCCATGTTTCTAAATGGGTAGCCCCAACGACATGGAAGACATTCGGACGATCAATCAGGAATTTTAAGGCGACAAAGTCCTTATCCATCGTTAATTCATAGAGCATTCTTTTTAGTGATTTCAATATGTATTCCCCCGTCTTTTCGATTACCTTTATTCTAAAAAATTATCCCACATCTAGAATCTGTTTTACTAATTTGAACATCTGGTAAAAAAGATTCTAATAACTATATTTTAATAAATTCATTCATTACTTTCATCATACTAAAAAAGGTGTACCAAAAATGGTACACCCTTAGAACTATCATTTTCTCTACTTTCTCTTCCACCGACTCTTTGGGCTTTGCCCTTCACATTTCTTAAGGAAGGATTCCACTATCGGGAATGAAAAAACGTAAATCATCCTCTGTAAAATGGATCATTGCCCCTATCACTGGCATATGTATCCAAGCCTCATAGACAGGCCGTCCTGTTGCTTTCGATAAGGCCTCCGCATAGGCTCTTAACTGGGGAAGGTAGCTGGTTCCACGCTTTAACCAGTCGGCTTCTTTTCCTGGGAAGGACTTATGGTCAATGATGACCCAGCCTTTTGGTGTATCCAGCAGCAAATCAATCCAGCCCGAAGCTTTTTGAAGTCCCTTTCGCAGATGAATGGGCCATTCGTGATGTGTAGAAACAAGATCCGGATACTGCTCTGTGATAAACAGAGCCAAACGCTCGGAGGCATCCACCATGGAAGCTTCTGTTAGTGCATGAATATCATATCTATGCCTTATAGCCCCGGCCATGTTTAAACGCTCTTCCTTAGTATTCGTCCGGATATCTGCCGCTAAAAAGGCATGAACCATATCCCCAAGCAATGCCATGTCAGGATTGCCGGACAATGGGAGGCGGCTGCCAATGCGATGAATTTTTGTCACATCTGTCTCCGTTTCAGCAGGAGAGAAAAGACCTTTGTCATCAACATCAATAACTTCATCACCCTTCAGGCCGCTTGGACTAAATCGAGCAGGTACGAATGGGGCAGCCACTTCTGTTTTACCAACAAAAACATGTACAAGCGACGACTCATGAACCATTGAAAATTCTTCTTGTTCCTCTAGGGATAACACTCTTACCTTACAAGGTAAATGTTCGCCATTTATCATCATGCTCCCTATTCTGTTGTTGTGCGGCACATCATCCTGTGTACCTTCTGCCACACCAATACTTGCAATGACTTGCCGGCCTTTGGTATCAGTCAATTCCTGCAGCCATCCCGCTTTTGAAAAATCACGGGCCGCTAAAACAAGATAGTCTCTGGCACGCGTCATGCCTACATACATCAGACGTTGATTTTCGTCTAAAAGCTGCTGTTCCCTCTCCTGAAGCTGAGAGGCATCTTCACAATGAGCATCCAAGCTGACATTACTCGATTGCTGACCGTATGGCCATGGCCAGTAATAGAGTTTGCGTCCATTTAGCGGATTTTCCACATCAAACTTGGAAGTACTCACAGCTGTTACCTTATCAAAAACTGGGAGCTTTTTTCTCTTTGATGACTTATCAAGTGAATTTAAGATAACAAACGGCCACTCTAACCCTTTTGCCTTATGATAGGTTAGTACTCGTACTGCGTTTTGATCAGTGGATTCTGCCACTTGATTTAAATCTTTATCCTTTTCTGATTCTGACAGGAATAAGAGAAATCCCGTCGTGGTTGCAGCAGTGCCGTTTGTGGCTGCTGATTCTTCATAAACAGCCGCTAACTTGCGCAGGCCATCCAAGTTAGCCAAGCGTTGATTTGGCTGGCCCCATTTTAAGGCTGTTTCGTCTACCTTTGCCGTGACCAAAGCTAAGTCTAAAACTTCAGAAGGGCTCATTTGGACTATTTTTTCCCGGGCCTTATTCAATTCTTGAATAAATGGCTCTGTCCCAAAGGTTTCGAATCGCTTGTCCGACTGAAGCCACTCACTCAGCCATCGCCCCTCTCCCCATGTGTCCGAGGAGAAGTGGAGTAATTCAGCTAATGCGAGTGAATCCCTTGGGTCGATTAAATAACGTAATGCGGCCACTGCATACACTACTTCAGGAGCTGATAGCAAACCCACTTCACCCACTGTTGCGGTGATGCCGACTTTCGCTAGATACTCTGCGATTTCTACACACTCGTCATTGGACCGGCAGAGAATCGCGATATCGCCCGCTCTTAGTGAACGAGGCTCACGCGTCATTTTGTCTACAATGATATATTGCTCTTGATTGCGTAAAACGGTTTGGACACCCCGTGCTAAATGGGCAGCGTCCGTCTTTTTGTTTTTTGAATTCAAATAGGACCATGCTTCCACTGCCAGTGTTTGCTCCGGCCTGTCCTCCCGTTTTGGATCCAGCGTAATTCGTTCAGCCATCATTCCCCTTGCTTCAAAAACAGGAACGAAAATCTTGTTCACAAATTCGACCAACGACTTGCGTGAACGATACGATGCATCCAGGATTTCGATTTCTAAATCCGGAATGCTGGTCATTGCGGTTTGCATTAATTCAGGATCGGTTCCCCTAAAGCCATAGACCGCCTGCTTGACGTCTCCCACCCAGGTGGCACTTTCGGCAATTTCACGAAGCTGCATGTTTAAGGCAATTTGAAGCGGGCTCGAATCCTGAAATTCGTCGATAAATACAGCTGAAATCCGGTCTTTTAAACCCTCTATGTTTTGCTCATCCTTGATTAATTTAAGGGCCAGCGATTCCTGGTCGGTAAAATCAATCAAACCGCGTTTCCGTTTTTCAATCGCATAGGTTTCCATTGCTTCTGCAGCACAATGAAACACAGCATTCATTGCATCTTTCAGGTCTTGATGCAGCCTGGGATGACAGTCATGGACAGAGGCAGCAGCCTGTACCGGCGAGATTGTATCACGGCTTTTTTTACCTGAATCAAGTTTACTTAGCTTCGCCCATTGCTGCCAAGTGACGGCTCCGTGGCGCTCCCAATCCGCCAGCGCCAATTGAATCGTCTCTGCAGCGTCCAACGTTTTCTTGGTCGTATCTCCACCCGGCAGCTCTTTTTTTGCAGCGATTAACGAAGATTTTAAACCCGCATCCAGCTGATCCGGATTGTTTAGGGACTCTGGGAGCCAAGCGGACATGATTTCCCAAGAAAAGTCAGCACAGCTTTGAACATCTGCCGCACTCATCCCATTTTCCCTTGCCAGTTTTAAAACCTCAAGGACTTGATTTCCCCAATAATTCCCGCTCTTGTCAGATGGGTCATTAATGCCAAGACGGATAAATACGAGCCGAAAGTCACGGTAAAACTTTTCGATCACTTCCGCCGCAATCGTGGAAAAGAGTGTCTTAGCCTCTTTGTCTGCCAACACTTTTTGTACGGGAGAAAGCCCCATTTCCAAAGCGAATTCACGTAATAGCCGGCCAAACACACTATTCATGGTCCCGACATACCCATCCAAAATCCGGGCAGCGGCTGAGGCGTCACCGGCTTCTAGCAGCTTTAGCCGAACCCGCTCAATGAGTTCATCTGCTGCCTTCGTGGTAAACGTGGTCGCCATGATATTTTCTGGCGGAACGCCGCTTTTGATTGATTTGTATATTTCTTCGGTTAGACTGTAGGTTTTCCCTGCTCCCGCACCAGCACTTAACATTTTTAACTTTCCGCTCATTTCGGCACTCTCCTTAGCCCACAAAGATGATGATATTCGCAAAATGAACATGGTGGATCAATCGTGGAAACAAATGGATCCTCGTTTTGCTCCTGACCATCTGGGATTTCTCCTATCTTGTTTGCTTTTATTGGAACACCAGGTGCCATTACCGTCCCTTTTAAGAGCTGCGAAGAGACATCCTCTACCGCTTTTCGGAGAACCTCAAAAGATTCAAGGAGTGATGGCCCGATTACATGGTAATCAGTTGGAAAATCATCATGCGGTCTGCTGAAGAAATCCCCTGTGCTTAGCATAAAATAAGCAACTGGGAGCTCTTCATTCTCTTGATCCGATAAAAGCCAATGATAAAGAGCCAGCTGGACGGATAAATTTTCAAGCTTCGCTTTATAATTTTTTGGACGTTTCGACCATTTCGCATCAAGCAGAATCTTGTTCCCATTCTGGGTTTTTCCCACCAGGTCTAATCTTCCTTTAAATTCAACCTCGGAGTTCCAGGTCTTTTGCAATTCCAGCTCGGTATGCTCAATCTGAATACCTGCTTGATTTACAACTCTGAAAAATTTCTGCAGCGATTTCTGCAAACTCAATCTGGTTTCATTGCGGCGCACAGCATTTTTAGGTTCTAACAAAGGAGCTGCTAACATGGGGGTCAACTGATCGTACAATTCCCCTGCACGCAGTCTTACTTCATCCTCTGTCCAGCTCAATTTTTCCGTAATTAATTGCTCCAGGACATAGTGCCCAAGATTTCCAAGCATGATCGATTCATTAGGAATGGAGAGAACATTCCCTGGTCTAACGTTTGCCGCATAGCGAAAGGTCCATTTTAACGGACAACCAATTAGTGACTCAAAACTTGTTGCCGATTCTTCTTGACGACGCAGGACAATATTTTCAGGCACCCGCCATGTTCGGATCGGTTCTGGGATGCTGCTTTCGGATAACTTTACCCGTTCACCTGTTTCTCCAAATGGAGGATGGACCGGGTATTTCCGAAGTTCAGCTGCCTCGATAGTGATCTTTTTTTCCGTCCTGGTGTTTCTCGCCACGGCATAGCGAATTTCATCCCAAAGTGGGTGAAGTGGTATTTCTGCCCCTTTTACCTTGCTAGGTGCAAACAGGATCAGCCTTTTATTGGCCAATCGGGCGGCCCGCTGCCAGGAAGCCGCTTCCCTGCGGCGGGATATATCATCTTCGGTTAAGTGGAATCCATGATCGTGCAGCCACGCCCTCTCCTTAGAGGTCCAAGTTCGGATGCTTGGTCCAGCCGTATTTTTATGAAACCCCCACCAAAGAATCGTGCCGGCATGTCCCCAAATTTGTCCTGGATGAGAGACGACCTGACATTTCGATGCCTCTTGACGGTAATTGAACAAGGTGGCTCCTTCTCCTAAGACCGAATCCAGGATACGGGCGACTTGTAAATGAGTTACTTGACTCACACTAAGTGTTTTGATTCCCTCGATGACCTCCTGTGCCACCTGAACGGCCTGCGTATACATGAGATCATTGGTCAACTGATATTGGACTGCAGCCCATTGAGCAACCTTTTGACAGATTTGGACAAGTGTTTCAAATGGAATTCCTTCATTCGGCTCGTAATAATCATGATGAACCCATAAGTCGAGCTTGTCTTCTAGATTTTTCCGGCGCTTTTTCAGCTCTTGTTGCTCTATTGCTTCGGCTGCCCATAATTCCTCATAATCCCGTATTCCTGACTCGATCGCCTGGAGCCAATTTGCGCCGCCAATCCCTGGAAAAGCCGCTAGCTCATTGGCCAATTTATATCTGATTTTTCCCGGTATAGGAGAACCCGGAATGGTTAACAATTCCATCATTCGATCGACTCTCAATGGTTTCCAATATGTATCAATGGTTAACGGCAATACTTGAAGCACTGCACGCCATTTCGAAGGAGTATCGACACCAACAGCTGGGATACCGCGTCTATGCAGCATCTCATCAAGGAACAATGCGCCTTCCCCTTTAATTAATACTGTATCTTCTGTTCCTTTTTCCTGCATCCAGCTGATAAAATAGTCGGCAGCATCCCATTCCTGTTCCGAGCGAACGAGCAGTAAGCTTCCATCCCCTTGCGCCTCTTTAGCTGCTGTTTCTCCTGCTAACACCGATTGTAGCAGGGATAAATCGGATGACCGATTTTGTGGGATTGGTTGTTCTACACTCACCGGTTCTTTAAAAACTTGGACTCCCTGTTTTTTTAAAAGACTAACCAGTTCCATTGACCATGGATCCCACAGTGTTTCGTCTTCGTCGACAATCGTGATGGTGTCAATATGGAGCTGTCCCTGTTCTTTTAGCCGCTTCATCAGTGCGCGAAGCCGGTCAGGGAACCCCCAGGTTTTATTGGGACTTGCCAGTTCCAATTGTGCGAGTGTATCGATCCATTTGCTTCCTCCCACATGAACGGCAGGGTCCCAGCCTGCTAACACTAATTCATCACGCCGGCGCAGTAATTCTCTTGCCGTATTCCATGAGTCCGTCTTGAAAGAATGAGAGAATAGCTTTTTTCCAGTATCCAATTTGCCAATTAGCTCCTGCCACTCTGATATCCTTATATTTTCTGATTTTCTAGGTGAGGTGAGTCCTAATTGTGTCTCCAAAATGCCGACCAACCCGTTAAAACCTGTCACTACTTTACCAACGGATGCCTCTTTGTTACCGAGTGCGTCTGGATAGGCGGCCGAATCTAGCCAGTAGCCAAGAATAATATTCAAAAAAGTGTCCTCCCTCTTAACTGGTGTCAAATGCTCTTTTATTGAATCAAATCTTCATTAAATGTTTTCTGTAGGAAAATGTTATTTCCTTCTAGTTTTTGTAAAATAATATGAATAACTACATTATAGACAAAAAGGTGCCCCATTTTTGGGACACCACTAAAAAAGTTCTTTAATTGCAAGTTTTGCTGTTGATTTCTGCTCCAGGCTGCTTTATCTGCCCACAATACATAACTTGGTTTATTCCATATAATATAGTTAACATAATGTGATTATGGTTAAGAGACACTTTTTCTACTTGTATTGAAATCTTTGCTTTTTAACTGTAGGACTGGAGTTTTTTTCGTATTGTTCAAAACCAGTATCATAGAAATGGGCGATTTTACTTGACCAATTACTAGAATCTTTTCCTTTGGTCCGTTCAGCCATATAGGATGAAATGGTTTGATCGTATTGGTCGATGATTTCCATTTGAATCTTCGGATCATATTGTTCTTTCAGGAGGGTTGCCTTAAGTGGCAGCCTTGGTTTTTGTTCGGGTACGTTTCGTGGATGGCCAATGACCAAACCTGAAATGGGAAAAACATATTCCGGAAGCTTCAAAACATCAACAAAGGTTTGTGGATTTCTTCTTAATCCTCCGATTGGAACGATCCCGAGTCCCATCGATTCAGCTGCGATGACCGCACTTCCTAGCGCGATTCCAACATCTGTTGAACCAATCATAATCGCTTCTAAGTCCTCAACGATTCTAAAATCAGCCCCATTTTTTTCAGCTGCCAGCTTCGCCCGATAAAAATCGATGCAAAACACAAGTAAAACGGGTGCCTCCTCAATCCACCTTTGATTGCCTGCTGCTTTCGCCAACGCGGCTTTCCTTTCAGACTCCCTCACTTCGATCACGCTTACTTGCTGGCCATTAATCCAATTCGGACCAGCCAAAGCCGCCTCGATAATCGTTTCGATCTGGGCTTCGCTCACATCTTTTTCAATGTCAAAATCCCTAACTGAGCGATGATTTCTTAATAATTTAATCGTTTCGTTCATACGATCACTCCTCGTGTATACGATACTACACACACAACTTCCATTTCAAACACCTGAATCGAATAAAAAGCCTGTCACCACCGGCAGGTGGTGACAGGCACCATTTTACTTATTAAGAAGTTCGAAAAAGGAACAAATAGTTAGAATGCCTTTATCGAAGTTTTCCAAGTTAAAGTGTTCGTTTGGTGCATGAAGATTTTCATCTGGCAAACCGAATCCCATTAAGACAACAGGCGCATTTAGGGATTGGTTAAAGTCCGAAACAATCGGAATCGAACCGCCTTCTCTTTTGTATACTGGTGCTTTTCCATAAACGTTTTCATAGGATTCCGCTGCTTTTTGGATCATCGGACTGTCGATTGGCGTTAAAAATGGATTGCCCGTATCTTGTAAAGACACGTTCACCGTGCATCCTTTTGGTGCGTGTTCTTCCAAATGCTTTTTAATTAATTGCTGAATCTTTTCAGGGTTTTGATTATGGACAAGACGGCAAGTGATTTTGGCATGTGCCTCGTTCGGAATCACAGTTTTGGTTCCTTCCCCCTGGAAACCGCCCCATAGGCCGTTGATTTCTAAGGTTGGCCGGGAACTGATTCTCTCAGGGTAAGGAAAATTGTTTTCCCCTCCTGTAAATTCCGACAAGCCTAACGATTTTTTTAGCTTTTCTTCGTCGAAACCTAATGCTTTGATTTGTTCCTTTTCAAATTCCGTCAGTAGCACGACATCATCATAAAAATGGTCGACATTCACTTTTCCGGTTGCATCATGCAAGGTAGAAAGAAGCTGTACCAAAAGATGGTTGGCATTCTGGACTCCTCCGCCAAACATGCCCGAATGCAAATCAGAATTAGCCGTTTTAAGGGAAAATTCTAGTGCACATAGACCTCTTAAGGAATAGGTGATGGCTGGGACACCTCTATCCCACATATCAGAGTCAGAAATAATCACTACATCACAGGATAATTTCTCTTTATTTTCGGATAAAAATGGCGGAAGATGAGGACTTCCGATTTCTTCTTCTCCTTCGATGCAAAATTTAACGTTGACTGGTAAGTTACCTTCTAATTTCATTAGTGCTTCCACGGCTTTTATATGTAAGAACGTCTGCCCTTTGTCGTCGGTTGCCCCTCTGGCAAAGATCTTTTCATCACGGATCGTAGGTTCAAACGGAGGCGTTTCCCATAAATGAACAGGATCAACAGGCTGTACGTCATAATGGCCGTAAACTAAGACTGTTGGGGCATTTTCCTGATGAAGATAGTCTGCATAGATAATTGGATGACCTTCCGTCTGGACGATTTCAACATGTTCCATCCCAATGCTTTCTAATTTATTGGCAATCCATGAAGCTGCTTGTTGAATGTCCTCTTTATGCTCAGATAAGGAACTGATGCTTGGAATCCGAAGCAGTTCTTTTAATTCCTCGACATTGTTATCATGATTTAGGGATACGAATTCGGATAATTCACTCATGTTATCACCTTTTCTAAATTTATTTCTTTTAAAAAGATATTCTTAGTCTCACGAAGGGGGTGCATTTTTTCACCCCATGACTGCTCTCCTATTAAATAATACAGAAAAAAAGTGCTGGATTCCATTTTGCTATACAAATTCTAATAAATTTGTTTAGAATAAACCATTTGATGCACTTTTTTCATCTCTTACCTAAAATATCCTCAAATTTTAACATTACCACCTGTAAAATGGTTAATACTCACTCATCTAATGAATATTATGCTTTCTAAAATTACCGCCCTTCACCTCTGCTACATCATAAACGGTAACAAAGGATTTTGGATCCAGCTCATTGATGATTTCCTTTAGCTTGGTTTCTTCTAAACGGTTGATCACACAGGTGATTTCTTTAAATTTTTCATTGGAAAAGCCGCCATACGCTTCTTTATACGTTGCACTTCGACCTAAACGATCGCGGATGGTCTCAATCATTATTTCTGGCTGAGTGGTGATAATATGAAAGGTTTTAGAGCCGCTTAAACCTTCTTCCACAATGTGAATGACTTTCGAAGCAATGTAGTAAGCAATTGCCGAAAGAATCGCCCCTTGTAAACCAAATGCGATGGAAACGAAAATAAATACAAAAATGTTTAAGAAAAGAATGAGATCACTTGTACCAAACGGTAATTTTCGAGAAAGGAGTACGGCCAGCATATCAATTCCATCTAATGCACCGCCATTTCGTAAGGCTAACCCCATCCCAAATCCAAGGATAATACCGCCAACCACTGTAATTAACAAAGTATCCCCCTCAATAATCGCAGGGGTATGATGCAAGAGGCTTGTTCCAATCGCTAGTGAAACAATTCCAATAACTGAAAAAAAGGCGAAACTTTTTCCAATTTGTTGATACCCTAACCAAATAAAGGGAATGTTTATAACAGCAATAAGGACTCCTAATGGTAACTCAAAAAGTTTTGAACCAACAATACTAAGACCCGTCACGCCCCCATCAGATACGTTATTTGGGATGAGGACCGTTTCTAATCCGTAGGCAGCAATAAATCCCCCGATAATGACCATTAATCCCCGCAGGATCAATTTTAGTTTATTAGCTTTATGTATTTTGTTTGTCGTCATCTTTATTTCCTCTCTTCCATTTACTAATCATATTTAGCTCTATACATTCCTCCAGTGGATTTTATGAACTCATAAATTGACATCAATCTGAGTGGTAATCAATTCTTCTTTTGTTATTCCTAAAAATTTCAGTGTCTCCGATGGAGTAGAATGGTTAAAGTGCTTTTGTAAGAGTGCAATTGAGACACCTTGTTTGAACGCATGAAATCCAAAGGTCTTTGCCAGTGAATTTGTCCCTATCTTGCCTTCTATGCCTACCTTCACAGCTGCTTCATGGATGATTCGATAGGCTTGTTGTCGTGTAATCGGTTGGTTAAACTTACGAGATTGGAATAAATATATTTGTTGTTCGATGTTGACCTGTTCTAAGTATGACTTAACCGCTTCTTTCACTTTCTTGTTTAAATATACGGACTTCCTCCTTTCACTCTCTATTTCAGAGTAATGATAAAAATCCTTTATTTCACCATCACTATTAAAAAGCTCCTTTACCTTAATCAAAAGCAGTTCAGAGATTTTAAGCCCTGTATTTATTCCAAAAACAAACAATAAATAATCCCTGTATGAATGTTCTTTAAGGTAATTTTTCAAGGAATTTATTTGTTCTAAATCTCTAAGTGCATCCACTGTTTCCACAAGAATCATTGTCCCTTCAATGTTACTTAACTTAAGTTTAAATTATATTTGAGTAACATTCAAATCTTCCGCCTATGAACTAACGATTTATTTATCTTCCGAAAATGGATGAACAAGTATACTAGGCATCGTCAAAAACGACAAAAAGGCCTCAGCCCATGGTGTAAAGAGCTGAAGCCTTTTAGCGCATTATTTAACTAACGCTGTGCTTTACTTGTATTCCTTCTTGGTTAATTCATATACCGATATTCCCTCAAACTATTTAAAATGGAAATTTCCTGTAATAGTTCTGTACCAATATTCGTTTCTCTTACCTTTTTTCTCACCAGTTCTTTATCCACTACTCTTTTGACAGATAATACATCCGTTCCGTCACATAAGACATCTTCTTTGGAATGAAACTGTTTATGAGCAACCAATTGCATCCCGTAGGAATTATATAGTAAAGTGTAGCCTGCTATACCTGTTACCGATTGATAGGGTTTTGAGAACCCGCCATCGATGACAATCATTCTTCCATTTGCTTTGATTGGATTCTCTCCCTCAATTTCTTTTACTGGAGTATGGCCATTGATAATATGGCCCTGCTCTGGGTCGAGATCAAATTCAGCCAATAGTTTTTTGCAAATTTCTTCCTTCTCACGTAAATAATAGTAAGGATTCTTTCCCTCTTTATGCGCTTGCTTATCCTTTATAAAGTACCTTTCAAAGGTGGTCATCTCTCTTTTTCCGAATAGAGATGAATATTCACCAGTCCATAAATACCAAACCATATCAGTTGCCAGGTCATCCGTCATTTCCTGGTGTTCAAAAGCATATCGTAAATAACATTCAAACGTGTCAAGTAATTCACGGCCGGCATAGGTTTTATTTTCTATGGCCATTTTTTCCATATTTCCTTCTTCGTCTAAAGGAATACAACCATGAATTAACAAGTTTCCGTTATATTTCAAATAAAGACTGCCTTTTTTCATAAGGAAATTCATATGTCTAGCCAGCTTTTCGGAATGCTGAACGGAAAATAACAATTTTTCTATCACTTGTTTTTCTTCTTCTAATAATTGGTCAGGCTGCTTTGGATTCACGGTAGCAAAGCAACTATTTTCTAGCGTGTAGGTGTTCCCATGGATGGTTATTTCGTTCTTTTCATAATCAATTTTCTCAAGCAGCAGTCTTTCTGACATATTAAAATACGGGCGCCTCTTGATAATCGGGATCTCCAGTTTGAATTGAATCATGGCGATCGCTTGATGAATTTTTGTAATCTGCAGTCGTTCATGTTCTGATAGTTTTTTATCGGAATGGACTTTCGGTCTAAAAGCTGGATTGTCTTCATAGTACTTTTCCGCAAGATTCAGTAATGGTCTAAGATTGATTCCATAAACGTCTTCAATAATATCCAAATTGTCGTATCTCGCACAAATCCGAATAATATTAGCCAGACATACCTTTGATCCAGCAAACGCACCCAGCCATAGGACATCATGGTTTCCCCACTGAATATCTACTGAGTGGTAACCGATCAATGTTTCCATAATTTTATCAGGCTCGGGTCCCCGATCGTAAATATCACCCACAACATGAAGATGGTCAACCACTAATCTCTGAGTCGTATAGGCAAGCCCTATGATCAGCTTATCAGCCTGTCCTAGTGAGATAATTTGCTGGACAATTTTTGAATAATAATCATCCTTATTGGTGGAATCATTCTTTTTGTAAAGTAGCTCTTCAATGATATAGACAAACGGATTCGGTAAAGCTTTCCGTACCTTAGAGCGAGTATATTTAGAAGAGGCATAAGAGATAAGCATAATCATCCGCTCGATCATTTCTGTATACCATTGATTTAATTCTAGTTCATTATAAAAATGATTTTTGATTAACTGAAGTTTTTCTTCTGGATAATAAATTAATGTGGCAAATTCATTTCTTTGGTTTTCCGTTAAGATATATTGAAACAGGTCATTGATTTTCTCTTTTACCTTCCCAGAACCGTTTCTTAACACATGTTGAAAGGCTTGATACTCACCATGTAAATCACTGACAAAATGTTCAGTCCCTTTTGGTAGATTTAGAATGGCTTCGAGGTTAATGATTTCTGTTACTACTTTTTCTGCACTATCATATTTTTGGGCCAGTAAATCTAGATATTTTGCATTCAATGATATGTATCCCCTTTCAAAATTGACTATGTATTCTCCTTTAAACTAATTTACTAATTCTATTATAAGTGAAAAATAGAATTATTTTATATTTTAATATATTTTTATTTTCTTTTCCTTGCTATGGAAAGAAATTTTATTACAAAATTCACTAAAAAAATTCTCATTATCTGTTTCTAGTTTTTATGATCTATTCCTTTATTAAAATTAACGTTTTTTACTCATGCTCATTTTCATTCAGAATTTATTCCTGTAATAGGTAAAATCACCTTGATTGTTGTTCCTTTGTTCGGTTCACTCATGATCATGACTTCACCAAAGTGATGTTTGATTATTTTTTTACTAACCATAAAACCTAATCCTGTCCCTTTTT
>NZ_JBALPZ010000090.1:0-8298 GCF_036965645.1 Neobacillus drentensis
ACTTAATACTTTAAAAATAAAACAGGCACAATAAGTACCTGTTTTATATGATAAATATTAATATTTATATAATAATCTTAATGCTGAACATCCTTGAAATTCTGTTCTGAAATCTCACTAAGGGCTTCTTTTGCCTGGTCATCTGTAAGCTCACGAATGGCAAAATCTCCGAGGGAGACAATACCTATTAGTTTCTCGTTTTCTACTACAGGCAATCGACGAATTTGATTTTCGGCCATTAATTTTGCTGCTTCTCTGCTGGAAGTGTCTGGACTCACTGTTACCATTTCTTTACTCATGATATCTTCTACTTTCGTGGAACCAGGGTTTTTTTCCGCTATCCCTCTAATAACAATATCACGGTCTGTAATCATGCCCACTAGTTTTTCGTTATCAACAATTGGAATTGCCCCAACATTGAGTTCCTTCATCTTCACAGCTACCTCAAAGATATTATCTAATAAAGTACAACATTCTACCTCATCTGTCATAATGTCCCGAATTTTCTCCATTATAATTTCCTCCAAAGTATTTTTAAACCTCTATTCAATTGTTTAGGCTTTACCAATGCAAACGGTTTTATTCGCTTAAATCTATTCATTGCAAGTTGCTACAATATCAACTATTATTAGAATGAATTATTATTTTACTTCAATACCAATTTAGGAACAAAGGGTTTGGCAACTGTTTTTAGGAGGGATTTAAGATGAAATTCGAGAACACTGGAATTGAGAAATTAAAAGCGGACTTAAACCGTTTAGATGACGTTATGCATGAATACGGTTTAGTTCGGGCGGGACAATGGGATTATGACCGGGTTACATATGACCGAAAATTCGAGCTAAAAGAAGGGGTATTTTATCTTCGTGTTCAAGGTTTTGCGGTGGAGGGTGATGTTGACGTGTTTAAGGCTACGATTCAATTACTGACACCACTTTTAGGAAAACATTATTATCCTCACGGAGTAGAATATGGTGAGGGTGAAAACTTCCCTGCTTCCCTTGTAACTCAATGCAAAAAAATCCTTGAAAATGTAGCAGAAGAAATCGGACAGTTTGCACTATAATGTGCAAGGGCGCACGAACTATTCGTGCGCCCTTCCTTTTTCTTTGCTTATAAAAAAGTCATAAAAAGTAGATCATTACCCTTTACTAAGTATACAAGCAACTAAAATTCATATAATAAAAAGGTGCCAAATTTTGCACCTTTTTCTAAACAAAATATTTTAATTATCCCCAGAGCATCAACTTACAATCCTAGTATTGCTTTTATCATAGACGTTGTCTCTCCACCCTTATAAAAAACATATAACAACAGATAAACAGCAACCCCGGTTATGGCTGTAAAAAACCAAATAAAACTCGTCACTGGTCCCAGCTTGCGATGAATGGGCAGGTTATTTTTATATCCGGTAACTAGAGAAATGATTCCGAAAACGGCCCCAACTGTGGCTAAAGTAATGTGAAAAACCAAAAATACCGTGTAATAAATTTTTATATCTGCAGGTCCGCCAAATGAGGTGTTCCCGATAAAAATTGTTCTAGTAGCGTATATAATAAAAAAGATAAGAGCAAAAACAGCCGCAACAAACATGGTTTTTTTGTGTGCTTCAATTCTTCTTTGCTTTATTTGCCACCAGCCTATCGCAACAGTTATCGCACTTAAAACTATAAAAGAAGTACTAATCGTAGGTAAAATCGGTAAATTCATTATTTATCCTCACTCTCAATTATTCTAACCTCATTTTAGTTTAGTTCTCTTTCCATTTCAAATAATACTATCAAATTCATTAAAAAAGCTCCCCAATTGCGGGGAGTTTATTCAACAAGAGTAGGATTTAAATTATGTTTTTTCATTTCACGTTCTGAGTCTTCTTGATCATTACGGTACCATTCAAAAAATACTTGGCCTAAAACAACAGCGTAAATAATTTCTTGGATTATTTTCATGACGATCCCGCCCAGCCGTTGATCTTCCACTGCAGACATAGAGCTGAAAAATTCCGGTCCAGTTAAATTCAAATTATCAAACGTAGAACCAACACATAAACTCATGACCTGTGACCATACCTTAGGGTCATGGTATGTTGCATATAGTGAGCTATCGGAAAATATAATCAATGCACAAGCAGGAGTTATTAGTATACTGTTAACAAAAATATAAGCCACTTTTTTAATTCCAGTTAAATTCTTATATTCAGGCAGAGGGCAAATTAATGCCCACCACATACCTATTGCAGTCACAAATAAAATAATAGAGTATCCCGCATGAAGAAATCTATTTTGCATGACGTGGTCAAAAACCATTGGTATATGATAGAAAGAAAAGAAAGCATTAAATAAAAGTACTGCAACTACTGGTTTTGAAAATATTTTAAATAACGATCTGATAACCATTAAATTCAAAATCGTTCTCCATAGCCAATTAGGAATGGATAAAATAAACAATGGGGGAACAAGGAAAACTAATAAAACCATCGTAATCCCATGTATATAGAACAAAAGATGTCCCATTAAATCCAATGGTGAGCCCTTAATAACATATAGTAAACATATCGCCGTTAAAAATAGGCTTGCTTGTTTAACAGTTAATGGTTCACTCTCCTGGAACTTATATCTGAATTTTGTCGTCACTAGAAAAAAAGCAGCAGTTAAGGCTAGTAATATTGCTAAATAGTACGGGCTCCAAAGGGCTTTAAATCCAAAAATATCTAAAGAAAGCACCTTGATTTCACCTCATTATATAAAAGATTCTACCATTATTATACCTGTAGAAAATAGACCACGCAAAGTTTTGCATTTTTTCTTTAAAAAAAGGCTGTGTTAAAGGTTACTGTTGATTTTGAGACAATGTTGATTGGAGCGGAAGGCGCTCGACTCCTGCGGGAGTACGGGGCAGGGGAGACCCCACAGGCGCAAAAGCGCCGAGGAGGCTCCCCGTCACGCCCGCGGAAAGCGAGCGACTGGAGCGGAAATCAACATCCAAGATTAACACAGCCTAAAAAAAAGAAAAATCGGTTAAAAGCCGATTTTTCTTCTTTTTACATTTTACCACCAGATAATGGTGCTAAATGCTAATATTGCAGTCAGGCCGACAAATAACCCTGAAAACAGAAACAATTTTGGTGCCTCATGTCCCTTATGGCTCATATGCATGAAATAAAACAATTGAAAAACCACTTGAACGGCTGCTAATAAAATGATAAACGGAACGGTAAACCAAGCCGTAGATCCTTTCATCGATACTGCAGCAAATGCAACTAATGTTAAAAATATCATCAACGCAAAGGAAATTACTTGATATCTCATTTCTTCAGCGCTTTTTTTACGTCGATATTCAAGGTCCACTCTTGGGTTGCCTGAGCTTAATGGTTGATTTGTCATGTTATCCCACCATCCCCATTAAATATACTACAGTGAAGATAAATACCCAAACTACGTCAATAAAATGCCAATAAAGGCTGGCAACATAGAATTTAGGTGCATTGTAAAGATTTAGACCACGTTTAGAGTTTCTAATCATTAAAGTTAAAATCCAACATAAACCAAATGCAACGTGGCCGCCGTGGAAGCCAACAAGTGAATAGAAAGCGGAGCCGAACGCACTGCTGGTAAATTTATGTCCTTCGTGCACATAATTCGTAAATTCATAAACTTCACTGCCAAGGAAACCAAGGCCTAATAAAACGGTTACTCCAAGCCAAAGCATCATTTTCTTGAAGGCAAAGTTCTTCATATGATACATAGCATACACACTTGTGATTGAGCTTGTTAATAACAGCATTGTTGCAAGAAATGTTAGTGGTAATTCAAATAAATCTTTTGCTAAGGGCTGACTTGTATTTGGGACTTTATCTTTTAATGCAAGGTAAGTTGCAAAGAGAGAGGCGAATAAAACGGTCTCTCCCCCTAAGAATAACCAAAAACCAACAAATTTATTTTTTGCCTCAAGGGTAGATTTTTCCGGCTCTGCAGGCCATGTTTCATAAGTCATTTTTTCTTCAGCGTGCATTATGCCTTAGCCCCCTTCTCTTCCTGTAATTCCTCTTTATGGATATGGAATCCATGGTCATCTTTAACGGAACGCGTAAACAATGAACCAAAAGTGATTAAAAGCCCAATAATTAAGACTGGCAATGCCCATGACACTTTATCAACATGATACATTGCACCAAATGCAGCAATGAACAATCCTAATGCAATCACAAATGGAATAAATGAAGAGTTAGGCATATGAATATCACCAAGCGGCTCAGCTGGAGTCATACCTTTTTTCCCTTCCATTTTTTCAATCCAATAAGCATCTAAACCACGAACTAATGGCAGCTGTTTAAAGTTATAAAATGGAGGTGGTGAAGGAATTGCCCATTCAAGTGTTCTACCATCACCCCATGGATCATTACCCACTTTAACATTTTTCACAGAAGTCATTACAACATTAAGGAGCATGATGATTACTGCAATCGACATAAATCCGGCTCCAACAGAGCTGATCATATTTGCAGTTTCAAAACCTTGGCCTGGAAGGTAAGTAAAGACACGGCGCGGCATGCCCCATAAACCTAAGAAATGCTGGATAAAGAAAGTTAAATGGAAGCCAATGAAAAAGAACCAGAATGTGATTTTTCCTAATGTTTCATTTAACATCGTTCCAAACATCTTTGGCCACCAAAGATGTATGCCAGCAAAAATACCGAATACTACACCTCCAACAATAACATAGTGGAAGTGAGCAACAACAAAGTAAGTATCATGATACTGGTAGTCTGCGGAAGCAGCTGCGAGCATTACGCCTGTAACTCCCCCCATAAGGAAGGTAGGGATAAAAGCAAAAGCCCAGTACATTGGAGTAGTAAATTTGATACTTCCCCCCCACATCGTAAACAACCAGTTAAAAATCTTGATACCCGTTGGTACCCCAATTGCCATTGTTGCCACAGCAAAAATAGCATTGGCAACAGGTCCTAAACCAGTTGTGAACATGTGATGTGCCCATACCATAAAGCCTAAGAAACCAATAAGCACTGTCGCAAATACCATGGATGAATAACCGAAAAGACGTTTTCTTGAGAAAATCGGAAAGATCTCTGAAAAAATTCCAAATGCAGGAAGTATTAAGATATACACTTCGGGGTGTCCGAAAATCCAGAAGAGGTGTTCCCAAATAACTGTATTTCCACCCATTGTTACATCAAAGAAATTAGCTCCAAACAGGCGGTCAAACATCATTAAAGTCAAACCAACTGTTAATGGAGGGAATGCAAATAAAATTAAAGCAGATGCTACAAATGTTGTCCAAGTAAATAGTGGCATTCTCATATAGGTCATCCCAGGGGCACGCATGTTAATAATGGTAACAAGGAAATTGATACCACCGATTAATGTACCGATACCCGAGATCTGTAATCCTAGTACATAAAAGTCAACCCCGTGACCTTTAGAATGAAGTGCAAGTGATGCATATGAAGTCCAGCCTGCATCAGGAGCACCGCCCATGAACCAAGATAAATTTAGAAATATTCCTCCGAAGAAGAACAACCAAAATCCTACCGCATTAACAAATGGAAACGCTACGTCACGAGCCCCTATTTGTAATGGCATTACAGCATTCATAAAACCAATTAGCAAGGGCATTGCCGCTAAGAAAATCATTGTTGTTCCGTGCATCGTGAGGATTTCATTATATGCACCTGCACTAACAAAATCATTATTCGGTACAGCAAGCTGGATACGGATAAAAACCGCCTCTAGTCCTCCGACTAAGAAGAAAAATCCACCGGCAATAAAGTATAGGATGGCAATTTTTTTATGGTCAACTGTTGTTAAATAGTCCCATAAGGTTGCGCCGAATCCCTTTTTTTGAGCAATGGTACTCACAATTTTACCTCCCTTTCAACCAATTCCCCTATTATTCCTGAACCTTTAAACTCAATAAGTAATCTGCTACTGCATCAATTTGGTCATCAGTTAAGTTTCCATATTTACCAGTCATCATATTACCTGGTTTATAAGTTTCAGGATTTTTAATCCAATTTTTAAGTTCTTCTTTATTATGATCTAGGATACCTGCCACACGAGATCTGTCACCAAAGTTTGTTAAGTTTGGTGCTACACGAGCAGTGTCAGGCATTTTGTTTGCAGGTGTAACAGCATGACAGCCAATACAGCTTTGATTAAATATTTCTTGTCCTTTGGCCGCTGAAGCTGTTGTTGCTTTTTGTGGTGCTTTTACATTTTGCATGGCCGAAACCCAAGAATCAAATTTATCACGGCTCATTGCTTTAACTTTAAAGTCCATCAGAGCATGTGATGGTCCACAAAGCTCAGCACATTTCCCGTAGAAAAGATTACCAGCTTCATTTGCACGCTTATCATCGAATTCCAGCCAAAATTTATTGGCATTATCTGTGTTGGTATCGATTTTACCACCAACAGCCGGAATCCAGAATGAGTGTTTAACATCCATAGATTTTAAATTAAAATAAACTTTTTCATTTGTAGGAACCACTAATTCCTGACTTGTTACAATTTTTTGACCAGGATATTCAAAATCCCACCAATATAAATGCGATCGTACATTTACAATAAGAGCTTTTGTATTTTTTTTGTCCATCGGACTCACATCCGCAAGCTTAAATGTTGACGCAACAGTTGGAACAGCCAAAATAAGTAGTAATAAAATCGGAATCGTAGTCCAGATAATTTCTAAACGATGACTTCCTTCGACTTGTTTTGGGATACTTTCGTTCTTTCTTCTAAAGCGGATAAATACCAAAACAAAGATTACCACTACTACTAGGATTACTCCCACCATGACGTACGTACTTAACTTCATTAAATCGTATTGTGTGTCTGCAACTTCTCCGGCTGGATTTAACGCAGATAAATATGGTTTCCCACATCCGGAAAGTACAAGCGCTAGAATCGCAAACAACGAAATCAGACGCCACTTTGCAAGCCTTTTCATAGCTTAATCAAACCCCTCTTTCACTAATGAATTCTAATAAATTTTGTTTGGTCAAAGAAGTATGTAGGTTGGCTCTTCCCTTCGTTAGTGATCAATGGCAGAAGTTATGTATTTAAGTATATATGTAACCGTCATCAATCAACTAATTAGGAAAAAGAAAGAGGACTTCCTTTTTCCCGGGTTGAGCCGTAACAAAACTAAATTAATGTAACTATAACCATCGCTACAAAAATAATAGTTAAATATTGCAAAGAATAGACAAACATTAGTTTTGCCCACTTAATGTCATCTTTGACCCTATATCCATAAATCCCCAACACCAGCCAGCCGATATTTAACACGGTAGCCAGAATTAGAAATGGGATCCCTAACTTAGTAAGAAAAAACGGAATTGGCAGAAGTGCAGCTACCCAAACCAAGATATGAATTTTAGTTGTTTTAAAGCCTTTAACCACTGGCAGCATTGGTACGCCTGCGGCTCTATATTCTTCCACTCTTCTCATGGCAAGCGCATAAAAATGTGGAGGCTGCCAGACAAACATTAAAACAAACAATGCCCAAGCCATCATATCTAGATTACCATCAACAGCTGCCCACCCAATTAGAGGTGGTACTGCTCCCGAAATGCTTCCAATAATCGTATTTGATACTAACTGGCGCTTAGACCATAGCGTATAGAGGAAAACATAACTAAAAACTCCAAGCAGTCCAATTACTGTTGCAGTCATTGTAGTAAAGAATAAACTCAGTGTACCCAGTCCAATTAGCAAAATACCAAGTGCCAAGACTTTTACAGGCATTACCTTCCCTGTAACTGTTGGTCTTGTTTTGGTCCTCTCCATTAAGGGGTCAATATCCCGGTCAATATAGTTATTAATGGCACATGAGCCAGCAATAATCAGAGAGGAACCAGCTACTGTAAAAAATACAATATCTAAATTTTCTAAAAAGCTTTGTCCAGAGAAATGAATCGCCAGCCAAAGACCCGTAAATGTGGTAATTAAATTGGAATTAACAATTCCTATTTTAATCAGAGCCAAAAAGTCTTTCCAGACGGTCGTTTTTTCGATTGTTCCTTGTAGACTTGCAGCACCATTTTCAATGGCCGAATCTCCATAAGCCTTAGAGTTGGACATATCATTTCCTCCTAATCCTACTAACAAATATTCACCAATAAGGGAACTTAAATACTTACTGATTTTTATAAATAAATAGTGCTGTCTAAAAATAAAAGGGTAAGCTCTTAAATTTTATTTAGCTTCTATTACTTAAGAAGGTAATTTAACCTTTCAAAAATCATTAGTTTTAAAACACTTTCTCTGTATATTAAAT
>NZ_JBALPZ010000091.1:0-9242 GCF_036965645.1 Neobacillus drentensis
TATTAGCATATTGTTTCATTTTATGTTCACATTTTCCGAGCAAAATTCGAAATTGCTCGTGATATAATTTTTAATAGTTAATACTGTAAACTTTATGGGGGTGTAATAAACAAATGCATATTTTAGTCATCGGCCTTAACTATAAAACTGCCCCTGTTGAAATCCGTGAGCGGTTGACTTTTAATGAAACCGATCTTGTGGAGGCAATTAAACAATTAAACGCAAAAAAGAGCATCCTAGAAAATATTATCTTGTCAACATGTAATCGTACCGAAATTTACGCGGTCGTGGATCAGCTTCATACAGGCCGGTATTATATAAAAGAATTTCTCTCTGAATGGTTCGGTATCGAGCAAGCGGAATTTTCACCGTTCCTCTTTGTTTATGAGGATGAGGGAGCTGTGGACCATTTATTAAATGTAACATGTGGACTAAATTCTATGGTCCTAGGAGAAACTCAGATTCTCGGACAGGTACGAACAAGCTTCTTGTTAGCACAGCAAGAGGAAACGATTGGTTCGGTGTTCAAACACCTCTTTAAACAAGCCGTTACACTGGCAAAACGTGCACATTCGGAAACAGATATTGGTGCCAATGCTGTTTCTGTAAGCTATGCAGCGGTTGAACTAGCGAAGAAGATTTTTGGATCACTTGAGAATAAGCATATTTTAATCTTTGGCGCGGGAAAAATGGGTGAACTGGCTGCTCAGAATTTACACGGCAACGGTGTGAAACAGGTAACCGTGATTAATCGTACCTATGAAAAAGCACAAGCACTTGCAAGCCGTTTTGACGGTAAGGCAAAAAATATTACTGAATTAGAGAAATCACTAGTAGAGGCTGATATCCTCATCAGTTCAACAGGTGCTAAGGATTTGGTTATTTCAAAAGAGTTAATTGCAAAAGTCGAGAAAAAGCGCAAAGGGAAACCGTTGTTTATGGTCGATATTGCGGTACCTCGTGATTTAGATCCAAGAATAGCTGAACTTGATAATGTCTTCTTATACGATATCGACGATTTAGAGGGCATTGTCGAAGCAAACTTGCAGGAGCGTCAAAAAGCCGCATCGAAAATCAGACTGATGATTGAAAAAGAAATAGTTGATTTTAAACAGTGGCTGGGCACGCTTGGAGTGGTCCCTGTTATCTCAGCACTACGTGAAAAAGCACTTGCGATTCAGGCAGAAACGATGGTTAGTCTTGAACGGAAACTGCCAAACTTAAGCGAACATGATATTAAAGTCCTAAATAAACATACAAAGAGTATCATTAACCAGCTCTTAAAGGATCCTATTTTACAGGCGAAAGAGTTGGCGGCAAGACCGGATGCAGAACAGACGATGGAATTGTTTATGAAAATCTTTAATATTGAAGGGCTTGTTCAGGAACAACATTCGAAAGCAGCGAAAACGATTAAAATGCCGGTTGGAGAAGTTCAGGCTTCTTTTCAGTCATAAGGAGTTGTTGCTATGTTTAACACTCTTTTGACAAGGCTTCACGAATTTACAGTTGTTCTATATGCCTTCAGTGTGTTGTTATATTTTTTCGACTTCATTCACCATAACCGGAAGGCAAACCGTATTGCTTTCT
Source organism: Neobacillus drentensis (assembly GCF_036965645.1). GTDB lineage: Bacteria > Bacillota > Bacilli > Bacillales > Cytobacillaceae > Neobacillus > Neobacillus drentensis_D. The sequence continues at coordinate 1,591 of NZ_JBALPZ010000091.1, forward strand.
GGTTACTTGCATTTGTGTGGATATTGCAAACGGTGTTTCTCTTTTTATATATGACGAAAACAGGCAGGTTCCCTGTATTAACGATTTTTGAGGGGCTTTATTTTTATGCCTGGGTATTGGTAACCTTATCTATAATTATTAATCATTTACTACGAGTGGACTTTATTGTCTTTTTCACCAATATCCTTGGATTCACCGTCATGGCCATCCATACATTTGTGCCCATGCAATACCATTCACAAACGCTGGCAACTAAGCTTGTGTCTGAACTGCTGTTAATTCACATTACGATGGCGATTCTTTCTTACGGGGCATTTTCTCTATCATTTGTTTTTTCATCGTTATATTTGCTTCAATATGATTTGTTGAAACGGAAAAAATGGGGAACACGCTTAATCCGGCTTGCAGATTTGGAGAAACTCGAAAAATTATCCTACATATTCGCTGTCATTGGCGTTCCGATGCTGCTTCTCAGCCTAATATTAGGCCTCCAGTGGGCTTTTCTAAAGGTTCCGGGAATGCCATGGTACGATATGAAAATCATTGGCTCATTCCTGTTACTTTCAGCCTATAGTATTTATTTATACCTGCGGATTGTAAAAAATCTTTCTGGCAGACAATTAGCGATTTGGAATACAGCGTCCTTTTTAATTGTTTTAATAAACTTTTTCTTATTTGGGCGATTATCATCGTTTCATTTATGGTATGCATAACTTAGGAGGCAATCATGAGAAAAATTATTGTGGGGTCAAGACGAAGCAAATTGGCGTTAACACAAACAAATTGGGTGATTGACCAGCTTAAAAAGCTTAATCCCAATTTTGAATTTGAGGTAAAAGAAATTGTCACAAAAGGGGATAAAATCCTTGATGTAACCCTTTCAAAGGTTGGCGGAAAAGGATTATTTGTGAAAGAAATCGAACAGGCAATGCTTAATAAAGAGATTGATATGGCTGTTCATAGTATGAAAGACATGCCGGCTGTCCTGCCTGAGGGGTTAACCATCGGCTGTATCCCATTCCGTGAAGATCACCGTGACGCTTTGATTTCGAAAGGACATGTGAAGTTGAATGACTTTAAGCCCGGTGCGATCATCGGTACAAGCAGCCTCCGCCGCAGTGCCCAGCTTTTAGCACAGCGTCCGGATTTAGAGATTAAATGGATCCGCGGTAATGTGGATACTAGATTAGAAAAATTAGAATCCGGTGAATACGATGCCATTATTCTAGCGGCGGCAGGTTTATCCCGTCTGGGGTGGGCAAAGGAAGTCGTAACCGAATTTATTGATGCTGATATTTGTGTTCCGGCCGTTGGTCAAGGTGCATTATCCATCGAATGCCGTGAGGACGATAAAGAACTGCTAGAGCTGTTTGAAAAATTCACTTGCAAAAAAACAGAAAAAGCCGTTCGTGCTGAACGGGCGTTCCTTCAAAAAATGGAGGGCGGCTGCCAGGTGCCGATTGCCGGCTTTGCACGTGTTGAGGACAATGATGAAATAGTCTTGAATGTTTTAGTCGGTTCACCAGAAGGTCAAGAAATCTTCCGAGAAGAACTTCGCGGACAACATCCGGAAGAGCTCGGGAATCAGGCGGCTGATTTATTAATTAAAAAAGGAGCCAAGGACCTGATCGACCGAGTTAAGCGGGAGCTTGAAGGCCGTGAGTAAAACTGGCGCTTTGCTTGATAAAAAAGTTCTTGTTCCTAGAGGAAAAGGTCAAGCAAAATCATTCTCACAATTAGTCGAAAGGTATGGAGGGATTCCTGTTGAAATCCCTCTGATTGCTTTTCGTCCGATTGCAGGAAATCAACGTCTTCAAGTATGTTTGGAGGCCCTTGATACATACGACTGGATTATTTTTACAAGCAATGTCACCGTCGAAACTTTTTTTTCGTTTTGTGATCGTGATGCTGCTAAATTACCTAAAATTGCGGTAATCGGGAAGAAAACGGCCGAGGTCTTGCAGGAGAGGGGGATTCGCCCGGCATTTGTTCCTTCGGCCTTTGTGGCCGAGGTGTTTGTCGAGGAGTTTATCCCTCTTGTTGGTCCTTATGCAAAGATCTTGCTCCCAAAGGGCAATTTGGCTCGGGAGTATATTGCCGCATCGTTAATGGCAGTGGGGGCCAAAGTCGATGAAGTCGTGATTTATGAGACTTATTTGCCTGAGGAGAGCCGTTTAAAGCTGGCCCAGATGCTTTCAAGGGATGAACTGGATATCCTGACCTTTACTAGTCCTTCGACGGTTGATCACCTCATGGATGTCGTGAAGGAATATGGTTTGGAGGAGCAGTTAAAAAATTGTATAATCGGCTGTATCGGACCTGTTACAGAAAAAAAGCTGCTTGAGTATGGTTTGCAGGTTCACGCCTCGCCTGAACAGTATACCGTGAAGGATATGATGGAGAGCACGGTTGCTTATTTGGAGAATGATGGAAGGATGACTTAACGCCAGTTAACTGAGGCCATGCGCCAGTAAAGTTGAGTTATCCGCCAGAAAACATGAGTAGCGCCAGTAATTTTTGATTATCCGCCACTAAATGGCGGAGGTGCGCCAGAAAGCTGCGGCTATCCGCCACTAAACCGGAGTTATCCGCCAGTAACAATTTTTAACTAAATCATTTGGAGGTATAAATAGAATGGAACTTCAATTTCAACGTCACCGCCGACTACGGACAAGTGCTAATATGCGTGCCCTTGTAAGAGAAAATCACATAAGACCAGAAGACTTCATTTATCCGTTATTTATATATGAAGGCGAAAATATCCGTAAAGAAGTCTCCTCTATGCCGGGAGTATTCCAAGTATCTATGGACAATCTTCAAGCCGAAATGGAAGACATTGTTGCACACGGTATCAAGTCTGTATTACTATTCGGAATCCCAAAAACAAAGGATGCCTGCGGTACGCAAGCCTTTCATGACCACGGGATCGTTCAAATCGCAACCCGTTACATAAAAGAACATTTTCCTGAAATCATCATTGTGGCAGATACCTGTCTATGCGAATATACCGACCATGGACATTGCGGAATGGTGGAAGGCGACAAAATTCTTAACGACCAATCCCTAGACTTACTTGTAAAAACAGCTGTCGCCCAAGCAAAAGCAGGTGCTGACATTATTGCCCCTTCTAACATGATGGACGGCTTTGTCGCTGCAATCCGTGCTGGATTAGATGAAGCAGGCTTTACTGAAATCCCAATCATGTCTTATGCCGTGAAATACGCATCCGCATTCTACGGACCGTTCCGTGAAGCTGCTGAAGGTGCACCACAGTTCGGTGACCGGAAAACCTACCAAATGGACCCGGCAAACCGTCTTGAAGCTTTCAGAGAAGCTGAATCCGATGTGGCTGAAGGCGCAGACTTTTTAATCGTCAAGCCTGGTATGCCATATCTTGACATCGTTCGTGATGTGAAAAACAACTTTAATCTGCCTGTTGTTATTTATAACGTAAGCGGTGAGTATGCCATGATTAAAGCTGCCGCTCAAAACGGCTGGATTGACGAAAGAAATACAGTAATGGAAATGCTAGTGGGAATGAAGCGTGCTGGTGCTGACCTAATCATCACTTATCATGCAAAAGATGCATGCCGCTGGTTAAAAGAAGAGCAATAAACCATTTCGAAAAGAGGGAAAAGAATGCGTTCGTATACCAAATCGATTGAAGCATTTAAAGAAGCCCAACACCTAATGCCTGGCGGTGTCAACAGCCCGGTTCGTGCCTTTAAATCCGTGAATATGAGCCCTATTTTTATGGAAAGAGGCAAAGGGTCAAAAATTTATGATATAGACGGCAATGAATATATTGATTATGTACTTTCATGGGGTCCGCTGATTTTAGGTCATTCCAATGATCGTGTTGTCGAGGCCTTGAAAAAAACAGCTGAATTTGGGACAAGCTTTGGTGCCCCAACGGAATTAGAAACGAAATTAGCACAACTTGTCATTGAGCGCGTACCGTCCATCGAAGTGGTCAGAATGGTCAACTCCGGAACAGAAGCGACGATGAGTGCACTTCGGTTGGCACGAGGCTATACAGGCCGTAACAAGATTTTAAAATTCGAAGGCTGTTACCATGGCCACGGTGATTCATTATTGATTAAAGCTGGCTCAGGTGTCGCTACATTAGGGCTGCCTGACAGCCCCGGCGTTCCTGAAGGGATTGCTAAAAATACCATCACAGTTCCGTACAATGACCTTGAAAGTGTTAAATATGCGTTTGAGCACTTTGGTGAAGATATTGCGTGTATTATCGTAGAACCTGTTGCTGGAAACATGGGATTGGTTCCACCGCTTCCCGGCTTCTTAGAAGGTCTTCGCGAGCTGACAACAGCAAACGGTTCTCTCCTCATCTTTGATGAAGTAATGACCGGTTTCCGTGTCGGCTACAACTGTGCACAAGGTTATTTTAATGTGACTCCTGACATAACTTGTCTAGGCAAAGTCATCGGCGGCGGCCTTCCGGTTGGTGCTTACGGCGGTAAAGCAGAGATTATGCAGCAAATCGCTCCAAGCGGCCCTATTTACCAGGCAGGAACACTTTCAGGGAACCCGCTGGCAATGACGGCTGGTCTTGAAACCTTAAGCCAATTAACACCTGAGCACTATCAAGAATTTATCCGTAAAGGCGATCTTCTTCAAAAAGGCTTTGAAGCAGCGGCTGAAAAGTATGATATTCCGATTAGCTTTAACCGTGCCGGCTCCATGATTGGTTTCTTCTTCACGAACGAAGCTGTTATTAACTATGAAAAAGCCAAGACTTCTAATTTAGACTTCTTTGCGGCCTATTATCGCGAAATGGCGAATCAAGGGGTATTCTTACCTCCTTCTCAATTTGAAGGCTTATTCCTATCTGTAGAGCACTCTGATGAGGATATTGAAAAAACAATAAAAGCAGCAGAGGTTGCTTTCTCGAAACTTAAATAATGTTTATTTCTGCACCCACTTTGTTAAATGTGGGTGTATTTTTTTGGTTTGAAATTGGGTGTAAATGGTAAATCATCCAATAATCGATGAAAATGAGCCAATCAAGTTCAAAAATGAGCCAAACCCGCTGAAAAATGAGCCAATTATCACCTGAAATGAGCCAATCCAATTGAAAAATCAGCCAAACCAAATAAAGAGCCCCTCAATCACAATTCTTTTTCAAGTCAGAATACCATTTTTATCATAAAAAAAAGACTCCACTCATAAAGTGTAACTGACATAGTGATTTTACGTGGAGGATACGAAAGGAGGAGTCGCTTTGTCCCAAGAGAATCAATCGTGCCTGCGATTTTCCTTGGAGGAGTCATTGTGGTTTAGAAAAGGACAGGAAGTCGAGGAACTCATTTCGATTTCCCTAGACCCGGACATCACCATCCAGGAAAACGATCAGTACGTAACCATACGTGGTTCGCTCCAACTAACTGGCGAATATAAAAGTTACGAAGCAAACGAAGTAAGTGAAGAGGAAGGGGTTACCTCTCAAAAATTTGTCGAGAGAGTAGCTGAACTAGAGGAAACGGGATCCTTTGAGTTTTCACATCGGTTCCCAGTCGATATCACGATTCCGAATAACCGGATTCAAAGTATCTATGATATCGACGTCCTTGTTGAGTCATTTGATTATTCCATCCCAGAGCGAAGCTGCTTAAAGCTTTCCGCTGAATTAACGATCAGCGGACTTTATGGAAACGAACAAGTCGAACAACAGCAACAAGAAGAAGAACAAGAGTATGAGTTTCTTCACCGTGTCGAAGAGGAAGAAGAAGTGGAAGTCGAACAACCTGCGGTTCAAAGCAGCTTTGAAAACAACTTCTTGTTTGAAGCGGAAGCAAGGAAACCGCATGAAGATGAAGAGCCAGTAGAAATTTTACCGAAATTTCCTACCTTTAACTATCATCCACAGTTTGAGGAGGAGCAGGAAGAAGAAGAATTTACACCTGCATGGAATCTTCAGGAGGCTAGAAGTGAAGGGAACCAGCCTGCAGAAGTTGAAACACATGAAGTGGTTGTAGTGGAAGATCATGCACCACAGCACCACCATGAGGAAATCATTGTTGCAGAAGTTTCGGAGGAAAGTTCCTCGTCTTCATCAGAAGAGCCGCCAAAAGCAGTGAAAAAGAAAAAGGCAGCTAAGAAGAAAAGTATGACGTTGACAGAGTTCTTTGCCCGTAAGGATGAACGAACAGCTCAAACGAAATTAAAGGTCTGCATTGTCCAAAAAGGAGATACGGTTGCAAGCGTAGCCGACCGCTATGATGTATCTGTTCCTAACCTGCTGCGTGTCAATAATCTTGATTTAAACCAAGATGTATCTGTTGGTCAGGTTCTTTACATTCCTGGCACATTTGCAAAAAATTAAAGCCGAAAAAAAGATGAGCGGGTTGATATAACCTGCTCAGCTTATTTTTACTAAACTTCGCCTTTCATTGAAAGAGAGATGACATCTCATGAGCGATAGGAATCGGTTGGAATCGATTGCACCCATTTTACAAAATTATTTAGTTGAACCTTATTTCGTCGAAGACTACGGAATTGTTCAAAAGGTTTATTCCAATAAAGGCACATTTGCGCTGAAAAAAATCCCACCTACAACAGGAACAGATTTTATCCGTCATGTACACCTGCTCTATCAAAAGGGCTTCAACCGCATCGTCCCCATCTATCCAACCATGGACGGCAGGTATGCTGTTTTACATGACAATAATCTGTATTATTTAATGCCCTGGATGCCCAATCATCAAAAAGAAAACCGTGATCACAAGAATCACGAACTTTTTCGCGAGCTGGCTAGGCTTCATACCCTTTCTGCTAAGGAAGTGACGGTCAGCAAGGAAGAACGGACGGAACATTACGAAACAACCATTCAGCAGCTTGAAAAGCATCAGGAATTTCTTGATGGCTTTATGGATGAATGTGAAAAAAGGACCTATATGTCACCGTTCCAGTTGTTGTATTGCCTTTACTATAGCGAAATCAGTCAGGCACTCCGGTTTTCTAAAACCAAATTTGAGGAGTGGTACGAGAGTACAAAGGATGCCGAAAAGGCTCGCATGGTGATTACCCATGGTAAATTATCATCTGAACATTTTCTTTACGATGACCGGGGGTACGGCTTTTTTATTAATTTTGAAAATGCCCGTTACGGGTCCCCTATCCATGATCTGCTCCCTTACTTATCAAGGGCCTTAAACACACCACCAAAGCGGAGTGATACCGCGATTGATTGGGTGTATCATTACTTTAAATATTTCCCTTATAAAGAGGATGAGAAGTTATTATTCTACAGCTATTTAGCCTTACCCGTTCCGATTATGCAAGTGGTGGATAGCTATTACAAGAAACAAGGAAAAAAGAATGAAATGAAGTTTGTTCGGACGCTGCAGGAGAAATATTGGCACTTGAAAAATTCCGAGTATGTTGTGATGCGGATGACAGAAATTGAGAATCAACAAAAGCAGGCAAAAGAAGGAGCCCAGCAGCAGTCATAATCTGCATGATGGGCTCCTTAAATGATGTCAAAATGGATGGAAACGGCAATCGCGAGGAAGATGGTTAACAGCAATACATCAAATATGGTCGGTAAAATCAGGGTCCGAATAAATTGAAAGATGCTAAAGGGAACAATAAATTGAGCGGCAATTCTACGCGAAGTAATAAACCAGGGA
>NZ_JBALPZ010000091.1:9267-53874 GCF_036965645.1 Neobacillus drentensis
TAAACATTTTATTTATTTATATTCAAAACACCCAGTTTGTTCCTCATTAATTTTTAAAAAATTCTCCGTCGTATCCTCCAATCATCTAAAATAACCAGTTGAAATGTCCTAGTAGAAATGGAATAATAATTAGGAATTCATTTACCAGTTCTTTATACATAATCGAGGGAGTTATTTGGGATGTATTGGTTTATCATACTGTTTCCGCTATTAATCTATCCATGGGGATATGATCCGTATTATACAACAACAAAAACCAACTACTTATATTTATTTGTAGGTGCGGTCTGGCTTTATCTTATTTTTAAGAAAAAGTATCGTGTGCTCCTTCCGGAAAAGCGGGATTCTGCCGTTGAATTAATTCTATTAATCCTATTAAGTTTAATAGAAATATCGACCGCATTGTCCAAGTATACCTATACAGCAATCCATGGTTCTTTAGACCGGTGTGAAGGCCTGATTACTTTCTTTTGTTATTTTCCTACAGATTAATAGATAAAAATAAATTAAACAGGGTAGTCTTTGGCATTTCATTGGTGTCCATCTTTGTTTCTATCTATGGGATTTTGCAGCATTACTCATTGGACTTCTTCCCTCGGAACAGTGCGATGCGTTATTATTCAGGAACCTATACCTTTTTTGATAACCCCAACTTCTTTGGATCGTATCTAGTGTTGGTATTATTACTCTCATTAACAATCTATTTAACTGTTGAAAAGAAAAAAGCAGTCTCTTTATACTTTCTTACAGCATCTCTAGTGTTTATTTCACTTATTTTTTCTAGTACGAGAAGTGCTTATCTTGGCGTATTTTTTGGGACTGTTTTTTTAACAGTCTTTGTCGTATTAAAGAGAAAATACCTGTGGAAGAGATGGGTTTCATTGTTGCTTACGTTTGGCCTGCTGTTGTTCGCCATCAACCTCACTGAAAATGGTTTTTACTTTCAACGGATTAACTCGGTTGTCACGGATTCCATGAGTGTTGCCACCGAACAAGCTACCGGTCACGAAGGGTCTTCACGATTTTTTATTTGGAAGAAGTCGTTGCCGCTTGTAAAAGACTATTTTTGGATTGGGTCTGGACCTGATACTTTTGAATTTATTTTTAAGGCGAGTCCAAAAGAAATGCTGGAATTCCTCGGAAGCACGGATACTAAGGTTGATAAAGCTCATAATGAATATTTGCAGATTGCCATTACCTTAGGCACCCCGGTGCTGGTCATTTATTTATTACTGATATTTGTCGTATTAAGGAAAGCTTTTCTGGCTGTAAAAAAAGTACAAGGAAACGAAAAAATTATTATCTATGGACTTATTGCAACCATCTTTGGTTATCTAATTCAGGCATTTTTTAATATCAGCACTGTCCCGGTCGCGCCTATTTTTTGGTCAGTCCTCGGAATTTCTCTGGCAAAATCGAGCCCATATCTTCAAAAGTCGAACAACCAAATTCGTACAGAGAAAAGGGAAGACACAATAAAAAGTGCATAATTCATAATCGGGCTTGCAATCCAAAGCAAACTGCCATATAGTATAAAAAATAAAAAATCTGGTCATCCTGTTGACGTCACTCCCCTTTTTTGGGTAGTATAACAATATAATTTAAAATGAGAGCTATGACAGGGAAGAGTACAATGCACTCCTGCTTTAAGAGAGGGAAATCACTAGCTGGAAGATTTCCTAGGCGGAACATTGGAAAGTCGCCCATGAGCTTCTTCTGCGAACGGAGAAATCCAATTAGTGGAAGACGGATAAAATCCGTTATCTAAGTTAAGAGCCAATCATGTTTTTTTTCGATTGGAAAAAAGGTGGTACCGCGAAGCATACTCCATTCGTCCTTTTATAAGACGAATGGAGTTTTTTGTGTTAACCGGAATTTTAAAAGGAGGATTTACATGGAAACAAAAGAATTAACAATGCCGACCAAATACGATCCGCAGACAATTGAAAAGGGTCGTTATGAATGGTGGCTGGAGGGTAAATTTTTTGAAGCAAAGGATGACGAAGGCAAACAGCCATACACAATCGTTATCCCGCCCCCAAACGTTACGGGAAAGCTTCACTTAGGTCATGCTTGGGATACAACGCTGCAAGATATTTTGACACGAATGAAACGGATGCAGGGTTATGATGTTCTTTGGCTGCCTGGTATGGACCATGCGGGTATCGCAACTCAAGCAAAAGTAGAAGAAAAACTTCGTAACGAAGGCAAAAGCCGCTATGATTTAGGCCGAGAAAAATTCGTTGAAGAAACATGGAAGTGGAAAGAAGAATATGCGTCTCATATCCGCCAGCAGTGGTCGAAATTAGGCTTAGGTCTTGATTACAGCCGCGAACGCTTCACCCTAGATGAGGGTTTATCTGATGCAGTTAAAGAAGTATTTGTCACCCTTTATAAAAAAGGTTTAATCTACCGCGGTGAGTACATTATTAACTGGGACCCATCTACAAAAACCGCTTTATCTGATATCGAAGTTATCTACAAAGATGTTCAAGGTGCGTTTTATCATATGAACTATCCACTTGCAGATGGTTCCGGCTCCATCGAAGTAGCCACTACTCGTCCGGAAACGATGCTAGGTGATACCGCAGTAGCCGTTCACCCGGAAGATGAGCGTTACAAGCATTTAATCGGCAAAACCGTTATCCTGCCAATCGTTGGCCGTGAAATTCCGATTGTTGGTGATGATTATGTGGATATGGAATTTGGTTCAGGGGCTGTAAAAATTACACCTGCCCACGACCCAAATGACTTTGAAGTAGGTAACCGCCACAACTTAGAGCGTGTCCTTGTTATGAACGAAGATGGTTCTATGAATGACAAAGCTGGCAAATACCAAGGCATGGATCGTTTCGAATGCCGTAAGCAAATTGTGAAGGACTTACAAGAGCAAGGGGTTCTTTTCAAAATTGAGGAGCACATGCATTCCGTTGGTCACTCTGAGCGCAGCGGTGCAGTTGTTGAACCATACCTTTCAACCCAGTGGTTCGTTAAAATGCAGCCGCTCGCAGACGAAGCGATTGCACTGCAGGAAAAAGAAAATAAAGTAAACTTTGTTCCAGACCGTTTTGAAAAAACATATCTTCGCTGGATGGAAAATATCCGCGACTGGTGTATTTCCAGACAGCTTTGGTGGGGCCATCGTATTCCAGCTTGGTATCACAAACAAACAGGTGAAGTTTACGTAGGAACGGAAGCACCTGCAGATGCTGAAAACTGGGAACAGGATAAAGACGTATTAGATACTTGGTTTAGCTCTGCCCTATGGCCTTTCTCCACAATGGGCTGGCCAAACACGGAAGCGGCAGATTATAAGCGTTACTTCCCAACAGATGCACTGGTAACTGGTTACGATATCATCTTCTTCTGGGTATCCCGGATGATTTTCCAAAGCATCGAGTTCACAGGAGATCGTCCATTCAAAGATGTTCTTATTCATGGACTCGTACGTGACGAGCAGGGCCGTAAGATGAGTAAGTCACTTGGCAACGGTGTTGATCCAATGGATGTTATTGAAAAATATGGTGCCGATGCCTTACGTTATTTCCTATCTACTGGCAGTTCACCAGGACAGGATTTACGTTTCAGCTTTGAAAAGGTGGAGTCCACTTGGAACTTTGCCAATAAGATTTGGAATGCTTCCCGTTTTGCCTTGATGAATATGGATGGATTAACATATGAAGAAATTGATTTCAGCGGCGAAAAATCGGTTGCCGATAAGTGGATTTTAACACGCTTAAATGAAACGATTGAACATGTAACAAGACTGTCTGAACGCTATGAATTTGGTGAAGTCGGCCGTGCTTTATATAACTTTATCTGGGATGACTTCTGTGATTGGTATATTGAAATGGCGAAGCTTCCATTATACGGTGAAGATGAAGCAGCTAAGAAAACAACGCGTTCAATCCTTGCGTATGTTTTAGACAATACAATGCGTTTGTTACATCCATTCATGCCATTTATCACGGAAGAGATTTGGCAGAACCTTCCGCATGCAGGTGAATCCATCACAACAGCAGCATGGCCAGTTGTCAAACCAGAGCTAACAGACGACCAGGCTGCTCAAGAAATGAAGCTGCTTGTAGAAATGATTCGCTCTGTACGAAATATCCGTGCTGAAGTAAATACACCATTAAGCAAGAAGATCAAGATGCTTGTCAAAGCAAAAGATGAAGCCGTTCTGAAAGCAGTGGAAAGCAACCGCAGCTATATTGAACGCTTCTGTAATCCAGAAGAATTGCAAATGGGCGTAGACATCGAAGTACCTGAAAAAGCAATGACAGCTGTTGTGACCGGCTTGGAAATTATCCTTCCGCTTGAAGGCTTAATTAATATTGACGAAGAAATTGCTCGTCTAAATAAAGAATTAGACCGGTTAAATAAAGAAGTGGACCGCGTTCAGAAGAAATTAAGCAACGAAGGCTTTATGAAAAAAGCACCTGAAAGTGTTGTAGCCGAGGAACGTGCGAAAGAAAAGGATTACATCGAAAAGAGAGATACGGTCGAAGCCCGTATCAAAGAGTTAAGAGGATAACAAGTTGTGCGAGACGAATTCAGTACTGAGTTCGTCTCGCTTACATAGAAGGGGTGTACCAAAATTGTTTACTACTTATCAAGAAGCCCTCGACTGGATTCACGGGAGACTAAGACTTGGGATTAAACCTGGCTTAACCCGAATGGAATGGATGATGGACAAGCTTGGCTTTCCCGAAAAGAAAATCAAGGCGGTCCATGTAGGCGGAACGAATGGAAAGGGCTCCACTGTCACCTTTTTACGTTCAATCCTACAAGCGGGAGGATATACGGTTGGTACCTTTACATCACCGTATATTGAACAATTTAATGAACGAATCAGTGTGAATGGAAAACCAATTAATGATGAGGAAATATTAGAGCTGACCAATGTCATTAAGCCGCTCGCAGATGAATTAGAAGGAACGGAACTAGGCGGCCCAACTGAGTTTGAAGTGATCACGGCAATGGCCTTTTACTATTTCGCTAATACAAGTAATATTGACATCGTCATTTTTGAAGTAGGATTAGGCGGGCGATTTGACTCCACCAATATTATTCAACCATTAGCTTCAATTATTACAAACATCGGATTAGACCATACCAATATCCTCGGCGATACTTATGAGGAGATTGCCTTTGAAAAAGCAGGGATTATCAAGAATAACACACCGATCTTTACCGCGGTAAAACATCCAGGTGCCCTGCACGTGATTGAGGAAATGGCTGAAAAGAAGTCTGCCCCAATCTATAGATTGAATCAAGAATTTCAGATTTCCGGGCAAAATTCATTAGCCAAGGGTGAAATGTTTTCCCTGAAATCTAAATCTCTATCCTTTGAGGAACTTGAGATTAGTATGATTGGACAGCATCAAACGGAAAATGCCGCCCTGGCGGTTCTTGCCGCTGACTATGTTAACCAAACGGGATTTCAAGTAACAGAACAAGCTATTCGTAAGGGACTAAAAGACGCATACTGGCCTGGGCGATTTGAAATCCTTTCGGAAAAACCGCTTGTTATTATTGATGGAGCCCATAATCAGGAAGGAATTACTTCCTTAGTCCATGAGCTGTCTAGCAGATACAGTGATCGAAATATTCATATTGTATTTGCTGCTTTAAGGGATAAGAAGCTGGATGAAATGATTGCCATGTTAGATGGGATTGCGGATCAAATTTCGTTTGTCAGCTTTGATTTTCCTCGCGCTGCCAAAGCAGAAGATTTGTACAAAATAAGTAGTTCAACAAACAAGCTGGCAGTGGATGATTGGCAGTCCTGTCTGCTGGAAAAAATAAAAAGGCTAGGATCTGACGATATATTAGTTGTTACGGGTTCGCTTTATTTTATTTCAGAAGCGAAACCAGTTTTAGCTAAGAATTTAAAGGATAACCCGATCTCCCTATAAAAATAAAAAGGTGTGTACGTGATTGTATGATACAACTATGTACACACCTTTTTAATTAATTGTTAATAGACAACATTACTAATGACAGTACTTAAATTTTCTCCCCAGTAAATCTGAAATTCAGGTGGTACATAGGTTCCACATTTACTCGAAAATGTATTGTAATCTACCTTGTATGGTGAGTTTGTTACTGCCTGATAAACTCCATTTACTAATTTATTTACCGTTCCATAAACTAATAATGCACTTGGCGTTTCTCCGTTTTTTGTTGTAACAGTTGGGGCATTAGAATATTTTAAATCACCATAGACACACATTTTGGACGATGAAGAAATATCTAAATAATTAACAGTTGCCGTCTCACCAACGTAAACAAAAGATTCATTAGAAATATCCAAATGTTGTTTCACAGTCAAGCTTTTTCGAACTAAAACGCTTGATGTGGTATCGACTTTTAAATTTTGTTCAAAGGTGGCACTATCATTTGTTTCGATCTGTAAATTTGTTTGGCTATTCATATTTTTTCCAATGGTTATAGGACCATCTGCATGTATCTTGACAACACGTGTATTGTTTTCATTTCCTTGTCCAGTTAACGTTAATGAACCTTTTGTGTAAATGGTTTGGTTACTACTCAATAAGTTATTTCCATCAAATATTCCAGGTCCGTTAATATATACGGGATTACAACTTAACGTACTGCATAAAACTGTTGGTTCAATTATATTGTTGTAATTTGGTAGTACATAATTATTGGATTGACCACTTGTTGGGAGATTGAGGATTGAATCTAAATCAATATACATTTCTGTAAAAAGAGTAGTCTCTTTTCCGTTTTCATTACCAATAATATTAAAACTGATTTTGACTTTTTTTGAGTTACCAGCGGTATCTGCTACCGCGGTAAAATTCCTAATAGCAAAGGAAGCATTCGATCGTCCATCGATTGGAATTGCTGCTGGCGAACTGCCAGGTGGGAACTCATGTTGAAGTGCCGCTGCCATTTCCTCTGCTGCTTTACTCTTAAAATTCCCAGATGGATTCGTCTTCATAAATCCACTAACTGCCGTGTTTACCGATGATTGTTTGCTTTCAAAAAGTTTTTGTATTTGAACTTGATAGTAGGAAATACCCATTTCCGCAGCCGAGACAGATTGAGTCCGCTTTTCAACTATTTGATTTTGTTTTGTACTTGAAAAGGCTTGTCCCATGAAAGAAAGAGAAAGAATCATAAAGACAGTTACAACAAACAGCACAACCAAAAGGGCATAGCCTTGTTCGTTTTTTATACTTTTCATTAATATTTTATACCCTCCTTCATACGATAGAGAAAAGTATCTATCGTTATATTATTATTGGAATCATTCTTATCACTTGTGGTTAACTTTAATTGGACAATGTTCCCTTCTAGCCTAGGTTGAATAGGTTGTGTAACGGTATTCTTTATCTCAAACTTAAAACACATATAAGTATGTTTAAAAATCTCCGTTTTAGTTGTATTATCTGTATTTGTAATATTAACCGTTATTTCACAATTCGAGCTCGTATTTGTAATGGTATAATTTTTAGCTGATCGGTGAATTTTTAATAGATTTGTTATTAAAAGATTCGTTTCTTGCTGCATTTGGTTTTTGGTAATGGCTTTTTCGGATAAATTATAACCTTGAAAAAATACGCTCCAAATAATCACACTTATTATTGAAAAGATTGTTAGTGTGGCTAATACTTCGACCAAAGTTAAACCACTTTCATCGTGATTCACTCTCATCCTCTCCTATCTAATGACATAACCATATGTTTCAGCTACCATATTTCCTTTGCTATTAAACAATTGAACATCAATTTGGTTAACAAAAGAATTATTAGAATTATTATCAGGGGTCCTTTTTATTTTTATTTGCACTTTATATTCGTCTTTCGTGGTTTCAAAATAGTAATAATTCGTAAATTTAGTTAAAGAAAATAATGTATAATTTATGTTTTCATCTACATATGCAGGAGTAAAGCCAGTTGTTTGATTTGAGCTCTGGAGAAAAGTCTTGACTACTTGTGATTCTTTCCAATTTATAAGCACTTCTTTTGCGGTGTTAATAGCTTGGGTCTTTTGTTCATTTTGATTATTTAGCAGGCTCATTTGAGGAAAAATACTCATGAGTGAAATGAGGACTATTGACAATATAACAATTGAAACTACAACCTCTATCAAAGTTAAACCTTTTTCGTTTTTTAATATTTCCATTAGAAACCATTCCTTTATAGGAGAAAATATAGTTATATAGATATACCTTACCAAATTCGTAGAAAACTAGGTACACAAATCAGTAATTAATACCTAGAAAAAGTTTTCCAGCTTCTTTCAAAAAACATAATAGTATTATACAATATTTAATAGGCGAATTTTGTCTATTTTTTGTATAAAAGCTAAAAACATTAGTGATTTTAAGATAAATTGTAGTTTAATAGGATAAAAGTTCACACGGAAAAGGAGTATTTAAATGCTGTCACTTGTATGGGCCTTTGGTGCTACGTTAACTTTATTGTTAATTCTTTCATTATTACGAATTGGATTCTCTTTCAAAGGGAAGCTAATTGTCGCTTTAACCGGTTTTGTGCTGGCCCTTGCAGGACTGGCAGCAGTTTCTTCCTTTCCATTATGGCAAACGGGGTTAATCTTGGTGTTACTAGTTTTGGCTGCGGCCTATGTAATGGATAGCCGATTTGCCGCCTTGATCTTTGAACAGGGAACGGATTTGTTCAAACTTGAGACAGAGGAAGAAATGGAAGAGGATATTCTCCAGCTGAAAAAAGAAAAACAAGCGGATCTAGAATTACTGGATTTAAACACAGATGGGGATGAATTAGCTCCGTTAATGACTCTAGAAGATATACAAGAGCCTTCCTTACAAGAACTGTCACAAGCCAATTTAGAGACAGAAGCATTTTTACAAGAATCAGATGAGCTTTTACAAGAGAATGATTTTCTAATTGATGAAAATCCTATCCCAGATGATGAAAATACAGAAATCGTTGGAGAGAAATACCCAGAAGAAGGTTATTTAGCAGATATCGAAAGCTTACTACTCGAAGAATCAGATGTTATTGATCATTCTGAAGATGAAGGATGGCTTGAAGAAATAAACGATATTGAGATTTTAACCGATGAGGAAGACATCTTGGAAGAGATAAAAGATGAGAATCTACTTGAAGAATTGTTCCTTGCTGCCGAAGAAGCTGCAGCCGGAACTGAAGAACTCAAAAAAGATCGCGATATGGAGAGGGAAGTCAAATTACAAAAGTAGTTTGATGAAGTGGGGGGCTAGTATATGAAAAAAAACACTCAGTTTATAAAATTATTTATTGTACTAGTTTTTAGTACAGCTTTTATCTTTAGTTCCTCTCACTTTGGCGCAAAAGCCTATGAAAAATTGGCTAATCTAGATGGGAAATACTCCGATGGGACCCAAATCGGTACGATCGATATTTCGGGGAAAACCGCTGCAGAAGCAGTCAGTTTACTTGAAAACCAGTATGTTGATTGGATGAAAAAGACAAAATTCACTTTGCAATATAGTGAAAAGAGCGTTGCGTTTGACTTAAACGGTTTTTACCTCGATAAACAAACAACTATCGAATCAATAAAGGATGGACAGTCTAATCCTGTTTTTATTTCACTTGACCTTACCCAGCTTGAGGACCAAGTTAGTATCCTGTTCCCTGAGATTAATAGTAAAGAAGTAGATTTTACAAAGCTGAAAACAAATTTAGAATCGTCAGCATCCAAGCTTCAGAATGGGGAACAAATTTTTAATCTGACAAATGATTTCATGCTGGCAAACGCCGCTGATAAGAACTTTGTGATTAATGAAGCCATGCTCACATTAAAGGAGATTCCTTATGGGCTTCCAGCCTTCATTAAGAAAAATCCAGAGATAAAAATAGACCAAGGAGCAACCTTCTCAGTAGTTGACTTTGCGAAGATTCAAAAAATAACCGACTCCTCTTTATTAAGTGTGCTTGGAACTGGGATTTATCAAGCAGTATTACCTTCCAACTTTACGATTGTGGACAGAAATATTAGCAATACACTTCCTGATTATGCGGGCTTAGGATTTGAAGCGCGCGTCAATGCGGATAAAAACATCGATTTAATCATTACAAATCCTAATAAAACCAGCTATACAATAGAACTGGCATTAAAAGATAATCGATTAACTGTAAAATTAAAGGGAGAAAAACTCCTTTACAGCTACAAAATCATAAAAAAAGACGAGCAGAAAATAAAACCGAAAACCATTGTGCAATATAGCCCCTTGATAACAGCGGGCAAGACAATAGTTAAAACTGCAGGTGCTGATGGCCAGTTCGTGAAGGTTAATCGCGAGGTTTACCAAGCTGATCAGCTTTTAAAGACGGAAGCTATTTCTGAGGATTATTATTCGCCATCCTATCGAATTGAGATTCATGCCTTAACTGGTACAGCTCAAGGAACAACGGCGGCAGAAAGTCAAACAACAACTAATACGACAACAACAACCGGAAGTCAAACAATAACTAATGCGACAACAACAACTGCTACTCCTTCAACTGTAACTAATCCTGATGGAAGTCAAACTACTTCAACATCTGGGACAACACAACAAGATTCCAATGTTGATGACCTTTGGGGGAAACCGAATGAACAGCCAAAATAAGGTTGATAACAATAGAAAACAATCAAGGAAACGTCTTGGGGAATTGTTGATTGTACAAGGACTTATTTCAAAGGAACAACTTGCTTCGACCTTAGATGACAAAGGGTCTAGTCAGAAACTTGGCGAGGCCTTGCTCCAAAAAGGTTTTATTACGGACCAGCAATTAGCTGAAGTGTTAGAAAATCAGCTGGGGATTCCTCATGTCAATCTTGTTCAATACCCTTTTGACACCAGCCTTTTTTCCTTGATATCAAAGGATATGGCGAAAAGAAATTTGATTGTCCCGCTAAAAAAAGAGGGGAACAAGCTGTTTGTAGCAATGGTCAATCCAATGGACTTTATTGTCATGGATGATTTACGTCTTGCCACTGGATTTCAAATTGAGGCAGGGATTGCTACGAAAGAGGAGATCCTCCGCACCATCAACAAGTATTACGAAGAAGATGATGGATTTGAGGAACTTTTTGATGACCTAGCGGCGAATGACCGGGCCAGGGATGAAGATGTAACCAACCAGGATTCACCTATTGTTCGGCTGGTTAATCAACTTCTTACCAATGCGGTTATTCAAAAAGCCAGCGATATTCATATCGACCCGCAAGAAACAAAAATCGTGATCCGCTACCGTGTCGATGGAGTTCTTAGAGTAGAACGGACACTGCCACGACACATGCAAAGTGTATTAACAGCGAGAATCAAGATTATGTCCAATCTGGATATTACCGAACACAGGATACCACAAGATGGCCGGATAAAATTACATCTTGATTTTTATCCGATTGATTTGCGTGTATCGACACTGCCCACCGTCTACGGCGAAAAAATCGTTATGCGTTTATTAGATATGGGGGCCGCCTTAAATGATTTAAATAAAATTGGCTTTAATGCCCTTAATTTTAAACGGTTTAATTCCTTAATTGAACAGCCGACCGGGATCGTTCTGATTACCGGGCCGACAGGATCAGGGAAATCCTCGACTCTTTATGCGGCACTCAATCAATTAAACAGCGAAGAGGTCAATATCATTACTATTGAGGATCCGGTTGAATATCAATTGGAAGGGATTAATCAAATCCAAGTCAATCCAAATGTGGGGATGACATTTGCGGCCGGACTGCGTTCAATTCTTCGGCAGGATCCGAATATTATCATGGTCGGAGAGATTCGTGATAAAGAGACCGCGGAAATTGCCATACGTGCTTCCTTAACGGGGCATTTAGTTTTGAGTACACTTCATACTAACGATTCACTCGGTACTATTACCCGTTTGAATGATATGGGTGTAGAGCCGTTTATGATTGCCTCATCTGTCAGCGGCATTGTCGCCCAACGACTTGTCCGAAAGGTTTGCCGCGATTGTGCAGAGGCACAGGAACCTTCTTTAAGAGAAAAAGAAATCTTCGCCAGACGCGGTTTGAAGATTGATAAGATCATTAGAGGAAAAGGATGTCCTTCTTGTAATATGACAGGTTACAAAGGAAGGATTGCCCTTCATGAGGTACTCGTCATTGACGATATCATGCGCAGAATTATCATGAATGATAATTCGTTCCAAAAATTAAAAGAACAAGCGATTAAAAATAAAACCATCTTTCTTATTGACGATGGGTTACTAAAAGTGAAACAAGGTTTGACAACAACAGAAGAAGTACTACGTGTTGCCATTCTAGAGTAGGAGTATGAGACATGACGGAGAGAATTGACAATATACTTAGGGCCGCAATTGAATTTAAAGCGTCTGATATTCACTTAACCGTTGGGGTACCGCCGATTTTTCGTATTAACGGAGATATTAAACGCTACGGGAAAGAGATGCTCTTACCACCTGATACTGAGGCGATAGCTAAACAAATTATTCCTGAAAACCTCTGGGAGCAATTTAAAGAAAAAGGGGAGCTTGATTTCTCCTATGGGATCCCAGGTGTATCCCGCTTCCGTGTGAATGCCTATCATCAACGCAAAAGTGTCTCTCTTGCGCTAAGGGTAGTAGCATCAAAAACGCCAACACTTGAAGACTTAGACTTGCCGGAAATCATCCCGAGGCTTGTTGAAAAACCACAAGGACTCATTCTCGTGACCGGACCAACAGGAAGCGGGAAATCAACAACGCTTGCTTCCATGATCGATTACATGAACCGGACGATGAGAAAACATATCATTACCCTAGAAGACCCGATTGAATATCTTCATAAACACGGAAATTCCATAATTGATCAGCGTGAAGTAGGTTTTGATACCCAAAATTATGCGAGTGGTTTAAAAGCGGCCCTTCGTCAAGACCCTGATGTCATTCTTGTAGGGGAGATGCGTGACTTAGAAACGATTGGTATTGCAATTACAGCAGCTGAAACAGGCCACCTTGTTTTCGGGACGCTTCATACATCAAGTGCACCAGCAACCATCAACCGTATCATTGACGTTTTCCCGCCAGCGCAGCAGCCGCAGATTCGTGTTCAGCTTGCTTCGGTATTAGTGGGGGTTATTTCTCAGCGTTTATTCCCAACTGTTGATAAAAAGGGGCGTAGAGCTGCGACGGAGATATTAGTAAATAATCCTGCGATAGCCAACTTGATTCGTAATGAGAAGATCCACCAAATTCAAAGTACAATGCAAACCTCTCGAGCACAAGGTATGCACACGTTAGAAATGAGTATTCGAGATTTGCTTGACCGCAACGTCATTCAGAAAGAAGCTGCAACCAAATATCTACAAGAAAAGATGATGATGGATGCCTAGATTTAAGTATTCCGGACGAGATAAACGCGGAAAAAAGCAGGGTGTGATTACGGCCGCTTCCCGCCGTGAAGCCATGGTAAAGCTAAAGGATGATGGGGTTCGGGTTGTCGAAATGACGGAAGTCCCCGAGACGTTAATGACAATGGAACTATCCTTTGGGAATCCCGTCAAAATGCAGGATTTTGTCATTTATTTACGGCAATTTGCGACCCTGCTAAAGGCAGGTGTCACCATTGTAGAGGCAACAGCGGTTCTCGCGGCTCAAACAGAAAGTAAGGGACTAAAGCGTGCACTACTTGATGTCGAACAAGAACTCCGTGAAGGAAATCCCTTTTCTGACGCTGTTTCAAAACATCCTAAAATCTTTAATTCTATGTTTGTCAATATGGTTAGGGCAGGGGAAGTCAGCGGTAATATGGATGGAACACTTGAACGTCTAGCGGAGGATTTCGAAAAACAGCATCACACAAGAGAAAAAGTCAAATCAGCTCTTACGTATCCAATAGCGATAGGAATTATTGCTATATTCGCTGTCATCTTTTTACTTGTTGGAGTTGTCCCTAAATTTGTAACAATGTTCTCCGATATGGATCTCGAGCTTCCGGTGATTACCAAATTTGTTTTATCCGTTAGTAAATTTATGCAATCCTTTTGGTGGCTGGTTGCGATTATTTTTGTTGCTATCTATGTATTTTTCGTGTTCATGAAAAAAAATAAACAGGCAAAATACTATTTGGATCTTGCAACATTAAAAATGCCGATATTTGGGAGAATGGTACAAAAAGCACAGTTAGCAAGAATGATGAGAACACTTAGTACTTTATTCTCGAGTTCAGTTCCAATTCTCCAAGCAATGTCGATTGTGGAAAAGGTCGTTGAAAATGAGGTTATTTCTAAAGTTATTCGTGAATCCCGAGATTCGTTAGAAAAGGGAAGATCGATGACCGAGCCAATGATTGCCCACTGGGCGTTTCCTCCATTAGTTACGCAAATGATTACGATTGGAGAAGGGACAGGAGCACTTGATGTTATGCTGTCAAAAATCGCGGAGTTCTATGAAAAAGAAGTAGAGGCAGGCACAGACCGACTAAAGTCCTTAATTGAGCCAATCATGATTGTCTTTTTGGCAGGAGTAGTTGGCGTTATTGTTATGTCGATTATGATGCCAATGTTCTCCATGTATGACCAAATGAGCTAATAAAATACAGTTTTATTTCAAAATTCTATCAAATATTACAAGTATCTAATATTTGTGACAGAAAATGATAAAAAACATCTTTTACAATGATGTCATTTATTGTATACTCATAGAGAAATATTACTAGGTTCATAGAACCAGAAGGAGTGGAAAAATGGTACAAGCTTTAAAAGCAAAAATGAAAGAACAGAAGGGTTTTACTTTAATTGAATTACTAGCAGTAATCGTTATTTTGGGGATTATTGCGGCGATTGCTATTCCTGCGATAGGGAATGTAATTAATAAATCTGACAAAAAGGCAGAAGCTCAAACGGGATTACAAATTATTAATGCAGCAAAGTTGTATGTTGCTAACAATAATGTTGATGCAACTTCACCTGTTACCTTAGATTATGACAAATTATCTGAATATCTAGACCATGTGAATGTAAAAGATGATAATGGTGATGCATATACGGATTACTCAGTAGTAGTTGAGAAGGTTGCAACAACAACAAGTGGTAAATATAAATATACCTTAAATGATTATCCTGCAACCGGTACTAATAAAGATGAAAGTACTTTAATCGAAGAAGCTAAATAATGATTTACTTTTTATTATTTAGCTATGGTCTCGTCCTAGGCTCCTTCTTTAACGTAGTAGGCCTTAGAGTTCCATTAAAGCAATCAATTGTCACACCAAGATCTGCATGTCCAAATTGCGGGCATCAGTTAACACCATTTGAACTAATTCCGGTTTTATCATATATGCTTCAAAAAGGGAAATGCCGCGGCTGTCAGTCGCGGATTTCTCCTATCTATCCCTTTTTTGAATTATTAACTGGAATCCTCTTTGCGCTAGCACCATACGTAATTGGATGGTCTGGAGAATTAGTCATTGCCTTGACGTTTATCTCAATGTTTATGATTATCACTGTGTCCGATATTCATTATATGATCATCCCTGATAAAATTTTGCTCTGGTTTGCAGGGATTTTTTTATTGGAACGAATTATTTGGCCGCTACACCCATGGTGGGACAGCCTCTTAGGTGCCGTTACCGGATTTCTTCTCCTGCTTATCATCGCTGTTGTCAGTAAGGGCGGAATGGGCTTTGGTGATGTAAAGCTATATGCCTTAATTGGTTTCGTGGTAGGATTTAAAATGGTATTATTATCTTTCTTCCTGTCAACCTTATTTGGCGCCGTGATTGGCGGTTTAGCTCTTTTGCTGAGAATCGTTAAAAAACGACAGCCAATACCATTTGGTCCGTTCATTGCGGCTGGCACCTTGACAGCTTATTTTTGGGGTACGGAGCTTATTGACTTATACTTTAAAATCCTCTATTAAGGATATATTACTAAGGGGTTTATAAATATGGCATTTTCCCTCTTTTCAACGAAAAACAGAATAATCAATCTGGTGATAAATGACCATTCGATTCGCTTTTTGGAATTAAAACAAGAGAGTCCGCCGGCACCACAAAGATGGTTAGAACGATTCTTACCGCCTGGAATTATTACAGACGGGAAGATTGTCGATTTCGATTCGTTGTCAAGCATTCTGGAAGAATGTATTGATGATTGGAAGATTCGCAGGCGTTCCATTCGTTTTATTGTTCCAGATCCACTTGTGATAATCCGAAAGGTCACGATACCAGCCGATGTTCAAGAGGATGAAATCAAGGGTTATCTATATTTAGAACTCGGCTCCAGTATCCATTTACCATTTGAAGAGCCAGTCTTTGACTATTTCTCACTGAATGATAATGGGAAGACGAAGGAATTACTTTTATTTGCTGCACCAGAGCAGAATGTAATGGAATATGTTGACCTGCTTAACCGTTTGAAACTGAATCCGGTGGCAGCGGATATTTCCCCGCTTTCACTCTACCGGTTGTATCATAAATTAGACCGGGCAGCAGTTGATGAAGTGTTGTTTACGGTTCAGTTCGATTTAACAGGTGTGAATTTGTGTATCTTTGATGAAACCGTTCCGTTAGTGATGCGCCATTTCTCCTTGTCATTTGATATCGATCAATGGGAAGTATCCCGCGATACACTCGGCTTAATGGTTTGTAAGTTTAACGGAGAACCTGAAGAATTGGTCGTCCAATTTGAAGATATATTTAGAGAAATTAATAAGTTATTAGATTTTTACCGTTATTCACAAGGTAATAATGAAAAACAGGATATCACTAAGTTTTTATTAAATGGGGACCATCCGATGGTGATGGCCATTTATGATGAGATGAAGGAAAGGTACGATATTCCTGTTGATTTAATCACGATTGATAACGAAACAAAGAGCAAACATATGAGCATACCGTCTAATCTTTTCCTACCTTTAGGTCTTGCTTTAAAAGAGGTGCAATGATGCTAGTAGAAATTAACCTGCTCCCTCAAAAAGAACCTAAAAAATTTAATATTATTTATTTATCAGCCATTGTGGCTGTGCTTATCTTAATCGGCGGCGTTTATTTTTGGCAGATTAATTCTGTCAAAAGTGATGTGGCTTCAGTAGATCACCAAATCGCGACAACCAAAAAAGTCACCGAAACCACTGAAAAAAATGCAAGCCAGAATGAGGCTTCCAATTCCGCCAGCATATTAAAAACGGCGGTTGACTGGGCAAAGGATTACCCGATTCAAACCGTCCCAGTGATGAGACATCTCACTGCGCTTTTACCAGAACGAGGATTTATCCAATCATTCGCATATACCGAGGCAGCGACGGTTACAATTAGTGTTCAATTTGATAGCTCTCGTGAAGCAGCCTATTTTTTAGAAAGTCTAAAAGATTCAGACTGGATTGAAGATGTGAGTCTGACTTCCTTAACGGCGACTGAAGCAAAAGC
Source organism: Neobacillus drentensis (assembly GCF_036965645.1). Lineage (GTDB taxonomy): Bacteria > Bacillota > Bacilli > Bacillales > Cytobacillaceae > Neobacillus > Neobacillus drentensis_D. The sequence goes on from NZ_JBALPZ010000091.1 coordinate 26,650, forward strand.
AGCTGCTAATACTGCCACGCAGTCAACCGGACAAACCACGGCAGCAGCAACTACGGGAACGGCCGCTAGTACAACAACTGCCGCTAGCACCACAACAAACTCGACAGCTTCAGCCCAAGCCACTGCTAATGGTCAAAGTGCTACTGCTGCGGGGCAAACGAGTCAAACGAATACAACAATTACAACAACAACTAATTCAAATCCGACAAATACAGGCGTTGTATCCAATGGAACGACAACAACTCAGCCTGCTAATAATAATATTGTGCCAAGATACATTGGGCAATTTGAGATTAAGTTCAATAAAGATGTAATCAAAAAAGCAACAGACAAGAGTAAGACAGAGGAAGGAGTGACGGCATCATGAAACTCCCCCTATCAAAAATAGATAAAATCATCATGGGTTCTGGAGTACTATTAATCTTGATCGTCATTGTTTATTCTCAGTTCTTCTCACTAAGTCCATTAAAGTCAGATTTATCTTTAAAAGAACAAGCCCTAGAGACAGAACAAAAGCTATTAGATACTGTAACCCAGAAAAATGCAGAAACGGCTAGCACAGAACCGGAAGATACTTCCGAGCTTCAGAAGAAAGTGCCTGTAGAGCCACTTCAGGAACAATTTATCCTTGATTTAGAAAAGGCAGAAAATGTCTCGAATAGTGAAATTAAAACAATGAGTTTCTCTAAGGATGCTGATGTAACAGTTGCCACCGATCAAACAAACGCGCAATCTGCAGCAGCGGGTCAAACAACTACACAAACTACAACAACAGATCAATCTGGCACTGCTGCTACTCAAAGTACAACCAGCCAAACAACGACAGATCAATCAGGAACCCAGCAACAAGCGGCTGCTCCTTACAGTGGGTTGAAAAAGTTAACCGTTCAACTTTCAGTAGAGTCAGCAACCTATCAGAATTTGGAAAAATTTATTGAAACAGTAGAATCTCTTCCAAGGATCGTTTCTGTGGAAGCGATCAATTATACAGGTGATAAAGAGGTAACCAGTCTCGGAACCGAGACTCAGCCGCTAACCTATTCGCTCACGGTTTCGACTTTTTACATGCCTGGTTTGACCGATTTAAAAACAGATCTTCCGAAAATTGATACACCTGCACCAGCCGGTAAAGATAACCCATTAAGCCAATTTCCGGCTGCTGCGACAACTCAGCCATAGTAATAACGATGGCGAACTACCAAATAATTTGGCGAAAGACAACCATAACAAGACGACAAAAGTCTTGTTATTTTTTTTTACCCTTATGTTAGGATGAAACCAATGACCCTTCGGAAGAGAGAGGAGTACAAGCAGTGGACAAGCCTAACAAAGGCAATACAATCAAGATTAAATTAAATGGAGAAACCAAAACCTTTGAGGAAGAACCAAAGAAAGTCGACCGCGAACCAGCCATCGAACCTATTCCGGGAGTGTTAGAAATAGATTCGAATAAAGTAGAAAATGATGTATTCTTCGAAACTGCCGCAGCCAAGGAATCTGTCGATGAAAGCTTTGACTGGATCATTCCGGAATCCTCCGATCAAGATATTGAGGAATTTACAATTGCAGGCAACAAAAAAACAAAAAAGCCAAGCCTCCCCAAAATAGCAACCATTTCAGCCAATCCAAAAAAGAAAAAGGACCGTAACATCGTTACAATTGTTACTTCAGCCGCCTTTGCCATCCTTATCGGTACAACAATTGGATTTGTTATGTTGAAATTAGTGATCACAGGGCCAACGGATAAGCCGAGAACTGCTTCAGTCCCAACAGTGGCCGAAGAAACTGGAAATACGACAGTCGGCCAAACTGAAGAAAATTCTTCGAAGGCTACTATCTTGGAGCAAATGACAACTTATGTGATACAGGGCGGTGTGTTCACTTCGAAGGATGGTGCGAAGGAAACATCAACCCAGGTAACTTCGAAGGGTGTTCCATCCAAACTAGTTGAAATGAGTGGAAAGCAATTTTTATTCCTTGGGGTAGCCGATTCCATTGAAACAGCCAAATCACTCGGCAATCAATATAAAGCAGATGGTGTCGGAGATGTTTTTGCCAAGCCGCTTTTACTTGATGAAAAACAAGTATCCGGTCTTAATGACAAAGAGAAGAGCTTCCTAGAGAATGTGCCTGCTATCTATCAAACGTTATCACAAGCAACCTCAACGGCTCTATTAAATAATAAACTGTCTGTTGAATCGACTAAGGCGATCACCGGTCTTGAGGAACAATTAAAGACGAGCGGTTTAAAGAATGAGAAGGTAAATACGATAAAAACAGAATTAACGACCGCGGCTGATAAGTTAAAAACTTATCAAAAGTCGAAAAGTAAAAAGAGCCTCAGTCAAGCCCAGCAGCATCTATTAAACTTTTTAAGTGCCTATTATTCCTTGTAATCGACAATAGATGATATTTTCCGGGAAATAAGTCCTGCCATTTGGGTTGGACTTATTTCTTTTTAAAAGTAACAATTGAGAATTGTCCAGCTGCAGCGCCTAGGGACTCGGGGGCATAAGCCAATCCGTCACGAAGGCTAAAAAGAAGTCTTCTCGCCGGCTCGTCTAATGCCTGTCGCCCCTAGGAAAAAATGAACTACTTTTTTCCCTGACCAAGGCGCTTCCGCTTTTCTTTGCATAATTTGACAATAATCATCAAAATTTAATGATATTAAAATTGTTTGCTTCTTTAATTTCTGATAGGATTAACATGTATCTCCCTATTACAAAATGTCAAAAGGACAGGTGATTGAATGCAAAACCTCATTTTAGCCTCTTCTTCTCCACGGCGAAAAGAACTTCTAGAAAATCTCCACTTATCATTCGCGATTTCAAGCAGTGATGTTGATGAAAGCTTTGACCCATCACTTTCTCCTGAGGAAGTAGTTATGGAGTTAGCCGAGCGGAAAGCACAGGTCGTTTTTCAAAAAAATCAAGATTCCTTTGTGCTTGGCTCTGACACAGTTGTGGTTATCGATCATCAAATTTTAGGAAAGCCAGCTGACGAAGCAGAAGCCATCAGTATGTTAAAAAGATTATCAGGACGAAAGCACGAAGTTTTCACAGGTGTTGCGATTGTAACTCCAACGGGTGCAAAGAAATTTTATGAAAGAACGGAAGTATGGTTTTGGGAGTTAACAGAAGATGAGATTTACGCCTATGTGCAAAGCGGCGAACCGTTTGATAAAGCAGGTGCCTACGGGATTCAGCAGCTGGGCAGTATGCTTGTCAAAAAAATAAATGGAGACTATTTTGCGGTTGTTGGTCTGCCTGTTGCGAGGACCATAAGGGAACTGAGGAAGGCAGGCTGCCCTTTGCCATATTAGAGAAAACTCCCACTCAAAAGGGAGGAAATGAAATGTCCACAAATTCATTAATGATAAGGGATTTTCCCCAGGATGAACGGCCAAGAGAGCGGTTTGTTAACCATGGGCCGCAAAGCATATCCAATCATGAATTGATTGCGATTTTGCTTCGAACCGGAACAAAAGATGAATCAGTACTGCAATTATCCAATCGCCTTTTAACGCATTTTGAAGGTTTGCGCATGTTAAAAAGTGCGACGTTAGAAGAAATGACGGAAATCAAAGGGATTGGGGCAGCTAAGGCGATTCAGATTCTTGCGGCGGTTGAGATTGGCCGAAGAATTGCCAATCTTAATTACACAGACCGTTATGTGATCCGTTCACCGGAAGACGGGGCGAAGTATGTCATGAATGATATGCGCTTCTTGACCCAGGAACATTTCGTCTGTTTGTTTTTAAATACGAAAAATCAAGTCATCCATAAACAGACTGTGTTTATCGGCAGCTTAAATGCCTCGATCGTGCATCCGAGGGAAGTCTTCCGCGAAGCATTAAAGCGCTCCGCAGCTTCTATTATCGCTCTGCATAATCACCCCAGTGGAGACCCCACGCCAAGCCGCGAAGATATTGAAGTAACTAAGCGTTTGGTAGAGTGCGGGAAAATCATCGGCATCGATTTGCTCGATCATTTGATTATCGGCGAAAACAAGTTTGTGAGTTTAAAGGAAAAAGGATATTTATAACACTAGGATATTATTTGACGTTAGGATATAATATTGGGTATGATTTTTTAGGACTGTTTTTTAAAGTAACCAGTAAAATAGTACGATAAAAGACATGATAATTAGGGTGATTACCTGCCTATAGAATTTGTGCATTTCGTAACAGAAAGGGAGATACAACAGTATGTTTGGAATTAGACCTAGAGATCTTGGAATTGACTTGGGAACCGCCAACACCCTCGTCTATGTAAAAGGAAAAGGCATTGTCTTACGTGAGCCATCAGTAGTAGCCATGCAGACCGATACAAAAAGTATTGTGGCAGTTGGGAACGACGCAAAAAATATGATTGGACGGACACCGGGGAACGTTGTTGCCATGCGGCCGATGAAGGACGGCGTCATCGCGGATTTTGAAACGACCGCAACCATGATGAAATACCATATTCGTCAAGCGCAGAAAAGTAATAATCTTTTTTCCGGTAAGCCATATGTCATGGTATGTGTACCATCAGGGATAACGGCTGTAGAAGAAAGAGCCGTGATTGACGCAACAAGACAAGCTGGGGCAAAAGATGCTTATACGATTGAAGAGCCATTTGCTGCGGCCATTGGTGCTAACCTGCCTGTTTGGGAGCCTACCGGCAGCATGGTCGTTGACATTGGCGGAGGGACAACGGAAGTAGCGATTATCTCTCTAGGCGGGATTGTGACAAGTCAGTCGATCCGTGTGGCTGGCGATGAAATGGACGACTCGGTTATTTCTTATATCCGTAAAAATTATAATTTGATGATTGGGGAACGTACCGCTGAACAAATTAAAATGGAAATCGGTTCTGCAGGCACGCCTGAAGGAATCGATAATATGGAGATTCGCGGCCGTGATTTATTAACCGGTCTGCCAAAAACGATTGAAATCACAGCTAAGGAAATTGCTTCTGCCCTTAATGATACCGTTTCTGCCATTGTAGAAGCGGTCAAAAATACGTTAGAAAAAACACCGCCTGAACTGGCTGCTGATATTATGGACCGCGGCATTGTTCTAACAGGCGGAGGTGCGTTGCTTCGCAATTTGGACAGGGTCATTAGTGAAGAAACGAAAATGCCTGTTTTAATTGCAGAAAATCCACTTGATTGCGTGGCCATTGGTACGGGGAAAGCACTTGACCATATTCACCTGTTTAAAAACAAAGCAAGGGATTCTCGTTAACTAAGCACTTTTTAAAAGAAGGCTCTGTTAAACGACATTATTATTTTTTAATATTTTGTTGATAGGAGCGGAAGGCGCTCGACTCCTGCGGGAGTATGGGGCAGGGGAGACCCCGCAGGCGCAAACGCGCCGAGGAGGCTCCCCGGCACGCCCACGGAAAGCGAGCGTCTGGAGCGGAAATCAACAATCAACTTTAACAGAGTTTAAAAAGAAAAATACTTTCTTATCTATATCGAAAAATGAGGTGTATAATCATGCCACAGTTCTTTATGAATAAACGACTGATTATTTTGCTTGTCAGCATTATTGTGCTCGTGGCATTGATTGGGTTTTCTTTAAGGGAGAGAAGCAAACTAACCTGGCCGGAGCAATTTGTCAAAGATACCACCGGCTGGGTTCAATCCTTGGTTTCAAAGCCTACTAATTATGTAGCAGGCTTTTTTGAAAATCTCCAGGACCTTACCAATACATACGAAGAGAATAAAGAATTAAAATCACGAGTTGAAGATCTTGCGAGCCTTGAAGCACAGGTTCAAGAGCTGAAGAATGACAACGCAGAATTACGTGATGTTCTTGGTGAGAAGAAGACCCTGAGAGATTATGAACCACTTCCAGCTACTGTGATTGGAAGAAACCCTGATCGTTGGCATGAAATGATTATAATCGACAAAGGTAAATTAAGCGGTGTTAAGAAAAACATGGCGGTTGTCACAGCCAACGGCCTAATTGGAAAAGTAAAGAGTGTAACGCAATTTAGCTCAACTGTTCAGCTGTTGAGTTCAATGGATCCTAAGAACCGAATTTCTGCGATTGTTCAAGGGAAAACCAATGTATATGGATTAGTAGAAGGCTATGATAGCGAGAAAAAATTACTCCAGGTAAAGGCCATTCCGTCTGGTGCGGAAATTCAAAAAGGGCAAACCGTTATTACTTCAGGACTAGGGGATGTTTTTCCTAAAGGATTAATGATCGGGAAAGTGGTCGAAGTAAAACAGGACCAATATGGATTAAACCTAACGGCTTTGGTAAAACCAGGAGCTGATTTTTATGATATTAAGACGGTCATTGTTACGAAAAGAGTTATGGCGCAAGCTGCTGATACAACGACCGGGACGGGGGAGTAATCGTGAAAAAGTTACTTCTCCCTCTTTTGTTTCTGTGTCTATTTATTTTAGAAAGCTTATTTGTTCAATATACCCCTACTGAACTATTTGGTCATAGTAAAATCATTGCCCCTCACTTTCTGTTTGCTGGATTATTATTTTTAACGATTTTTGTAGGCCAAAAACAAGGACTTATTTATGCAGCCATTTTTGGGCTGTTATTTGATATTGTCTATATCGAAATTATTGGGATTTACCTTTTCCTTTTTCCGTTTGTTGCCTATCTTGTATCCAAGATTTTGAATATCCTGCAAAATAATTTTTTTGTTGCCATTGTGATAACAATTGTAGGGATTGCTTTGTTAGAAGTGGGCGTCTATGAAATGGACTATCTAATTCATGTTACAGATATGAATTTTGTGAGTTTTCTTAAGCTGCGCTTTTACCCGACGGTGATCTTAAATGCGGTATTTGTTATCATTGCTGGATATCCTTTAAAAAGATTGTTTGAGAAACATACAGAAGCAATGCGGGCTGAATAGTCTGTAACAGGTTTTCTTTTTGAAAGGCTCTTTTCGTACATTTTGTTGCTTTGGACCTTGATAGGTCATTTACTACGTTCGGATGGTTTTTCGAAAATGGACCCGCGAAAAGATGCCTCGGAGCATTCTTTTATATGGGTGATCGAAAAACAACTATCTATGCGAAATTAGCCTTTTGAAAAGAGGAGAATAGAGCGCTCATGTCGAATTTTTATTAAATGTCTGTATTTTTTGATTTGGAATAGCCTTTGAGATGTTATTTCAAAATTGTTTTCTTATTATGAGGTGAAAAATTCTCCATGAAAAAGCGGCAAAATGTTACAATAAAGGGTACGAAGGAAGGTCTTGTCCTTCATCTTGACGATACATGTTCCTATGAGGAACTAAAAAAGGAACTGGACCAAAAACTATCAGCAAACTCCCGGACACAGGATGAACGCAATTTAATTTCTGTCAAAGTAAATGTAGGCAACCGCTATTTATCCTTAGAGCAGCATGAAGAATTAAAAGAGTTAATTCTTCAAAAAAGAAACCTGGCTGTTGATGAAATTGTTTCGAATGTTTTGACGCTTGAAGAAGCCAAGCAGCAAAAGATTGAAAATGAGGTCATGACGGTTTCAAGTATTATTCGTTCCGGGCAAGTGTTAGAAGCTCCTGGAGATTTATTATTAGTCGGCGATGTGAACCCTGGCGGGACCGTCATTGCCGGTGGAAATATTTTTATAATGGGTGCTTTAAAAGGAGTTGCTCATGCCGGCTGTTTTGGCAATGATGAAGCTGTAATTGTCGCCTCAAGCATGAAACCATCGCAGCTCCGGATTAGTGATCAAATAAATAGTGCACCGGATCATGATGAAAACAATGAGCCGCGGGAAATGGAATGTGCTTACATAGATGAAGACCGGAAGATTATTGTTGATAGATTACAAGTTTTAGTTAAATTAAGGCCTAATTTAAACAGATTCGAAGGGGGACATTAAGGTGGGAGAGGCAATCGTAATTACATCCGGTAAGGGCGGAGTGGGTAAAACCACTACTTCTGCTAATATTGGGACTTCTTTGGCCCTTCAAGGAAAAAAGGTATGCTTAGTAGATACAGACATCGGTCTTCGAAATTTGGATGTAGTAATGGGTTTAGAAAACAGGATTATTTATGACCTCGTGGATGTAGTAGAAAAAAGATGTAAAATCCATCAGGCCTTGGTCAAAGATAAACGTTTTGATGGCTTATTATATTTACTTCCGGCTGCACAAACGGTTGATAAATCAGCCGTAACGCCGGAACAAATGAAAGAATTGATGATCGAATTAAAGCAAGACTATGATTATATTATTATTGACTGCCCAGCCGGGATTGAACAGGGCTTTCAAAATGCAGTGGCCGGTGCTGATAAAGCAATCGTCGTGACCACACCTGAGGTATCCGCCGTCCGCGATGCTGACCGGATTATCGGACTTTTAGAAAAGCAGAAAAATATGGAAGCGCCTAAATTAGTCGTTAACCGAATTCGCAATCATATGATGAAGACAGGGGATATGCTCGATATTGATGAAATCACCCAGCATTTATCGATTGAGTTGATTGGAATTGTGGCCGACGATGAAGAGGTCATTAAAGCCTCCAATCACGGTGAACCGATTGCCTTAAATCCAAATAGCAAAGCATCGATTGCTTACCGGAATATTGCCAGAAGAATTCTTGGTGAATCCATACCTCTTCAGCCGCTTGAGGATGCAAACAAAGGTGTCTTTACGAAACTTAAAAAATTCTTTGGTGTTAGATAATTGAGAGCCTGTCTGCTTTTATGCAGACAGGCTTTTTAATATTGTCATACTCATTCTTCTTCCCACATAAACTTGTACAAAAAAGCAGGAAAAGGGTTGATGGGTATGGCGCGGTCTACACCGGAAGAAATACGGCGGCGAATCGCCAAGAGAAAAAAAGAACAAGGTTCCAATTCAAATGCAAATTCAAATTCAAATTCAAATTCAAATGCAAAAAGTCCTGAGCACCAAATTACTTGGCCTGGTGATGATGACCATTATGATTTTAAGTATATGAGTCCCTCTATAAGCGGGGGCGAAGACCCAGGACATCCCCTCTTTAAAAAAGAAGTTTTCTTTTTTAAGATCTTGGCCTCAGCGCTTCTTTTCTTGGCCGTTGCCATTTTATTCCGGAATCATACGGTAAAACTCGAGCCGGCCAGGGACTTTGTCACAAGTCAAATGGACAAGGATTTTAAGTTTGCGGTTGTTTCTAATTGGTATGAGGAGAAGTTCGGCAAACCATTAGCACTGCTGCCTTTTACAGACGATAAAACCTCCGATCAAAAAACGGTGGCAGAGAATCAAAATCTTTCCGTTCCTGCAATGGGAAAAATTCTTGAAAATTTTCAAAAAAACGGTCAGGGGATCATGATTGAAACCGGAAAAGGGGCAGCCGTTCAGGCCATTAATGATGGACTGGTTACGTTTGCGGGAGTAAAAGAAGGGTTAGGCAAAACAGTCATTATCCAACACGCCGATAAATCCGAAACCTGGTACGGTAACTTGGACGACGTTAAGGTGAATTTGTATGAGTATGTCGAAAAAAGGACCGTTGTCGGTACCGTTTCTGCTTCTACAGGGATAGATAAGACAAAAGGCCAATATTATTTCGCGATTAAAAAAGACGATAACTTTATCGACCCGATTCAGGTGATCCGCTTTGAATAAGGCTATTACTCTCCTAAGACTGATTTCAATCCATCCGTTGTTGTGGATTGTGATTGCATTATCCATTGCGACAGCCCATTTCCTTGAGGTCTCCATGCTGCTTGGGATTATTTTTATACACGAGATGGGGCATGCAGCTGCGGCTTCTTTTTTTTCCTGGAGGATTAAAAAGATCTCGCTGCTTCCATTTGGCGGGGTAGCTGAAATGGATGAACACGGAAATCGTCCTTTAAAGGAAGAGACGATTGTGGTGTTAGCCGGGCCGCTGCAGCATGTCTGGATGGTCGGGCTTGCTTACGTTTTATATTCATTGCAACTGTTCCCGGAGGATTTATTTCATCTTTTTATCAATTATAATGTGATGATCTTTGTGTTTAATCTATTCCCAGTTTGGCCGCTTGATGGGGGGAAGCTGGTATTTTTGCTGCTCTCCTTAAAGGATTCTTTTCCTAGAGCCCATCAATTGACCATATTAATTTCTTTATTCTGTTTAAGCCTGTTTTCCGTGATTATTTTATTAACCGCTCCTTTGCATTTGAATGTGTGGGTAGTCATCATCTTCTTGTTTTTCTCGCTTTACCATGAGTGGAAGCAGCGTCGCTATATTTTTATGAGATTTTTACTTGAGCGCTATTACGGGAAAAAAGCGACTCCTGATAACTTGAAGCCGATTCAGGCGAGTGAAGAGGATTTAGTCATCCATGTCCTCGAAAAATTTCAGCGCGGCTGTAAGCATCCGATAATTGTGGAAGCAGATGGCAGAGAAACGGGTACTCTTGATGAAAACGAGCTCTTACATGCCTATTTTACGGAAAAACGTCTGACGGATAAAATCAGCGACCTTCTTTTTTCCTACTAATAGGGTATAATAAGAAAAATGAGAGAAGCGCCCGGATTAGGAGCGCTTCTTCTGTGATTTGAAGAAAGTTTGTAAAGTGAGGACGCCTCAATTGGAAACATTAATTGTAAACTACCAGTCACGGGAAAAGCGATTTGCTTATCTAAGAGATAACCGTGTTGAAAATATTGTGATAGACCGGCCTGAACACCGCTCGCTGGTCGGTAATATTTATTGGGGGACCATCACCAAAGTCTTACCCGGTATGAACGCTGCCTTCATCGATATTGGCGAGGAGAAAAATGCTTATTTGAACCGGAATGCTCTCCCATCGTACGTTCAATCAACAGAAAAACAAAAAAACGTCACTTCCTTCGTCCATCAAGGTGAAAAAATGCTTGTGCAGGTCGAGAAGGATGCAACAGGCACCAAGGGTCCAAAGGTCAATGGAATCATCGAGATTGAGGGAAATCACCTCGTTTTTATGCCGCAGGGGCGTTATGTGGCGGTATCTAAGAAAATTGCCAATGAATCTAAGCAAATCGGATTGCGGCAAATGGGAAACAAGCTAAAAACGGAAGAAGAAGGGATGATCTTCCGGACCTCGGCCATCTATAGTTCCGAAGATGAAATCTCAGCCGAACTTCATAACCTAAGAGAAAAATACCAAGAATTAGTACTAAATGCTTCAGCCTTAAAAAAGCCAGGATTACTTTTTCAAAAAGACACCTTTACTGAAATGATCAAGAACCAAGCTGGCAGGATGAAGTCGGGAGAAATCATCGTTGACGATCTCGCTATAAAAAAATTACTCGAACCCGTAAAGGATCCTATTCATCTTATCTATTACAATGACAAGGAAAATATTTTTTCAAGCCGCAAAGTGGAGCATGAAATTGATAAAGCTCTAAAGAGAATTGTTTGGCTTGATCACGGGGCATATCTGATCTTTGATGAGACCGAGGCGTTAACGATTATCGATGTTAACACAGGGAAATTTTCCGGCAAGCAGGACTACCAGGAAACGGTCCTCAAAACCAATCAACTCGCAGCAAAAGAAATAGTCAGACAGCTTCGTCTCCGCGATATTGGCGGTATGGTTCTCATCGATTTTATTGATATGAAAAGCGAACAGGACAAGCAGTCCATTATCAAAACAGTGGAGAACGAGGTAAATAAAGAGGAAAAAAGAACAAAAATCATTGGGTTTACAGAACTTGGCGTCCTGCAGCTGACAAGGAAAAAGACAAAGGTTGCCTTATCAGAGGCACTTAAGGTTAAATGTCCAGTCTGCGAGGGCACAGGACGTATTCTTAGTCCTGAAACGGTTTCCTTCCGGCTTGAAAGAGAGCTGTTAGAGCACCGAAGTGCAGATTATGAGGCAATTCTCATAGAGACAACTCCAGAGGTAAAGGAGGCGCTCCTTGGGACAAATGAGACCCACAAACAGGTGTTAGAGGAGCTTCTTCATCTCAAACTATATTTTATACTTCAGGAGTCTTTACCTTATTATTATCAACTTAAGCAGTTTGGAACTGCAGAGGAACTCGCTCAAAAGGAAAATTCGTGACAGATGAAGTACCCAAATTCGTATTGACACATTCAAGGAAACTATGTTAATATCTTAATGTTATGTTTGTAGCACCCGTGCTACAACCGCACAGTGCAGGTAGTAAGCCTTTTGCTTTACGCATTAGCGCCTGTATTTGGCGAGTCTGAGTTTATAAGGAGGTGCAGTTCATGTACGCAATTATCGAAACTGGCGGTAAGCAATTGAAAGTCGAAGAAGGCCAAGCTATCTACATTGAAAAATTAGATGTTGAAGCTGGTGAAACAGTTACTTTTGACAAGGTTCTTTTCGTTGGCGGTGAAACTGTGAAAGTTGGCAGCCCTGTTGTTGCTGGCGCTACAGTTACAGCTAAAGTTGAAAAGCAAGGCCGTCAAAAGAAAATCATCGTTTTCAAATACAAAGCGAAGAAAAACAACCGTAAGAAACAAGGTCATCGTCAACCTTACACTAAAGTAGTCATCGAAAAAATCAACGCATAAGGTGTTGGGAATTAGATGATTAACATTACGATTACTCGTACTGAATCCGGCACGATTCAATCGTTTGAAATAAGCGGTCATGCTTTTTTTGCCAATCGGGGACAAGACATTGTCTGTGCAGGTGCCTCTGCAGTTTCCGTTGGTGCAATTAATGCGGTGCATGCCATAACGGGTGTCACTCCAGAGATTGAACAAGGAGATGGCTTTCTCCGCTGTGTCATTTCGGAAAACCTTCCGGAAGACATCAATGAGAAAGTTCAGCTTCTTCTTGAGGGAATGGCTGTTTCATTACGAACGATAGAAGAAGAGTACGGAGAGCACATTAAAATAACCTTCAAAAAGCAGGAGGTGGAATGAAATGTTATTAAAATTAGATCTTCAGTTGTTTGCATCTAAAAAGGGAGTAGGTTCTACAAAGAACGGACGTGACTCTATCGCAAAGCGCCTTGGTGCGAAGCGTGCAGACGGTCAATTTGTAACTGGTGGTTCTATCCTTTACCGTCAACGCGGTACAAAGATTTACCCAGGTGAAAACGTTGGCCGCGGTGGTGACGATACTCTTTTTGCAAAGATCGACGGCGTTGTTAAATTCGAACGTTTAGGTCGTGACCGCAAACAAGTAAGTGTATACCCAGCAGCTGCTCAAGAAGCGTAAGAAATACATCAGAAAACTCTAACCTGATTGGTTAGAGTTTTCTTTTTGCATAAGGCTGTGTTAAACGATATGGTTGTTTATTATACTTTGTTGATTGTAGCGGAAGACGATCGACTCCTGCGGGAGTACGGGGCAGGGGAGACCCCGCAGGTTCGCTGAGCGTCTGGAGAGAAATCAACAACACAATTTAACACAGCCTTGCATAAAAGAACCTCATCCATAAATCTTCTTGAAAGCTCTTTTTTGCCTCTAAAAAAACTTTTCTTATACAAAAAAGTCTACTCATGTATGTTTTTTTGATATACTAACAGCAAACAGTGTCAACACTTAAATGTGGGAGTGTACATATGGGGAAAGAATGGGATATCGTGGAGGTGCTAAGGCACTCACGACATGATTGGTTAAATAAACTGCAATTGATAAAGGGGAACCTGGACCTTAATCGGATAGACCGGGTCAAACAAGTCATTGACGAAATCGTGATTGAAGCCCAGCATGAAACAAAATTATCAAATTTACATATGCCGTTATTTGCTGCGCTGCTCTTAAAATCGAACTGGGAAAATCCTTCCTTTAGATTAGAATATGAGGTGCTGTTTGATCACGAGGCATCAAAAATTAATGATCTGGCCATGACGAATTGGACTACTGCCTTTTTTGGAAGTTTGAACCAAGCGATTGAGCCATTTCAAGAAAATAATCTATCGATTACAATTGAACCGCAGGCAGACGGTGTTCGTTTCTTTTTTGATTTTAGCGGGATAATAAGTAATAGAGAACGAATGGAGATTTTCCTATCTGATAAATCACTTGAGTTGTCTGTCAGGGAATTTACTGATACCGAACTCTCTTTCGAGTTATTCATGCCAATGCTGAAAAATAATTCAGTGTGATAGTCATTAATTTATTTATTGTGCAAGACTGGAGGAATTAGATGTTTGTCGATCAAGTTAAGATATATGTAAAAGGCGGAGACGGCGGTAATGGAATGGTAGCCTTTCGCCGTGAGAAATATGTACCAAATGGCGGACCGGCCGGTGGTGATGGCGGTAAAGGAGCAAATGTTGTCTTTGAGGTTAATGAGGGTTTACGTACCTTAATGGATTTCCGTTATAAGCGTCATTTTAAAGCAGAGCGCGGGGAACATGGCATGTCCAAGGGAATGCACGGAAGAGGCTCTCAAGATATGATCGTCAAGGTTCCACCTGGAACGGTGGTCATCGATGCCGAAACAAAAGAGGTCATTGCTGATTTAGTGGAACATGGTCAACAAGCCATTATTGCCAAGGGCGGCCGCGGCGGACGGGGAAACACTCGGTTTGCCACCCCACAAAATCCTGCTCCGGAGATTGCTGAGAATGGCGAGCCTGGGCAAGAGCGCGATGTCATTCTTGAATTAAAACTGCTTGCTGATGTGGGGCTTGTTGGATTCCCAAGTGTAGGGAAGTCGACATTATTATCTGTCGTGTCATCGGCAAAACCAAAGATTGCTGAATATCACTTCACAACAATCGTACCTAATCTTGGGATGGTAGAAACAGAAGATGGCCGGAGCTTTGTTATGGCCGACCTTCCGGGATTAATTGAAGGGGCAAGTGAAGGGGTTGGACTTGGTCATCAGTTCCTGCGGCATATTGAACGGACTAGAGTCATTGTCCACGTCATTGACATGGCCGCAACAGAAGGCAGAGATCCATTTGAGGATTATGTAACCATCAATAAAGAATTAAAAGAATATAACCTAAGATTAACCGAGCGTCCGCAAATCATTGTAGCGAATAAGATGGATATGCCGGATGCCGAGGAAAACTTGGAAATGTTTAAAGAGCAGTTAGAAGAGGATTATCCAATTTTCCCTATTTCGGCCCTAACACGAAAAGGTCTGCGTGACCTATTATTTGCGGTTGCCGATAAGATTGAAGAAACACCTGAATTCCCACTTGAGCATGAAGAGGAAGAGGTAACTGGCGTACATCGTGTATTATATAAACATGAGGCAGATCCGGATGCCTTTACGATTACAAGAGATCCGGACGGCTCATATGTTCTCTCAGGGGAAAAGCTCGAACGATTATTTAAGATGACCGACTTTTCAAGAGAAGAATCGGTTCGCCGTTTTGCGCGTCAGCTGCGAGGCTTTGGGGTTGATGATGCCTTAAGGCAAAGAGGAGCAAAAGATGGGGATATTGTGAAGCTGTTAGAATTTGAATTTGAGTTTATTGAGTAGTTTTCCGTAAAAGAACGAGGTAGAGGAAATGGATAATTTTGATAAAAAGTATTACCTGGTCCGTGAGGATGTCTTGCCCGAAGCGATGAAGAAAACTATAGAAGTAAAAGAAATGCTTGAAAGAGGCAAAGCAGAATCGATTGCGGAAGCGGTCCATAGAGTGGATTTGAGCAGAAGTGCCTTTTATAAATATAGGGACACTGTTTTTCCTTTTTCTTCAATTCAGAAGGAGAAAATCATTACCCTCTTCTTTCATTTAGAGGACCGTTCAGGTACATTGTCTAACTTGTTAAGTGCCGTTGCCACATCAGGCTGTAATGTCCTGACCATTCACCAAACGATACCGCTTCAAGGCAGGGCCAATGTGACATTGTCATTAAATACTTCGAACATCATAACAAAGCTGGACGATTTATTGACGGAACTAAGAAAACTTGAATTTGTTGAAAAAGTGGAAGTGCTGGGAACAGGTGCGTAGTGGACAAGGTCCGCTATGGGCTGGGTCTCAGCCTTCTTTTTAAAAAGTTTTAAAGGTTGTTGATTGGAGCGGAAGGCGCGCAGACTCCTGCGGGAGTACGGGGCAGGGGAGACCCCGCAGGCGCTCAAGCGCCGAGGAGGCTCCCCGGACCGCCCGCGAACCGTTCGCGCCTGGAGCGGAGATCAACACTTAATTTAACCCAGGCAAAAAATACAGAGGAGTGGGGAAAGTCATGAAGGTTGGTTATTTGGGACCAAAGGCAACATTTACAGAATTAGCAGTCAGTAAGGTTTTTCGAGGATTTGAACTGGAACCGTATAATACAATCCCAGAAAGTATAGATGCCATCGTTGACCAAAAAGTCGATCTAGCAGTCGTCCCGGTTGAAAATGCCCTTGAAGGTTCAGTAAACATCACACTAGATTATCTGACACATGTAGTGGATATTCCGATTGTGGGGGAAATCACACTGCCAATTAAACAGCATTTAATGGTTCATCCTGATAATAAGGACGATTGGCAGTCGGTTACAAAAGTATTTAGCCATTCCCATGCCATCGCCCAGTGTCATAAGTTTTTACATACCCATTTTAAAGGTGTACCCATCGAAAGTATCTCGTCGACAGCGGCAGCTGCGAAGATGGTTATGGAACAGCCTGAGCTGAAAGCGGCTGCGATTGCGAATGAACTTGCAGCTAAAGAGTATGGACTAGCCATTGTCCAAAAAGATATTCATGATTTTCATTTTAATCATACCAGCTTTTTTGTTTTATCAGAGACTGGTTTGGCTTTTGAGGAAATTAGCGGATCATCGCACTATAAAACAACCCTAATGGTTACCCTGCCATCTGACCAAGCAGGTGCCCTCCATCAGGTATTATCAGCGTTTGCCTGGAGAAAATTGAATCTTTCCAAAATTGAATCAAGACCAATGAAAACGGGAATTGGCAATTATTTCTTTATCATTGACCTTGAAATGAAACTTGACGATGTGCTAATTCCAGGAGCGGTAGCCGAGCTTGAAGCACTTGGCTGTGGTGTTAAAGTGTTAGGAAGCTATCCATCCGTAATGGTAAATCTAGATTAATAAACGAAGAGACCCGTGCCATCTGCATCGGGTCTCTAAATTTTTATTCAATAATATATCCCTCTGCTTTGAGGGCTAGTTCCGCTTGATCTAAGATTTGATTACTTGAAGCTGAAATCGTATGAAGATGGAAGCCGCCGGTTAATTCGGATAATAAGGCTGCCTTCGAGTTTTTAATATTTTCCATAAACTGCTTCACTTCATGGCGGTTAGAAACCATAATAGATGCGGTTAAATCGCCGTAGACGGAGTGCTCAATTTTCACATCTTTTACGAGTACACCATGGTCTACAAGTAAATTTAATTCTTTCTCTGTGTTTTCCGGTGTATGCTTGCAAGCAATCGTTCTTTCAAATATCGGATTGCCCGTGCTGGACTTTAAATAAATATAGCCTTGGCTCGTGGCAATAATCGGTTCATTCTTAGCCTTAAGAAGGGTAATATCCCCCACAATTACTTGTCTGCTCACATTGGTTCTAGCCGCTAGTTCACTGCCGGTGAGCGGTTCAGGGCTGTCTTTCAGCTGCTGGAGAATGTAGGACCTTCTTTCCTCTCCCAAAATTTTCTTTTGTTCAGCCATAAAAGCTCTCCTTTAAATTTAATCTATCTCCTTATTCTAGCACAGTTCGTTTCTTTCTATCACGGAAGCCGTTTGAACGATTTCACAATGCTGACCATCGTTTCCCCAAGCTTAATGACTTCTTCCATTGTCGAGGTCGAACCTAAAGAGATCCGAATAAATTGCTTTGCCTCGTCTTTTTCTAATCCTAATGCTTCTGTAACTTTTGCAGGAGTTTGCATACCGATTTGGCAGGCACTTCCTGTTGAAATCGCAAATCCTTCTCTGTTACATTCAAGCATCATCCATTGACCTTCAATACCTGGAATCCGCAGCCCAATAATATTGGCAAGCTGGCGATCACGATCAGCTTGATAAACGTCGACCCATTCTTTTATAGGCTGCAGAGTTTCCATAAACGTCTTTCGAAGCAATTGAAATTTAGTTTGATCTTCTTCCAGTCGTCCGATTATTTTTTGGGCTGCTGCTGTCATGGCCGCGACCGCCGGAACATTGACTGTTCCAGGCCGAAAGCCGCTCTCATGTGACCCCCCTGGGAAAAAGGGCTCCCAAGTAAGACTTGGGTTCAAATAGACTCCACCGATTCCTTTTGGCCCATATATTTTGTGCCCGGAAAAAGAAAAACTGCTAACTAAAGGGGCAAGTTTTTTTACATTTATTTTTCCAAACGACTGGACAAAGTCGCTATGGAAATGAATTTTGTTTGCACTGGCTATTTTCGCTATTTCCTCGATAGGCTGAATCGTCCCGATT
The DNA here is from genome assembly GCF_036965645.1 of Neobacillus drentensis. Classification (GTDB taxonomy): domain Bacteria; phylum Bacillota; class Bacilli; order Bacillales; family Cytobacillaceae; genus Neobacillus; species Neobacillus drentensis_D. Next base: position 44,907 of record NZ_JBALPZ010000091.1, read on the forward strand.
TCCGAGTTAACATGCTGCACTGTAATTAAAACCGTTTCTGGTCTAATCGAACTGAGAACGAGATCCATGTCAATCAACCCATTTGGTGTAAACGGAATGAGGGTGACCTCGTAGCCAGCCTTTTGGAGCCGTTTTAAAACCCCGTGAACAGACGAATGTTCTGCCATGCCAGCTAGAATATGCTTGCCTTTTTTTAGTGGGGCAGATAAAAGGGTCTCAATGGCCAAGAAATTTCCTTCTGATCCGCCGCTTGTAAAGTACAATCCCTTTTTATTGATGCCTAAAATAGCTGCCAATTCATCCCGGCAATTTTCCAGTAATTGTTGAGCTTGCCCGCCGATATCATGCAAACTTTGGGTGTTTCCGAAGTATTCAGTTGCAACTTTTACATAAACCTCAGCGGCATCCTGATCTAATGGAGTTGTCGCAGCAAAATCAAAATATCTCATCCTATTTCTCCAATAATCTATTTTTTTAGTACTTGTTTTTAGTTTAATTCTGTGTAAATATATATGTCAAGACACCTGTTAATGCCAGGAGGGTCATCCATGACAAATGATGATGTAGTAATTATTGGTAGTGGAATAGCCGCGTTACAGCTGGCTGTTCAATTAAATAATCATTTAAATGTGAGGATACTCACAAAGGGGAAATTAAGAACGGCAAACTCCTATCTTGCCCAAGGCGGCATCGCTGCCGCTATAGGAGCGAATGACCACCCATCCAAACATATCGGGGATACACTTGAGGCGGGAAGATTTCATAATAACCTTGATACTGTCCGGGAAATTATTAATGCGGCCCCATCGTTGATCCGAAATCTGTCTCTGCAGGGAGATGTATTTGATAAAGATTCGAATGATGAATTATTTTTAGGAATGGAAGGAGCCCATTGCGAAAAGCGAATTGTCCATGGCGGCGGAGATGCGACCGGTAAAAACGTGATGGAACATCTAATCAGCAGGCTCCCTAATAATGTAACCATTGAAGAAGATGTTTTTGCATACGAATTACTTTTAAACGCCGAAAAAACTCGCTGTATGGGTGTTAAAGCAAAACAAGCAGATGGTACGATTCTTAAGTTCTATGGCAGCCATATTATCATTGCTTCCGGTGGCTGTGGGCAGTTGTTCACCTATACATCCAATGCGGAAACCGTATGTGGAGATGGTATCGCGATGGCCTACTTAGCAGGTGCAGAAATTGTCGATATGGAATTTATTCAATTTCATCCGACCCTTTTGTATATCAATGGTGAAACGAAAGGATTAATCTCTGAAGCTGTTAGAGGTGATGGGGCAATCCTTGTGACCGAGGACGGCACCCCTATTATGGAAGGGATTCATCCCATGAAGGACCTTGGGCCAAGGCATGTGGTATCACAGAGAATCTATGAATTTCTAAAAAAAGGGAAACAAGTATATTTAGATATTAGCAGCATAAAAGGATTTAGCAAAAGATTCCCTACGATAACGGCTATTTGCGAAGAAAACGGAATTTGTTTAGCGGACGGGAAAATCCCGGTAGCGCCGGGCAGCCATTTTTTAATGGGGGGTATTAAAACGGACCTAATAGGCCGATCTTCCATTAATGGTCTGTATGCAATCGGAGAGGCCGCCTGTACAGGTTTACATGGTGCCAACCGCTTGGCTAGCAATTCTTTATTAGAGGGGCTCTACCAAGGGGACCAACTATCAAAATGGATAAATGGCACGAGAACAAAGCATTTAGAATTAGACTTTAGTGCTCCTATAGCAGCTGTCATTTCTAAAAAGGTGGATTTACCAGATATTCAGCCGATTAAAGATTCCATGATGGAACGGGTTGGGATTGTCAGGAATGAGGCCAATTTGAAAAAGCAGCAAGCATGGCTCGCTCAATTCCATGCCGAACATATTCAGTTAGATACCTGTACGAAAGAAGACTTAGCAAAGATTTTTATGGTGATCACGGCGAGTCTCATTACCAAGGCAGCCTTACAAAGGACAGAAAGCCGCGGCGGTCATTATCGAAGTGATTATCCGATAGAAGACAATCAAAATTGGTTACGCAAATCAATTACACATAAAAAGAATCGGGGATTGGAGAAAAATAATGAACTCATTAAAACTGCGCTCGCAACTTGAGGAATTTTTTATTGAAGATATTGGCGAACAAGATTTAACAACCGATTTCATTTTTTCGGATGATACCTCAGGAAAAATTGTTTTTCTGTCAAAAGACGAGGGCGTCTTTTGTGGAGAGGAAATTATTAAAACCGGATTTCATCTATTAAATCATGAACTATCTGTTGAACTGTTTGTTCACGATGGTCAAGCCATCGTGAAAGGTCAAGAGCTTGCCCGTGTTTCTGGGAAAATTGCTGATTTACTAAAAGGGGAGCGGGTGGTCCTTAATTTAGTTCAAAGGATGAGCGGCATCGCCACCTTAACGCAAAAAACGGTTCATACTCTAGATAGTGGCCATACGAAGGTGTGTGATACCCGAAAAACCACACCAGGCCTAAGAATGTTTGAAAAATATGCTGTTCGCTGCGGAGGCGGCTTTAATCATCGTTTTGGTTTATATGATGCAGTCATGATTAAGGATAACCATATCTCGTTTGCTGGCTCGATTTCAAAGGCAGTGGAAGCGGTCCGAAAAAAGGCGGGTCATATGGTAAAAGTGGAGGTTGAGGTAGAAACGGAAGAGCAAGTGCTTGAAGCAGTGAATGCTCGTGCAGATGTGATTATGTTTGATAACCGAACACCTGATGAAATAAAGGAGTTTATTAAACTGGTCCCGGCTGGAATCATTACCGAGGCTTCCGGCGGTATCCAACTAACGAACATCGCTGACTATCGTGATACGGGTGTAGATTATATTTCTCTTGGGCTTTTGACTCATTCCTATAAAGCTCTTGATATCAGTGTAAAAGTAATATGGGATAAAGGAGATGAATAGGATGAGCTTTTTAGAGACTTTACAAAAGAATGTCATGATTCCTGAAAAATACAAGCAAATGTCACGGGAAGAACTTGAAAATCGTGTAATCGAGGTAAAACAACAGCTCGGCTCACGACTATTTATTCCAGGCCATCATTATCAAAAAGACGAAGTAATCCAGTTTGCTGATGCAACCGGAGATTCTTTAAAGTTAGCGCAATTATCGGCTGAAAATAAGGAAGCAGAGTACATCGTATTTTGTGGTGTGCATTTTATGGCAGAGACAGCCGATATTTTAACAAGTGATCATCAAAAAGTATTACTTCCTGATATGCGGGCCGGCTGCTCTATGGCTGATATGGCGGATATCCAGCAAACAGAAAGAGCTTGGGAAAAGCTCCAGGAATTGTTCGGCGACACCATACTGCCGTTAACCTATATCAATTCAACCGCAGCCATTAAAGCGTTCGTTGGAGAAAATGGGGGCGCCACTGTTACCTCCTCCAATGCGGAAACCATGGTCAAATGGGCATTAGGAATCAAAGAGCGGATTTTATTTTTACCTGATCAGCATTTAGGACGGAATACGGCAGCTGATTTAGGAATTGGATTAGATGAGATGGCCATTTGGAATCCAATCTCAAACGCGCTTGAATATGAGGGAGATGTTTCAAACATAAGAGTGATTCTATGGAAAGGGCATTGCTCTGTTCATGAAAACTTTACCGTCCAAAACGTCGCCGATACACGTGTTCAATATCCTGATATGAAAATTATCGTTCATCCCGAGTGCCGCCGGGAGGTCGTGGAATTAGCTGATATGGCGGGCTCTACAAGTTATATCATTAATGCGATTGAAAAGGCAGAGCCTGGTTCAGCCTGGGCGATTGGAACCGAGATGAATCTTGTCAACCGCATTATCAATGATAATCCAGATAAACAGATAATTTCCTTAAATCCGCATATGTGTCCTTGCTTGACCATGAATCGAATTGACTTGCCGCATTTAGTTTGGAGCTTGGAGTCATTAGAAGAAACTCACAATAGCATTAAAGTGGGACCAGAAATCACTGAAAATGCAAAATTAGCCTTAGATAGGATGTTAAAAAATTCATAAACAGGGGAAAAAGATGTAATTTAACTAATTGCATCTTTTTTTTCTTATTATTAAAAGGTTAATTTCTATCCATTGATGATATATCGGCGGTTTTTTCTAATATATCGGCGGTAAGTCTCAACATATCGGCGGTTTTTTCTAACATATCGGCGATACATGAGCTTTTATCGGCGAAATGAAACTCGCCATATCTTTGGGGACTTATTCATAAATTTATAAAAGGAAGCATAAGTTTTTTTGAACAATGTTAGCACTTTGCCCATTTTCACATACACTATATGGACTTATGCCATAGGAGGGAAATCAGAGTGAAGATCCATATCGTACAGAAAGGGGATACTCTTTGGAAAATCGCCAAGAAGTACGGCGTGAATTTTGAAGAGCTGAAAAAGATGAATTCACAGCTCAGCAACCCTGATATGATTATGCCCGGTATGAAAATTAAAGTTCCAACCACAGGTGGATCCATAAAGAAAGAAGCACCGATTGGGAAGAAACCGGAAACGTCATTCAAAATAGGCGCTAAAAAGGAAATGCCGATTGCTGAGCATCCGTTTGCCAAAGAAAAGCCAGTTCCGCAGCCAATTAAGGAAGCACCAATTGTCAAAGAACAACCAATCGTAAAAGAAAAACCAATTGTGAAAGAAAAACCAATTGTGAAAGAACAACCGATTGTCAAAGAAAAACCGATTATAAAAGAACAACCGATTGTCAAAGAAAAACCGATTATAAAAGAACAGCCGATTGTCAAAGAACAACCGATTGTCAAAGAACAACCAATTGTAAAAGAACAGCCAATAATAAAAGAAGCACCGAAAGCACCATTTACTCCAAAAATGCCTCTGCAAGTCATTCCAGAAATTGATATTAACAACTATTATATGACCAACATGACAAACATGGCCGTCCAGCCACAGCTTCCTCCTAAACCTGCCAATATACTTCCTGAGGTCAAAGAAGAACCAAAGAAAGAAATACCAGTTCTGCCACCAGCACCAGTACAAGAGATGCCGATTCAGACACAGCCGCTGCAAGATTATTGTGTACCGATGACACCTGTCATGCCAGGGCCTGGCTTCTGCCCTCCATTTGGAGGGATGCCGGTGCCGCCTATTATGCCTTATCCGGCGGTCCAAGGAGCAGCGTATGGGCCATACCCTGAAATGGTTCATGGAACACCTGGATTTAATCCGGCTGTTGCTGGTACATCCGTCATGCCAGGGCAATTTTACCATGACGAGTCATCATCCTTTATGCCGCAGATGCCTGTAAACCCGGCTTATCATCCTGGAGCTGCAATGGGGCCTCAAACGCCAATGATGGATCCGGCTGCCTATGGTCAAACTCCAATAGGGTATAGTGGAGTACCGGCAGGAGGAGCCCAAATGCCAATGGGCTATGGAGGTATGCCAGCAGGAGGAGCCCAAATGCCAATGGGCTATGGAGGAGCACCTGCCGGACCATCCCAAATGCCAGGTGAATATGGGGGAATGCCGACGGGCTACGGAGAAGATCCAGCAGGATATGGTCAAATGCCAACTGGATACACTGGAACACCAGCCGGATATGGTCAAAACCCGATGGGCTACGGAGGAGTGCCTTCAGGGTACGGTCAAATGCCTTTAGGATATGGAGGTATGCCAGGGGGAAATCCTTCAGGCCCAATGACAGGGGCACAAGGGTATCCGGCTCCATACCAAGGAGGAATAACTCCAGCCGCTCCAGCCATGTATGGGAACCCTGGAATGGGAACAGTACCATACGGTTATCCAATGGGAGGACCTGGACCACAAGTAATGGGGGTACATGATTTCGAATCTTCCGATTTCCATGCACATGCTGGCCAAATGCCATATATGCCGACAGCTCCAGCACAAGGTCTGCCTGTAGGTACAGGAGCTCTAAATGACTGCGGCTGTGGTGGAGGAGGTATTCCGCCTGCTGGAATGGTTCCGCAAAGTGCACCTGCACCTGCGAGCTTTGTGCCGCCAACACCGCCTATTTACAGTGCGCCATATACAGGACCTATGAATGTTGCACACCCGCCATATATGAATCCTTACGGTGTGGGACCAGATGGAACAAATCCTTACGGTATGCCAGGTTACCGTGATGAAAGCAATTAATTCACCCGGCAGCCAAAAAGGAGACGATGATTACTTGAATCGTCTCCTCTCTTATTTTCAATCGAATTTTTATGAAAAAATCGTTCAGCTGGTTCTGGTCCGAAAATCTGTTTACTTATTAAAAACTAAAAAAAATACCTACATTATGAAAGGATATCATTCCGATAAAAAATTAAAGCTTCAAGAGGCCTTTACCGCAACATTAAGAAAAGAAGGTTTTTTGAAAACCTATATATTTTTAACCCAACCGATGAAAGAACAGCTCTGTTTTGAGGGGACCTATTTTGGCTGTATCGAATATATTCCTCCACATACAACAGCTTTTTCCTATCGAACCCAGCCTAATCGTCAAGAAGGGCTTGATTTGATAAAACAATTCCACCAGACTACCGCTTCAGTTGAAAACCGGTACAGGACTTTGCTTCCAAAAGGTCAATTAATTGATAAATGGACAGAAAGACTCCGAGTCTTTTCAGGCAATCTTCCCTACATCAAGTATTTTATAGATGATTACATGATTTCTGAACTACTATCATGGGCCAACTGGTCGCTAGAGGGGATGATAAAAAAACACCGCTTTTTTCAAAAGGAACCGGTTGTTATTCTTCATGGCGATGTCGCCCATCATAACTTTCTCCGTGATCAAAACGGCCAGTTGAATTTAATTGATTTTGACCTTATTAGTATTGGCCCGCCCTCACTTGATTATTTACAATATGCCAATCGAATTCTTCCCTTTATCGATTGGTCCTTGGGGAAACTGGGAAGTTTAAAGGAAATTGGAAAATATTTAGATGAGGAAGCCTTTTTGTATGCTTTAGCCTTCCCCGCCGATATTTTTCGAGAATGGAATCGGCTGATCCGGGAAAAAGCCTATCATGATCAGGCTAAAATCAGGCAGGTTATGGATTTAACGATAAATCAATTTCATTTAAGAAAAAAGTTTATCAGCCAATTACAGGAAAAAGTGAAATGATTTTATCAGAATGAATTACGACGGAAGATAACACCCTATAAATGAGCAGAATGCTATGCTCAGAATGTACTCTAGGGGGTTTATCGATTGAACAAAAAGCAGTGGATGATTCCTCTTTCTTTCTCCATATTATTAGGTGTAACAGGATGTACAAATGACAATAATCGTGCGGGCAGCGGCAATAATATAGCTAGACCAATCGGTTATTATTCCAATGAAAATCACGCCAATAACGATTATGAGATCTTAAGGGATAATGATGGTGCTGTAACGGAAATCATGGACCATAATTTGGGCGTGGAAGATCAGGCCGTCAATGAAAAAACAAGAAGTCAAATGCAAACTAGAGATGAAAACGGGAATCCCCAAAATCCAACGGTCCCTAGAGCTAAAACGGATCGCAACTTTTTTCAGCGTGATAACCGTTTTAGCACAAGTGATCTGAACTATCATGGTCACTTGAGTACAAAAAATGGTAACAACGGAGTGGTAACGAATCCAGAGTTCCAGGATCGTTTCACATCAAAAATTAGAGACAAAGTGGAAAATGTTGATAATGTTAGGAATGTAAGGTCTGTTGCGTATGGCAATACCGTCATTGTTTCGGTTTCACTGCATGACCATGATCGATCAGCTGAAACGAAACGGGCTATTAAAAACGCGGTTCAGCCTTACGCAAAAGGAAAAGACGTCCAGGTTATCGTGGACGAGGGAACAATGGGCCGCCAAAAGAACATTCATAATGATTTTCAACGGGAAAAGGGAGGAAATTAATACTCCCCCCAAGCAAAGAGGCAAAGCTTTCGGGCTAGCCTCTTTCTTTATTTACAGGCTTTATAAACAATATTGTTTTTTACTCTGTTGATTGGAGCGGAAGGTGCTCGACTCCTGCGGGAGTACGGGGCAGGGGAGACCCCGCAGGCGCGAATGCGCCGAGGAGGCTTCCCGGCACGCCCGCGGAAACCGAGCGCCTGGAGCGGAAATCAATAGCTAGTTAAAAGAAGAGCTAAAGCAAAATTTTTCTGCAGGATAAAAAGGCAAATTAAGGCTAAACTAGTACTGTAAAGTATGTTCAATTATTAACATTAAGAGGTGAGTAACATGAGGGTCATTTGGATGGCAACGTACCGTTACACATTAGCCGTATTTGCTGTTATTCTCTTCATGTTTATTGTTAGGGTTCCTGGGCTAATACCAACAAGCTTGGCTGCCCCACAAGATATCCAGACACCGAAAACAGAACCGCTAAACTTAACGGTAATCTTAGAAAGAGTCTATCTTGATGGGGAAGTAAGTCAGGAATTTGTGCACGAGACATGCTGGAAAATGGAGAATTTTTGGGCTAAATATGACCAATGGCAGCTTACCAATATAAACCAGTCAACCTATGTTTTTCGAAAAAAAGTGGATGATATCTCTCCATTATTAAAAGCAAATGGTTTTTTTGGCGTCACAGAGGATGGCGTTTTAACCATTTTTAATGGCCGTCCAGGACAATCACGCATTATTCAGTCATTCTTTCAAATAGATATCAAGAAACTTGAGAGTACAAAACAAGAAGAATTAATACAGGGTATCCCAATTATATCCAAAGATCATTATGTGGAAGTTTTAGAGACCTTCGAACCCTATTCATTAAAAAAAGAGTAAACATATCAAATTCAGACTGATTGAGTCAAATCAGCCTGTTTTTTTATGTATATGTATAGATCCTCCTTTAAATTTAACTCTTTAGTCATGCTGATTGGAGCGGAAGGCGCGCAGACTCGCTGCGGGAGTACGGGGCGGGGAGACCCCGCAGGAGTCTGCGCCGAGGAGGCTCCC
>NZ_JBALPZ010000091.1:53946-60631 GCF_036965645.1 Neobacillus drentensis
CTTCAATAACTCTCTGAACTTATGTTAAAATGAAAGACAGCTAATTTTTCAAGAGAAAAACCTTTGAGGTTTAATTGGGGAGAGAATACGATTGTATGAATTTATAAAAGGGATGGTAGAATTTGTCGGTCCGGAATACATCGTCATTGAAAATAATGGAATCGGCTATCAAATCTCCACACCTAATCCGTTTATTTTCGCAGGTAAAATGGAAACAATGGTTACAGTGTATACCTACCATTATGTGCGCGAAGATGTGATCGCTCTATACGGATTTGAGACTAGAGAGGAAAAGAGACTGTTTACTAAACTATTAAATGTCTCAGGGATTGGTCCCAAGGGTGCGTTGGCCATTCTAGCTTCAGGTGAGGTCCAGCAAGTGGTAAATGCCATCGAAAATGAAGATGAAAGCTTCCTTGTCAAATTCCCTGGCGTCGGCAAAAAAACAGCCCGGCAGATGATTCTTGATTTAAAAGGGAAACTGCAGGATATTGTACCGGATTACTTCCCTAACCTTTTCAATGCTGACCAATTCCCACTTCCACATCAGGCAGTCAATACGGCTTTTGAAGAAGCTATCCTAGCCTTAAAAGCCCTTGGCTATTCCGATAAAGAAATTAAAAAGATTTCCCCTGAGTTACAAAAAGAACAGCTTTCAACCGACCAATATATTAAAAAAGCCCTACAGCGGCTTTTAAAATAGGTGATAATTCATGGAAGAGCGGATTATATCGAGTGAAGTGAATGAAAGCGAGATTACGATTGAACAAAGCCTAAGGCCGCAAACCTTAAAGCAATATATCGGGCAGACTCAAGTAAAAGAAAATCTTGAGATCTTTATTAAGGCGGCAAGGCTGCGCAAGGAGACTTTAGATCATGTCCTCTTATATGGTCCGCCTGGATTAGGGAAAACCACCCTTGCCGTTATTATTGCTAATGAGATGGGGGTCAATATCCGGACAACATCTGGCCCTGCGATTGAACGGCCTGGAGATTTAGCTGCGATTCTAACTTCTCTCGAACCTGGGGATGTGTTATTTATTGATGAAATACACAGACTGCCACGGGCAATTGAAGAAGTACTTTATCCGGCCATGGAAGATTTTTGTCTTGATATCGTAATCGGGAAGGGGCCTAGTGCGAGGTCGGTTCGGCTTGACCTTCCGCCCTTTACATTAGTTGGCGCTACTACCCGTGCCGGTTCCTTATCCGCGCCACTACGTGACCGATTTGGAGTTTTATGCAGGCTCGAGTATTATAAGGAAGATCAGTTAAAAGATATTGTTTTAAGAACGGCTGATTTGTTTGAAACGGAAATGGATGAACCTTCCGCTGCAGAAATCGCCAGGAGGGCAAGGGGAACTCCGCGAATTGCCAATCGTCTTCTCCGCAGGGTGAGGGATTTTGCACAAGTAAAGGGGAATGGTACAATTAATCTAGCCCTTGCAAGTGAAGCATTGGAGTTATTGCAGGTTGACCGATTGGGACTTGATCATATTGATCATAAGCTATTAAAAGGAATTATTGAAAAATTCCGCGGCGGTCCGGTTGGGCTTGATACGATTGCCGCATCGATTGGGGAAGAGGCAGAAACGATTGAAGACGTATATGAGCCGTACCTCCTGCAAATCGGGTTTTTACAGCGAACTCCCCGCGGAAGGGTCGTAACCGGTGCCGTATATCACCATTTTGGCATGGAGGTGCCGATGGAATGACCTCTATAGCCAAAATATTAATGGTCATTGGCACCCTTTTGTTTATCATTGGATTTTTGCTTCAATTTTTACATTTAGGAAGACTTCCGGGAGATGTCGTCATCAAGAAAGGGAATGCGACATTTTACTTCCCAATTGTGACATCAATCATAGTAAGTATTGTGTTATCCCTGATTTTTCATTTTTTAGGGAGATTTCGATAAGTAAGGTGTGTTAGATGATGAAAGTAGATATATTTGATTTTCATTTGCCTGAGGAACTTATAGCTCAGGTGCCATTAAAAACAAGGACAGACAGTCGATTAATGGTACTAAATAAACAAACAGGCGAGATAAAGCATGAAGTTTTTAAAAATATTACAGAATATTTGCGTGAAGGGGACTGCCTTGTCTTAAATGATACCAAGGTACTGCCTGCACGCCTTTTTGGTGTAAAAAATGATACAGGTGCCAAGATTGAAGTCCTGCTCTTAAAACAACTGGAGGACGATCAGTGGGAAACACTTGTGAAGCCAGCAAAGCGAGTTAAGGTAGGGACAGAACTTGTCTTTGGCGATGGACTGCTTACCGCCGTTTGCACTGATGAGTCAGACCATGGCGGTAGAGTCTTACAGTTTAAATACACTGGAATATTCTATGAGGTACTCGACCAGTTAGGTGAAATGCCGCTGCCTCCTTATATTAAAGAACAGCTAGAAGACCGTGATCGTTATCAGACAGTATATGCCCGCGAACCGGGATCAGCTGCCGCCCCAACCGCAGGTCTTCACTTTACGGAGTCCCTTTTGGAGGAAATTAAAGCAAAAGGAGTACATATTGCGTTTATTACGCTTCATGTAGGGCTTGGTACCTTCCGCCCCGTAAGTGTGGAGGATGTATCGGAACACGATATGCATTCCGAATTTTATATGGTAACAGAGGGCACCGCCCAGTTGCTAAACGAGGTAAGACAGAGCGGGGGAAGAATTATTACGGTTGGAACCACATCAACACGGACATTAGAGACGATTGCATCAGCCAATAATGGACAATTTACCGCCGGAAGCGGCTGGACAAGTATTTTTATCTATCCTGGTTATGAATTTAAGGGGATTGACGGCATGATAACTAATTTCCACTTGCCAAAGTCCACCCTGATCATGCTGGTTAGTGCCTTAGCTGGCAGAGAGAATATTTTGCATGCCTACAATACAGCCGTCGCTGAACGGTATCGCTTTTTCAGCTTTGGTGATGCAATGTTCATCATCTAGAGGCAACAGTAGGAAGGAGACAACAATTTGACTGCGATTCGTTATGAATTAATCAAAACATGTAAACAAACAGGGGCCAGGCTTGGCAGGGTCCATACACCACACGGATCTTTTGACACACCGGCCTTTATGCCAGTTGGGACATTGGCAACCGTAAAAACGATGTCACCTGAAGATTTAAAAGAAATGGGTGCAGGTATTATTTTAAGTAATACCTACCACCTATGGCTCAGACCAGGGCATGAAATCATTAAGGAGGCTGGCGGTCTTCATAAATTTATGAATTGGGACAGGGCGATTTTAACAGACTCAGGCGGGTTTCAGGTATTTAGTCTAAGTGAATTCCGTAAAATTGAAGAAGAAGGAGTTCATTTCCGCAATCATATGAGCGGGGAGAAACTATTCTTATCACCAGAAAAGGCAATGGAAATTCAAAATGCACTAGGTTCCGATATTATGATGGCATTTGATGAATGTCCGCCATTTCCGGCCACTTTCGAATATATGAAAAAATCCGTTGAGAGAACGTCAAGATGGGCAGAGCGCTGTTTAAATGCTCATCAGCGTCCACAAGACCAAGGTTTATTTGGGATCGTCCAAGGCGGAGAATATGAAGAGCTCCGCAGACAAAGTGCAAATGATCTTGTCTCGCTTGACTTCCCAGGTTACGCAGTAGGCGGGTTATCAGTGGGCGAGCCCAAGGATGTCATGAACCGTGTCCTTGAGTTTACCACACCAATGTTGCCGACAAATAAACCGCGCTATTTAATGGGAGTCGGTTCACCGGATTCTTTGATTGACGGAGCAATTCGCGGGATTGATATGTTTGATTGTGTACTCCCAACTCGGATTGCCCGAAATGGTACATTAATGACCAGTTCCGGACGACTTGTGGTGAAAAATGCACAATATGCCCGTGATTTTGGCCCGCTAGATCCTGAGTGTGATTGCTATACATGCCGAAATTACTCGAGAGCCTATATCCGTCACTTAATTAAATGTGATGAAACGTTTGGAATTCGTTTAACGTCTTACCATAATCTCTATTTTCTGTTAAGATTAATGGAGAAGGTCAGACAAGCCATTATGGAAGACAGGCTTGGAGATTTCCGCGAAGAGTTTTTTGAACGTTATGGTTTTAACAAGCCAAACGCGAAAAATTTCTAATAGAACTTTTTTGAAAGGAGGGAAACAAAATGCAAGGTATTGGTACAATCATTCCATTAATTTTAATGTTTGTGTTATTTTATTTCCTATTAATTCGTCCGCAGCAAAAACGCCAAAAATCAGTTGCGAATATGCAAAGCGCATTGAAAAAAGGGGATAAAATCGTCACGATTGGTGGTCTTCATGGTTTTATTGATTCGATTGATGATAATAAAGTCGTGATTAAGTGTGGTGACGGAAGCCGTCTTACATATGACCGCAATGCCGTCCGTGAGGTAACTGAATCCGCGGCTGGTACAAGTGAAGGAAGCGTAAACCTTACTAAATAATGAAAAACAAAAAGGAAGCCATGAATGACTGGCTTCCTTTTCTTTTATGCTGATCGCCGTGAGTTGTTAGAAGCAATATTGACTCCCAGAATTCCGCCCATCATCGCAATCAATGTATAGCAAGTGTGATAAATGACCTGTTCTGCATCAAACAAGCGGTCATAGCCAAGGTATTGAAACAAAAAAACAACAAAGGAATAAATTATCCCGGTTAATCCGCCAATTAGCCAGCCTTTTTCTTTTCGTTTCCCTCCTGATAAGAAACCGCCGCCAAACAGCCCGATGAAAGATAAGGCTGTAATCACATATTGGAGTGATCCTTCCTGAGCGGATGTAAACCGAAGGATAAACGCAAATATAAGACTGCAGAAAAAAGCAAAGGCCAAGATAAAAACTAATCCATACAATATGGATACTCCAAAGCTTTTCGATTCGATTTGACTCTCCCCCTTCGTTCGGGTCCAAGACCTTACCTTCCTCTTTTAGGCCGGTCAAGTCCTAGACAGTTATTCTTCCTAGTACAAGCGTATTCAGGCTTAATCCAAAGTAGAATAGATTTCTGTATCTGCCAGTATTTTTTTGGAACGAACTTCCTTTCATAAAAGTTTATGAAATTCCCGATACTATTCTTTGATTTAAAAAAAGGGGCGACCAATTGTGGAATATGTATCGATCGTGTTTCGGACCATTGTGTTTTATATCCTTATCCTGTTTATTTTTCGGATGATGGGAAAACGCGAAATTGGTGAACTAAGTATTCTGGATCTTGTCGTATTTATTATGATTGGTGAGATGGCGGTCGTTTCCATTGAAAATCATCATTCTCCGTTATTCCATACGATGCTTCCCATGTTAGTTTTAATGGCCATTCAGATTATCATGGCACTTATATCATTAAAGAGTAAAAGGTTTCGTGATTTGATTGATGGGAAACCAATTATTATTATTAACAGAGGAAAAATTGATGAAAAGGCCATGCGTAAGCAGCGCTATAATTTTGATGATTTAATGGTGCAATTAAGAGAAAAGGACATTCGAAGTATTGCTGACGTAGAATTTGCTATTTTAGAGCCCTCCGGGAGTTTGTCTGTCATTGAAAAATTAAAAAACCCTGAAGAACCGACAAAACAAGGAGATATCACAATCCCCCTCATAATGGATGGACAGATCGACGAAGAAAATTTAAAACGGATCAATAAAACAAATCTATGGCTGCGGCAGGAATTAAAGAAAAAGGGATACCGGGATATTAAAGAAATTTCTTTTTGCAGCTTTGAAAATGGGAATTTTTATATTGATTTAATGGATAACGATTAAGAAGACACGCCCATGGGCATGTCTTCTTTTTAGTAACCGTTTAGTTACGAGGGAATTAAATTTCCAAACCATGGGATCCGCTTTAGTTCCTCTTTTTTAATAAGGCGGAATAGAACAAGCATTATTATATAAGATACGATCATTGCGAATGCCGCTGTGATGACCCGGATAATTAAATGTTCCTGTAAAAGGAAATGACTAAACAAATAATACCCCAGCCAGCCAGAAAGCCCCATCACCAGGAACCCTTTTAAATAATCCATGGCATAGAAGGAAAAGGAAACTTTCTTTAAGACCGTTGCCAAATGTAGTCCAGTTACTAGGACAAAACCAACGACAATTCCAAGGGCAGCTCCGGTAATCCCGAACGAAGCTTGAGAGGCAAGTAAGAAAATCACAGCTGTTTTGACTACAGAACCAATTAAGCTATTAATCATCGCCGCACGCGCAAGATTTAAGGCTTGTAATACGGCCTGCAGGGGACCTTGATAGTAGTAAACCAACATAAACGGTGCCATAAGGCGGATAAAATAGGAGCCCTTCGTAGAGCCATACATTAGCTGCATGAGCGGGTCAGCTAATACATAGAGGATAATCACGGCAAGTCCGCCTGTTAAAAATACGAACCGTAATGCCTGTTGTAATCGATGTTCAATTATTTTGTGTTGATTCTTCGAATTTGCCTCACTAATAGCAGGTACAAGGGAGGTTGCCAGCGAAAAGGTAACAAAGGATGGGAGCATTAACAACGGCATGGCATATCCGGTTAGGGCGCCATATTGTTTGGTAGCATTCACAGCTAGGACTCCTGCAAGGGCTAGACTGTGGGCAACGACAATCGGTTCAAAAAACCAGGATATCGATCCTATCATTCTGCTTCCCATCGTCGGAAGCGCAATTTCCATTAA
>NZ_JBALPZ010000091.1:60657-61762 GCF_036965645.1 Neobacillus drentensis
GTTTTTTTAATTTAAAGGTTGTCAGTAAGTAAACGAGAGAAAGCAGTTCACCTAAAACGGAGGCCCCCATGGCCGCTGCCGCCGCATATTCCACTCCGTAAGGGAGGAATGTTTTAGTGGCTGTTGCGATTAATGTGATCCGGACAAATTGTTCAAGTATTTGTGAAATAGCTGATGGCCGCATATTTTGCCGGCCTTGAAAGTATCCTCTCAGCACAGATGCGACTGCGATAATGGGGAGTGCTGGGGCAATCGCGATCAGAGGATAGTATGTTCTTGGGTCGGTAAAGAGTGTGGTTGATAGAATGGGTGCCAGTAAAATCAATGCTGGTGTAAAGACTATCGATAAACCCACCGTAATCGCCAGGGATACGACAAGGATTTTTTTGATTTCGGCATGATCTCCTTTTGCCTCCGCTTCTGCAATGTTTTTCGAGATGGCAACCGGAAGACCTAACTGAATCATCGTTACCACAAGAATAAACGTAGGGTATGCCATCATATATAAACCGACGCCCTCTTCGCCAATACTTCTGGCCAGTACGATGCGATAAATAAAGCCAAGGACTCTTGTGATAAAACCTGCAACTAAAAGGATAAAAGTCCCTTTTAAAAACTTCGACATTTAGGTTCCCACCTTCTCAAATAAGAAGAATTCATATACAATTAACTATATGCCTAGAGGTGGACAAAGCATGACAAGTTGTAGAAGCTTTTTAAATGGTTTTTATAAAAGCGGTTTCTTAAACGAGATTCCGGGGAGGCAGAGAGAATGGAGAATAACCGCATAAATGAAGATTTTCGATCCCAAGTACAGCCGGCATTAAAAAGCAAGCTGGAGGAGTTTCGCCTGCTGGGGATTGATTCTGTATCAGAACAAGGACTTTGGGAATTCTTAATAAAGAAAAAGTGGAAAAAGGTCAAACATGAAATGAAGCTGTATGAAATGATCCAAGAAATTCTCTCTGTAAGGGTAAGTGACTATTTAAACTATGTAACGATTGAATCCTATAAAACTTCTGAATTTTCCATTGATAATGAAGAAGAGCTGAAAGAACTTTTAAAATAAATTTTGTTAAACGATAATGTTGTTTTTATACTCTGT
>NZ_JBALPZ010000092.1:0-8703 GCF_036965645.1 Neobacillus drentensis
CCGGCTCGTCTTATGCTTGTCAGGGCTGACCAACGCGCTTCCGCTTTTCTTATTCAAAATCTATTTCTAAATAAATCGTTAAGTTTGTATAAATCACCATTTCTTTCACTTTTAATTTGTATCTTTTATCATTGATTTTTACTTGTTTGTTTTCAATGATTTTTTTGATCAAGTCTTTACTTTTATAAACCGTTTCAATATCTTTTGCGAGCATTATACTGATGTCATCATGAACGGAATCTTCTGTTTCAAGCACGCTCAACGAGTCCAGCTTATATTTTTCGGCGTTTGTGATTTTGATATTAATTTTCTGAACCGTAAGCTGTTCAATTTTGCGGCGATTAATTTCCTTATACTCTTGCTGCCAAATTATTTTTTCCTTATTTAGGTCCACAATCTCCTGTTGCTGTTTACGGATTAACTCCGTATTTTCTTCCTGCCAAACACCGTAAATATATAGAAAGATACACCAGCTAATCGCTCCTCCAACGGCTGTACCAGCAAAAAATCGCTGCCAGCCGGGTTTTCGGTACAATTGCGGGACTCTCATGACGATAT
Source organism: Neobacillus drentensis (assembly GCF_036965645.1). Taxonomy (GTDB): domain Bacteria; phylum Bacillota; class Bacilli; order Bacillales; family Cytobacillaceae; genus Neobacillus; species Neobacillus drentensis_D. The sequence goes on from NZ_JBALPZ010000092.1 coordinate 559, forward strand.
ATGCTCCTGTGTTAACCAATTAATAATGAGCGCACCTGTTTGGGCTCCCCCTAGGGCAGAAAGAATGAGTAATAGCTGTTTAAAAAGATCCTTTGTATCCGCGTTAAATAAACCTCTTTCAAATGTGTAAACTGCATCGAATGTTCCGCCAATCGCAGAAACAATTGCCCAAATTCTTAGTGCGGAGGACAAACGGTAGACGGTCGTAAGTGGTGGTTGTCCAGTTAAAAAGGAAGCAATTCCTCCAATTAAGGAACCGCCAAGTACGACACCTAGCGCTATAAAGTAGCCCTCAATAAAAGCAGGAAAAAAACCTATTTCTTTCATGCGCAAACCGCCCTTATAAATTGTTATATTCATTTATATGGACAAAGGTCTAGGAATATGTGTTTCAGCAATTATATAACTCTTAGCCTTTTTTTAAGGCGCTTCCGCTTTTCTAGTTGTCTAGCTCCAGCGCCTAGGGGCTCGGGGTCATAAGCCAATCCGTCAAGAAGGCTAAAGAACAGCCTTCCCGTCGTCTCGTCTTATGCCTGTCGCCCCTGACCAAGGCGCTTCCGCTTTTCTGTAAATAAGAACATATTTTCCTTTTTTTCATTAAAGCTCTATAATTAATTTAATGAAACTTTTTTAAGAAACGGTGTGACGTTATGTCTTTTATTCACCTTCAGGTTTATAGTGCCTACAGTCTGTTGACGAGTACGGCATCTATACCCAATTTAATTGAAAATGCTATCAGCAAAGGGTTCACAGCCCTTGCCTTAACCGATCGGAATGTGATGCACGGAACGATAGAATTTTATAAACTCTGCAAGAAGAACAAACTCAAACCGATTATTGGTTTAACGGCGGATGTTGAAAGTGAATCGACTGAAAATGCTGCCTTTCCTCTTGTTTTACTAGCCGAAACAGAAGAAGGATTTAAAAATCTATTAAAAATATCAAGTGCAATCCAAACCAAGTCTAAAAATGGGATACCCTTTAAATGGCTGAAGCATTATGCCAAGGGTCTGATTGCCATTACTCCTGGTTTAGAAGGTGAAATTGAACAATCACTTTTAAACGGAGATGTGGAGTATGCAAGCAGGCTAATCCATAAACTGAATAACATTTTTGGAAACGGCAATTTCTTTTTATCCGTTCAACAGCATCAGCTTGAAGCTGAAAGCAAGGTAAACAGACATTTCCTTACGATTGCTAGGGAAGATAACATCCCTCTTGTAGCCACAAACAGAGTCCAATATTTAGAAAAAGAAGATACATTCGCCCACGAATGTTTATTATCCATTAAAAATGGTGATAAACTCCAGGATGAGCATAGAGAAAAATTAGATAGCGATCAGTTTTATTTGAAGAGTGCCAAGGAAATGGTCGATAGCTTTTCAGACTATCCGGAAGTCTTAGAAAATTCGCTGAAGATTGCCGCTCGTTGTATGGTAGATATTGAACTTAATAAAACCTATTTACCAGCATTCCCAACCGAAAATGGGCTTCCAGCTGAGGAATACTTGGATCAACTTTGCCAAAAAGGATTGTATGAACGTTTTCCCAACCCAGGCAAGGAGTATTTAGATAGATTGACCTTTGAACTCGCCGTGATTAAACGGATGAAGTTTAGTAACTACTTTTTAATTGTTTGGGATTTTATGAGATATGCGCGTGATCATCATATCTTAACTGGACCTGGAAGGGGCTCGGCAGCAGGTTCGCTCGTTGCTTATGTTCTGTATATTACAGATGTGGATCCGCTTGAGCATAATCTATTATTTGAGCGCTTTTTAAATCCGGAACGAATCTCAATGCCCGATATTGATATCGACTTTCCTGATCACCGGCGGGACGAAGTAATTAATTATGTTGCTAAAAAATATGGGGAAATGCATGTGGCCCAAATTGTTACATTTGGTACACTTGCAGCAAAGGCGGCATTAAGGGATGTAGGCAGAGCTTTTGGGTTAAATACAAAAGAATTGGAGTATCTATCAAGATTGGTTCCTTCCCGCCTAGGGATTGATTTGGAAGCCGCCTATAAAGAATCAGAACCATTAAGAAGGTTTGTAAAGGAAACGCCGCTAAATAAAAGGCTTTTTGACACAGCTCGAAAGCTTGAAGGGCTGCCGCGCCATACTTCCACACATGCTGCCGGCGTTGTCCTTAGTGAGAAGCCTCTGGTGGAATTAATCCCAATTCAACGAGGGTCGGGAAATGTTCATTTAACCCAATACTCAATGGAACACCTCGAGGAGATTGGCTTACTAAAAATGGATTTTCTTGGACTTAGGAACCTTTCGCTGATTGAAACCATTCTATCTTCTATTTATCGTGATACAGGAAGGAAAATTGATATTAGTCAGGTGCCGCTGGCAGACACCAACACCTTTGAACTACTCGCTCGAGGGGAAACCACAGGGATCTTTCAACTTGAATCCGAGGGAATGAGGAAGGTGCTCATTCGTTTAAAGCCGTCTCGATTTGAGGATATCGTAGCAGTAAATGCCTTATATCGGCCGGGCCCAATGGAAAACATTCCACTCTTTATTGACCGGAAACATGGCAGGGCGGCTGTTGAATATCCACACCCCGATCTTGAGCCCATTTTAGAGAATACTTATGGGGTAATTGTGTACCAAGAGCAAATCATGCAGATTGCCTCCATAATGGCTGGTTTTTCACTCGGTGAAGCAGATCTTTTGCGGAGGGCAGTTGGAAAAAAACAAAAAGAAGTGTTGGACAAGGAGCGCTATCACTTTGTTCAAGGAGCCATAAAAAAAGGATACTCGGAAGAGCTGGCGAATGAAATATATGATCTCATTGTCCGGTTTGCAAACTATGGGTTTAATAGAAGCCATGCAGTCGCTTATAGTATGATTGCCTATCAGCTGGCATTTTTAAAAGCAAATTTTCCCGTACATTTTATGGCTGGGCTCCTTACTTCAGCTATTGGGAACGATACAAAAATTGCTCAATATATCATGGAAACAAGGCAAAAGGAGATTATGGTCCTCCCCCCTTCCATTAATCATAGCAAATACTCTTTTCAGGTTGAAAAAAGCGGCATTCGATATAGCCTGGCGGCTATTAAAAATGTTGGCGCAGCGGCCTTGAAAGAGATATTTCAGGCAAGGAAACGAAAGAGATTTGATGATTTATTTGATTTTTGTATCAGAGTTTCTGCTAAAGCAGTTAACCGAAAAACGCTTGAATTCCTGGTTCATTCCGGTGCTTTTGATGAGTTTGGTGAAGATCGTGCTGTTCTTTTAGCCAGTTTAGACGTGGCTATTGAGCATGCTCAAATCTTTAAACCGGATGACGCAGACCAATTTGCCTTGTTCGAGGATGACATGATACCAAAGCCTAAATACGTCCATGTGGACCCCATTAGCCTTGAAAATAAATTGAACTTTGAGAAAGAGGCACTTGGTTTTTACTTATCAGACCATCCCATATCCATTTATGAGAAAAGACTGAAAGACAGCGGTGCCTTGCTGCTCTACCAATTAAGCCCGGAAATGAGAAGTGCGGTTTCCGGTGTCTATATATCAACCATGAAAGCAATTCGTACAAAAAAGGGAGACTCGATGTCCTTTTTAACAATAAGTGATTCGAGCGGTGAAATGGAGGCCGTAGCTTTTCCTAATGTGTATAAAAGGTATCAGGTATTGCTTAAACAAGGATGCTTTGTGCTTCTGGTGGGGAAGGTGGAAGAGAGAGAGAACATACTGCAATTTATTATCCAGCAGGTGTTTGAAATGGAGCAGTGGCTTAGTACCAATTCGAGGCAGCAGGCTGTTTTATATTTAAAAGTATCTGCAGGAAGGGATGAAACGTCCCTTCAAAAAATAAATCAGCTTTTAAAAGAAAATAAAGGAACCACCCCAGTAGTGCTTCACTATGAAGTTGAACGAAAAACGATTAGATTAGGTGACGAGTATAGGGTGAAACCTGAACCGTATGTACTACAAAAACTTAGTGATATTTTAGGGTCAAAAAACGTGGTCTTAAAGGAATAATTCTTTACAACTTTCCTAGATATGTTATAGTGATAAAGAGACAAGTGTGGTCTGACCACTAAAGCGGGCAATTAGTTATCGGGTATTAATATTTATATATATATATTCTTTTAGGGGTGACAGTTCTTGACTTTACGTGAAGAAGCATTGCATATGCATCGAATTCATAAGGGGAAATTAGAGTCAAAATCAAAGGTTCAAGTTCGAAATGCTCATGATTTAAGTTTAGCCTATTCACCTGGTGTGGCGGAGCCATGTAAAGACATCTATGAAAAACCAGAAACTGTTTATGATTATACCATGAAAGGAAATATGGTGGCCGTTGTTTCTGACGGTACAGCAGTTTTGGGACTTGGCAATATTGGTCCAGAAGCAGCACTTCCAGTTATGGAAGGAAAAGCGGTTCTTTTCAAGAGCTTTGCAGGTGTGGATGCCTTTCCAATTTGTTTAAACACAACAGATGTGGATAAAATTGTTGAAACGGTTAAGCTGTTAGAGCCAACCTTTGGAGGAGTGAATCTCGAGGATATTGCAGCTCCTAACTGTTTTGTGATTGAGGAAAGATTGAAAAGGGAAGCTAATATTCCTATTTTTCATGACGACCAGCATGGGACAGCCATTGTTACTGTAGCAGGACTAGTCAATGCCCTAAAACTGATTGGAAAGAAAATGACGGAAATCAAGGTAGTTGCAAGTGGAGCAGGTGCTGCCGGGATTGCTATTATTAAGTTGTTGTATAACTACGGAGTCAGAGATATCATCATGTGTGATACAAAAGGTGCGATCTATGAAGGACGCCCGCAAGGAATGAATTCAGTCAAAGCAGAAGTGGCGAAATTCACGAATCGAGATAATCAACAAGGAAGTCTTGCCGATGTGATTAAAGGTGCTGATGTATTTATCGGAGTATCGGTTGCAGGGGCACTAACCAAGGAAATGGTAGCTTCTATGAATTCAGACTCGATTATTTTTGCTATGGCGAATCCAGACCCAGAGATCATGCCGGAAGATGCTAAAGCAGCAGGGGCAAGTGTCGTCGGAACCGGTCGATCTGACTTTCCGAACCAAGTAAACAATGTCCTGGCATTCCCGGGGATTTTCCGTGGAGCCCTTGATGTGCGTGCGACACATATAAATGAAAAGATGAAAGTGGCAGCAGTAGAGGCAATCGCCGGATTAATTAGCGAGGAAGAACTGCATGCAGACTATGTCATCCCAGCACCTTTTGACCCAAGAGTGGCACCGAATGTAGCTGCTGCTGTTGCCAAGGCCGCAATGGAAACAGGTGTAGCACGTCTTAAAGTTGACCCAGAGGAAATTAAGGAAAGAACACATAGGCTCGCAATCATTGGTAAAAGTGAGTGATTTCGTAAGTGACGAATTCCAAAGTTTATTTAGAGATTGTGAAGCAATTAAGAGAAATGATTACGGTTGACGGTCTCAAGACCGGTGATAAAATCCCATCTGAACGTGAATTATCGGAGCGCCTGAATTTCGGGCGCTCTTCAGTTCGCGAAGCACTAAGAGCATTAGAATTACTTGGTTTGATTGAGACAAGAAGAGGCGAGGGAACCTATATAAGAGATTTTCGCGGTCATCAGCTTGTCCAGCTATTAAGTACATTTATTTTGCAGGATCAAAAGGCAAAACGAGATGTGTTTGAAACCAAAAGCTATATTGAAATGGATTGCTTGCTTTTAGCACTTCAAAAAGCGGATAATCAGGAAATAACCCTGATAAAGAATTGGGTGGAAATAACAGAACATTTCTCTGATGATGAATTTTTTCAGAGAATAGTGGAGCTGTCCGATAACCACTTGCTTTTGCGATTATGGTCCATACTAAAAGAGTATTATCATTCACTAGAAGAAAATCATCTAACCCACAAACGGGAATATTATTTAATGTTATTAAACGCTTTAGGCGAAAAAAATCTTGAAAAAACACTATCTGCGTATAAAAAACTTCGGAATTTGTCAAACTCTACCGACAAATACTAACAGATTTTGAACTATGTTTATTTTATAGTGAAGGGTATACAAGCCTGTTAGGGAGGCTATTTTTTAGTCTAATACTGGTCTGACCATGTTGGAATTCAACAGGTATGAAGTGAAGGCAGGATAGAAAGACTTCTATAATAGCAATAATTGGAGAATCTTGCCATTGGCAGGTCGCGTTACACAAGGGAGGTTTTAATTTGGCGCTTAAAGATCTTTTTACAAAAAATCAACCAAAAAAGAAAAAATATGCAACCATTCCGGAAACGGCAAAGAACGACGTGCCGGAAGGAATTATGTCTAAGTGTCCTTCATGTAAGAAAATTATGTATACAAAAGAATTGGTGAAAAACGCAAAGGTATGCTTGCATTGCGGCTTTCATTTCCAAATGACGGCAAAAGAACGCATCGATAGTTTTATTGACGAAGGAAGTTTTGAAGAATTAAATGAGGAAATAGTTTCAATGAATCCTCTTAATTTTCCAGGCTATTTGGAAAAGCTTGAAAAAGACCGGCAAAAAAGCAACCTAAACGAAGCCGTTGTAACTGGCATGGGGTCCGTTAACGGTCATAAGATTGTCCTGGCCATTATGGATGCCTCTTTCCGTATGGGAAGTATGGGTTCCGTTGTCGGTGAAAAGATAACTCGAGCAGTTGAAAAAGCTGATGAACTGTCGGTGCCATTTATTATCTTTACTGCATCAGGCGGCGCGAGAATGCAAGAAGGTGCCCTGAGTTTGATGCAGATGGCGAAAACAAGTGTTGCCTTAAAGAAATTTAGTAATAATGGCGGCCTCATTATTTCGATTATGACACACCCCACAACTGGTGGAGTCTCTGCAAGTTTTGCCTCCTTGGGGGATTATAACTTTGCCGAACCGGGAGCATTAATTGCCTTCGCGGGACGAAGAGTGATTGAACAATCGATTCGTGAGGAATTGCCGGAGGACTTCCAAACAGCAGAATTTCTCTTAAAACATGGTCAGCTTGATGCGATTCTTCCGCGTCTCGAAATGGTTGAACAAATTACCAACATATTAGAAATTCATCAGCCAGGAGGTGAACTCGAATGGTAGGAGAATTAGAATTCGAACGCCCAATTGTGGAGTTAAGAAAGAAAATTGCTGAAATAAAAGAGTTCACGAAAACAGCGGATGTTGATTTAAGCTCAGAAATACAAAAGTTAGAGGCCCGGCTTGTAAAATTAGAGCAGGATATATATGAAAATATTAAACCGTGGGACAGAGTTCAAATCGCTCGTCTTGCCAACAGGCCGACAACACTTGATTATATTTCTTATCTTTTTGAAGGGTTTTTTGAATGCCATGGTGACCGTACCTTTGCCGATGATGAGGCTATTGTTGGCGGTGTTGCCAGGTTTAAAGGATTACCTGTAACGGTGATTGGACATCAACGGGGAAAAGATACGAAAGAAAATATTCGCAGAAATTTTGGTATGCCCCATCCAGAAGGCTATCGAAAAGCACTGCGATTAATGAAACAGGCTGATAAATTCAATCGCCCGATTATTTGCTTTATTGACACAAAGGGAGCTTATCCAGGAAAAGCGGCTGAAGAACGTGGTCAAAGTGAGGCCATTGCCCGCAATCTATTTGAAATGGCGGGGCTTCGAGTTCCGGTTATTTGCATTGTGATTGGGGAAGGCGGCAGCGGTGGTGCTTTGGCGCTTGGCGTTGGCAACCGGATATATATGCTCGAGAATTCAACATACTCCGTAATTTCTCCTGAAGGAGCAGCCGCTATTTTATGGAAGGATGCATCCCTTGCTAAAAATGCTGCTGAAACAATGAGAATTACCGCTCCTGACCTGAAAGAACTGGGGATTATTGATGATATTATTCCAGAGATTAAAGGTGGAGCACAAAAGGACGTTAAAAAGCAGGCAGAGGAAATAGAAAACGTACTGAAAGCATCACTAGGAGACCTATTAAAACTATCTGAAGAAGAACTAATAACAGATCGTTATAATCGGTTTAGAACCATTGGTGAATACACTGTTGCGAAAGATTACATTAGTGTAAATTAAGAAATCGTGCTCTTAACGGGCACGAATTTTTTCTTTTTGGCTATGTTAAAGGTTACTGTTGATTTTGAGACAATGTTGATTGGATCGGATA
>NZ_JBALPZ010000092.1:8737-77463 GCF_036965645.1 Neobacillus drentensis
CGCCCGCGGGTTTGCTGAGCGCCTGGAGCGGAAATCAACATCCAAGATTAAAACAGCCTTCTTTTTAAGTTCACAATTTTTTCACTGAAAATCCATAAAACTGTTAATGATAACGGTTCCAAATTAAAATAAAACGCTACCAGTTTACTAACTATTCCGTCTATTATAATTACTAATATGAATCGGTTGTTAACACGTTTTCTTCGTGTTATTTTATAAATATTCGAGAGCTTTATGTTAATAATAATAAAGTACTATGAAGTGTGGCTTAAATTCATTTATTTACTAACAAAATGTACATACGTTCAAATTGATTATTGAGGTGATAAACATGAAAAAAATAGGTGTTCTTACAAGTGGGGGAGATTCTCCAGGGATGAATCCTGCCATACGTGCGGTAGTTCGTAAGGCAATCTTTCATAATGTAGAAGTTTATGGTATTTACGGAGGCTACGCAGGATTAGTTAGCGGGAATATAAAAAAACTAGAGCTTGGTTCTGTTGGTGACATCATTCACCGTGGAGGTACGATGCTTCAGTCTGCCCGCCTGCCGGAATTTGCAAATAAAGAAGTGCAGCAACAAGGAATTGAGCAGCTTCGTGCCCATGGAATTGAAGGACTTGTTGTAATCGGGGGTGACGGTTCCTACCGTGGCGCAAGAGCCTTAACCCAGCAAGGGTATCCCTGTGTTGGTGTACCTGGAACGATCGACAATGATATTCCAGGAACAGAATTGACCATTGGCTTTGATACTGCTCTCAATACTGTAATTAATGCAATTGACAAAATTCGTGATACGGCAACATCCCATGAAAGAACATTTGTTATTGAAGTAATGGGACGTAATGCTGGAGATATAGCACTGTGGGCTGGACTTGCAGGCGGTGCGGAAACCATTTTGATCCCAGAAGAAAATTATGACATGAAAGAAGTGGCTGAAAGGCTGCGCAGTGGTCATGAACGCGGTAAAAAACACAGTATTATTGTCGTGGCTGAAGGAGTTTGCAGTGGCTATGAATTTGCCCGCCAGCTTAAAGAGACCACAACATTTGATACAAGAGTATCGGTATTGGGGCATATCCAGCGCGGCGGTTCACCGACCGTAGCAGACAGGGTCCTTGCCAGCAGGCTTGGAGCACGTGCAGTTGAATTACTAATTGATGGAAAAGGCGGACGTGCCGTAGGAATTGAAAATAATAAGCTTGTTGACTACGATATTATTGAAGCCTTAGAGAAAAAACATACGCTTGACCTTGAATTATTTAGGTTATCTAAGGAATTATCAATATAGGAATTAGAGTTTGTCTTTTCTAAAATAGGAGGAAAAAAGCATGCAACGAAAAACAAAAATTGTTTGTACGATTGGACCGGCAAGCGAATCAGTTGAAAAATTAACTCAATTAATTAATTCGGGTATGAATGTTGCCCGTTTAAACTTTTCTCATGGCGATTTTGAAGAGCATGGGGCAAGAATCAAAAATATCCGTGAAGCTGCGAAGCAAACTGGAAAGACCGTAGCTATATTGCTCGATACTAAAGGACCTGAAATTCGGACAAATAACATGCAAAACGGGGCAATTGAGCTTGAAGCAGGCAAAAATATTATTGTATCCATGATAGAAGTAGAAGGAACTACTGAGAAATTTTCTGTTACATACCCTGGATTAATTGAAGATGTACATGTAGGTTCTAAAATTCTTTTAGACGATGGATTAATCGGTCTTGAAGTTATTGAAATCAATCAAGCTGAAAAAGAAATTCATACAAAAATATTAAACAGCGGTACATTAAAGAATAAAAAAGGTGTTAACGTTCCAGGTGTGTCGGTTAATTTGCCAGGGATTACGGAAAAGGATACAAATGACATCCTATTTGGAATTGAGCAGGGAATCGATTTTATCGCTGCATCGTTCGTACGCCGTGCAAAAGATGTATTAGAAATACGTCAACTCTTGGAAGATAATAATGCTGCACATATTCAAATTATACCAAAAATTGAGAATCAAGAAGGCGTAGATAACATTGATGAAATTCTTGAAATATCAGATGGTTTAATGGTTGCCCGTGGAGACCTTGGTGTAGAAATTCCCGCTGAAGAAGTGCCTCTTGTGCAAAAAATGTTAATTAAAAAGTGTAATGCACTAGCAAAACCAGTTATTACAGCAACGCAAATGCTTGATTCTATGCAGCGCAACCCTAGACCAACTCGTGCGGAAGCTAGTGACGTTGCCAATGCCATTTTTGATGGTACGGATGCAATTATGCTATCTGGTGAAACAGCTGCAGGACAGTACCCTGTAGAAGCTGTACAAACGATGCATAACATTGCTTCAAGAGCAGAACAAGCCTTGGATCATAAAGAAATCTTATCAAGCCGCAGCAAGGACACTGAGCACAATCTTACGGATGCGATTGGTCAATCTGTAGCCCATACCGCATTAAATCTTGAGGTTAGATCAATTATTACACCAACCGAGAGTGGCCATACTGCCAGAATGATTTCTAAATATCGTCCAAAAGCAGCGATTGTTGCCGTGACTGCAAATGAAACAACTGTTCGTCGTTTACAGCTAGTTTGGGGTGTTTATCCACAACTTGGCAGAACTTCAACGACTACGGATGAAATGTTAGATACAGCAGTTGAATCAAGTCTAGAAAGTGGTATTGTTAAACATGGTGATTTAGTTGTCATTACTGCTGGCGTACCAGTTGGGGAAGCAGGCACAACCAACTTAATGAAGATTCATGTGGTTGGGGACATCATTATCAAGGCCCAAGGAATTGGACGTCGTTCGGCTTTTGGTAAAGTTGTGGTTGCGCATGATGCAAAGGAAGCATTGGATAAAGTGAAGACTGGATCCATTCTCGTTACACTCGGAACTGACCGTGATATGATGCCTGCTCTTGAAAAGTGTGCTGCTGTAATTACTACAGAAGGTGGGTTAACCAGCCATGCAGCAGTAGTTGGTCTTAACTTAAGCATTCCTGTTATTGTTGGAGTAGAACGTGCTCTAGAGTTATTTAGAGATGGACAAGAAATTACAGTTGATGCAGCAAGAGGTATTGTCTACAACGGCCACGCAAGTGTCCTTTAATGTCGAATGTTCAAATAAACGAGGAAAAAAATAAGTGATTAAAGCCAAAAAACGTCAGCATCCTTTTGGAGCTGACGTTTTTTATAATTTCCTTTAAATTCGCAGACAGTTAAATTTCTTTCCCTTTAATATAGGACCAGACATCATGAAAAACGTTTGCGCGATAAAGTGTACTAATGATTACAAGGGTCACTGGACCAACGATTAGGCCTAAAAATCCGATTAGTTTAAAGCCGACAAATAAGGCGATAAGGGTAGCTAATGGATCCAAGCCGATACTAGATGAGAGGATTTTTGGCTCCATGATTTGACGTTGTACGAGGACGATAATATAAAGAACACCTAAACCAATCGCCAGCCCCATATCACCGCTTATGGAGGAATAAATGATCCATGGTACAAAGACAATACCTGTTCCTAAGTAGGGGATAATATCAACAATACCTGTTGCTAACGCAATCGTGATCGCATAATCTACTCTTAGGATTAGCAAGCCGATTAAGATAATGACCGTTGTGATTGAAATAAGGGTTAGTTGTGCTTTAATAAAACCGAATAACGCCTTCTTTAAGTCTACAAAGACGGTTTTACCACTTGTTTTTGCTTTTTGCGGCAATATTCTGCCGCCCATTGCTGTCAAGTGATACCAATCTTTACTGATAAAAAAGGTTGCTAATAGAGAGAAAATCAGGACAGTAGCAGCGTTGGGAAACCAAGAAAGGATATTAGGAATATTTCCGAATAGATTTTTAATAAATGTCCCAACTGTAGAGCCGATTTTTGCCCCTACATTTTGGATATTACCAATAATCGTGTCCTGCTGGCCTGCTTCCAGTTTATTGAATACACTTGTTAATTGGTTGTATAAGGGAATAATTTGGGCTGTAAAATAATCCTCAAGATAATTAATCAGGGTATCTAGATGTTCAGGAACCACTGCAGCCAAGTAGGCAGCTCCAGAGACAATCTCTGCGATTAAAAGCGTAATTAGTCCTGCACAAAAAGCAAATATGACAATTAGGGATAGCAGGACGGCTAGAACCCGGGGCATCTTTGCCTTTTTCTCAAGGAGGTCGACTAAGGGGTTAATCAAAAAGGCAATGATAAGACCTATTAAAAATGGATAAGTGACTTTTGACAAAAAATAAAAAAGGTACAACGCTAAACACACACCGCCGATTACGAGCAAAAATCGTATGGTCCGGTATATATATTTAAGCTCCAAAAGCAGCCCTCCTAAAGGATGAATAGTAATTTCAGTTTACCATTTTATGATTGAAACTGCATAATTTTCCAGAATATATATTCTCTAAAAATATTACGAACTACCTGAGAAAAAGTTTCATTAGATATAAATAGAAAAAATGAAAAACGTTATATCAAACTGTCAATAAATAGTATGGTACGATAATTTGGAAAGGATTGGTGAGAAAATGCTCAGCGAGTCACTATTATTCCTCCTTCTTTTACTCGTAATCGGGTTCATTGCGAAAAATAGTTCTTTGATGATTGCTATAGCTGTCTTATTATTATTAAAAGTGGGTGGGATAGAGTCGAAATCATTTTCCTTTATTCAGTCAAAGGGAATTAACTGGGGTGTCACGCTGATTACGATTGCTGTTTTGGCCCCAATTGCCAGCGGGGATATCGGTTTTAAAGATTTAACTTCTTCTTTTAAGTCACCATATGCTTGGATTGCTCTTGTTTCTGGGATGTTAGTGGCACTACTTGCTAAGGGGGGCGTCAAACTTTTGGCCGATGACCCTCAGATTACAACCGCATTAGTACTAGGGACGATTCTGTCTGTTTCTATCTTTAAAGGTGTAGCAGTAGGCCCTCTGATTGGTGCAGGTATTGCCTACACTGCCATGAAAATATTTGGATATTTCAGCTAGATTTTTTGTGGAATAATATTTTTTTTGTTTTTTTCGGTGTCTTTTCATTCACAAAAATCTGATAATTGTTTATAATAAGCTTGTAAGCGTATCCTTATTTACATAAACTATATACAAATGTGTAAAATTATTTTTAAATGATTGTTAGAAACACATTCTTGGATTGATTCCGAGCAATCGCTCAGTCAATAGCAGGCAAGAAAAAATTCAGGCGTCATTTGATTAAGTCAAACACCATATATTTCAAGCTTTTAACTCAACTGAAACCTGTTCATTGCTTTCAGTTGTATAAGTATTTTTGCCTTAAGGAAAATATAACTGTCTTAATAGGCATAATTGTAATTATGAGCTGGCTTTATTCTTTGTGAAGGTTTAGGTCAGCAGATGGTTTTTTTAGAAAGATGGGGAAATTTAGAATGTGAGGAGAGATTTAGCTATGACAGTAACACGCGGTCTTGAAGGGGTAGTGGCAACAACATCTTCGATAAGCTCTATTATTGATGACACACTGACATATGTTGGCTATGACATTGATGACTTAGCAGTAAATGCTAGTTTTGAAGAGGTAATTTATTTATTATGGCACCGTCGTTTACCAAATGCAGAAGAATTAGCAGAGTTAAAAACACAACTTGCTGAAAGCTCAGCACTTCCAGAAGAAGTCATCCAGCACTTTAAGATGTATCCAATTGAGAAGGTACATCCAATGGCAGCCCTTCGTTCAGCCGTTTCATTATTAGGCTTATACGATGACGAAGCAGACTTAATGGACGATGAAGCGAACTATCGAAAAGCTGTTCGTCTGCAAGCAAAAATGCCTGCCATTGTAACTACTTTCGCTCGTGTTAGAAAAGGACTTGAACCAGTGGCGCCAAGAAAAGATCTAAGCTTTGCCGCTAACTTTTTATATATGTTAACTGGTAAAGAACCGGAGCCAATTGCGGAAGAAGCTATGAATAAAGCATTGGTGTTACATGCGGATCATGAATTAAATGCATCTACCTTTACGGCCCGCGTGTGTGTCGCAACACTGTCTGATGTTTATTCAGGGATCACATCTGCCATTGGTGCCTTAAAAGGACCTCTTCATGGCGGCGCAAACGAAGCAGTAATGAAAATGCTGACTGAAATTAGCACACTCGAAAACGTTGAGCCATATGTCCGCGGCAAGCTTGCCAACAAAGAAAAAATCATGGGCTTTGGCCACAGGGTATACCGTAAAGGGGATCCTCGTGCCAAGCATCTGAAAGAAATGTCTAAGAAGTTAACTGAGTTAACTGGTGCACCACACTGGTATGATATGTCTGTTCAGATTGAAGCCATTGTAACAGGTGAAAAGAAATTACCGCCAAATGTGGATTTCTATTCTGCTTCTGTCTATCACAGCCTAGGAATTGATCATGATTTAATGACACCTATCTTTGCTGTAAGCCGTGTATCAGGCTGGTTAGCCCATATCTTAGAGCAATATGAAAATAACCGTTTAATTCGTCCACGTGCGGAATATACCGGTCCTGGCATGCAAAAATATGTGCCAATTAATCAAAGAGGTTAACATTTTACTTTTTTCCAAAAAATTGATTCAATAGTATTGAATTAATAAAGGTTAGAGGATTAACTCTCTAACCTTTGATTCAGTCTTTTGATAGATCACGAACAAAGTTTAAAGTCTTTATACATACCAGGAGGGAGAATTACACAATGCAAGGTGAAAAAATCACAGTAACTAACGGAGTTCTAAATGTACCAAACAATCCTATTATTCCATTTATTGAGGGGGACGGCATTGGACCTGATATTTGGGCCGCTTCCGAGAGAGTTCTAAATGCAGCAGTAGAAAAAGCCTATAAAGGCGAGCGTAAAATCGTATGGAAGGAAGTTCTTGCTGGAGAAAAAGCTTTTAATCAAACTGGTGAGTGGCTTCCTAAAGAAACACTTGATGTAATCAATGAGTACCTGATTGCAATCAAAGGTCCTTTAACAACTCCTGTAGGCGGAGGAATTCGTTCCTTAAACGTTGCGCTGCGTCAAGAGTTAGATTTATTTGTATGCTTACGTCCAGTAAGATGGTTTGAAGGTGTTCCTTCCCCAGTTAAGCGTCCAGAGGATACTGATATGGTAATCTTCCGTGAAAATACCGAAGATATCTATGCTGGTATCGAGTATGAAAAAGGATCTGAAGCTGCAAAGAAGGTTATCAACTTCTTACAAAATGAATTAGGTGTTAACAAAATTAGATTCCCTGAAACTTCTGGTATTGGCATTAAGCCAGTTTCTGAAGAAGGAACTAACCGTCTAGTTCGTGCGGCAATTAACTATGCCATTAAAGAAGGCCGTAAGTCTGTTACACTTGTGCACAAAGGGAATATCATGAAATTCACTGAGGGAGCATTTAAAAACTGGGGCTATGCACTTGCAGAAAAAGAATTCGGTGATAAGGTGTTCACTTGGGCGCAATATGACCGCATTAAAGCAGAACAAGGTACAGATGCTGCGAACAAAGCACAAGCTGATGCTGAAGCTGCTGGTAAAATCATCGTAAAAGATGCGATTGCCGATATTTTCTTACAACAAATCCTTACTCGTCCTCGTGAGTTTGATGTTGTTGCAACGTTAAACCTAAACGGTGACTATATTTCTGACGCACTAGCAGCTCAAGTTGGTGGAATTGGTATTGCTCCTGGAGCTAACATCAACTATGAAACTGGACACGCAATTTTTGAAGCAACACATGGTACTGCACCTAAATACGCTGGCCTAGATAAAGTAAATCCGTCTTCAGTTATTTTATCAGGTGTGCTATTACTTGAGCACTTAGGTTGGAATGAGGCAGCAACTATGGTTATTAATTCAGTAGAAAAAACAATTGCATCTAAAGTTGTAACCTATGATTTTGCTCGTTTGATGGAAGGTGCAACTGAAGTGAGAACATCTGAGTTCGGTGACGAACTTATTAAGAACATGGAATAATCACACTGGCGATAAGCACATGTATTTCTTAACGGACCTTGTTCTCTAAATGCTTGATCAGGAACAGGGGCTGTTGTTACAACAGCCCCTGCCTGCATATGTAAGGTTTAAAAAACAATACGTTTCAAAGGGGAGAGCTTAAAATGTCATTAAAACGTAAAAAGATTTCTGTAATCGGCGGCGGTTTTACAGGTGCTACAACTGCGTTTTTACTTGCTCAAAAGGAACTTGGAGATGTTGTTCTAGTTGATATTGCTCCCATGGAAAACCCTACAAAAGGTAAAGCATTAGATATGCTTGAAGCCAGTCCTGTTCAAGGCTTTGATGCTAACATTACCGGTACATCTAACTATGAGGACACACGTGATTCTGATATTGTTGTGATTACAGCTGGTATTGCACGTAAGCCAGGCATGAGCCGTGATGATTTAGTGCAAACAAACCAAAAAGTGATGAAAAGTGTTACACAAGAAATCGTTAAATATTCTCCAAACTGCACCATTGTTGTTTTAACTAACCCAGTGGACGCAATGACTTACACGGTATTTAAGGAGTCTGGTTTCCCAAAAAATCGTGTAATTGGTCAATCTGGTGTTCTTGACACTGCTAGGTTCCGTACATTTGTTGCTCAAGAATTAAATGTGTCTGTAAAAGATGTTACAGGTTTCGTTCTTGGCGGCCATGGTGACGATATGGTTCCACTTGTGCGCTACTCCTATGCTGGCGGAATTCCATTAGAAACATTGGTTCCTAAAGATCGTTTAGATTCAATTGTAGAGCGTACTAGAAAAGGCGGCGGCGAAATTGTTAACCTTCTTGGTAATGGAAGTGCTTACTACGCACCAGCTGCTTCTTTAGTTGAAATGTGTGAAGCTATTCTTAAAGACCAACGCCGTATATTACCATCCATTGCCTACCTTGAAGGCGAATTCGGCTATGACGGAATTTATCTTGGCGTACCAACTATCCTTGGTGCAAACGGTATTGAAAAGGTAATTGAACTAGAACTAACTGCTGAAGAGAAGGCGGCATTGGATAAATCAGTAGAATCTGTCCGTAATGTAATGCAAGTTTTAGTTTAATGATAGTTGTTTCGGAGATCTCAATGGGGTCTCCGAATTTTTTTTCATATTAGACATCTTTTCTTTTACAAATACTATTGTATAAAACAAAAATCGCGAAACTAGCGAGAATTGTGAATTCTTTGTAAATTTTTTTACATGAAAGCGGTCTTATTTAACAAATATTGAGTTCAGCCTATAAAACTAGATAATCCTTATTCCTTATAGATATAATGAGGGTATCTAGTAAAATGGGGGTTATTGTATGAAGAATAAAGTACTAGTTGTCGATGATGAACAATCAATCGTGACCTTACTTCAATATAATTTAGAGCAGGCAGGATTTGAGGTTGTAACCGCAATGGATGGAGCAGAAGGGAAACAATTAGCCGAATCGGAGTCACCTGATATTATAGTATTAGATCTAATGCTGCCAAGATTAGATGGAATGGATGTTTGTAAACAACTGCGTCAACAAAATATTATGACCCCAATCCTGATGTTAACGGCAAAAGACGATGAGCTAGATAAAATTATAGGACTCGAGCTTGGTGCAGATGATTATATGGTTAAGCCTTTTAGTCCGAGAGAGGTCATCGCCCGGGTCAAGGCTATTTTAAGAAGAACCCAAATGCAGACCGAAGCAGCCCCAGAAAATGATGAAACAGAAGAGCAAATCCAAATTGGGAAATTAACCATTTTCCCAGGGAAATATGAAGCTTTTTTCAAAGAAAAGCAATTGGAATTAACATTAAAGGAATTTGAATTGCTCCTTTATCTTGGACGAAATAAGGGGCGTGTATTAACTAGGGATCAATTGCTCAGTTCTGTTTGGAATTATGACTTTGCAGGCGATACTAGGATTGTTGATGTTCACATTTCACACCTTCGCGAAAAGATTGAAAAAGATACAAAGAAGCCTGATTATATAAAAACAATGCGCGGCTTAGGCTATAAACTGGAGGAGCCGAAAGAAGAATGATTAAATTCCGATCGAGGGCTTTTGTTGCACTAATCAGTTTAATCGTGGTTGTATTAATAGGATTAGGAATATTGCTTGGACAGTTCTTTAAATACAACTTTTTAGATGCCCTGAATAACAAGATTAAGGTGGAAATCTGGTGGGTATTATCTGCTGGCTTTGGGACAGCAGTCATTGTCACGCTGCTTCTTGTTTTCAAGATTACTACTAGATACACAAAACCAATTAAAGCAGCAACCGAAGTGGCAATCGAGCTTGCGCACGGGAACTATCGTGCTCGTACAAAAGTAAGCCGGTTAGATGATACGGGAATATTAGGTTCTTCGATAAACATGCTGGCAGAGAATCTTCAGGAACTCACCAAAGTTCGAGATATTCAGCAGGACCGCCTGAGCGCTTTGATTGAAAATATGGGAGCTGGATTAATCCTTATAGACAGCAGAGGGTATATTAATTTAGTCAACAAGGGCTTTATTGACATTTTTCATATTAATCCAAGTGAATATCTAAATAAACAATATTATGAAGTAGTTGATTATGAGGAGATTTGTCAGCTTATTGCGGAGGTATTTCGTACGGAACAAAAGGTAAGTAAACAATTACATTTACCTTTACAGATCGAAAGGAAGTATTTTATCGTTTATGGTGTTCCAATTATCGGTGCTAATAATGTCTGGAAGGGAGTTTTGCTTGTATTCCACGATATTTCCGAAATCAAGAAACTTGAACAAATGCGCAAGGATTTTGTCGCCAATGTTTCTCATGAATTAAAAACACCAGTCACCTCGATAAAGGGATTTACAGAAACTCTCCTAGATGGTGCGATGAATAACAAAGAAACGCTTCAATCGTTTCTCTCAATCATCTTAAAAGAAAGCGACCGTCTGCAGACTCTAATTCAAGATCTATTGGACCTTTCAAAAATTGAACAGCAAGGCTTTCAATTAAATATTCAAATGATTAATTTATATTCCATCCTTCAAGATGTTCTAAAACTTTTGGATGGGAAAGCAGATACGAAGAACATTCAGCTCGAGTTTCAATCTAAACAGAATCATGCCTATATAAAAGGGGATTTCGATCGCTTAAAGCAAGTGTTTATCAATCTTATCAACAATGCTATTACGTATACGCCGGTTAATGGGAAGGTGAGTATATACCTGCTTGACAGTGATGAAATGGTACGCATTTCTATCAAAGATACGGGAGTGGGTATTAGTAAAGAAGATATTCCCCGGATATTTGAACGGTTTTACCGTGTTGACCGAGCGAGAAGCCGGAACTCTGGTGGAACAGGCCTCGGCTTAGCTATTGTGAAACACCTAATAGAAGCCCATCAAGGGAGCATAAGTGTGAAGAGTAAATTGGGTGAAGGCAGTGAATTTATCATTGAACTGCCAAAAGAAATGAATTTGAAAGATGGTGAAAGGTAATGGAAAAGAAAAAGCTTGTTCTGATAGATGGGAACAGTATTGCTTATCGCGCCTTTTTTGCTCTCCCTTTACTTAATAATGACAAAGGAATACATACAAATGCCGTTTATGGTTTTACCATGATGTTAATGAAAATATTGGAGGATGAAAAGCCGACCCATATGCTAGTTGCATTTGATGCAGGGAAAACCACGTTTCGGCATAAAACCTTTGGCGAGTATAAAGGCGGCCGGCAAAAGACACCGCCTGAGCTGTCAGAGCAGTTCCCGTTCATTCGAGACCTGTTGGATGCTTATGGGATATCAAGATATGAGCTAGAAAATTACGAAGCTGACGATATAATTGGTACGCTTTCGCTGACGGCTGAAAAGAATGGTTATGAGGTAAAAGTCATCTCTGGAGATAAAGATTTAACGCAGCTATCCTCTCCTATCACCACTGTTGGCATAACAAGAAAGGGAATAACCGATATTGAGGAGTATACACCTGAGCATGTCGCTGAAAAGTACGGCCTGATTCCGGAGCAAATCATTGATATGAAAGGGTTAATGGGAGATGCCTCTGATAATATCCCTGGGGTACCAGGGGTAGGTGAAAAGACCGCCATTAAGCTTCTTAAAGAATTCTCCACCCTGGAAAACTTATTAGACTCCATTGATCAGGTAAGCGGGAACAAGTTGAAGGAAAAATTAGCTGAATTTAAGGAACAAGCTATCATGAGTAAAGAACTGGCGACGATTGAACGGCAAGCGCCGGTGGAAGTCGACTTAGAAAGAATAGCTTATGAAGGCTATACGAGAGAAAAACTATTCAGCTTGTTTAAAGAATTAGGCTTTAACTCCCTACTAGAAAAGCTAGGAGATGAACCCATTGAAACAGTAGAACAAGTCCTTGAGGATATTGATTACGTAATTCCAGAAAAAATTACGGATGATCTCTTAGCTGAACACAATTATTTCTATGTTGAAATGCTTGATGATAATTATCATTTTGCTGATATTATTGGTTTTTCAATTGTCAATGAAACAGGTCATTATTATTTGCCGACAGAGATGGCATTAAAATCAGACGTCTTTAAAAAGTGGGCAGAAGATGAGCAGAAAAAGAAAATTGTATATGATGCCAAACGTTCTGAGGTTTCTTTGCGAAGATACGGTATTCATTTAACAGGAATAGAATTTGATATTCTAATGGCCGCTTATTTGGTTAACCCATCGGAAAATATTGAAGACTTAGCCGCGATTGCAAAAAGATATCCAATTCATACAGTTCAATCAGATGACTCCTTTTATGGAAAAGGGGCGAAGCGGAAGGTTCCTGAAAATGAAAAGCTTGCCGAACATCTGGTTCGAAAAAGCCTTGCTATGTCTGAGTTAAGAGATAAACTCGAAGATGAATTAAGGGAAAATGAACAGTACGAATTATTCAAAGAACTAGAAATGCCGCTATCCTTTATCTTAGCGGATATGGAATCAACTGGGATTAGAGTGGAACAGGACCGGCTGCAAATGATGGGAAAAGAACTGTCAGCAAGACTGATTGAAATTGAGGAAAAAATATGTGAGTTAGCTGGAGAAAAATTTAACATCAATTCACCAAAACAATTAGGTGTGATCCTTTTTGAAAAATTAGGCTTGTATTCGTATAAGAAAACAAAGACCGGTCATTCTACCTCCGCCGATGTATTAGAGAAATTAGCAGAGGATCATGAAATTATCCAATATATCCTTCTTTACCGCCAGCTTGGCAAACTGCAATCAACGTATATTGAGGGTCTATTGAAAGTCATAAACCAAAAAACGGAAAAGGTTCATACAAGGTATCAGCAAACGTTAACCGCAACAGGACGGTTAAGCTCCATTGATCCAAACTTACAAAATATCCCGATTCGTCTTGAAGAAGGCCGGAAAATTCGTCAATCTTTCGTTCCTTCTGAAAAGGGCTGGGTGATCTTTGCCGCAGACTATTCGCAGATTGAATTGCGGGTACTAGCCCATATTGCCGGAGATGAAAAACTGATAGATGCTTTTAAACATGATATGGATATCCATACGAAAACCGCAATGGAAGTATTTCATGTTGAAGAAGATGAGGTAACTTCTAATATGAGAAGACAGGCCAAGGCCGTAAACTTTGGGATTGTCTATGGAATTAGTGATTATGGACTTTCACAATCCTTAGGGATTACCAGGAAAGAAGCAGGCCAGTTTATTGACCGTTATCTTCATACGTATCCTGGTGTTAAAGAATATATGGATGACATCATTCATTCTGCCAGACAGAAAGGGTATGTGACGACCTTAATGCAAAGAAGAAGGTATCTTCCGGAAATTACTGCCCGAAATTTTAATTTACGAAGCTTTGCTGAAAGAACGGCGATGAACACGCCAATCCAGGGAACCGCCGCTGATATTATCAAAAAAGCGATGATTGATATGGACGAGGCCTTAAAGGATAAAGGTCTTCAAACACGACTCCTGCTACAAGTCCATGACGAATTAATCTTTGAAGCTCCTGAAGAGGAGATTGAAACATTGAAGAAATTAGTTCCTGCTGTCATGGAAAATGCGCTTGAATTAAAAGTACCTTTAAAGGTTGACTATGCCTATGGACCAACCTGGTTTGATGCTAAATAAAAGGAGAATTAACATTGCCGGAGCTTCCTGAGGTAGAAACTGTTAGAAAAACATTAAAACATCTTGTCCTTCATAAGGAAATTGCCAATATTTCTGTCTATTGGCCTAAAATCATTAAAAATCCTGTTGAGGTGGAGCAATTTATTGATGCCCTCAAAGGAGAAACAATCGTTGATGTAGGCCGAAGAGGTAAATTTTTAATTATTTATACAGATCAATTTGCGTTGGTGTCCCATTTACGCATGGAGGGCAAATATGGTCTGTATCCACAAGAAGAGCCTTTTGATAAGCATACACATGTGATTTTTCATTTTACCGATAATACCGAATTAAGATATCGTGATGTCCGTAAATTTGGAACAATGCATCTTTATATAAAAGGGGAAGAGTTTCTAAAGCCTCCATTGTTGGAACTTGGTCCGGAGCCATTTTCAGAAGAGTTTACAAAGGAATACTTAGCCGAAAAATTAAAAAAGACGAATCGCAGGGTGAAAACGGCCTTATTAGACCAAAAACTGTTTGTTGGTTTAGGAAATATTTATGTCGATGAGGCCTTGTTTCGTTCCGGTATTCATCCTGAACGGATTGCGAGTTCGCTAAATCCTGAGGAAATATCAGTTCTTCACGAGGAGATTGTCGCGACTTTAAGTGAGGCGGTTAAACAAGGCGGCAGTACGATTCGTTCTTATGTAAATTCTCAAGGTCAAATCGGAATGTTTCAAAAGGAGTTATTTGCCTATGGCCGGACTGGAGAGGCATGTAAAAAATGCGGGACTCCTCTTGAGAAAACCACAGTTGGCGGTCGGGGAACACACTATTGTCCTAAGTGCCAGAAAAAATAGGACAGACATAGCGTTGTTGAAAGAAAGAGAATAACAAAACACATTGGATGGGCTCCTGCCATATACTATCGTAGTGATTTTGGAGGAAGGAGCCCTAGACATCATGGTTCAGTTGTTCTCACTTCTTATATTAGCTTTTGCTCTCAGTCTTGACAGCTTTAGCGTTGGCTTCACGTACGGATTACGGCAAATGGTTATGCCGCTTAAATCCGTTTTAATTATTGCTACCTGCTCGGCTGTTTCATTAATGATAGCCGTGTCAATCGGACATGGTCTTGAAAAGATATTATCCCCCAAACTAACGGCAAGCCTAGGTGGAATTATCTTAATTGGCCTGGGTGCCTGGGTGTTATATCAGTTCTTTCGACCTGAGAAAGAAAAAGAAGAGCTGACACATGAAAAAACCATCGTTAACTTTGAAATACGCTCTTTAGGAATCGCCATAAACATCCTAAAAAAGCCGATGTCTGCCGATTTTGACCAATCTGGAACCATTACAGGAATTGAAGCCTTAATGCTTGGCTTCGCCTTATCTTTAGATTCTTTTGGTGCAGGGATTGGAGCGGCCATGCTTGGGTATTCTCCCTTTTCCTTAGCATTTGCGGTCGCTGTCATGAGTTCTCTATTTGTTCTGTTAGGGATCAAAAGTGGCACATTTTTTCATAAATTTGAATGGATTCAAAAATTCACCTTCTTACCAGGAGTCTTATTAATCATTATCGGAGTTATGAAGTTATAACTTTAGAAAGGAACAAAGCATGTCACTAGTTATTGGGCTAACAGGCGGAATTGCCAGTGGAAAAAGTACAGTTTCAAACATGTTAAAAGAAATGTCCATCACCGTTATCGATGCAGATGTAGAAGCCCGCTTAGCAGTAATGAAAGGGGAACCCGCTTACCAAGCGATTATTACTGAATTTGGTGAGGGTATTCTTTTAGAAAATGGTGGAATCGACCGGCAAAAACTTGGCGCGATTATCTTTCATCAAGCTGACAAACGGCAGCGGTTAAATGAAATCACCCATCCAGATGTAAGACGAAGAATGCTTGAACAAGTGGAGACTGCCAAGAGGAAGAATGAAAAAGTGGTGGTCTTGGATATTCCCTTATTATTTGAAAGTAAACTTACCTCAATGGTGGAAAAAACGTTACTCGTATATGTAGACAGTGATATCCAATTGCAAAGATTAGTGGATAGAAATAACCTAACCATTGCTGATGCAAAAGCAAGGATCGATTCACAAATGTCCTTATCAGAAAAAATTAAGCTTGCGGACGCTGTCATTAATAATAATGGAACCATTGAAGAGACGAAACAACAGCTTCATACTGTATTAACTAAATGGGGGATAAAACAAAAATAATGTATTGAAGGAGGCACTAGCCTTCTTTTTTTTTATGTGGAAAGTGGAATGTGACCAACTAATTTAAAATTATTCAAAATATCCGCTATTTAATGATCACAATTATTCCTAAATGTGTTATACTAATTATAATAATACTAGTTAAAAGTATAACACTAATAAGGAAGGGGTCATAAAATGAAAGCAAGAATTGCCATTAATGGATTTGGGAGAATTGGCAGGATGGTTTTTAGAAAAGCAATCCTTGAAAGTAATCTTGAGGTGGTAGCAATCAATGCAAGCTATCCGGCAGAAACATTAGCTCATCTCATTAAATATGATACAAATCATGGGCCATTTCAGGGAGATGTCATTCCTTTAGATAAAGAATTAATTGTCAATGGTAAACGAGTTAAACTATTAAATAATCGTGTGCCTGAGGAATTGCCATGGAGAGAACTTGAGATTGATATTGTTATTGAGGCAACGGGAAAATTTAATTCTCGTGAACAGGCTGCACTACATCTTGAAGCAGGTGCCAAAAAAGTTATTTTAACCGCACCAGGCAAAAATGAGGACGTAACAATTGTAATGGGGGTAAATGAAGAAATGCTTGATCTCACTCAGCATGATATTATCTCCAATGCCTCTTGTACAACAAACTGTCTTGCTCCGGTTGCAAAGGTATTAGATAAAAAATTCGGTATTGAGTGTGGGTTAATGACAACGATCCACTCTTATACAAACGACCAAAAGAATATCGACAATCCCCACAAAGACTTACGGAGAGCCCGTTCATGTGGACAATCTATCATCCCCACTACAACTGGGGCGGCTAAAGCTATCTCATTGGTACTTCCACAATTAAAAGGAAAACTCCACGGGATGGCATTACGTGTGCCTACGCCAAATGTTTCATTAGTAGACCTTGTGGTAGATTTAAAATGTGATGTTACACTAGACGAGATTAATCAGGTATTCTTAGAAGAAGCAAACGGCTCATTAAAAGGAATTTTGGATATTACAATGGAACCCTTAGTATCTGTAGACTTTAATACAAACCCTCATTCTGCTATTATTGACGGCCTTTCGACGATGGTAATGGGAACGAGAAAAGTGAAAGTCTTAGCTTGGTATGATAATGAATGGGGGTATTCATCCAGAGTGGTCGATCTTGCCCTTTATGTGGCAGAGGGAATCGCCAAAATCTCGAAGGTGAAAGTCAGCTAATTATTCTTTACAATCATTTATGAAAATGCTGTCATTTGACAGCATTTTTTTAGTGGTTTAAAATAAAATACAACAAGAGGTGTACCAAATCGTACACCTCTTTTTATATTTTTATCAGAATGTTGTAAAATAGAGAAAAAGGAAGAAACATGGAGGGTATGGCTGCTATGGTGAATATTTTTACACGTTTTAAAAAACAAATCGAAACGACTGATCGAAATACGGATGACTCGTTAAAAACGCACTATTATAAGGCAACCTTTAATCAATTATTTCAGTCTGTAGAAAAGTTATTTCATGATGATGCGGATTGTCGGGTAACGACGGTATCTAAAGACCATGGGGAAATTGCTGTTGAAATTAATAAACCAATCTCTTGCTTTCTTGTTGTAACTATTGTTTCTGTCAAACCATTGGAAACGGCAGTAGATTTTAATATTTCTTCAGAGAGTTTTTCCATCCTAGGCATGTATCCGCAGTTGAAAAAAAGAATCGAATCCTATTATGAAAAGATTAATAAACTACATAACCTTGTCGAAATAAGAAAAAACTCGTAATCCCCTACTTGTGTTAAAGTCGGCTTTTTTATAAGATAAACGTAAGGATTTTGTTCGGGATATAGGCATGTTTTTAGAATATGAAACGTATAACGACTTTGTCTTCGCCCCTTTGGGGAAAACCAGTGGCAAGTTCTTTTATTCAGATTTGGAGTTGATTAACAATGAAGTGCCCTTCATGTCAAAATTATGGTACACGTGTGCTTGATTCCCGGCCTGTTGATGAAGGACGTGCAACACGGAGAAGAAGAGAATGCGAGGAATGCGGTTATCGTTTTACTACTTTTGAGAAGATTGAAGAGATTCCCCTGATTGTAGTTAAAAAAGAAGGAACAAGAGAAGAATTCAGCCGTGATAAAATTCTAAGGGGCCTGATTAAGGCGTGTGAGAAACGCCCTGTTGCTCTAAAGGAGTTAGAGGATATTACGCATGGTGTAGAGAAAGACCTTCGCAGCCAGGGCATTTCAGAAATCAAAAGTGAGGCGATTGGCGAGATGGTTATGGACAGGCTTGCGCATGTAGATGAAGTCGCCTACGTACGATTTGCTTCCGTTTACCGGCAATTTAAGGATATTAATGTATTTATAGACGAACTTAAGGAATTAATAAAAAAAGAAAAATCGTAAAAGGAGCTAAAGATTTTGGCTCTTTTTCTTAATTTATACAGGGGAAGGGTTGAATGGATATGGCGCAGCATTGGCAGGAAATTCTTCCTATCGACCGTTATATAGTAGCTGCCGGAGGGCTGCTGCATGAATATGACCGGAAAGTGCTGACGTTTTTATATCAGCCTCTGATTGGGTCCACGTGTTTAAGCTTATATATGACGCTCTGGGCAGAGCTTGAAGAGAATCGTCTCTGGTCAGAATCATCCACACACCATTTACTAATGAATCTAATGGGAATGAATTTAAAAGATATATACGAAGCACGGTTAAAGTTAGAAGGAATCGGGTTAATCAAAACCTATGTTAAGAACTTGGATGATGAACGTTCCTTTATTTATGAGCTCAAGCCGCCTTTGAATCCGGAGCAATTCTTTTTAGATGGAATGCTGAACATTTATTTGTTCCGGAAAATTGGGAAAAACCATTTTGCCCGTTTAAAACGCTTTTTTACCGATTTACAAAAACCCAATGAAAGTGAATATCATGATGTAACAAAGGCATTTCAGGATGTGTTTGCTTCGGCCACATTAGGGAGCATGCAATATATACAGGATGTTTCAGGGGAATTACAAGCAGAAGAGGATGAACAGTTTATTGGACGCCGGGAGCAAAAGGGGATCCAAATTGATGTGGATACGTTTGATTTTGGTCTTTTAATGGCCGGCTTAAATGAATCGCTTGTACCTAAAAAGGCATTAACGAAAAAAGTGAAAGAAGTCATTAGTAATCTTTCATTTCTCTATAATATAAATCCGATTGAAATGAAAAATTTAATTCTCGACGCCATTAATCCAAATAATGAAATCGACCTTGAAGACTTAAGAAAAGCAGCACGGAACTGGTACCAATTTGAAAATAATGAGCAATATCCGAGCTTAGTAGAACGGACACAGCCGCCAAAGTACCGGGTCCAATTGGACGAGCCAAAGACGAAAGAAGAAGTGTTGGTCCGTTCATTAGAAACCACCTCTCCCATTAAGGTATTTAGAGACGCTTCCCACGGAATTGAACCCTCTGATACCGAAATGAAAATTATTGAAGATGTGATGTCCAAGAAGAAGTTACTGCCGGGTGTGGTAAATGTTCTCATCCAATATGTCCTGTTAAAAGCAGATTCGAAATTTACAAAGAATTATGTGGAGCAGATTGCCAGCCATTGGGCGCGCAAGGAAGTTAAAACTGTAAAAGAGGCAATGGAATTAGCTAGAAGTGAGCATAGTAAGTATCTTTCTTGGAATGAAGAAAAGAAAAACAAAAAGGCGTCAAATAAAAAACCGATAAGGACCGAACTTTTGCCTGACTGGTTTGATAAAGAACCAAATAAAGAACCTGAACAAGGACCAAAAGAAAAAAATCCAGATTTAGAGGCTAAAAAACGTGAAATTGAAGAAATGTTAAAAGCAATCGAAGAGTAAGAGGTGCCATATGGAAAAGATAAACCGAACACTAAAACGGATAGCCTCAAGTGAGAACTTTCAAAAACGATATGAAAAAATGCGGCAAGAAACGCTGTCGCATCCGGCTGTTAAATCGTTTATAAGAGAACATCAAAATGAACTTACCAAGGATGCAGTTGAAAAGGGTCTAAATAAGTTATATGAATACATTAACCAAAGCAAAGAATGTCATAAGTGTGAAAGTCTTGATGGCTGTGTCAATATGATGAAGGGATACCAGCCGGAATTGGTATTGGTAAGGAATCTAATTGATGTAAGATATGAACAGTGCCCAAGAAAAATAATGGACGATGAAAAAAGAAAAAATGAAAAGTTAATTAAAAGTTTATATGTTCCAAAAGATATCTTAAATGCAACGTTTGAAGACTTGGAACATGATGATAATCGAATTGACGCGATTCAAAAATCACTTTCGTTTATCTTAAACTATGAACAAGGGAAGCCAGCAAAGGGTTTATTTTTATATGGAGAATTTGGAGTGGGGAAATCTTATTTACTAGGTGCCATAGCTAACAAGCTTGCCAAAAAACATATCTCCTCCATGATTGTTTATGTACCGGAATTATTGCGAGAAATGAAAAGTTCAATAGCCGATTCCACCCTAAATGAAAAAATTGAGGCATTGAAAAAAGAACCGATTTTAATGCTGGACGATATTGGGGCAGAAGCTGTGTCAAGTTGGACAAGGGACGAGGTTCTTGGACCTATCCTTCAGTTCCGGATGCTGGAAAGCCTTCCTACCTTTTTTACGTCAAATTTTGATTTAAAAGGGCTGGAACATCATTTAACCTACAGCCAGCGCGGCGAGGAAGAGAAAATGAAAGCACGCAGGATTATGGAAAGAATCCGTACCTTGAGTGAGCCTGTGTTAGTAGATGGGCCGAATAGGAGATAATTTTGGTATTAAGGGATTGCCTAACTTCGAGGCAGTCCTATTTTTTATTTAAATAATATTTCTATAGCCTAGCGTACTTCTATTTTGGCCAAGTCCCCCATATATATTAAACAGAGATTTTTCTAAAAAGGGGGGATTTGGTTGGCGGAAATCATCTTCCAGAGCAAAATGGATGCGAACCGGTTTTTTAACCACTTGCTAACGTATGTACCATTCAATTCTGATGAAAAAACTATTCTTCTAATAGAAGATCGACATATAGTACAAGTATTAGATGGGATCTTTTCAAATGATATGTTTAATAAGGTGAAAAAAGCCTTTTATGATTTTATTATCACCGTGAAACGTGATGACTGGTTTCGAGATATTATTAAGAATCACTATTTTTTTCAAGACGAAGAAGAACAGCAGGCGATTATCGAGATTATTTATTCCATCCTGGAAGGTCAAAGAGAGGATCTTGCCGTTTTCTTAAAGGAAACCAATAAAGAGACGTCTTTTATTGCGGAGGCACTGGATCATATTTTTCAAGAAAATGTTACTTTCTCATTTGACTCTTTACTTAAATTTCGCTTGCGGCCGTACCTTCAGATGCTCGAAGAATATGTTGAACTCGCCATTGATGAATATAAAATGGAGCAGGAATATCAAATGTTTATTCAAATGCTCCGCGATTTTTTAGTAAAGCGGGAGCCGAAAATGGCAGCCCTGCATGTATTATTCGATGGGGAAATTACTTTTTATAATGAGGAGCTGGCAGAAATTAAGCGGGCGGAATTAACGAGAATGATTGACCGGAAATTATTAGTCAATCATCCGGTTTATGTGGATTCAGTTTCAATCGCACCACTACTGTCGATTGCTCCCACGTCTATTTATCTTTACACAAATAACCCAGATGAGCCGCTGGTAAGAACGATCAAAAATATCTTTGAAGAAAGGGTAACAATAAAAAATTTTACTGCCTTAAGAAATTTGAAGGAATGGACAGCGGAACAGGGATCGAATGAAAATCATGCATAAAATGATATGATTATGTCAATATTTAGTTTTATGTACCTTGCTTTTTTTTAAGTAAATCATTATAATAACGTACATAGCAAATATTGAAGTAAAAGTAATGATAAGGATAACAGTATTTCTTTACGGTTTAAAGAGAGGAAGACCACCGGCTGAAAGTCTTCTAACACGGACTAAATACTTACCACCTTTAAACTTCGACAGTGAACATTTCATTTTTGGAATAAGTAATTGTTGACGGTCTACAGCCGTTACCTGACCAAAGTCATTTTTAATGGTTCATATTAAAGATGAAAAATTGGGTGGAACCACGTGTTAATCAAAACTCGTCCCTATTCCTAGGGACGGGTTTTTTTATTTTTTACAATGAGAAATGTCCAGCTCCAGCCCCTTGGAAAAAATGAACTACTTTTTTTCCCAGGCAAGGCGCTTCCGCATTTCAATTAAGGAGGAGTTAATATGTCAGATGTTGTAAAGATTTCGTTTCCTGATGGGGCAGTAAAGGAGTTCCCAAAAGGAACAACAACAGAAGATATTGCCGCTTCCATCAGCCCGGGCCTCAAGAAAAAGGCAATTGCCGGCAAATGGAACGGTCAAATGTTTGATCTTCGCCGTCCTATTCTAGAAGACGGTTCTATAGAAATCGTTGTACCTGAATCAAGTGAGGCATTAGAGGTATTGCGCCACAGTACAGCTCATCTAATGGCACAAGCAGTAAGAAGGCTTTATCCAGATGTCAATTTAGGTGTCGGCCCGGTTATTGAAGGCGGCTTCTATTATGATATGGATCTTGATGTATCGTTAACACCAGAGGATTTGCCAAAGATTGAAAAGGAAATGGCGAAAATCGTCAATGAAAATCTTGAAATCGTTCGTAAGGAAGTAAGCCGTGCTGAAGCGGTACAGCTTTTTAAAGAAGCGGGAGATCCTTACAAGCTTGAACTAATTGAAGCGATTCCTGATGAAGAAACAGTAACAATCTATGAGCAAGGTGAATTTTTTGACCTTTGCCGTGGTGTTCATGTCCCTTCTACTGGAAAAATCAAAGAATTTAAGCTATTAAGTATTGCAGGTGCTTATTGGCGCGGCAACAGCGATAATAAAATGCTGCAGCGCGTTTACGGTACAGCTTTCTTCAAGAAGGAAGACTTAAAAGAGCATCTTCGTTTATTAGAAGAAGCAAAAGAGCGTGATCACCGGAAAATTGGGAAAGAATTAAGTCTTTTCACTAGTAATCAATTAGTTGGTCAGGGCTTGCCGTTATGGCTTCCTAAAGGGGCAACTATCCGCCGCGTGATTGAACGTTACATCGTCGATAAAGAACAGCGTCTTGGTTATGACCACGTGTACACGCCAATTATGGGAAGCGTAGATTTATACAAAACTTCAGGTCACTGGGATCATTATCATGAAGACATGTTCCCGATTATGGAAATGGATAACGAGCAATTAGTGCTCCGTCCAATGAACTGCCCGCACCATATGATGGTGTACAAAAACAGCATGCACAGCTATCGTGAGCTTCCAATTCGGATTGCGGAGCTTGGGCTAATGCATCGTTACGAAATGTCAGGGGCATTAGCAGGCTTGCAGCGTGTCCGTGGAATGACATTAAATGATGCTCATATCTTCGTCCGTCCAGATCAAATTAAAGATGAATTCAAACGTGTTGTGAATTTAATTCTAGAAGTATATAAAGACTTTAATATTAACGATTACTCGTTCCGTCTTTCTTACCGCGATCCGCAAGATACTGAAAAATATTTTGATGATGATGCAATGTGGGAAAAAGCACAAAGCATGTTGAAGGAAGCAATGGATGATCTTGGTCTTGATTATTTCGAAGCTGAAGGAGAAGCAGCCTTCTATGGTCCTAAGCTCGATGTGCAAGTAAGAACTGCATTAGGTAAAGACGAAACATTATCCACTGTTCAATTAGACTTCTTACTGCCTGAACGATTTGATTTAAATTATGTCGGGGAAGATGGCAAGCAGCATCGTCCTGTCGTTATTCACCGCGGTGTTGTATCGACAATGGAACGGTTTGTTGCTTACTTGATTGAAGAATACAAAGGGGCATTCCCTACATGGCTTGCTCCGGTACAGGTGCAGGTGATTCCGGTTTCTCCTGGCGCTCATTACGATTATGCGAAACAGGTTCAGGAACAGCTGCAAAATGAAGGATTCCGTGTAGAATTAGATGGCCGTGATGAAAAAATCGGCTATAAAATCCGCGAAGCACAAATGCTAAAAATTCCATATATGCTGGTTGTTGGCGACAAAGAAGTGGAAGATAATGCGGTCAACGTTCGGAAATATGGTGAACAAAAATCAGAAACTATAGCCTTTGTTGATTTCCTTGCAGGACTTCTAGCAGAAGTAAAACGCGGCTAAGCTTAGAATGAAAAAGTACCACAGCCTTTTTGGGCTGTGGTATTTTTATTTGGAACTCGCTAATTTAGTCCTCTAGCTGGAACGTATGAGTGAAATGAGTCTTCCCGTTTTCATCTTGGATTTCGACAGTAGCCTTCTTACTTGAAGGGTCCACCTTAAACACACCGAAGTTGAAGAAATTACCTTCTGAGTATAACCTTTCAGGGCCAAAGGTTGGATCCAAGGTGCCAGGATTAATTTTTACAGCGCCGATTGGACCACTGATGAGCTCATTATAGTCGGTTTTTCCATCTTTATTGGCATCATACTTGATGATTTCGGCAAAGTGGACATCAGTGGTAACAAAAAAGACGTTTTTAATTCCTTTTTCGATAATGAAATCTGAGATTTTTTTGAACTCGGTCTCATAGCCTGTCGGGTCATTAGGATTAACATTGTCCCCATCTGCCCATCCATCTCTAGCCATTGCTTTTCCGGTCGGTACAGAGATTGGCACGGAAGTCGCTACCAGTTTCACTTTTGCATCCGACTCAAGCAGCTGCTGCTCCAGCCATTTTAACTGTTCATCACCCAGCATCTGTTTATCTGGTCCGTCAGCCTGTGTGTTAGGTGAGCGGTAACCGCGGTTGTTCAGGATAATCATATCCATGGTATTTCCCCAAGAGTATTTATGATAAAGCTTGTCCGCAGAACTGCGCTCACTTGAAATCGGCCAATAGTCTTTAAACGCTTTTAATCCAGTGGGAGTAAGCTCCTGAGAAGGACCTGAAAAGTCATTAGTTACTTCATGATCATCCCAAATCGAGAATGTCCCTGTCTTTTGTAAAAGACTCCGCAAACCAGCATCTGTGCGGTTTTCTTTATATTTAGCCCAGAAATCCTGAACTGTTTTAGAAGGAGGGTTAGGGACAGCAGGTGTTTTATTATCTGCATAGATGGTGTCTCCGCTGAATAGGAAGAAGTCTGGATTTAAATTAGCCATAGCCTTAAAAGAGTTATATGGCGGAATCTCTCCCTGGCCGCCAGTATCTCCACCCCAAACCATTGTCATTGGCTTTAAGCTGTTTTCCTCTGGTGCAGTTTTAAAGGATCCGGTTACCATATACTTACTGGAAAGGGCATGAGCACGATAATAATATTTTGTATCGGCTTTTAATCCCTTGACCTCTACATTTACTGTAAAATCATCATCTTCAGTTGCATGACTAGTTTTTACGATTGTATTATTTTTAAAATTACTGTCAGTTGAAATTTCAAATTGGACTCCTGCTTCTCCATTTGTACGAGCCCATAAAATAGCGGAAGAATTGGTTACATCACCACTTGCCACTCCATGTGAAATAAATGGCTTTTTCAGTAAATCGTCCAACAGGTCAGGATTATTTGTGAACTCTCCATCGACACCCAGAGAGAGCATAGATACCAAATCATCCTGAGAATTTACGGTCCAAGGATGGACGAGAAGCTTGTTTTGATGGGCCGCCTCCATGAGTTTTGGAACAACAAGCTCCTTACTAGGACCTACCCCAGCAGCATAATCAGAGATTCTTTGCATCTCTTGGTACACATCTTTGCTTGCAAGCATGCTTCCGGTATAAAGCTGAATCAGCTTTACTTTAGGAGCGAGGGTTTTTAACTTCCTCAGGCTATCCTCGCTAAATGATTCAAGAAAAAGCTTTTCATCATCCAAGGCATTGGTTCTTTTTAAGATTTCAATTACTTTCTCTTCCATACCGGGGTAAACGTTAGGTGCTTTGGTTTCCATGTAAAGACCAACTTTTCCATTTCCGTGTTGTTTGACAAATTCTATTGCTTCTTGAAGAGTTGGGACCTTTTGTCCGATGTACTCTGTTTTTGCTTTGTCTGGATAGGCTTTATTGAACCATGAGCCCGCATCAAGCCGTTTGATTTCATCAAGTGTAAAATCCTTAACCCTCCATGGTGCACGGTCCGGATAGAGTTCCTTTGCATTAGTAGTTCGTGCCAAGGTTTCATCGTGCATAGCGATTAACTGGCCATCCTTGGTCATTTGTAAATCGAATTCCACATAATCCGCCTTCATCGTCATGGCTTGCTTATAGGCTGCAAGTGTATGTTCTGGACCGTATGCGCTTGCCCCACGATGAGCAATAACGGCAACATCAGAATTAATCGGGCGTAATGTAGATTGTCCATTGTCAGTAGCTGAACTTTCAATTGGGTGAGCAAATACTGCCAAAGGAGCTGCAGATGTTACCGTAAGTGACAAACAAGCAAGGCTGGCGATTAAACCTTTTTTCATTTCATAACCATCTCCTATAAGTTTATGTATTTCAAACATAAAAATATAGGAGAATTGTAAAGTGGGAATTACTAGAATATTAATCTTCTGTAAAAGGAGCATAAACAGTACCTTTTACCTATCAAACCCGCTTGTCAACAGCCTTTCGTGGAAGATTGTTTTTCTAGGCTGATTGATCATCATGAATGGACAAGAGCAATTGGAAAAGGCCTTAACAGCATTTTTAGAAAAAAACTATTGAATAATTTATTGTTTCTTGCTACAATAAATTTCGTTGTCAAAGAAAAATAGTTCGTTTGACAAGCAATCTTAGCTATGATATAGTTACTAAGGTAAAATTGAATACTTATTTTTGGGAAAAGAAGAAGCACCCGCTTCTCACCTGATTGACGCTAGTTGAGCAGTTGGCAGGTTTTACGTGAACTTTTTGTTTATTTACTTATGTTCTGTAAAGTGTGGGTGTATTCATCCGCACTTTTTTGTTTGTTTACTTAAGAAATAGCAACTTTAAAAGTAATTCATGCCTGTCAATCAAAATTGGGTGTCAAACAATAAGGTGATCTTATTCTTGGACCCAGACGTTGTATTCTTGATAAAACCTTGGAGGTGGCTAATTATTAGCAAAGATATGTTGTTAAATGAGGGCATCCGTGCTCGTGAAGTTCGTTTAATTGACCAGAATGGCGAACAATTGGGGATTAAATCCAAGTTCGATGCATTGGAAATTGCCGGAAGAGTAAATCTTGATTTGGTACTTGTTGCACCAAATGCAAAGCCTCCGGTAGCCCGGATTATGGATTATGGCAAATTCAAATTCGAGAACCAAAAGAAAGAAAAAGAAGCTCGTAAGAATCAAAAGATTATTACTACTAAAGAAGTTCGTCTAAGCCCAACGATTGATGAACATGACTTTAATACAAAGCTTCGCAATGCCATTAAGTTTTTGGAAAAAGGCGACAAGGTAAAAGCGTCAATCCGTTTCAAAGGCCGGGCGATTACACATAAAGAAATCGGTCAACGTGTGTTAGACCGTTTTTCCGAAGCGTGCAAGGAAGTTGCAACGATCGAATCACATCCTAAAATGGATGGACGAAGCATGTTCCTAGTTTTAGCACCTAAAAACGATAAGTAATATAGGGAGGACTATTACAATGCCAAAAATGAAAACTCACCGCGGCGCTGCAAAGCGTTTCAAGAAAACTGGTTCTGGTCAACTTAAGCGTGACCATGCTTATACAAGCCACTTATTCGCTAACAAATCAACAAAAGCTAAGCGTAAGCTTCGCAAATCAGGTCTTGTTTCAAAAGGCGATTTCAAACGCATTCGTCATTTACTAACTTACGTAAAATAATTATAAGTGATCGATTTATTATAGGAGGGAAATTTAATGCCACGTGTAAAAGGCGGTACTGTTACCCGCAAACGTCGTAAAAGAGTTCTTAAATTAGCTAAAGGTTATTACGGTTCAAAACATACATTATATAAAGTTGCTAACCAACAGGTTATGAAATCATTACAATATGCTTTCCGTGACCGTCGTCAGGTTAAGCGTGATTTCCGCAAACTTTGGATTACTCGTATCAATGCAGCAGCTCGTATCAACGGTCTTTCTTACAGCCGTTTAATGCATGGCTTAAAGCTTGCTGGTATCGAAGTAAACCGCAAAATGCTTTCTGAACTTGCAATTAGCGATGCAAACGCATTTGCTGAATTAGCAAACGTTGCTAAACAACAATACAACAAGTAATAATGATAATAGCCATTCTCATTGATGAGGATGGCTTTTTCTATAAAGGGGAAAATGGAATGAAACTATTCTTTCTAGTGGTGCTTGTCATGAACTTAATTGGGCTTTTGGTTATGAGAGAAGATAAAAAGCGTGCCATAAACCATCAGTATAGAATTAGCGAAAGGACGCTCTGGCTGGTAGCGATTTTTGGAGGGGCGATTGGGACAACGGCAGGTATGCAAGCTTTTCGTCATAAAACCAAGCATACATCCTTTAGGCTGGGCTTTCCAGTTCTTGCGATCATCGAGTTCATCATCTTTATTAAAATTATGATTTAAATTTAAGAAGGAGTGCTTTATATGGAACTAAAAAAGCTATTTCAGATGCAAAAAGCATTGGATTCACATATTGAAGAAAAACACCAGCTTGAAAATGAGGATTTGTTTGATCG
Organism: Neobacillus drentensis; assembly: GCF_036965645.1. Lineage (GTDB taxonomy): Bacteria > Bacillota > Bacilli > Bacillales > Cytobacillaceae > Neobacillus > Neobacillus drentensis_D. Next base: position 37,678 of record NZ_JBALPZ010000092.1, read on the forward strand.
GAAGGTTCTTGCGTTATTCGTTGAGATTGGTGAATTAGCAAATGAAACCCGCTGTTTTAAGTTTTGGAGTGTGAAACCCTCTTCGCCTAAAGACGTGGTTTTAGAAGAGTTCGTAGACGGGATTCACTTTATCTTATCACTTGGGATTGAATGCGGATTTGATCAAGAGTCAATCACGATAAAGGATCAAGAATCAGCAAGAACTGTGACTGAACAGTTTCTCCGTGTCTATGAATCCATTAATCAGTTTCAAAAAAGTAAGGCTTTTGATGATTATGCAGGATTAGTGGAGTCGTATCTAAAGTTGTCATCATTATTAGGATTTACAAATGAGGATATAGAAAAGGCATATTTTTCAAAAAACGAAGTAAATTATCAAAGACAACAAAATAACTATTAGCAGAAATTTGTTGCGGGTCCGTTTCGTTTTGTATAATTAAGGATGTACATACCTATTAGGGGGTTTAAACGTGGCAAAACTAGACGAAACATTAACGATGTTAAAAGACTTAACAGATGCCAAAGGTATTCCTGGCAATGAGCGTGAAGTCCGCGAAGTAATGAAAAAATACATAGCTCCATATGCCGATGAAATCACTTCTGATGGTCTAGGCAGTTTAATCGCCAAAAAAGTTGGGAAAGAGGGCGGTCCAAAGATCATGGTAGCCGGCCATTTGGATGAAGTAGGCTTTATGATCACACAAATCGACGACAAAGGCTTCCTTCGTTTTCAAACGGTTGGCGGCTGGTGGGGACAGGTTATGCTGGCCCAGCGCGTAACGATCGTAACAAGAAATGGTGAAGTAACAGGTATTATTGGTTCCAAGCCTCCGCATGTTTTATCAGCAGAAGCCCGCAAGAAGCCAATAGAGATCAAAGACATGTTTATTGATATTGGTGCCTCAAGCCGTGAGGAAGCGCAGGAGTGGGGCGTTCGTCCTGGCGACATGGTTGTCCCATATTTTGAATTTACCGTTATGAACAATGAAAAAATGCTATTAGCCAAAGCATGGGATAATCGGATTGGCTGTGCTATTGCTATTGATGTGTTAAGGCAATTACAAGGAGTGGATCATCCAAACGTTGTCTATGGTGTCGGGAATGTCCAAGAAGAGGTTGGCTTGCGCGGGGCGAAGACAGCTACTTACAAAATTGAACCGGATATTGGTTTTGCAGTGGACGTTGGAATTGCCGGTGATACACCTGGAATCTCTGAGAAAGAAGCAATGAGTAAAATGGGTAAAGGCCCGCAAATAGTCGTTTATGATGCTTCAATGGTGGCGCATAAAGGCTTGCGTGACTTTGTTACGGATACAGCGGATGAGTTGAACATTCCATATCAATTTGAGTCCATCCCTGGCGGCGGCACAGATGCAGGTTCAATCCACTTGACGCATAATGGTGTACCGGCGCTCGCCATTACCATTGCGACTCGTTATATCCACTCACATGCAGCGATGCTGCATCGTGATGATTACGAAAATGCAGTTAAATTGATTGTTGAAGTCATTAAGCGTCTAGACCGTGAGACGGTTGATAAGATTACCTTTGAATAAAATTTAGTCCCTCGGTTAGTCTTAGCCGAGGGACTTTTAGGATAAAAAAAAGCCGCCATGTTGGCAGCCGGTGAATTACTTCACGCCTTTTTCAAGGGTTTCGAGCATTTCTTTCTTCTCATCTTCAGATGAATTTTGCCAAATCACTTCAAATAATACCCCAAGTCCAGGAAGCATTTTTTCTTCGCCGCTTTGAATCGCATCCACGATTGTATCTTCTAATTGATCTTGAGTATTACCAGAAACGTTGTGTAGAATCGCATTTCTTAGGTTTAAGTTCATGTAAGCACCCTCCATTTGTTAACCTTTATTCAATATTATGTTTTCTAGTTTTTGGTTTTATTATGTAATATTTTTAGGATATAATGAAAAAATCATCGTGATAATTAAAGGAGAAGTGTTTTGAAACATATAGAATCTGTCAATAATCCTAAAGTAAAACAGTGGAGAAAACTTTTAACCAAAAAAGAACGGGATAAAAGCGAATCGTTTATAGTAGAGGGTTTTCATTTAGTAGAGGAAGCACTAAAGCACGGTGAACAGATATTAGAAATTATCGTTTCTGATCAAGCAGAACTGCCGCCGCGCTGGGATGTAAGTTCTACACCAGTCACTCTCGTTACAGAAGAAATATCTAAATTATTAACTGAGACCGAAACTCCTCAAGGAATTTACGCTATTTGCCGTGTACCAAGTAAGAATGCTGAAATCTTGGCCGAGGAGGGCAAGACGTTCTTATTAATAGACGCTGCCCAGGATCCGGGTAACCTAGGAACCATGATTCGTACCGCAGATGCTGCCGGTATTGATGCGGTTGTGGTGGGACGCGGCAGTGTCGATATCTATAACTCGAAGGTCTTAAGGTCGGCACAGGGAAGCCATTTTCATCTGCCAATCATTAGAGGAGACCTTCATGAATGGATTGACAAGCTTCAAGATAAAAATATTCCGGTTTACGGAACAGCACTTGAAGGAGCATCAGCCTATACGGATATTCCCAGCGGGGAATCGTTTGCCCTTATCGTTGGCAACGAGGGCAATGGTGTCGCCAAAGATCTCCTTTCAAGTACAACCGCCAACCTTTATATCCCGATTTTTGGGAAAAGTGAATCGTTAAATGTGGCTGTTGCGACAGGGATTTTGCTTTATTATTTGAAAAAATAGGTGGAATTCGTTTGACCTTTTGCTGAAAAACGTTATATAATAATGAACAATTGAAAAAAAGTAAAAACGATGACGGAGAAAAGTACCTAGTTATCGACCATTTAGGGAGAAAGTGCCGTGACTGTAAGCACTTTTATGGTTCTAGATTAGAGAAGTTCACCTCCAGAGTTGGCACCAGGACCATTTTTTTAAAAGTGTAAAGGTGTACCGGCAGAAGCCGTTATCTGAATGAAGCGAACACAATGTTTTTTTACATAACGTGTTTACAAGGGTGGTACCGCGAATAACAAACCTCGTCCCTTTCCAGGGATGGGGTTTTTTTGTTTTAATTTTGCGGAAATACCTTCCGGTTTGGCAGTATTCCCATCAATGTTGGCGGGAAAAATCCAAAGTTTGGCGGAATAAACGTTAAAGTCGGCGGAATTCCTCTCAAATCCAGCGGAATTACGATTAAGTTAACTACCCTAAAATGACCAATGACCATTAAGGAGGAATAGATGATATGCAAGAACGTTTAAAAGAATTGCAGCAAGAGGCTATTGAAAAAGTTGAACAGTCTGCCAGCTTAAAAGAATTAAATGATATCCGCGTTGCTTACCTGGGGAAAAAGGGACCTATTACAGAAGTACTACGCGGCATGGGGAAGCTTTCAGCTGAAGAACGTCCAGTCATGGGGGCACTTGTAAATGAAGTGCGCGAAACCATTGCAGCTAAAATTGAAGTGAAACAGAAAGTGTTAGAAGAAGCTGCCGTTTTAGAAAAATTAGCTTCTGAAAGCATTGATGTGACCCTTCCAGGCAGTCCAGTCAGAGTTAGAAACCATCATCCGCTGACAAGAATTATTGAAGAAATTGAAGACCTATTTATCGGCATGGGCTATCAAGTAGCTGAAGGACCTGAAGTAGAGCAGGATTATTATAATTTCGAAGCTCTGAATTTACCAAAAGGCCATCCGGCCCGTGATATGCAGGACTCCTTTTACATTACAGAAGAAATCCTTCTTCGTACCCATACATCTCCAGTCCAAGCACGGACAATGGAAAAGCATGAAGGCAAAGGACCCATTAAAATTATCTGCCCTGGTAAGGTTTACCGCCGCGATAATGATGATGCGACACACTCTCATCAATTCATGCAAATTGAAGGTCTAGTAGTCGGTGAGAACATCCGTATGAGTGACCTAAAAGGCACATTAGAGGTTTTTGCGAAGAAAATGTTTGGTGAAGACCGTGAGATTCGACTTAGACCAAGTTTCTTTCCATTCACGGAGCCTTCTGTTGAGATGGATATTTCTTGTAAAATTTGCGGCGGCCATGGCTGTAATGTTTGTAAGAAAACAGGCTGGATTGAGATTTTAGGTGCAGGGATGGTTCATCCGAACGTTCTTGAAATGGCCGGCTATGATTCTAAAAAATACACAGGATTTGCATTTGGGATGGGACCAGAGCGGATTGCGATGTTGAAATACGGTGTTGATGATATCCGTCATTTCTATACCAACGATGTACGATTCTTAAAACAGTTTTCAAAACACGAGTAAAACTAAATGCTGAAGCGCCTTGAACAGGGGCGATATAGGGAGAATTGTCGATTGAAAATCGACTTAGTCTCCCTTAATGCGTACAGAAAGCGCAAGCTTTCTGTAGCCAAGCATAAGTCGAGCCGTCATGAAGGTTGTTCTTTAACCTTAATGACGGGCTGGCTTAGACCAAAGAGCCCCTAGGCGCTGAAGCTGAATAATAGGAGGTTGGCGACATGTTCGTATCATATAAATGGCTGCAGGATTATATTGATTTAACAGGTGTCACATCAGCTGAACTAGCTGAAAAAATTACAAAAAGCGGGATTGAAGTAGAAGGCGTAGAGGTCCTTAACGAAGGCATTAAAGGTGTGGTTATCGGCCATGTCCTAGAGCGTGAACAGCATCCAAATGCTGATAAATTAAGCAAATGTCTTGTCGATATCGGCGCAGAGCAGCCTGTTCAGATTATTTGCGGTGCACCGAATGTGGCACAAGGCCAAAAGGTTGCAGTGGCTACAGTGGGTGCCGTACTTCCTGGTAATTTTAAAATCAAAAAAGCTAAACTTCGCGGTGAAGAGTCAAATGGAATGATTTGTTCTCTTACAGAGCTTGGGATGGAAGGGAAAATTGTTCCGAAAGAATATTCCGAGGGTATCTTTGTTTTTCCGGCAGACACGGAAGTTGGCGTTGATGCGTTAGCGCAGCTTAATCGTGACGATGAAGTGTTAGAGCTAAGTTTAACCCCAAACCGTGCGGACTGCCTAAGCATGCTGGGTGTTGCCTATGAAGTGGCAGCTATCTTAGGAAGAGAAGTTAAGTTACCAGAAACCGCTTTGGAGGCAACAAATGAAAAAGCAGCAGATTATGTAAAAATCACTGTAGATGCAAAAGAGGATAACCCACTTTACATTGCTAAGATCATTAAAAATGTAAAAATTGGACCTTCTCCACTGTGGATGCAAACACGTTTAATGAATGCTGGAATTCGTCCACACAATAATGTAGTTGATATTACCAACTATATTTTATTAGAATACGGCCAGCCATTACATGCATTTGATTATGACCGTTTAGGCTCAAAGGAAATTCTCGTCCGCCGCGCTGCCGATGGCGAGAAATTTGTTACTCTTGATGACGCTGAAAGGACCTTAACAGCTGACCATCTTGTTATTACAAATGGAACCGAGCCAGTCGCTTTAGCCGGAGTAATGGGCGGAGCCAATTCAGAGGTTACTACAGATACAACGACTGTTCTTTTAGAAGCCGCTTATTTCAACGGTCAGACTGTCCGTAAAGCTTCAAAAGATCATGGTTTAAGAAGTGAAGCAAGTGCCCGCTTCGAAAAAGGTGTGGATCCAAATCGTGTTCGTGCTGCCGGAGAACGTGCCGCTTACTTAATGGCCAAATATGCTGGCGGTGAGGTGCTTGAGGGTACTTCAGAGGTAGATACACTAACGGTTGAACCTGCAGTGGTATCCATTACACTAGAAAAAATTAATCGTGTCCTAGGCACAGAGCTTCAAATGAACGACATCAAAGAAATTTTTGATCGTTTGCAATTCCCTGTAAGTATCGAGCAGGATACCATAACGGTAACAGCACCAACACGCCGTGGGGATATCAGAATTGAAGAGGATTTGGTAGAAGAAGTTGCCCGTCTATACGGCTATGATGATATTCCAAAAACATTGCCAATTGGTTCAACAACCCCAGGCAAATTGTCGGCTTATCAAAAGAAACGCCGGGTCGTTCGCCAATATCTTGAGGGAGCAGGACTATATCAGGCTGTAACCTATTCTTTAACAAGTGAGGAAAAAGCAGCGCAATACGCCCTTGAAAAACGCAATCCAATTCGCTTAGCGATGCCGATGAGTGAAGAACGCAGCGTGCTTCGTTTAAGTATCATGCCGCAATTACTAGAAGTATTAAAATACAATAGTGCACGTCAAAACGACAGCTTAGCAGTTTATGAAACAGGTGCTGTATTCTTATCCAATGGGGAAGATACACTTCCGGTTGAAAACGAGCATCTAGCAGGGGCTGTTACAGGTCTGTGGCACAGCCATTCATGGCAGGGTGAGAAAAAGGCAGTAGACTTCTATGTTGTGAAAGGCATTTTAGAAGGGTTATTTGCAAAGCTTGGCCTAGAAGATCGTATTGAATATGTTCAGGCGCAAGTAGAAGGTATGCACCCTGGCCGTACCGCAGAAATCAAGTTGGACGGAGTGAGTGTTGGTTTCGTTGGTCAAGTACATCCAACTGTTCAAAAAGAACTAGATTTAAAAGATACCTATGTATTCGAACTTTCTTTACAATCAGTTCTTCAAGAAGAAACAGCACCATTACAATACAACAGCATCCCACGCTTCCCAACGATCACAAGAGACATTGCCCTTGTGGTAAACAGAGAAACGGTGTCAGGCACCTTAAAGGATATCATTCTCACAACGGGTGCACCGCTTCTAAAAGAAGCAGTGGTGTTTGATTTGTATGAGGGTGAAAGAATGGAAGAAGGCAAGAAGTCGATTGCTTTCTCATTAAAATACTTAGACCCTGAACGTACATTAACGGACGAAGAGGTTACGAAGGTTCATGAACGTGTGCTTGAAGCCTTAAAAGAAAAGGCTGGAGCCGTGCTTCGAGGATAATATTAAGGCTAGTTCGAAAGGTTATTTCTAACCGATTCGAGCTAGCTTTTTTATTTGCTGGGGAACTTTGGTTTTCGCCGATAAACTTGCTAAAACCGCCGATATGTTATTCGAAACCGCCGATAAACTTACGAATACCGCCGATAAATCAATAAAAACCGCTGATATTAAAAAAAGTCTTACAAATTTCGCTAAGATTCTACAGGATTTTCGGCGCTTCGTTTAGAATTTATTATAAAGACGAAAGGAGTGAACATTTTTGCTTATAAAAGAGAGGAAAATTCCACTGGTTATTCTTATTTTAGAGGCACTTTGTCGACGTCTTCCCTTGAACTATCCTAACTATCAGGAAATAAAAGAGGAGCTTGGAAGGAGGCGTGCTGGTTACCAAGGTGAAGTAGCGTTTGACTATTATCTAAGATACTTACCGAATGATCAATATATGATCCTTCACGATTTAAACCTTCCTGATGGGGAATACAACTGTCAAAACGATACTATCCTCATAACTCGAGAATATGCCTTGATTATTGAAGTGAAGAATATGGCTGGTAAATTAATATTTGATACCGAAAACGAACAATTTATCCAGATTAATAATGAAAAAGAAAAAGGCTACCCCTATCCAATTGCCCAAGCTGAAAGACACCAAGAATATTTACGAAAGCTTTTGGCAGCTCATAAATTTCCCCCGCTTCCTATTGAACACATAGTAGTAATCAGCAATAAGAATGCCACATATGTTGTCACAGGAAAAAATGCTCACAAAGTAAAGCCTCGTGTATGTAAAGCAGACGTCTTTCTAAATAAAATCCGATTCTTTGAAAATCAATTTACTATTCCTGTCCTCGATTCTAAGGATCTTCGTAAGCTATGCCGCCTTCTTATGAAAATGAATACAGTCCCTACAAACTATATTTTACGAAAATATGGAATAAATAAATCTGATTTATTTACCGGTGTTTTCTGTCCATACTGCAATAAATTCCCTCTCGAACGAAAAAATTCAAAATGGTTCTGTCCCACTTGTAATATTTATTCAAAAGACGCTCACTCAAATGCTCTAAGGGACTATTTTTTATTAATTGATTCAAAAATAACGAATGAGCAATTTCGAGACTTTTGTCATATAACATCACCTTATACGGCAAAAAGGTTTTTACAATCGGCAAACATTATTTCTTCCGGTGTTAATAAGGGAAGGTCATATTCTCCAAAGACCATTCCTTGGTAAAATTAATTTTTCGCTGATAAACTTGCGAAAACCGCCGATAAATAAAATAAAACCGCCGATATAAAAAGAAAAACCGCCGATATCTTTTCACAAACCGCCGATAAAAATATTCCCCCACTAAACTTTCTAACAAATCATTAAAAAAGAGGTTGTTTCAACACCAATAATGGTGTGAACAACCCCTTTTTATTAGATCTTTTCATAAATTTCATCATAAATCTTCGCCAACGCTACATCCAAATCCGTCAATCCCCCGGCATTCCAAGAAGTCATCCTGAGTGTCACTAATTTATAATCGATTGCAATAAAAGGATGATGATTTTTTTCCTCTGATAACTCCGCAATTTCATTCACAAAAGCTACCCCACTCAAAAACTCCCGAAAACGATACTTTTTAACAATGAATTTACCGTCTAATTTCCATCCCGGCAAACCCGCCAAAGCTTGATCGATTTCCGATAAACTTAGTTTTTTTGCCACCCGTATCCCTCCAATTGCCATTTACTATTACATTATTCAAGGGCTCTCACCCTAACGACTTAGTTCCGTTTTTTATTTACAATGGCGATTGCCTTGTCAGTATTGGCAAAATGAAGTTTTACATAGGAAGGAAGGCACTCTCGCCCTTTACTCAAGATCAGCTTGGCAGCTGCCACATCCACCTGTGATCCTGCCCCTTTAGGAATCTTAAAGCCCGCGGCCTCACTAAGCTTATCAATATATTGAATAAACGCATATCGTGCCAGGATACTAGCCGCAGCAACCGCTAGATGAATTCCTTCTGCTTTGGTACTAAAATAAACATCCTTATTAGCAATCGCCTTCTGCCCTTTTAAATGCTGAAAATAAGTACTAGGCTGGACAAATTGGTCAATTAAAATGGCCTCCGGTTTCGCAGGGGATATCTTCTCCAGCACATTTAAAATGGCCTGATTATGAAGCAGTGCCTTCATTTTACCTTGTGACATCCCCGAACGCTGCACTTGATTATACTTTTCATTTTTCAATGTCATCAAGCTAAATGGAACAACATCCTTAATAACTTTGGCTATGGAAATTATTTTTTCATCATTCAAATCCTTTGAATCACGTACCCCTAATTCCTTTAATAACGGAATATCTTCCTTTCTGACATAAGCGGCAACAACTGTAATAGGTCCGAAAAAGTCACCCGTACCCACTTCGTCTGAACCAATGGCCGACATCCCTCCAATTCCTGGAGGAAGGTCGCCTTTTGCTTCACCCTTACCCTTCGCAGCAGATGGCTTTTTACTTGGAACACCAGCAGGGCTGCCCCATCTCCCAGCCTCTGATTCACAATCATTCCCTTGAAACAGGACTTTACCAGATTTATAGGCCGTAATCATACAGGCTGGTGTTTTGGCAGCAAACACACTTCCAGGAATATTTTTATCTACTAGCTGCTTGGCATAATAGTTTTTCATCTCATTAATCTTCGACATTTCTAAATTAAGCACCACATTTCCCACTAAGACACCACATTTCCATTTATTTTCTTGCAAGTGTTTAAAAAACAGAATTGATCAAGGTCAGGCTTTATTTTCGGTTTGTTTGACTTTTCGACTTATGTCCGTTCGTGTTATAGTATAGAGTAGGATTCTGGAATGGAGGCTTTACGTTGTCAAATATACAAAAACATAAAACAACCGTCGCTATATACGGCCAATCATACGTCATAATGGGTACGGAAAGTCCGGGTCATGTACGACTTGTGGCATCGTTAGTTGACGACAAAATGCGCGAAATTAGTTATAAGAATCCAACTCTAGACGTAAATAAACTTGCTGTTCTAACGGCAGTCAATGCTGTCAATGATTATATTAAGTTAAAAGAAGAGTTAGAGCGGCTGCAAGCAGAACTACAAAAAGAAAAGGACTAAAAAAATATGTTGGGTTTAGCTATTATCATTTTTCTCATTATTGGATTCTTTGTTGGCCTTAAAAGGGGATTTATCCTTCAACTTGTGCATCTAATAGGTTTTATTATTGCATATGTGGCCGCCACTTCCTACTATGAAGAACTTTCATCAAAACTGATTTTATGGATTCCCTACCCAAACTTCGGTGATGCTGCGGGTTTAAAAATTTTAACAAATTCAAATGATATGGAGAGTGCTTTTTACCGGGCGATTGCCTTTGTGATTATCTTTTTTGCAGTAAAAGTACTGTTCCAGATTATCGGCTCTATGCTGGATTTTATTGCTCATTTACCAGTCCTGCGGCAGTTGAATGTATTAGCAGGCGGCCTATTGGGTTTTTGTGAAGTCTATTTACTTATTTTTATTTTATTATATATAGCAGCCCTAATTCCAATCGGATTTATACAGGATGCACTGGATCACTCCTCTTTGGCGAAAGCAATTGTGAATCACACCCCTATCCTTTCACAGCAAATTAAAAGCTTGTGGATTGAATATACAACTGCTTGAACTTCTCTGTAGCAGAGGAGTTTTTCTATTCATGCCATAAACGCAGATAAAATGAAAATCTAAACAGAGGGCAGGTGTTTATGATGGAAGTTAATAAAAAAGAAATCATTCGGTTATTAGAAACCATTGCAATTTATATGGAGTTAAAGGGTGAAAATCCATTTAAGGTTTCCGCTTTCCGTAAAGCGGCGAATGCTCTGGAAACAGATGAACGAGTTCTTACAGAAATTGAAGACTTTACAAGCATTTCTGGGATTGGCAAAGGGACTGCCGCCGTAATAGATGAGTACATAAAAGAGGGAACATCTACAGTCTTAAAGGAGTTAAAGGAAGAAGTTCCAGCTGGTTTAATCCCTCTACTCCAGCTCCCAGGTCTTGGCGGGAAGAAAATAGCCAAGCTTAATAAGGAACTGGGAATTGTAGATGTTGTTAGTTTAAAAGAAGCTTGTCAAGCTGGCAGGGTGCAAGGACTTGCTGGTTTTGGCAAGAAAACGGAAGAAAAAATCTTAAGTGCCATTGCTAATGTAGGAACAAGACCAGAACGGCTTCCGCTTGCCTATATGCTTCCGATCGCCGAACAAATCGAAGCAAAGCTGGCAGAAATGCCAGATATTACTCGTTTTTCTAGGGCAGGAAGCTTAAGAAGAATGAGAGAAACCATTAAAGATCTTGATTTTATTATTGCGACAACCAAGCCGGAAAAGGTCCGCGAGCATCTATTAAAACTGCCGGGAATAAAGGAAGTCATTGGTGCCGGTGATACAAAGGTCTCGATTGTCTTAGATTTTGATTATGACGTTTCAGTGGATTTCCGCCTCGTCCAGCCTGAGGAATTTATTACCACACTTCACCATTTTACCGGCTCTAAGGACCATAATGTCAGAATGCGTCAATTGGCAAAGGAACGCGGTGAAAAGATAAGTGAATATGGTGTTGAAAACGTAGAAACAGGTGAGATCCTTACTTTCACGTCGGAAGAAGAATTTTTCAAACACTTTGATCTGCCGTTCATTCCGCCAGAAATCCGGGAAGATGGCAAAGAGGTAGAACAATTCTCGGCGTCTGAAGAATTAATTGAACTTGCCGATATCAAAGGTGATTTGCATATGCATACCACCTGGAGCGACGGAGCTCACTCGATTGAGGAAATGGTAGAGGCCTGCCGGGCTAGAGGATATCAATACCTAGCAATCACAGACCACTCGCAGTACCTAAAAGTAGCAAACGGCCTGACGCGTGAGAGATTGTTAAAGCAAAAAGAAGAAATTAAAAAATTAAATCAGCAGTACGATGATATTCTAATCCTCTCGGGTGTTGAGATGGATATATTACCGGATGGAACCTTAGACTATGATGATGAGCTATTAGCAGATATGGATTTCGTGATTGCCTCCATTCATTCGGCATTTACTCAGCCTAGGGAAAAAATTATGGAACGGTTGAAGACGGCACTTGAAAATGCTCACGTCGATTTAATTGCCCATCCGACTGGCAGAAAAATTGGCCGCCGGGAAGGCTATGATGTTGATGTTGATTTATTAATCCAACTGGCAAAAGAGACTAATACGGCACTAGAATTAAATGCAAACCCTAACAGACTGGACTTGTCAGCTGAATATTTACGAAAAGCGCAAGAAAACGGAGTTAAGATCCTCATTAATACCGACGCCCATCAATTGGATACATTAAAACATATGGAAATAGGTGTTTCTGCCGCCAAAAAGGGCTGGATTAAAAAATCTACGGTAATTAATGCCTTGGATAAATATGATTTACTTGAATTTTTACATCAAAGATAAGAAAAGCGGAAGCGCCCCTAGGCGCTGTAGCTAGACAAATAAAAAAGGGGGGAAACTCCGTGCATGAAAGAGCTTTAAAGGTTTTAGAATTTACAAAAGTTAGAGAACAGCTTTTTGAACAGGCCTCTTCCTCGCTTGGGAGAGATAAAATAAAAAATTTAGTACCATCGACTGATTTTGAAGAAGTGGTTAGACTTCAGGCAGAAACCGATGAAGCAGCAACTGTCATTCGTATAAAAGGAAATGTACCATTAGCAGGGATTCATGATATTCGAGCCCATATTAAACGATCTGTGATTGGCGGCGTTTTGAGCCCGCACGAACTAATTCAAATTGCAAGTACTATTCATGCCAGCCGTCAAATGAAGCGATTTATCGAGGAACTGGCACAGGACAGAACAGAACTGCCAATCTTAGTGGAGCAAGTCGCCAACATTATTCCGCTCACGAACTTGGAGCAAGAAATTAAACATGCGATCGATGAGAGCGGAGAAGTATTGGATGGAGCAAGTGATCTGCTTCGATCGTTAAGGCATCAGCTTCGGTCTAGTGAATCGAGGATCCGCGAACGGTTAGAAAGTATGATTCGTTCTTCAAGCGCAGCTAAAATGTTGTCTGATGCGATTGTGACAATTCGGAATGACCGCTTTGTCATCCCTGTTAAACAGGAATATCGTGCCCATTATGGCGGGATAATTCATGATCAAAGTTCATCAGGACAAACCCTATTTATTGAGCCGCAGGTTATTGTTCAATTAAATAATCAACTTCAGGATATTCGCGTTAAGGAACAGTTGGAAATCGAACGAATCTTAACAGAGCTGTCGGCCAAAACAGCTGAATACGAAAGCGAGCTCAAGGTAATTGTCGATATTCTGGGCAATTTAGATTTTATTTTTGCAAAGGCGAAATATGGTAAAAAAATAAAGGCTTCGATGCCAATCATGAATGATCAAGGAAGAATCGCTTTATATAAAGCCCGGCATCCGCTCATCCCGATTGATGAAGTCGTTGCCAATGATATTATGCTCGGAAAAGAGTATACAACGATTGTCATAACAGGTCCGAATACCGGTGGTAAAACGGTCACCTTAAAAACGCTTGGCCTTTGCTCGTTAATGGCACAAGCGGGGCTTCAGGTACCGGCCCTGGACGGCTCCGAACTCGCCGTTTTTGATGCTGTTTATGCCGATATTGGAGATGAACAGTCGATTGAACAAAGCTTAAGTACCTTCTCGTCTCACATGGTTAACATTGTGGATATTTTAAATCGGGTCGATTTTAACAGCCTTGTCTTATTTGATGAGCTTGGAGCAGGAACAGACCCACAAGAAGGTGCTGCCTTAGCTATTTCGATTTTAGATGAGGTCCACAAGCGTGGCGCCAGGGTCATAGCGACTACTCACTATCCGGAATTAAAGGCGTATGGCTATGACCGCGAGGGGGTATTAAATGCCAGTGTGGAGTTTGATGTTGAGACATTGAGTCCGACATATAAACTGTTACTAGGAGTACCCGGACGGAGCAATGCTTTCGAAATTTCGAAACGGCTTGGTTTAAATGAAAGAGTTATTGAAGCAGCCCGCTCACATGTAAGTGAGGACACCAATCAAATCGATAAAATGATCGCTTCCCTTGAAGACAGCAAGCGCCAGGCTGAGCGTGAACAAGAAGAAGCACGCGACTTCTTAAAGCAAGCCGAAAAGCTTCACCAAGATTTACAAAAGCAAATGATCGAGTTTTATGATAAAAAAGATACAATGCTTGAAAAAGCAGCCGAACAAGCTGCTGATATTGTAGACGAAGCGAAGCAGGAAGCCGAAAAGGTTATCCGGGATTTACGCAAAATGAGAACAGAGAAACATGCGGAAATAAAAGAGCATGAACTTATTGATGCTAAAAAACGGCTTGACAAAGCAGCACCGGAAATCAAGAAGTCCACGAAACTAACAAATAACAAAACTAAGAAACACACCTTCATGCCAGGGGATGAGGTAAAGGTCTTGACCTTTGGGCAAACAGGAACCCTATTGGACCGTGTTTCAGACAATGAGTGGCTGGTTCAAATTGGGATTTTGAAAATGAAAGTTAAAGAGAAGGATATGGAGTACTTGAGTACACCAAAACAAGTGGAGACCAGGCCAATGGCGATTGTACAAGGGCGTGACACACTAGTAAAAATGGAATTAGATCTACGTGGGGAAAGGTATGAGGATGCCCTTCTAAAAGTAGAGAAATATATCGATGATGCTCTGCTGGCAAGTTATCCGCGTGTGTCCATCATCCATGGAAAAGGTACGGGTGCCTTAAGACAGGGCGTGCAAGAATATTTGCGAAATCACCGTTCCGTTAAGAAAATCCGCTTTGGAGAAGCCGGCGAAGGTGGTTCAGGGGTAACCGTCGTCGAATTTAAATAATATTCCAGGGAGATACGACATGGATCAGTTTTGGGAGAACAGATATATTGTGATTGCTGCCTATTACAGTGTTGTGATTTTATGTATGGTTGTCTTTTTAGCTGTGTTTGAACTGGTAACCAGATATAAAAATTGGGAAGAAATAAAAAAAGGAAACCTGGCTGTGGCAATGGCAACTGGAGGAAAAATATTGGGTTTGGCCATTATTTTTCGGGCTTCTATTAAGGGGAACAATTCCTTACTTGAGATGGTTGGCTGGGGTGTTTTCGGATTTGTCCTGCTGCTTGCCGGCTATTTTATCTTTGAATTTTTAACGCCCAAATTTAAAATTGATGAGGAAATTCAAAATGATAACAGAGCGGTTGGTTTGATGTCACTGATTATTTCAATTGGGTTGTCCTTAGTGATTGGTGCAGGAATTTCGTAAGGGGAGAAAAACAGTGGAGACATTAGCTAAAGTACTACTGGGTTTGTGCGGATTATTTTTACTTATAGGTATTATCTATATGGTGTTTTTTGCATAAGATGAATCATCGCTTTGGCGATGATTTTTTTTATATATTCGTAAGTCCCTTAATTGTAAAGTCTCATTGTCTATACCTAATCACTGTACTATAATAGAAGAGAGCTTAGCATTTTTACAAATTATAGGTAAAAAGGAGGGTATTTATGTTGGAGTCAAAACCATGGCTGGACCTTTATCCAAAGGAAATTCCTGTCACACTTGAATACTCCAGAGAACCCGTACAAGAATACTTAGTAAATGCAGCCAGAGAGTTTCCGGACAAAATTGCGATTCATTTTATGGGAAAAGAAATGACGTATAAGCAGCTTTATGAGGAGGCACTTAGTGTTGCCGGCTATTTACAGCAATCCATTGGTATTCAAAAGGATGACCGGGTTGCCATTATGCTTCCTAATTGTCCACAATCGGTCATCAGTTATTTTGGGATCTTAATGGCAGGCGGAATCGTCGTTCAAACCAATCCGTTATATACGGAGCGAGAGCTGGAGTACCAAATGAAAGACTCCGGATCTAAAGCTATTTTTACATTGGACATTCTTTATCCACGAGTCACAAAAGTTATGCCGCAGACTAATTTACAGCACATCATTGTAACCGCTATCAAAGACTACTTACCATTTCCTAAAAATCTCATTTACCCCTTCATCCAGAAAAAACAATATGGGATTGTCGTTAAGGTTAAACATGAAGGCCATTCCCATCTGCTCACCGAAATGATCAACATAAATTCAAGAGACCTAAACCAGCATGATGTTAATCCAGAGGAAGATATCGCCTTATTACAATATACTGGGGGAACAACTGGTTTTCCAAAGGGAGTCATGCTGACCCATAAAAATTTAATGGCCAATACATGTATGAGTGAAGCCTGGTTATATAAGTGCAAGCCTGGTGAAGAATCTGTTTTAGGGATATTACCTTTTTTTCATGTCTATGGAATGACTGCCGTCATGATTTTATCCATTAAAATGGCCTGTAAGATGATTCTTTTACCTAAATTTGATGCGTTAACAACATTGAAAACCATTCACAAACAGCGTCCAACCCTTTTTCCCGGTGCACCAACCATCTACATTGGCTTATTGAATCACCCGGACTTAAAAAAATATGACCTATCTTCCATTGATTCGTGTATCAGCGGGTCTGCACCGCTTCCGGTTGAAATACAGCAAAAATTTGAGGAAGTAACTGGTGGAAAGCTTGTTGAAGGCTATGGGTTATCTGAAGCATCTCCTGTCACACATTCTAATTTTTTATGGGATGTTCCAAGGGTAAAAGGCAGTATCGGTGTTCCCTATCCTGATACAGACGCTCTCATTTTGTCGGTTGATACGGGTGAACCGGTTCCTATTGGCGAAATCGGTGAAATTGTGATTAAAGGACCGCAAATTATGAAGGGCTATTGGAATCGTCCAAAGGAAACCGAGGAAGTACTAAAGGATGGCTGGCTCTATACAGGAGACCTGGGCTATATGGACGAAAAGGGATATTTTTACGTGGTTGACCGTAAAAAGGATATGATTATCGCGGGAGGTTTTAATATTTATCCTCGTGAAATCGAAGAAGTCCTCTATGAACATCCAGATGTAGTGGAGGCGGTTGCTGCCGGTGTTCCTGATCCATACCGCGGGGAAACGGTGAAGGCCTATCTTGTTTTAAAAGAAGGTTCCACTGTCACCGCTGAAGAAATGAATCATTTTGCCAGAAAATACTTGGCTGCTTATAAAGCACCCAGGGTTTATGAATTTAGAAAGGAATTACCGAAAACGGCAATAGGTAAAATATTAAGAAGAACACTTGTGGAAGAAGAAAAGCAAAAAATAGAGCAAGAAAGCCAAAAGCATGCGTAAGTCTTAAAACTATTTTTTTTTGAGCAGAAAAGCTTGTCACACTAGTCTTTTCTATATTAGGATGAAATGGTCAGTTTTTCTTGACAGAAGATAATTTAAATTCTATTATAAAATTATGAATGATGATTCATTCATAATTTCTTTTTATTTGGAAAAGAATACAAGAAAGACTTCTTCAAAAGGGTGGATACTGTGAAAAAGAACAAACCGAAATATATGCAAATTATAGATGCAGCAGTCATTGTTATTGCTGAAAATGGGTATCATCAAGCCCAAGTTTCCAAAATCGCGAAACAGGCAGGGGTGGCCGATGGAACCATTTATCTATATTTTAAAAACAAAGAAGACATCCTTATCTCTCTCTTTGAAGAAAAAATGGGCGAATTCGTAGAAAAAATCGAAGAAAAAATAGCAGGAAAAGTGACGGCAGAAGAGAAGTTATTAATGATGATTGAAACCCATTTTCAACTTCTATCTGATGATCACCATATGGCGATTGTTACCCAGCTAGAATTACGTCAATCCAATAAAGAATTGCGTTTAAGAATAAATTCAGTTCTGAGAGGATATTTACAGGTTATTGAGAAAATCATTTTAGAAGGTAAAGAAACAGGGGAGTTTTCAAGTAATCTTGATGTTCGTCTAGCCCGGCAAATGATCTTCGGGACAATCGATGAGACCGTTACATCATGGGTGATGAACGAGGAGAAGTATGATTTACTGGCATTAGCATCTCCAGTCCATCGACTGTTGATCGATGGCTGTGGAAAAAGATAAGGAAGGAAAAGGGGGAGTTGCATTGGAATACTTAAGATGGTCGTATCAGGATCGCATTGCCACGATTACTATCGAGCGTCCGCCCGCGAATGCATTATCATCAGGTCTGTTAAGAGAATTGTCAACAGTCCTTGATGAAATCGAGCCAAACCGTGAGATTGGAGTTATCGTCATCCACGGAGAAGGCCGATTTTTCTCAGCTGGAGCCGACATTAAGGAATTTACGACAGTAACTTCATCAGAAGGATTTGCGAACCTTGGCAAGTATGGGCAAGATTTATTTGATCGCATGGAAAAGTTTCCAAAACCAATTATTGCAGCCATCCATGGTGCGGCACTTGGCGGCGGACTTGAGTTGGCAATGGCCTGTCATATCCGTTATGTAAGTGAAAATGCCAAACTTGGTCTGCCTGAGCTTCAGCTTGGGTTAATCCCAGGTTTTGCAGGGACACAGCGTTTGCCTAAATACATCGGTGTGGCAAGGGCGGCGGAAATGCTGTTTACTTCTGAACCGATTTCCGGTCTTGAGGCAGTGCAATATGGTTTAGCAAATCGAGCCTTCCCTGAAAGTCAACTGTTAGATGAAGCGTTTAAACTGGCGGGCAAAATTGCTAAGAAAAGTGCTGGTTCCATTCAAGCAACCATAGAATTATTAAATTATGCGAAAACAGAAGAATTTTATGAAGGAACAAAAAGGGAAGCTGAATTATTTGGTGAAGTATTTGTTTCAGAAGATGCAAAAGAAGGAATAAAGGCATTTCTTGAAAAGAGAGAGCCTAGTTTTAAAGGGGCATAACTTCTAATGGCAGACCTCTGTCCGGAAGTTCCAATATTTTTTTGCTGAAAATTTTCTCAATCTTTCGAACTGAATTAATGTTTGAAATTTACTAGGAGGGAAACCATGAACATTTACGTTTTAATGAAAAGAACCTTTGATACAGAAGAGAAGATAACCATTTCCGGCGGTAAAATCAATGAGGATGGTGCAGAGTTTATCATTAATCCTTATGATGAATATGCGATTGAAGAAGCGATTCAAGTTCGTGATGCAAATGGCGGTGAAGTGACCGTTATTTCCGTTGGAAATGAAGAATCTGAAAAACAATTACGTACAGCACTTGCCATGGGGGCAGACAAGGCTGTTCTAGTTAATATTGAAGATGAAGTAGAAAATGGCGACCAATTTACTACTGCGAAAATTCTAGCTGAATACTTGAAGGATAAAAATGCGGATTTAATTTTAGGAGGAAATGTCGCTATTGATGGCGGTTCAGGCCAAGTGGGACCGCGTGTTGCTGAACTGCTTAACATCCCGTATGTCACAACGATTACGAAGTTAGAAATCAATGGAACAAATGTAACGGTAACTCGTGATGTCGAGGGCGACTCTGAAGTGATTGAAACCAGCCTGCCGCTATTGGTTACTGCACAGCAGGGGCTAAACGAGCCGCGTTACCCTTCATTGCCAGGTATTATGAAGGCAAAGAAAAAGCCGCTTGAAGAATTAGAATTAGATGATCTTGATCTTGAGGAAGACGATGTGGAAGCCAAAACAAAGACAATTGAAATCTATTTGCCGCCTAAAAAAGAAGCCGGCAAGGTTTTAGCGGGCGACTTAAATGACCAAGTTAAAGAACTCGTTCATCTTCTTCATACAGAAGCGAAAGTAATCTAATCCATTCACATAAAAATTGTTTTTCAGGAGGGGTATTAGCATGGCAAGAAAAGTATTGGTACTCGGGGAAGTACGTGACGGATCATTACGTAATGTTTCTTTCGAAGCAATTGCTGCAGCTAAAACAGTGGCAGAGGGCGGCGAAGTGGTAGGTGTTTTAGCAGGCCAATCTGTAAGCGCTTTAGGTGTGGAACTGATCCAATATGGAGCAGACCGTGTGGTAGTGATTGAGAACGAAAAATTAAAGCAATATACATCTGACGGTTTTTCCCAAGCTTTATTAGCTGCCATTGACCAAGAAAAACCTGAAGGATTGGTGTTAGGTCATACGTCATTAGGAAAGGATTTAGCACCGCGTATTGCTGGAAAACTTTCTTCTGGCCTTATTTCTGACGTAACGGCCGTAGAAGCCGCAGGCGGAAATATTGTGTTTACTAGACCCATATACTCTGGTAAAGCATTTGAAAAGAAAATTGTGACCGAGGGGTTAATTTTTGCAACCGTCCGTCCGAATAATATTTCCCCGCTAGAGAAGGATGAAAGCAGAACAGGAGATGTAACTTCGCTTTCTGTTGACATTAAAGATCTTCGTGCCATCATTAAGGAAGTAGTGAGAAAGGCAAGTGAAGGAGTAGATTTAAGTGAGGCAAAGATCGTTGTTTCCGGCGGCCGGGGTGTGAAAAGTGCGGAAGGATTTGCGCCGCTAAAGGAATTAGCTCAAGTATTAGGCGGGGCAGTTGGGGCCTCTCGTGGTGCATGTGATGCTGACTATTGTGATTACTCCCTGCAAATTGGCCAGACTGGAAAGGTTGTTACACCTGATCTATATATTGCCTGTGGTATATCAGGTGCTATTCAACACCTAGCCGGAATGTCCAATTCTAAAGTCATTGTAGCGATTAACAAAGATCCAGAGGCTAATATTTTTAAAGTAGCGGACTATGGGATTGTCGGTGATTTGTTCGAAGTCGTGCCACTGCTAACAGAAGAATTTAAAAAATTAAAAGTCCACTCATAACGGATATAGGGTTCAAACTAAAAAGAAAGCATGGAAGCGAGTTTACTGACTGACATGCAGGTCAATACTAAAAAGCGGGCAGGCAGCTGCTCGCTTTTTATCACGCTATTGAATAGAATACTTACAGTAAAAAAGGGAAAATTATTTGCGAGACATATTATTAGCGTGATATGACGAACAAATGATATACTTTCCGTAGTATTTCAGTATTTCAGAGGAGGTCAATATAAATGGCTATTTCACACGTAACAGATCAAAATTTTACTGCTGAAACAGGTTCAGGCCTTGTGCTTGTAGATTTTTGGGCACCATGGTGCGGACCTTGTAAAATGATCGCTCCAGTTCTAGAAGAACTTGATGCAGAAATGGGCGATAAAGTAAAAATCACTAAGCTTGATGTGGATGACAATCCACAAACGGCAGCTAACTTTGGTGTAATGAGCATCCCAACATTGTTGGTATTCAAAGACGGCGAAGTGGTTGATAAAGTAGTCGGCTTCCAGCCTAAAGATGCGCTAGCAGGCGTATTAGAAAAGCACGTATAAGGTAAACATGTAAGAACCTCAGGCTAATAGGCTGAGGTTCTTTTTTTACAAACTTCTCCTACTTCCCTTTATTGTGTTTTTGCATTAGAATTTTATAGATAGATAAAAAGACGGAGGAGTGGCCGGAATGAATGAAATTATTAAGCAAAAATTGACCCTGCTGCCCGATCAGCCTGGCTGCTACTTAATGAAAGACCGTCAGGGAACAATTATTTATGTAGGGAAAGCAAAGGTGTTAAAGAACCGTGTTCGCTCTTATTTTAACGGTTCTCACGACGGGAAGACATTAAGACTTGTCAATGAAATCGAGGACTTTGAGTACATTGTTACCTCTTCAAATATAGAAGCGCTGCTGCTTGAATTAAATCTAATCAAGAAATACGACCCTAAATATAACATCATGCTAAAGGATGACAAGACATATCCGTTTATTAAATTAACAGCGGAGAGACATCCGAAACTAATTATTACGAGAAAAGTAAAAAAGGATAAAGGAAAATATTTTGGGCCCTATCCAAATGTCGGAGCGGCGAACGAAACCAAAAAACTGCTCGATCGAATTTATCCGTTACGTAAGTGCTCTACCCTTCCTGACCGGGTATGCTTGTACTACCATTTAGGACAGTGCCTGGCACCATGTGTCAATGAAGTAAGTGAAGAACAGTATAAAGAAATGACGGACGAAATCACCCGCTTTTTAAATGGCGGCTATAAAGAAATTAAGAATGAGCTAACGGAAAAAATGACGGCCGCAGCAGAAGAACTTGATTTTGAACGGGCAAAAGAATTTCGAGATAAAATAGTTCACATCGAGACCATTATGGAAAAACAAAAAATCACGATGACGGACTTCACTGACCGTGATGTGTTTGGCTATGCAGTCGATAAGGGCTGGATGTGTGTTCAAGTATTCTTTGTCCGTCAAGGCAAGTTGATTGAGCGGGATGTGTCGATGTTCCCGATTTATAATGAACCTGAGGAAGAAATCTTAACTTTCCTCGGTCAATTTTATACGAAAGCAAATCATTTTAAGCCAAAAGAGATTCTCATCCAAGATGAAGTTGACCTTCATTTAGCGGAACAGCTGCTTGAGGTAAAGGTATTGCAGCCGCAAAGAGGGGCCAAAAAAGATCTGGTTAAAATGGCGATTAAAAATGCCAATATTGCTTTAAAGGAAAAATTTTCACTCATTGAAAAAGATGAGGAAAGAACGATAAAGGCTGTTGAAAATTTGGGAGAGCTCCTTGGGATTTATACACCGCACCGAATTGAGTCATTTGATAACTCCAATATTCAAGGGACAGACCCCGTATCAGCGATGGTTGTTTTTACAGATGGAAAAGCAAACAAACGGGAATATCGAAAATATAAAATAAAATCAGTAAAGGGTCCTGATGATTATGAATCTATGCGGGAAGTCACAAGAAGACGATATTCGAGAGCTCTAAAAGAAAACCTGCCGCTGCCGGATTTAATTATTATTGATGGCGGTAAAGGACATGTTGAGGCCGTACGGGATGTTCTCGAAAATGAACTTGGTTTAGATATTCCGCTTTCAGGTCTTGTGAAGGATGAGAAGCACCGCACTTCACAGCTTCTTTATGGAAATCCGCTCGAAATTGTCCCATTAGCCCGGAATAGCCAGGAGTTTTATTTACTGCAGCGAATTCAAGATGAAGTCCACCGTTTCGCGATTACTTTCCACAGGCAAATTCGAGGGAAAAGTGCATTCCAATCATTACTCGACGATATCCCGGGAATTGGGGAAAAACGCAAAAAATTATTATTAAAACAGTTTGGTTCGGTGAAAAAAATGAAGGAAGCCACGCTGGAGGAATTTACTGCTCTTGGTATTCCAAACAATGTCGCGGAAGAATTAATCGAAAAACTTCGTTCATAATTATTGTCATATAAAAATGAACATGCTATAATGGTGAAAATTTAATCAGTCACTTTATCGTACTAAAGTGAAGGTAGAGGTGCGAAATTCAATAGTAATGATTCTGAGAAGGATGAGCTTCAATGAAGGATCATGAAAGGGAATATTCGCCGAAGTGAAGAAGGACTCATATCCTTTTTTTGCTGGTTCTGTATTGAAGAAATCCAGAATTGTCAAGACGATGTCTTGGAGAGCTATCTTACGTTGTTTGTGCAGGAATGTATTTTTCGTGTTCAAAAAGCAATGAGATGCTCTCTCATTGCTTTTTTTATTTTTCTAGAATACTAGTTACAGCAAAGTCGAAAGTAGGGGAAAAAGATGGGTTTAGTTGTTCAAAAATTTGGCGGCACTTCCGTTGGAAGTGTGGAAAGAATATTAAATGTTGCTGCATGTGTAAGAGAGGAGAAAGAGCGCGGCAATGATGTGGTCGTCGTTGTTTCAGCAATGGGAAAGTCAACGGACCAGCTTGTAAGCCTGGCCAAGGATATAACGAAGGAGCCTAGCAAACGCGAAATGGATATGCTCTTGTCTACAGGCGAGCAGGTTACGATTGCTTTACTTTCCATGGCTTTACAACAACAAGGGCTTGAGGCCGTTTCCTTTACAGGCTGGCAGGCTGGAATCGTTACGGAGCCTGTTCATGGTAATGCCCGAATTGCAAAAATCAATCCAGAAGCGATTCAATCTCAAATCTCAACTGGGAAAGTTGCCATTGTCGCAGGCTTCCAAGGTGTAACCGAGGATGGCCAAATTACGACATTAGGCCGCGGCGGATCAGATACAACCGCAGTTGCCTTAGCGGCGGCACTAAAAGCTGATAAATGTGATATTTATACGGATGTAACAGGCGTATTTACGACAGACCCAAGATATGTAAAAGATGCCCGGAAACTATTATCCGTTTCCTATGATGAAATGCTCGAGTTAGCCAATTTAGGCGCGGGTGTGCTTCATCCTAGAGCAGTCGAGTTTGCAAAAAACTATAAAGTACAGCTTGTTGTCAGATCAAGCATGGAGAAAGAAGAAGGAACAGTTATTGAGGAGGAAGCAACAATGGAACAAAATCTAGTGGTACGCGGAGTGGCATTTGAGGATGAAATTACAAGAGTTACCGTATTAGGTTTGACTAACTCACTTACAAGTCTATCAACCATTTTTACGACTTTAGCACAAAATCATTTAAACGTAGATATTATTATTCAAAGTACAACTGAAGCTGGAAGTGCTAATCTGTCATTCTCCATCCATACAAATGATTTATTAGAAACATTACGAGTGCTTGAGGACAATAAAGAAGAACTAGGGTATGAACAACTCGATGCCGAAAATAAGTTAGCCAAGGTATCGATTGTCGGTTCAGGAATGATTTCTAACCCGGGTGTCGCAGCGAAAATGTTTAAGGTTCTCGCTGAAAACGATGTCCAAATCAAAATGGTCAGCACATCCGAAATCAAAGTCTCAGCCGTAGTCGAAGAAAAAAACATGTTAAAAGCAGTTGAAGCCCTTCACAAAGCATTCGAGTTAGGCGAACAACAATAAGATAGTAAAAATGGTGTCAGGCTGCCTTTCGGTGCCTGACACCATTTTTATCACCGCTGTAGAATAATTTGATTGGATAGGAGACTGGATTACTTGATGTAGTCTTTATTGTCCCATTTGACGGTAAATTGTACTTTGTTTCCTTTTTTGACTGGATGTTCGAAGGCTTCAGCGACGACTTCTTTTTGAAGCTCCATTTGCTGGGCGAGAAAGCCTGCCTCGAGCTGGAAGTAATGCTCGGCCTTTGATTTTACCCGTGAAACATGTAATGGGCTCAACAGTTCAATCTCCATCTCATTTCCTGATTCTTTTTTAATTTCCAGCTGGCCCCATGAGGCATTATGAAAAAAACTAATGACCTCATCAAAATCAGCTAATGGGTATTTCCGCGCAAGCCGTTTGCCTGCCCAATATAATATTTCCGGTGTATCCTTACCAAGAATCTCAGGCAGAAGGATTTCCCTGATTAACTCATATCCGAATATCGATATGGTGCGCGGTTCAGCTGTGTGGTCAGCTCCGGGTTCAACGGAATGTTCAGCTGTGTTCAAACTTACATCAGCAACAGTGCTTTCTTTCAATATGTTTCCCCTCTTTCTATCATTCTATTATATACAATTTGCGACGGATTTCAGTACGGTTTTATCTGGAATTAATAAATTATTGCGGAATATTTAATCCTATTTTTTATCATAATTATTATTTCCTAATGCAAAAAATTACTAACAGTTAGATGTTGGAAATTCATTGATAAATATCGTGCTATTACATAACAAAAGGCTATAATAACCAACTGTTATAAAGGTCTATTATAATATCAATATATTTAAAAAATTTTATATTTTTGCTAAAGAATCTGTATCCGTTTTCTTGACGCTCTTAAATGACAGGAGTAAAATGGACTTGTCACATAATTGTCACAGTGGAAGTGGTGTCAATTATGAATTCGTAAAGTATTAAATAAAGCAGCTTAAAAACAACATTTTTTTAAAACTAAAAGGGGGGTAAAAAAAATGGCGGGTAATCGTGAGTTTGTTAATCGCAGATTGCACTCATTATTAGGGGTTATTCCAATCGGAGTATTCCTGACGCAGCACTTAATAGTCAACCATTTTGTAACAGGGGGAGCTGAATCTTTTAATAAGGCTTCAAACTTTATGGGAAGTCTTCCTTTCAAGATTGTCCTCGAAACAGTAATTATTTATTTACCGTTGTTATATCATGCAATCTATGGACTTTATATTGCTTTTACTGCAAATAGTAATGTTAATAGATTTGGTACTTTCAGAAACTGGATGTACTTACTGCAGCGTATTACAGGCGTAATTACCTTAATCTTTATTGCCTGGCATGTATGGCAAACACGTGTAGCAGCTGCTATGGGGACTGAAGTAAACTATGACATGATGCATGATATTCTTTCATCACCATTTATGTTTGGTTTTTATTTAGTAGGAATTCTCTCAGCTATTTTTCACTTTGCGAATGGTTTATGGTCATTCTTAGTAAGCTGGGGAATTACGGTATCACCACGTTCACAAAAAATTACCACATACGTGACGATCGGTGTGTTTGTTATTCTCTCATTAATTAGTATTCAAACATTAATAGCATTTGTATCTTAATAGATTATATATCGGAAAAAATTGTATTTTGGATTAAAGGAGTGAGTCACGAATGGGAAAAGGTAAAGTGATTGTAGTCGGCGGCGGCCTTGCGGGCTTAATGGCTACTATCAAAGTGGCAGAATCAGGAACACCGGTAGAGCTTTTTTCGCTAGTTCCGGTTAAACGTTCTCACTCTGTTTGTGCCCAAGGTGGTATTAATGGAGCGGTAAATACAAAAGGTGAAGGTGATTCTCCGTGGATTCACTTTGACGATACCATTTATGGCGGAGATTTCTTAGCGAATCAGCCGCCTGTAAAAGCGATGTGTGATGCAGCACCTGGAATTATTAATTTATTTGACCGGATGGGTGTTATGTTTAACCGTACGCCTGAAGGTCTACTAGATTTTCGCCGTTTCGGCGGAACACAGCACCACCGGACAGCGTTTGCTGGAGCAACAACTGGACAGCAGCTTCTCTATGCACTTGATGAGCAGGTTCGCCGCCATGAAGTGGATGGTTTAGTAACCAAATATGAAGGCTGGGAATTCCTTGGTGCGGTTCTAGATGATGAACAGGTTTGCCGCGGCGTTGTCTGCCAAAACCTAAAAACAATGGAAATTAAATCCTTTGCTGCAGATGCTGTCATCATGGCAACCGGCGGCCCTGGTATTATTTTCGGTAAGTCTACTAACTCTGTTATTAACACAGGGTCAGCTGCATCGATCGTTTATCAGCAAGGCGCTTACTATGCAAATGGTGAAATGATTCAAATTCATCCAACCGCTATTCCTGGTGATGATAAGCTTCGTTTAATGAGCGAATCCGCACGTGGTGAAGGCGGTCGTATCTGGACATATAAAGACGGAAAACCTTGGTATTTCCTAGAGGAAAAATACCCTGCCTACGGAAACCTTGTACCACGTGATATTGCGACACGTGAAATCTTTGATGTATGCGTTCGTCAAAAACTTGGTATTAATGGGGAAAACATGGTATTCCTTGATCTATCTCACAAGGATCCACATGAACTAGATATAAAACTAGGCGGTATTATTGAAATTTATGAAAAATTCATGGGTGACAACCCGCGTAAAGTTCCAATGAAAATTTTCCCTGCTGTTCACTATTCAATGGGTGGACTATGGGTTGATTATGATCAAATGACAAGCATCAAAGGTTTATTTGCTGCCGGTGAGTGTGACTATTCACAGCACGGTGCTAACCGTCTTGGAGCAAACTCCTTGTTATCAGCGGTATACGGCGGTATGGTGGCAGGACCAAATGTTGTTAAATATATTGAGGGACTTGAAAAGAGTTCTGATGCCATTTCTTCTACTGTATTTGATCGTCATGTAAAAGAACAGGCAGAAAAATGGAATAATATTATGTCTTTAGATGGTAAGGAAAATGCCTATGTTCTTCATAAAGAGCTTGGCGAATGGATGACTGATAACGTAACGGTTGTCCGTTATAATGACAGCCTGTTAAAAACAGATGAAAAGATTCAAGAACTATTGGAGCGTTATCAAAACATTAATATCAATGATACTTCGAAATGGAGCAACCAAGGAGCGGCGTTCACAAGACAATTACAAAACATGCTGCAATTGGCTCGTGTTATTACGATTGGTGCATATAACCGAAATGAGAGCCGTGGTGCTCATTATAAACCTGATTTCCCTGAACGGAATGATGAGGAATTTATGAAAACAACAATGGCTAAATTCGTTGATTCTAAAACTGCTCCTGCTTTCCATTACGAAGATATCGACGTTTCGTTAATTAAGCCAAGAAAACGCGATTACACTACAAAACATTAATAGAAAGGGGAGTAGGGAAACATGTCTGAAAATAAAAAGGTAACTTTTATTATTACTCGTCAAGATAGCCCAGATGCTGCTCCTTATGAGGAGACATTCGAAATTCCATATCGTCCGAATATGAACGTTATTTCGGCATTAATGGAAATCCGTAAAAATCCGGTAAATTCACAAGGGAAAACGACCACTCCCGTAACATGGGAAATGAACTGCCTTGAAGAGGTTTGCGGTGCATGTTCAATGGTTATTAACGGAAAGCCTCGTCAATCATGTTCGGCATTGGTTGATCAATTAGAGCAGCCAATCCGCTTAGCACCAATGAAAACATTCCCGGTTGTCCGTGACCTTTCCGTTGACCGGAGCAGAATGTTTGATTCGTTGAAAAAGGTAAAAGCATGGATTCCGATTGATGGAACGTATGATTTAGGACCTGGACCACGGATGCCTGAAAGAAAACGTCAATGGGCATATGAGCTTTCTAAATGTATGACATGCGGCGTATGTTTAGAAGCCTGTCCAAATGTGAATAGTAAAACAAACTTCATGGGACCAGCTGTATTTAACCAAGTTCGCCTATTTAACGCTCATCCAACAGGTGAAATGAATGCGGCAGAACGTTTAAATGCTTTTATGGAGGATGGCGGTATGCAGGGCTGTGGTAACTCCCAAAACTGCGTTCAAGCTTGTCCAAAAGGAATTCCAATTACAACCTCTATTGCAGCGGTTAACCGGGCTGCTACTATGCAAGCATTTAGAAACTTTTTCGGAAGCGACAATGGTAACTAAAAAGCATTTGAATCTAAAAAACCTTCTTTTCTGTTTAGGAAAGAAGGTTTTTCTTTTGAATAGGCAATAGTTTCAATAGTCCTATCGTGTCACTTTTTGATATACTTGAACAAATGACCTATTAAGGCAGGTATTCAATGTGAAAAAAATAAAATTACCCTTTTTTCTTATTTTCATCGGCCTCATTTTAGTGGGTGCCGGTGTTTGGCAATATGCTCATGCAAAAGTAAAATCCACCACGGCTCTGAGCCAAGCGAAGGAGATCATCAGCCAGAACCAGCCGGTTGCAGCTGATAAGAAGAAAGCTGACAAAAGTACACCTCCTGCTACAGGTGATACCATCGGGATTCTAAACATTCCAAAAATTAAAGCGGAATTGGCCATCGTGGAAGGGACTGACCCTGATGATCTTGAAAAAGGAGTAGGCCATTATAAAGGCTCTTATTTTCCGGGTGATAAGGGGCAAATTGTTTTATCAGGCCATCGGGATACGGTTTTTCGCAAATTAGGTGAGTTAAAAAAAGGTGAATATCTAAAGATGCAGATGCCGAATGGAAATTACACATATGAGATTACTCGTACTAAAATTGTTAAAGCAAATGATAAGAGCATCATTACCTTACAAAAACAGCAAGAAGAATTAATTTTAACAACCTGTTATCCATTTCATTATGTAGGAAATGCACCAAAACGATATATTATTTATGCAAAATTAATTAATTCTTGAGATTAATGGTCTAATAAGGGAAAAAATTAGGAATATATTTTTAAATTTTTAATAAAAACCCACTCCTTTAAGTGAATTATAGTCACTCCAATTGTATCGTTTACATAAGATATGATGACTAAATATATACCCATCCCACGATACATTACTGGCGAAGGCAAGGAGGGTTACAATACTTGAAGGAGAATGAATATAATCACAAGCCATTACTCACCAAACGCGAAAGAGAAGTATTTGAATTATTAGTACAAGACAAAACAACGAAAGAAATCGCTGGTGACTTATTTATAAGCGAAAAGACAGTTAGGAATCACATTTCAAATGCCATGCAAAAGCTTGGTGTTAAGGGGCGATCACAAGCTGTTGTAGAGCTCCTTCGCATGGGAGAGCTAGAACTTTAAAGATGACCGGCTTCCATTAGGAGGCCGGTTCATTATTAGGGAAAAAGTTTTTTTAGAAAAGTAAAAAATGCACAAATCATCCACTAGTGTCCGTTTGGAACCAATATATTGTTTCTTCTTTTGCTGGTATGGAAGACAATATAAGTTAATGGAAAATAGTAGAAATATATTGAAAGTTTTATCAGTAAAACTTACAATGAAAAATAGAATGGTAATATAGGTATTATCATGGGAGAAAGGAACGGTTAGAGAAAGATGAACAGTCCTGTTGAAGCAATTAAAAGTGAAAAAAGACTGCTGCTATTCAAATATTTGGAAAAAGCCCAAAGCAGCCATAAAACGCTATTTTCCCGAAACGAAGATAGTATATTTGTATTGGATATAGAAGGACATGTTGTACAATCAAATCCGGCATTCCAACAATTGACAGGTTATTCACAGGCGGAAGCGGACGAGTTAAGACTTCAATTTCTCTGTCCAATCGACCATATCAATAAGGTGTTCCATCATTTTAGTAATGCTGTATTGGGCCGCTTTTCAAACTTTGATACGAAGATTATCACGAACTTTGGTCAAACCTTTGATTTAAACCTAATGTTTATCCCCATAAGTGAAGAAGACCAAATCGTCGGAATCAGCGCAGTCGGTAGAGATATAACTGAATTAAAAAGGAAAAAAGAAGAAATAAGAAAAGTTGAAGAGATGCAGCGTGTGTTAACTGATAATATATTGGATGTCATTGTGAGTACAAATTTGCAAGGGGAAATCGTTTATGTATCTCCTTCCTGCGAATATATACTTGGTTATGAGCAAAATGAAGTATTAGAACAGAATATATTATCATTTGTCCATCCTGATGATGTTGAAAATGCCTATCAGAGCCGAAAAAAAGTCCTCGACAGCCAGGAAAGTGGACGAGACTACTATCGTGTTCGGAAAAAAAATGGTGACTATATGTGGGTGGAATCGCTTTGTAAACCGATCATCGCCCATGACACCCTCCATGTTTTAGAAATTGTCAGTGTGATTAGAGATATTTCAGAACGTAAAAAGGGCGAGGAAGAAGCAAAAAGACGGGAAGAGACCTACCGAGATTTAGTAGAGCACTCACCCGATGCGGTGATTATTGCGAAAGATGATGAAATTCTTTTTATTAATGATACGGGTGCACAGCTATTGATGGCAAAAGATAAAAAGGAGATTCTATCACTTTCATTGCCGGATATTTTTCATCCTGATTTTCACGAGATTGCTAGAGAACGGGAAAAACAGGTGATGGCTGGAACTGCCACCGAGTTTATGGAGTATAAATTACTGCGTTTAGACGGCACAGTCTTTGTTGCCGAAGTGAAGGGAATTCCAACCTTCTATCAAAACGCACCTGCTAGACATATTATCATCCGAGATGTAACAGAACGGAAAAAGACCAACGAACTCCTTCTTAATTCTGAGAAATTGAATGTGGCAGGGCAATTGGCAGCTGGTATTGCGCATGAAGTGCGAAATCCGCTTACCGCAATCAAAGGGTTTCTACAGTTAATGGAGTCTCAAGGTGAAGGAAATAAATCTTACTTCGGTATTATTCAGTCTGAAATGGATAGAATTGAATTGATTTTGAGTGAGCTTTTAGTCCTGGCCAAGCCGCATGAATTAAAATTTGAAGCCGTTGATCTCATTACTTTGCTAGAAAATGTCAAGACATTAATTGATACGCAAGCTGTTATAAATGGAATTAAAATCGAAACAAAATACAATTATCGTAATTTTACGGTTAAATGTGATAAGAACCAGCTAAAACAGGTGTTTATCAATATTTTAAAAAATGCGGTGGAAGCCATGCCGAAGGGCGGGTTTGTCACGATTGACGTCCAACAGCATGGTTGTAATATGGTGAAGATCATCTTTAAGGACACCGGATTCGGAATGTCACCTGAAATCCTAAAACGTGTGGGAGAGCCTTTTTTTACAACAAAAGAGGACGGTACTGGACTTGGTATCATGATTTCTAAGCAAATTATCGAAAATCATGGCGGAACTATTAATATCTGGAGCGATGAGCAGGGCACCATTATAGAAGTGATATTACCGATTGCAAGTGAAAGGCTTCATTAGAAATACTTAGGAATGAAAACCGGCATCGAGATAAGATGCCGGTTTTCATTCTTATTATTTAGATAAGGTATAACTAAATTCTAATTCATCCCATTGTTTATTGTAATCGACAAATAGATCATGACCATTAAAAAACCATAGATCGGAGCCTTCAATATAGAAGGTCAGTCCTTCTATTTCAGTCTTAACGCCAATGTCGATTGGCTCGTTATCCACGGTAAATGCAAGTGAAAAACCTTCTTGAACAGGGCTGTTTCCGTAAATTTTCACATAAAATCTTACTTTATCCCCACTTTTCAACTCAACTTCATCCCTAAACCATTGGATTGCTTCATTACTTAAACCTATTTCCATTTTTCTTCTCACCTTTGTTTTTAAAATTGAAGCATGAACATATTATGAACTAATCTGTTAAATAAAATTATTATAGCATTTGATTCACCTAATCGCTTTTCAGGAGTATTGAAAAAAGAGTTTCAGCTTGAAATTTCAGCGGAAAAAGTAGAAAATAAGTACAAGCTTTAAGACATCCACCTTTGTTAGATCGGTTAATATATAGATTCGTCTTGAGGAGAAGCAAATTATAGGAGTGTATACGAAATGGAACTCGAAAATCCACAAAAAGTTTCAGAGGATATGATCGCTGTTATTGAGAAAGACTTACGGTATATTTCTGGAATCATTAAACAAAAAGGCAGGGAAATGCTAAGTCAATATAAAATTACTCCTCCACAATTCGTGGCCTTGCAATGGCTGTTTGAAGATGGAGACATGACCATTGGCGAGCTTTCAGGTAAAATGTTTTTGGCATGCAGCACCACGACGGATTTGGTCGACCGCATGGAGAAAAATGTACTCGTTGAGCGGGTGAAGGACCCAAGCGACCGTCGAGTGGTGAGAATTCACTTATTAGAAGAAGGTAAGAGAATCATTGATGAAGTGATTAAAAAGCGTCAGGCCTATTTAGATGAGATGCTGAAAAACTTTACGGTGGATCAAATTTTACTACTTCAATCCAGCTTGAGCAAACTGCATCAAGAAATGCGTTAAAAAGAGGCGAGAATTTTTGAAACAACCAATCGGTGTTATAGATTCCGGTGTCGGTGGACTAACCGTTGCTAAAGAGGTAATGAGGCAGCTTCCCAATGAAAAAATTATTTATTTGGGAGATACAGCGCGCTGTCCGTATGGTCCACGATCAAGGAAGGAAGTAAAGAGGTTTACTTGGGAATTGACCAATTTCCTGCTCGAAAAGAATATCAAGATGCTTGTCATTGCCTGCAATACAGCTACCGCTGCTGCACTGGACGAGATTCGCAAGGAATTACGAATTCCTGTTATTGGAGTTATTAATCCTGGGGCAAGATCCGCCATAAAGCGGACAAAAAACTATCGGGTTGGAATCATTGGAACAATCGGAACAGTCAAAAGCGGAGCATATGAAAGGGCGCTAAAGTCGCTCAACAGCAGGCTTTTTGTCACTAGTCATGCATGTCCGAAATTTGTCCCGCTTGTAGAGAGCGGCGAATATGCGGGGGCGATTGCTGAGAGAATCGTAGATGAATCTTTACAGCCGCTTTTGGATCAAAACTTAGATACCCTAATATTGGGCTGCACCCATTATCCATTGCTCGAACCCCTAATTAAACAGGTAATGGGTGAGCAGGTACATGTCATAAGCTCAGGCGACGAAACGGCAAGAGAAATAAGCGCTATTCTCCAATATAATGATTTGCTTGACAGCGATGAAGAAGAACCAGAGCACGAATATTACACGACCGGCTCTAAATGGATTTTTTCAAAAATTGCTTCCCAATGGCTCGGTACCCACGTTCACAATGTAAATAAAATCAAACTTTAAAAGGAGCTTCTGCTAAAGGGGGCTCCTTTTGTATAGAAAAAATTTTTTTATTTACTCTAATTTTCTTAGTTAAGGCGGTCTATTTTCTCTTAAGGCTCGTATACATGATAGTACAAACTGTCTTAGGGGGGAATTATGTGTCTAAAAATAAAGCAAAAATAATTGGTATGACTGTGTTAACCTCAACGGTTCTACTATCTGGCTGTGGATTATTCAATACAGAAACACAGAAGAAGATTGATCCGCCGAAAACCGTAACGGTAAAAGAGGGACCGGTAAGTAAGGAAACGGTAAGTAAAGAAACAACCGCGAAAGAAAAAGAGGCGGCTAAGAACACAGTGAAAACTGAACTTTATTTGATTGATAAGGATGGCTATGTAGTGCCTCAAACTCTTGCTCTGCCAAAAACATCTTCAGTAGCCAAGCAGGCCCTTGAGTATCTGGTAGCAAATGGTCCAGTGACCGATTTGCTTCCAAATGATTTTAGGGCAGTGCTCCCTGAAGATACAGAGATTTCGGTGAACATTAATAAAGATAATGGCGTCGCGACAGTTAACTTCTCAAAAGAATTCAAGAATTATCAGCCTGAGGATGAACAGAAAATTCTTCAATCTGTCACCTGGACGATGACGCAATTCGATAATGTAAAATCGGTCAAGCTTAAGATGAATGGCCACGAACTGAATGAAATGCCTGTCAATGGCACACCAATCAGTGAGAATCTCTCAAGGGCAACTGGAATCAATATTGATACCAATGATGTAGCTGATATTACGAATACAAAACCAGTAACCGTCTACTATATTGGCGGTGAAGAGGGCTCCTATTACTATGTTCCGGTAACGCGCCGCATTAGCAATACAGAGAAGGATAATTATGCCGCTGTTGTTAATCAACTCATTCAAGGGCCAAGTGGGAAATCAACGCTTGTATCTGAATTTATGTCAGATGTGAAGCTTCTTGAAGCACCTAAATATGAAAACGGTACGTTAACGTTGAACTTCAATAGTAATATCTATGACAGCTTTAAGGGGAAAGAAATTTCACAATCTTTATTAGATATGCTTGTTCTTTCGCTAACGGAGCAGCAGGGGGTAGAAAAGGTAGCGGTGGAGGTTAACGGAAAAGCGGATATCAAAAATGATCAAGGTAAAAAGGTGTCTGAACCGGTAACTCGCCCAGAAAAAGTCAACACAGGTAGTTATTAAAAAAGCATTTTTGATATACTATATAGTGACCATGAAAGAGGTTGGCTTTTATGCCCGCCTCTTCTTTATTTGAAAGACTGTGTTAAACTTGGATGTTGATTTCCGCTCCAGGCACTTCGCTTTCCGCAGGCGGTCCGGGGAGCCTCCTCGGCGCTTTAGCGCCTGCGGGGTCTCCCCTGTTCCGTACCCCGCAGGAGTCTCGCGCCTTCCGCTCCAATCAACATCGTTATAATATCAATAATGACCTTTAACACAGCCATTTGAAAAAAAGAGATTTTCATAAGGAGGAATTGGTGTGCGTGTTGATGGAAGAGAGCCATTGCAGCTGAGGCCTATACATATTGAAACGAATTATTTAATGCATCCAGAAGGATCTGTGCTGATTTCGGTCGGAAATACAAAGGTTATTTGTACTGCCAGTATTGAAGACAGAGTTCCTCACTTTATGCGAGGAGAGGGGAAAGGCTGGATTACGGCAGAATACGCCATGCTGCCGAGGGCGACAGAAACAAGAAACATTCGTGAGTCCTCAAAGGGAAAAGTCTCCGGAAGGACAATGGAGATTCAGCGGCTCATTGGACGTGCCCTTCGCGCAATTGTCGATCTTAGTGTGATTGGTGAAAAAACGGTCTGGATTGACTGTGATGTCATCCAAGCGGACGGAGGGACACGGACAGCCTCGATAACTGGAGCGTTTGTGGCGCTCACCTTAGCCTTAAATTCATTGGCGGAGAAAAAGCATTTTGCGAAATTTCCAATTACCGATTATTTAGCAGCAACTAGTGTCGGGATCCTATCGGGTGGAAAGGTCGTATTAGACTTAAACTATGCGGAAGATTCGAAGGCCGAAGTGGATATGAATGTTGTCATGACAGGGAATGGAGAATTTGTTGAGCTGCAAGGAACGGGGGAAGAGTCCACCTTCTCGTATGACCAATTACAAGGGCTGCTGCATGCTGCACAAGAGGGGCTCATGGAGTTATTTGAACAACAGAAGGCAGCACTAGGCGAGGATATTATTAAAAAAATCGAGAGTAGAAGGAAGAAATAGAGAGTTTTTGTGTGAAAAGATTAGTTAATTTGTTGATGAATTGAGCTTACTGGCGGATAACGAGAGTTAACTGTCGGATAAACGGGGTTAACTGGCGGATAAGTGAAGTTAACTGGCGATAGAGATGTTATTTGGCGGATAAGCGATGTTAATTGGCGGATAAAAGGAGTTAACTGGCGATAGCGATGCTAATTGGCGGATAAAAGGAGTTAACTGGCGGATAAACGAAGTTAACTAGCGCATAACAAGATTTTATTGGCGGATAAGCAAAGTTTACTGTCAATTTCTAAAAAACACAGTTATAAAATAAGAGGCGATAATATGAATGAAGTCATAATAGCAACCAAAAACCCCGGAAAGGCAAGAGAATTCGAGGAGATATTTTCCTTAAGGGGGATCACAGTTAGAACACTACTAGATTTTCCCGAACTACCAGAAGTCGAGGAAACAGGAACAACTTTTGAAGAAAACGCCATCCTCAAAGCCGAGGCTATCTCACGGGCACTTAATAAAATGGTCATAGGCGACGACTCAGGGCTAATGGTAGATGCGCTAGAGGGCAGACCCGGAATCTTCTCCGCCCGCTATGCTGGTGAGCCAAAAAACGACGAAAATAACACAGATAAGGTGTTATCAGAATTAAAAGGAGTACCTGACGAGAAGAGGACGGCCAGATTCTATTGTGCGCTGGCAATTGCAATACCTGGTCAAGACACTAAAACGGTGTCAGGCACGTGCGAAGGCCGGATTCTCGAGGCGCGCCGTGGAACAAATGGGTTTGGATATGACCCGGTTTTTTACGTGCCAGAAAAAGGCCAATCCATGGCAGAACTATCTTCAGTTGAAAAAAATAAACTCAGCCACCGGGCGAATGCGCTAAAAAAACTTGATAGCATGTTAGATTCTATTTTAGAAAGAGCGGATAAGTCATGAGCAAGGTATTAATAATCAGCGACAGCCACGGCTTAACAAAGGAACTAGAAATCATCCGGGAGCGGCACTTACATGAAGTCGATTTAATGATTCACTGCGGTGATTCACAATTAATGCCAACTGATAAATCGATCAACGGTTACTTAACAGTCATGGGGAATTGTGATTTTGGCGCCGAGTACCCGTTGGAAACAACAACTGAAGTAGCGGGCAGGAAATTCTTTATCACTCATGGCCATCGCTATTCAGTAAAGTCCACATTAATGAATTTAAAATATAAAGCAGAGGAAGTTCACGCCAATATTGTCTGCTTTGGACACTCACATGTCTTAGGTGCCGAAGTGGTTGGCGGCACGCTTTTTATCAATCCAGGCAGCATCCTCCTCCCGCGTGAGCGTTTTGACAAGACGTATGTAATCCTTGATTTGCAAACAGGCCAAATCAACATGTCTGTGTTTGATCTATCAGGTCATGAACTTACAAAACTAGCGCAAGAATTTGCGCTTTAAACATAGTGGGGGGCTTCCCCCTTTTTGTTTAAAATGAAAAATGCTGTTGACTTTTAGATATTAGGATAATATAATAAATCTTGTCTTTAATATTAAAAAATGTCCCAGTAGCTCAGCCGGATAGAGCATACGCCTTCTAAGCGTACGGTCGGGAGTTCGAATCTCTCCTGGGACGCCATACTACATAACTAAAAACCGCTATATATAAGCCTTCTAGGACGTCAAATGAAACGGTCAGTGCATCGGTCAAATGCCGATTTACACACGATAATTCATTAACGTTTTAGGAGGCTTTTTGTTATGACGAAACAGAAAAGTATTCTATCGGTTTCAGATGATTTGAGCGGTTTATTCTCCGAAAATCCTACCCCACGTACAACGGTCAAATCAGACCGAATGACTACTAAAAAGGCGCTCGCGACCATTATTCGCCAAATGCAGATCAGTGGTAATCGCCCTAGGACAATTAGCGATTATTCGATTCAAGTGAATCATTTCGCTGAGATGATGAAACTGACATTCTTAGACGACATAAAGGCGGAATCCATATACGATTGGCTTTCACGTATGGAAGTCAGTAATCAAACTAAGTTAATACGCTTAAAATGTTTGAAGGCGTTCTTGTCCCGTTGTTTTAGTAATGGATGGATTGAAACGCAGTTTTGGAAGCCGATAACAATTCGAGTTGATAGTCACGTCAAAGAAGGCGCCACAGAGCGTGAAATTCGAACGTTATTATCTTTGTTAGACTTAGGTGACTTTGTCCAATTACGAGACGCTACAGCGGCTTTATTGATGTTTAAAACGGGTATACGTGTTAATACAATCGTCCACCTGGAGAAAAGACATATAGACTTCACGGATAAATTACTGAGACTTGATGGTTCTATCATGAAAAACCACGATCAGTTACTATTGCCATTTGATGATATGCTGCACCGTTTACTTACAGTGTTAGAACGCCAGAATAATGCGA
The DNA here is from genome assembly GCF_036965645.1 of Neobacillus drentensis. Lineage (GTDB taxonomy): Bacteria > Bacillota > Bacilli > Bacillales > Cytobacillaceae > Neobacillus > Neobacillus drentensis_D. The sequence goes on from NZ_JBALPZ010000092.1 coordinate 76,329, forward strand.
TAAGACAAGCATACGGTGTCCAAAATAATTACGTGTTTATCACGAAACAAGGCGGAATCATCTCTAATAGTCCTACGCATAATAACATTCAAAAACGTTTAAATAAGTACTCTAAAGAATTTGGGTTACGTAATATTAATCCACATGCGCTCAGACGTGGTTTTGCTAAGTCTCTATTGAATAAGGGAGCAAATATTGCTGAAATTATCAAAAGCGCTTGGTCATAGTAATCTCGCAGTGACAACACAGTACTTACACCTGGATAAAGAAGAAGTAGCGGAGAACCTACGGAAATATTTATAGTACTTAGCGTGACGTCATCATAACTGGTGGCGTTTTTTCTTATTAAGCTAACTCGCAGGTTAATTAAACAAGGATAAATTAAAATTGGTTTGCTCAGGGAAAGATATAAAAAAATAATAGGGGTTAGTTTAAAATGAAGAAAAAGAAAGTATTTTCCTTAGCTATGATAATCATTCCTTGGCTTTCTGTTCTGTTCATGGATAAAAAATCATTCGTAAGGTATTTACCCGTAGCAAGTTTTATTAACTTATTTATAAGTGTCTTTAGTGTCATCGGAAATAAGAGAAGATGGTGGATAAATAAAAATCCATTTTCCCCTGGTAATGTAGATTTCTCATATATATTAGGACCGTATTTTGTAGCAACGCTATGGATATTTAAACTAACTTACGGTAATTTCCTAAAATACCTCGTTACCAATGCCATTGCGAATATTATTAATGCTTTTCTACTTGGTTCTATGTAGGAAAAATTTGGTGTATTTAAATTTAAAAAAATAAATCATACCATTTGGTATTTTATTTGTATATTATTATCAATTATTATCTATGGCTATCAATACATTGTGGAAAAAACAATTACAAATGCAAATAAGATAAAATCAGAATTATAATATCTATCCCTTAAGATACTTTTTGTCCTACTAACAGGAGAGATTGTTCAATAAAGAGCAGTCGCTTTTCTTGTTCCGCTAACGGGGCAGGTGTGCGGCCGAGCCTAGGTCGTATCATATAGCGGGTGGGACTCCCGCCGAGTAAGAACTAGCCATTCGCTCGTAGCGAGTCTTGGAGGGCTAACGGTAACTTTAGTCTTTAAGCGTAGACAGTTAGGT
>NZ_JBALPZ010000093.1:0-4018 GCF_036965645.1 Neobacillus drentensis
CTCCCTCTATATAGAAAGGAAAATCTCTCGATTTCTCTTGTTTTCTCTGAATTACGCGGTAGTCTGTTTTTAAATTCATTTGAATATTGGAAGAGTTGTGTACTAAAGGATAATTTTGGAGGCAAAGTGAAAAAACAATTAATAGCTACCAAACCAACCTTATCCAAAAGGTGGATATATAGGTAAAGTATGGTCGCACTGGTGGATCTCCACATTTCCCATGGAGGTCAACCCTCCCATTTCTCACAGAGTCTTTGCTCCAAAATTCCTTCGTCCAACCTTTCCATGAGGTGGATGTCAGTCATGCTGCCCGACAGGGTCCTTGCCCGTACTTTAGTTGTTTTACTGACTAATCCGTGCTTCTAATGTTAAAAACAATTAACCTACTAAATAATTTCGAATCAAAAGAGAAATTAAGCTGCTACCTGTAATACTGCCATATGAGGAATGTCCCTTAACATACGTTCTTCACTAAAATCACATTGTTTTGTACCAATGGTAAACAAAATTCGTATAAGCTTGTTACATATTGCAATCAGCGATTGCATCTTTTTTAAAGGATTATTTGGACGTTTTGTAAAATACTCATGTAATGCTTTAAAAGCTGTATTCTTAGCGACCAAAGGCATGGCAACCCGAAAGAGGAGAGCTCTTAAAGTCTTCCTTCCTCTCTTTGTAATCTTGGTTTGTCCTTTGTGCTTTCCAGATGTATTTTCCTTTAGGCTCAACCCAGCCAATTTGATAATCTGCCTAGGGTGGGTGTAGTTGCCTAGGTCCCCTACCTCAGAATAAAAGCCCGCAATCGTATCTTTGCCTATTCCCTTAATCGCCAACATTTGTTCAAAGCCTGGAATTTGTTCAAGAAGTTTATCTATGTTAGACTCCAGTTCTTCGAACTTTTCCTTTATAAGTTCATATTTGTCTATTAACGTGCTTAGCTCTAATTTAGCCATATCCGAACCTTCACGAATGCCAATTGAATCCACTGCCACTTGCTTAAGTTCTTTTATTTTATTGAGTCCCACTGCACGTTTAACAGCTTTTCGAAGGTGTTGATGTATATCTTGTTCTGCGAGATTCACTAATTCATGTGGCAATAAATTAAGTTTTAATAGTTGAATTGCAGCCTTACCCTCCCAATCTTTAAATACCGTAAGGAATTCTGGAAAGTAGCGGTCTATCCAATTATGGATTTGTCCTTGAACAGCTTGAAGATCAACTGATAAGAGATCACGAATTTTTCGAGCCACTCGAAGTTCTGCATATACTCCTTGTGGAATATTAGGTTCAGCATATCTCCCGTCTTTAACCAATTGTGCAATAACTCTTGCATCCTTAACATCATTTTTAGTTGGAGAGTTATCATCTAACTCCTTACTTTTCTTAACGTGCATCGGATTTACGACTACAAACTTGATTGTTTGTTCCTTAAGGAAGTGAGCTAAATTAAGCCAATAATGACCTGTCGGCTCCATTCTACAATCACTTTTTCCATTTTGTTTTGGATCATTAACGTTTTAATCCACTCTAAAAAGTTATTAAAGCTAGATTTTGTATTTTCAAAGTAAAACGGTGCTGAAAATTCTAAACCTCTAAAGTCTTGAGCTCTTGCCACATGCTTGTATTTAGCAATATCAACACCTATAATTAATGTTTGAGAAGTAATTTGAGCAATCTTTTCATTTTGGTTATAATTCATTTAAATAGCCTCCTGGTATTATGTTTGTGTCCTTTTTGCCGCCAAGCTTTGGACACTCATATCTTACCAAGGGGCTTTTTTATATTCAAACCTCATATTTCTTCATTACAGGAATGCTGCCCGTTACTTGAATAAGGATTGTATTTCTTCAGCAACTTCCTTTGGTTTATTATCAATGGATGAAAGGTTATCTATATCCACCCATATAGGGATGTAAGTCGCCTTATTTTAATCGGAAAATCCTTCAACTTGTACAGTAACTCCATTTTTTATTCTTTTATTTAGTGCAACTTTTTTATTTTCAATAAGAACAGCTGAACCTCAATCTCACATACATTTATTCGTTAAAAATCAGCTCTTGTCCAATCATTTCATTATCTTGTACATATATTATGATTACACCGCCAGCTACACAGACATATATATTACCTCTTTGGATATAAAGAAACGTTTGCCTATAAAGCAGACGTTTCTTTGCATTTATAGGCATGTCGTATATTTTGCCTTATCAATATGATGTTTGTCCAAGCAACTCTTGTCTTTTGAAATATGATAATTAGCGAAAGGTTTATTTCGAACAATTTAACAGGTGGTGATAAGTATGTTTGGATACGGAGGATTCGGAGGCTGCCGCGGATTTGGTTACGGCGGTTTTGGCTACGGCGGAGGCAGTACATTTGTCTTAATCGTTGTACTGTTTATCCTTTTAATTATTGTTGGTACTGCTTTTGTTATTTAATAAACCCATACACGTTCTAGCGGAAAGAATGATTAAGGCTGGAGGTGAAATAAATGGACGGAGCAGGAAGTGGTTTTGCGTTAATCGTAGTATTGTTCATTCTTCTTATCATCGTTGGTACATCATTTGTGTTCTACTAATAATAAGATGGATGGAGCAGGAAAAGGTCCCTTTATCGGACCTTTTTTCGATTAACCATATCAGCCTTATTTAAAGTCGATTTTCTTACATAGGAATATCTGCTTTTTTGATATAGAAATTTGCTTTGCTAAAATTATCAATACCTAAATCGTAAGAAGCCATAAAAAAAAGGGTCACTTCTGCCATCATACTTTCCAAGAAAGCAATAACATAAATTTGACCTTGAAGAGCAAGAGCTTCAATTGAACGGTTAATACTTTGACCAAAAATTAATGAAGGAAAAGGTGTACAACCTATTCTTGAAGTAGCCGGTATTTCTTTTTCCCAATCTGGCTTCTCTGCATAATGAATTAAAATTTCTATTTTTAACATTTACAGTACTTGTTCAAGGTTCTTTACTAGAAGATACGTCGTCTAATACTTAGCAGAAATATAGATGCAATTAAAATGAAGGGGATGAAAAAGCGTGAAAAGCCTGAAACTATAAAAATTCCTCTAGCTGGATCAACTCCTCCTAATACTCCTCTATGAACTCTTCCATGGACATCTCTGACTTCTACAGCTTGTCCTTGGTGTCTAACTAGTGGATGCATCATAATCCTCCTTTCAGAAGCAAATTTTCATTTAGAAAATGCATGTGTATGCTCTACCAATACATGGAATTTAGTAATTGAACAACAGACAGATTAAATAAACTTACTTAGTAACCAGTCATAAAAGAAGTTCCTACAATAATGAGTAGAACAAACAATACGACAATCAACGCAAAAGAAGTTGTCATTCCTCCTGACATATTTCCCACCTCCTTCACTAGCTTTCATAATAATATACGCAATCTATGAATAAATGATATGGACAAACTATTAATATAGTGTGGAATTTTTTTACGAAATTTTTTAGTGCATTAGTAAGACTAAAGATAGATATAGTAATCATTCCATTCGAAAAAAAATTCGTAGGCATTTATTTTGGTCCAATTTCATAGTGTGTAAAAAAGAAAGGAAGGGGGTAAAATGTATGAAAATACAAGTTAGCGGATTTGTTGTTCATTCAGTGGATTCGAATTTGGATGATGAGCATTCTCATATTTTATTTCTAACTTCATGGGATGGAAGACCCGTTCACAGACATCATTTTGCCGGAGTAACCTCTATTAATGGAGGGCATGATCATCGATATAAAGGTACAACTGAACCTGCTCCCACTGGAGTTCCCCATAACCATAGATACTATACTGTAACTTTTATGAATGATGGGCATAAACATGAAATTCGAGGAACTACTGGCCCTGCAATCCCCTTGCCCGATGGTGGGCATTTTCATCATTTTGAGGGCGTAACATCAGTTAATGGTGCCCATCCACATTCTCATAAATATAGCGGCAACACTAGCCCTAGTGATTAGAAATACCGTTTGAAAATTTAACTTATAATCTACTA
>NZ_JBALPZ010000093.1:4064-4278 GCF_036965645.1 Neobacillus drentensis
TATCACTTGTCCAATCCTTTTTAGTTCTAGTACATATGATAATATTGCCACCGTATCTTAAGCACATTTAGTCACCTCTAGAGAAGAGTTTGCATGTAATGCAAACTCTTCTTTTTATTTTTAAAAAGTTTTTAATCAATTCTTAGAAATTTTCCTATTATATTGATGTTTGTCCAATCAATCTTTCTCCTATGAAATATATATAGTGTAGAGA
>NZ_JBALPZ010000094.1:0-13929 GCF_036965645.1 Neobacillus drentensis
ATATTCCAAAGCTCAATTCAAACAAGAAAACACCATTGGGAATTCCGGAACATGAAGATAAGATTGTTCAAAGAGGCATTACGAAAATACTAAATACCATCTATGAAAATGATTTTCTAGACTGTTCATTTGGATTCCGTCCAAATCGTAACTGCCACGATGCTTTGAAAATACTGAACCATTATATTGAAAAGAGATCAGTAAATTATGTAGTAGATGTAGATATCAAAGGATTATTTGACAACGTTGACCACACATGGATGATGGAGTTCTTAAAACTGCGAATCGCTGACCCTAACCTATTAAGAAGAATAATTGGTAGGTTTCTTAAAGGTGGATATATGGAGGAACGCAAGAAATACAAGACAGACAAAGGCACACCGCAAGGTGGAGTAATATCTCCGATATTAGCCAATGTATACCTCCATTATGTCCTCGACCTATGGTTTGAGAAAAGGATTAGAAAACAGTGCAAGGGACAAGGGTACATAGTGAGATACGCAGATGATTTTGTTTGCTGTTTTCAATATAAAAGTGAAGCCGAGCAATTTTTCCATTCATTAAATTTGAGATTAAAGAAATTTAATCTAGAAATAGCTGAGGATAAAACCAAAATCATACCCTTCGGGCGGTTTGCGGAGCAAAATGCAAATCAACAGGGAAGAAGTAAACCAGCAACTTTTGATTTCCTTGGATTTACACACTATTGCGGTAAAAGTAAACAAGGGAAATTTCGAGTAAAACGGAAAACAAACAGGAAGAAAGTCCAAGCTAAACTAAAAGAAACTAAAGAATGGTTGAAAATTAACAGAAATAAAGACATTCATATGATTATGGATAGATTCAAACGCTCACTAGTAGGTTATTACAACTATTATTGCATCACAGATAATACTCAAAGTGTAAACAAATTCAGAGACAAAATCGGGTACTTATTGTTTAAATGGCTCAATAGAAGAAGTCAAAGGAAATCATTTACTTGGGATAAATTCAGACTCTTTCTTAATAAATATCCATTACCTTACGCAAGAGTTAAGGTTAATATATACGACTTAAGAAAAGAGATAAGCTATATTATGTGAACGGTAACTAGGAGGAGCCGTGTGCATTAATAGTGCAAGCACGGTTCTGTGAGGGGGGAGGAGTACAATTTACCGCAAGGTAGAAAGGCTCCCTTCTACTCGACTAGTTAAAAAAAGATAATAGACAACAAGGTAAAGTTTTGTCACAAATGTTTTGTCACAAATTGTTGTCAATACTTAACGAAATTTGTTTTACCAGCGTGCTGGGTGGGTATATGGAGAGTAACATAATTTATTTCATTGTGAGGCGATTTTTAATTGCAAACAAGAACGAGGTATCATGTAACAATCACGGGTAATGGTCAGGAAGAACAGGCTGTCGTAATAGCTTATTCTCCTGAAGAAATGAAAAGTTTAGTTCGAAAACTGTATAACCATTTAATTATTGATGATAAGGGATTACCTTCAGGAGAAATTTCATATGAGGCAAAAGGACTATTATAAATAAGGCTACTTGCTTTTTTTTGCCTTTTTTCCAATCAAATCGTCTTAATCTTCTTTCACTATCGGGTGCAAGAGTTTAACAAGGGGCTGCGGCGGCGGCTCTTTTTCTTGGTCCGCTAACTGCTGGCAGTTTAGTTCAAGAAGGATTTTAAATACCCTTGGAGAATTTTTAGTTTATTCTATTAAAAGGGAAGAGATTTGAAGATGAAATATCAACAAAAGGATTTCACTGAAGAACTAAAGATAAAGATAAAAAATACTGAATCGGCATTAAAAGAACATATTGAGAAATTGTTAAATAAGAATAAACCTGTTTTTACTAAGAAGAACTTACAATTTGATGCTGATTACAATAAAGAGGGCGATGACCACTTTAAGCCTGGGTATAGTTCCTCAGTTGCAATAGGCATTTCTGATAATACTGACAAAAATAGCTTATTGACTTACATATAATTAAAATATGGGAATGTGAACGCATTCTCTTAGGTATGCCGATTTCAAAACAAATACCAGGAAGCAAGATTATCGGAGAACTACTTGATGAATCATTAGAAGAAATTAAAGAGGAATTAAAGGAATATATCGAGGAACTATTAGTTGATACAAATTAGAGGTCTTCTTCAACAAACGTAGAAGTTTAGTAAAAGAAGGAATACTTTATTCGATGTTGAATTTGTTCTATTACAGAAAAAATTAGTCACTTATGGTGGTGTTTATTTGATTAAGCTAATTAAGCAAGAAGAAGAAACTATCTACTGGGAAATTTGGCAAAACGGTAGAACCTTAATCATCCATTACGGTACCGTCGGGGAAACAGGAGAAACAGAAGAAGTAAAATTGCCGATGTTTAAAAGGGCAGAAAAAGTAATGGATGAACTAGCTGAAGAAAAAGTTAACGAAGGTTTTGAGTATCTAGAAGAGGACGAATTAATTGAGCTAGTGGTTCGATACAGCTACAAAGAAGATGAAATGCAAACAGCACTGAAACTTAGGCACTCTGTTGAAGACCTAATGAATGAATGTTTAGGTTGGACAGGTAATGGTTCGTGTGATGGTGGCGATATTGGGAGTGGAACAGCTAATATTTTCAACTATGTCGTAGATGTTGAAAAGGCTGCCCGAACAATTTTAGAGGAGCTTAAAAATAACAATTTACTACAGGGTGCAAAAATTGCTTATTTAAATCCTGATGATGAAGAATATATCGTTTTATATCCTGTTGGAGCAGAGTTTGACCTTATTTAATAGGCGTTGAGAAATCACAACGTTCTTTTTTGGTGCTAATTATAGTGTATTAATAAAGCCTGTGGCAGAATGGAGTGTATGGGCTATTGCAGCTCCCTTCCCCCATCAAAACATAATTGGATATTGTTAAGGATTGTACTTACACTAACTGGGGCGATTCTTCAATAATGAAGGGTCGCTTTTCTTTATTCAAGTAACGGAGTTTAGAAGGTGTTTTTATCAGTATTGCAGAATTTGTTAAATTCCTTTTAAAATGCAGTAGCTGGAGGATATTAATATGAACCAAAAAGAATTTGAATCGGTCATTAAAAAGCCACCAAATATAAGATATGAGTATTTTATTAAAAAGGTCGTTGATTATGAGGAAGTCTGGGGGTTATATGATGATGGTTGGGCAACAGCACAGGATGATGATGGAAATATGTTAATTCCCTTCTTTCCTAAAAAGGAATTTGCAGAATACTGTGCCATTAATGAGTGGAATAAATTCAAAGCTGAGCCGATTGACTTATATGAATTTATTGACGAATGGCTTGCTGGGATGAAGGAAGATAGAGTTAAACCATCCATTTTCCCAATAAATGAAGATTCAGTAATGGTGGAGATAGATGTGTTATTAAGGGATTTAAATAATGAGTTAGAGAATTATTAAGGCGGGTTTGCGTTTCCACATCAAAAGAAATGGGCAAGATTGTGAAAAAGTGTACTTAAAGTAAACGGGTGCAAGAGTTAAATGTCCAGCTGCCATCTTGGCGGCTTTTATTATTGGACTTAAGGGCAATTTAGTGCAATAGCATAATACTATGTGTATCAGGAGGTCGATAATAATGCCTGTTCATGAATTTGGAATAATTGATAATATTGAAAATGTGAAAAGAAATATTGGTTATGAACCACAAAAATATAATTGTATTTCTGTTGATGATGAAATTATTATTCACTTAAATGAGCATTTATCTATTATGAGAACCTACTTTCATTCGCTTGAACGTCCAGAGTTTGGGTTAGCTTACTGGGGAATTACAATTATTCCACATGAATCTTTATCGATGTTTTATGATGTGATTACATCTTCAACGATATATAAAATTTCTGCTGAACTTAATCAGTTAGCTTCTAAAATAATAAAGGCTAAAGAGGAAAATAAATACATGATACACTTTGGAATATAAACCTTTTGTGAAGGAATGTACTTAAGCTCCCTCAGTTAGATACGATTATCTCTCAAATACTCACTTATTCGCAGGATTTCAAATCACTTGTAATAACTTTAGGGGACTGATGAAAGGCGTTGTTAGAATTTTGGCTACATGAAGGCGTACTTAAATAAAGGAGGTAGTGATATCTCCATCATTTTCCATATAATGTACGTTTTCTCCACGCCACCCCTGGAGGTTTTCGCTCCCATGTCTCAACGGGTCAAATGCCCTTTCATTCCTTCGTCATACCTATCCAAGTGGTAGATTGCCGGTCTTTCTAACGGAGCGGGTCAGAGCCCTTATGCTTAAGTAATCCGGTCCTTCGTACTTTCTTTGAAATCCTCCGAATAAGCCAATATTCGAAATGTATTTATCTATTAGTTTATAAATTTACCTGTAATTGAAGATATGTTGAAATTTTATTAAGCAGCTATTTTGAAATTAAAGGCTGTACTTTGTCGGAACGATAAGATTCATTTTTTCTTGCCATTCCTACTAGAATTCTTGCGAATTTATTTATTAGTTTCATGATGGACTTCATTTTCTTCATCTTTTTTACATTAACATTATTAGAATGTAATTCTTTAAAATCGGGGTTGTTCATGACAAGGCTCATTGTGGCTAGATACAAAAAGCGTCGTAAACGGGACCTTCCTCGTTTTGAGAGGACAATTTGTCCTTTCCATTTACCTGAACTAGCCTCTGCTAAATGTAACCCCGCATGTCGTAATAAAGAATTACCATGAGTGAAACCACTGAGATCTCCAGCTTCTCCTAAAATACCTGCAAGTGCAATTTCGCTTATGCCTTTAATGGAAAGCAATTTTTTAGCGAAAGGTATTTTTTTAAGAACTTCAGTGACTTCCTTTTCAACTTTTTCCAGTTGGGCTGTAGCTAGATCAAATTCTTCAAGTAATTGTTCCAAGTGTAATTTATAAGCATCAAGTGCTTGTGGTGTACCAACCGAATGGGTAGCTAATTCAATAAGTAGTTGTGCTTTTCTTAAACCAGCTTGTCGTTTCATTAAGGTTTTCCAGCCGTTCACGATATCCTTTGGTTTCATTGAACTAATTTCAAGTGGGGTAGGGAATAAGCGAAGTGTTGCGATTGTCCCTTTTCCATTAACATCTTTGAAAACTTGCCGAAGTTCTGGGAAAACAATATCTACCCAACGGTTAATCTGATTTACAGCACTAACAAGTCTTTTTACGGTCATGTCACGATTAGACATTAAGACTCGTAGTTTTTCAAAGATTTCTGAAGAAGGGCGAATAAATGAATAATAGCCATTCTTCACCATATCAGCGATAACTAAGGCATCTTTTTTATCACTTTTAGATTGGGTATTATCTCGATTTTCTTTATTTCTTTTTACAAGTGTGGGGGTTTACTGTCACTACTTCAATATTTCTTTCATAAAGCCATTTTGATAAGTTGACCCAGTAGTGTCCGGATGGCTCCATACCAACGATCGTTGTATCTAAGCCCTTTAAAGCTTTCAACCGATTAATCCATTGTATTAATCTAGCAAAGCCATCTTCATTATTTTCGAACGTTAGAGGATCACCAATAACAATGCCACGGAAGTTAACGGCACGAGCAACGTGAAACTGTTGGGCTATATCTATTCCGACAATAAGATGTTTGATCGAAATTCTTTCAATTAGTTGATTTTGTTTGTCTTGCATTTTAAACTTCATATTAGAGCTTCCTCCTAAGAATGATTTTGTGTTGTGTGTGTATAATCATCTTACTGAGGGGCTCTATTTTTTTCAAACGCGAAAAATAGTTATCTACAGGAATTCTAACGGGTGCGATACTTCAAGAAGAAAGTCGCTTTTTTTCTTTTTGCAAAAGAAATATTGTGAAATGTTGTACTTAACTATCGGGGCAGTATAGTTTAACAGGGTTTTAGGCTTAAAAACTTCGCATTTGACACATATTGCGAATTTTAGCATTACAGAGAGGGTACTAATTAAATTCTTAGATACCCTCTTAATGACATTATTTTACATAGAGAATCATTAGTATCCTCCACGCATGAAGGATGCTCCAACAATGATTAATAGGATGAATAAAACAACAATCAAAGCAAAACTTATACCCATTCCTCCGCCGTCGTAGCTCATTGATACTCACCTCCTTTTCTAAGAGGCAAGTATGGAATTATCTTAAAAGGTTGTTAATGGCACTTTAAAGAAAGATATTAATTTTTGTTATCTATTGCGAACCTGTTACCACTTAATAGATAAAAAAGGTACCCTATGGGTACCAAGGAGATATTGTATCTAGGAACGATTTTAGTTTATGCAAATGTCCAGTAAATGATAAAAAAACCCCAAAAAATGGGGTTTTAATAAGCTAATATCCAAATGGTCCCATCGGACAACAAGGGTTGACTGGAACACCGCACATAGTATGTGTTTCACAGCATTCATTTACACAGGATTCTGTGTGAGGAAAATAGTGTTGATGATTAACATGCAGTTTGTTAACCGTTGTTGTATGAGAAGGGTGTAAATGTGTAACTACTTTATTAAATAAATTTGTTTTTACATATTGTTGCCCCGGTGAAACTAGCGGTGGATCATACTGAGCCGGAAATACTTGAGGCGGGCAGTATTGTGGTGGACATGGTGGTGGTGGGCAGAATGGCGCTGGCATTTGTTGTATCGGAGCAATCTGATTAGGCAGTGCATTTGGCATCGCATTCGGAAACGCATTTGGCGGGAAATTTCTATTTCTGTTCATGGTTAATCATCCTCCATATGAATTTATCTAGTTACATCATTAGACTATGTGAACTTTGGTTTCTGCGGACTAGTTGTATACCTATTTTTGTAATATTTAACAATCTATAAATTCTGACAACATTAAAAATTGCCGAGAAAAATACCTTTCTCGACAACTGTGGCTCAGCTCAACTGAGCCTATTCTTATATCCATTTCCGATAGGTTCATTAATTAACTACACAATAAGTTGAAGTATTATATACTGTCCTCAGCCTTCATTGTATTCTCTTCAACTCTGAATTTCACTATTTTACTAATCAATTCATTAGGCAGGGGGGCTTTTATAGGAAAATGTATTGAACTTTTTGTTCCTTTAAACTCTGACAGCTCTTCTTTAAAAGCATTCATTCCACTGGAAGTTGGATAGAATCCTATGTGATTTTTCCAGGCCGCAAAATATACTAAAGCTCCATTTAATGAAAAAGCTGGCATTTGATAGCTTATTGTTTCTACTGCTTCTGGTGCTGCATTTTTTATAACTACTCTTAATTTTTGAAGTGTATCCTGAACTTCTGCAGGAAACTGCTTAATGTACTCGTCAACTGTTTGAAATTTTACTTTGTTTTTTTCCATAAATTTTAACCTTCCAAATTTGAAATGCTATTTAGATTATAACATTTCTTCTTCAACAATCGTGCCACCTTAGCTAATGGGCAATTAAAATGGATAGTCATAAAACCATCCATTTATTCCTTAATCTTTACCCTTGATTGACTTTAGCTACTCCAAAGGCAAAGTATTCATATAATACTTCTGCAACCATTTCTGATTGGTTTTCATAACACTTTACCATTACAACTACTTCTGTCGGAGATTCTATTCTTCTTTTTCTATTAAGTTTTTTTCTGTTTATTAGTTCAAAAATAAATCCTAATACAAATCCCATTCCTAACCCTATAAGTCCCCATATAATTGGACCCCAATTTAATATGTATCCGTATATTGCTCCTAAAACTGCTAAGAATGTCCCTAAAATGGCGGGAGCATCAAAAAGGCTGATCCCATCTGAGCGATGAATAGTGTCAAAAATCTTTGACTGACCCATTTTAGGGACTAAGGGTACAATAAATATATTCTCTTTTTTTAACCCTTTGCTTTCCAGTTCGTTTATTGATAATTCTAAATGGAAAGAGTGCTCGAAGGATGCAATGACATACATTTTCATATCACCTTAATATATTTTTGAATGATTACTGGGTAATTTAAACTGTTTGCTTTGATACTGCTCTTTAAAAAAAGAAGGCTTGCTCTAACTTGAATACTTTATTTAACTCAACTGAAGCACAATATGCATCATAAATAGCGAAAATGTATAAAGATGGTATGAATAGGAACCATTCAGGTTTTAAAATGGAAATGGTCTTATCAAATGATCCAAAAAACGTGTAATAAATAGCTGACCAAAGGTTCGAACGGTAACAAAGAAACATCCACCATCCTAAAATAAAAAAACCTGTTGGTATCTTATGAACTAAAATTTGCCCTAATCCAGGCATTAAAGCGGTCCAAATGGCAACCGTTTTTGGCTTGTATTTTTCTAAATAAACAATAGAAAATCCTGATAAATCCATAGGTTTGATTGTAGCTTTATCCTTCTCAGCAAGGACATACAAATTATTTGTATCAACGTTTGACCTGTAGCTGTCCCAAGCTGCAAAGACATATACTGCAATGTACATTAAAGCCCAATTTAAATTTAAAACTTGTTTCGCCAAATTCGTATTCCCTGTAAATGAATACAATATCGCTTGATTCAAATGGGATTGTGTATTAACGATAATTTCCCATATCATTAGCAAATAGGCTTCGATGTACATTCCCGTTAACAAGTGTCCAAACCCTGGGAAAATAAAGGACCATAGCGTTGGAATCCAAGGATTCACTAAAAAGTTATAATGGTTACTCAATGAATTCATATGAAAGTTTTTACGTCGAACATTTTTATTGACAAGTTTTTCGTTCATATTTTTCACCTATTAAATAAAGTTCAAAGTAATATACAAACATAGTTAACCTATTTAGGTTCATTCATACCCATAACCGTTTGTTCTTGTGGAGAATTGCACTTGAAGTAAAGGGGCGATGCTTAAAGAAGCACCGCCTTTTCATAGTTTAAAAATATTTCCTGTTTAGGTCCTGTTTAATATTCCCGCAAAGTTGGAGTAAATAAGAGTGGTTTCACTATTCTCGTGACCAAGTAAACTCTGAATAACATCCAGTGGCGCTCCATTATTTAATAAGTGGTAGGCGTGCTATGCATTCGTTGATGCCTGCCCGATTAGAAATCAGCTTGATACGACACCAAATGGTGTCCTATAATTAAGATAACATTAGGTGTCCAATGTAAGGGAGGATTGTGAACGAGAAAAATCATAAGCGTGATGTTTATGTAGCCATTGCTGACCCAATAAGCTGTAAATTGCTAGGTTTGTTGGCAAATTAAAGATTGGGTATCCATTTACGAGAAATTTTGGAAGGAAAAAGTGACACTATTTAATTATTTTATAGAGGAGGAATAAATGCACTTAAGAACGGAGAATCCGTTTTGTTTAAATCGCCATCGATAAGGATCTTAATACGAGTAAAGGAAGTTAACTTATGACCCAAGAATATATAGAAATCCGCGGTGCACGGGAAAATAACCTTAAAGATGTTTCTTTGCGCATTCCCAAACGGAAAATCACCATTTTTACCGGTGTATCAGGTTCCGGCAAATCCTCAATCGTTTTCGATACGATTGCCGCCGAATCCCAGCGTCTGCTGAACGAAAACTTCAGTACGTTTGTCCGCACCTTTCTGCCGCGTGTTCCACAACCTGATGCAGACGCGATTGAAAATCTTAGCATGGCAGTTATTGTCGACCAGAAACGCTTGGGCGGTGGTTCCCATTCCACGATGGGTACGGTTACCGATATCTCACCTCTTCTCCGTCTTCTCTTCTCGCGAGTGGGTCAGCCCTATGTCGAATCTGCGTCTATGTTTTCTTTTAATGATCCGCAATGCATGTGTCCGGAGTGCCACGGAACCGGTCGCAAGATGCGCGTCGACATGAGTAAGGCACTGGACATGTCAAAGTCGTTGAATGAAGGGGCAATCAGGCTGCCGGGCTATGGAGTGAACAGCATGGAATTGAACATGCTCGTGAACTTGGGCTTTGATCTCGATAAGAAGTTGAGTGATTACTCGGAGGAGGAACTGGAACAACAGCTGTATAGCAAGGCGAGGAAAGTGCCGACGAATTTCGGCGGGAAGACCGTGAATATTACCGTGGAAGGAGTCATCGAGAAGTTCACCAACAAGTATATTAAAAAGGACCTTAAGGCGTATTCCGAGCGTACACAACAAACTGTTGCACCCTACATCTCCGAGGGTTCCTGCCCAAGCTGCCACGGAGCAAGACTCAGTCAGGCTGCGCTTAATTGCAGAATCCATGGGCTCAACATTGCGGAGATGTCCTCCATGGAGGTTGGTAGTCTCATTCGTGTTATTCGGGAGATTGAAGACGTGGGAGCCGCACCGATCTTCAAGTCGCTGACGGAGCGGCTGCAGCATCTGGTGGATATAGGACTTGACTATTTGACGCTTGACCGTGAGACGGATACATTATCTGGCGGTGAGTCGCAGCGTGTCAAGATGGTGAAACATCTTAGCGGCAGCCTGGTGGATGTCACTTACATCTTTGATGAGCCTAGCGTAGGTTTACATCCCCGTGATGTACACCGGTTAAATGGGTTGCTTCAGAAGCTGCGTAACAAGGGCAATACCGTGATTGTCGTCGAGCGTGATCCCGATGTGATCAAGGTGGCGGATCATATCGTCGACGTCGGACCCCACGCCGGCAGGGACGGCGGGACCATTATGTATGAAGGAAGCTTCCAAGGACTGTTGGAGGCAGATACTCTGACAGGCAGCTATATGAAGCGTCCGCTCCAGCTGAAGTACGACTCTCGGCAGCCATCCGGCAAGTTTTCCATCAAGGATGCCTCGTTGCACAACCTGCAAAACGTGAGTGTCGATATTCCAACCCGAGTGTTGACAGTAGTTACCGGTGTCGCCGGCTCGGGCAAAAGTACGCTAATTAACGAAGTGTTCCTTCGTCAGCATCCGGAGGCGATCGTCATCGACCAATCGGCGGTAGGTGTTTCAACACGCTCGAACCCCGCGACCTATACGGGTATTATGGATGATGTGCGCAAGGCGTTTGCTTCTGCGAACAAGGTCAACCCAGGGTTGTTCAGCTTCAACTCGAAAGGAGCTTGCGAGAACTGCCAAGGACTGGGGGTTGTGTATATAGACCTTGCCTACCTCGACAGGGTGGAGGTGCCATGTGAAGTTTGCGGAGGCAGGCGGTTCAAGGAGGAGGTACTCGCATACAAGCTGAACAGCAAGTCAATTGCAGATGTGCTGGAGATGACTGTGGAGCAGGCATTGGATTTTTTTCAGCAAAAAGAGGTTGTGAAGAAGCTGAAGGCGATGAGTGATGTAGGGTTGAACTATCTTACACTCGGCCAGCCGCTTAGCACACTCTCGGGCGGGGAATGCCAGCGTATCAAACTGGCAAGCGAACTGCATAAGAAGGGCAGCATCTACGTGATGGACGAGCCGACGACCGGTCTACATATGTCAGATATCGGTCACCTTCTGGAAATCATGAACCGCCTTGTGGATGCCGGTAATTCGGTGATTGTCATCGAGCACAACCTCGATGTGATCAGCCAGGCAGATTGGATCATTGATATGGGACCGGAAGGCGGCAGCAGGGGAGGCCAGGTGGTGTTCGAGGGTACACCTTTACAGATCATCAATGTGGAACAGTCGATAACGAGAAGATTCTTGATGGAACATATTAAAAGTTAAATAATAAGTAACCTCAACCAGGGCTGCCAGTAATATCGGCAGCCTTTCGTTTAATGGTATTTTCCTGACTTACTATCATTAATGAGCCATAAAGAGATTCTAATTTAGCTTCTGGTAGCGATTCTCCAATAGCGAAGAATCGCTTTTTCCTTCTTTAAATAGCTGGAAGTTTAGTAGAAGAGAAAATAGTTGAAATTATTCTAGAAAAATTGGTTAAATGCAATAACTAGGAGTGGATTTGCAATGCTTAATATTTTATTTGGATTAATAGAGGTATTGTTTGGTGGAAGCAGCACGGGGTTAGATACCAAAAAAATCGACAACAATATTGAATTACTAAAAAAACAAGGTTGGTTTAAACAAATATATGAAGATGAGAAGTATCATAAATTATTCTTTACAAATAAACATGTTAGAGGTTATTTACAAAGCACTTTACGTGTAAAAAAAATGATTCAAAATAATAAATCACAAAAAAAGTTATTGTCATTGCTAGAAAGTCAATTAAAACGGTAATACCTCTTTCCTTTATTATGCTAACGGGTCAGGATAGTTGAAAGAAGTAAGTAACATTGAAATAGGTTTCTTTCGTACTATAAGGTTTAAAACATAATAATTCGTAAATCGTAGGAAAGCAGATAATGATTAAAAGTATTGTATTTGATTTAGGATATGTATTGTTGAACTGGAACCCAGAAGTGTATTTAAAACAAAGGAATATTGTTGCTGATAAAATTCCTGAAGTATATAAAGAAATATTTCGAAGTAAGGAATGGGATTTGTTAGACAGAGGGCTTATTACAGAAGATGAAGCTAAAGATATTATTATTAACAGTAGCAATAACAATGGGCAACTGATAAGGCTTGCATTTGAAAATTGGTATGAGTTGTTTACACCAATTGAAGATACAGTGGATATTCTGAAAAGTGTAAAAAACTCAGGTTATAAAGCTTATTTTTTGTCTGTCTTTCATTTGTTAGCATTTGAAAATGTAACTAAGAGATATGCCTTTTTTAAACACTTCGATGGCGGTGTTGCCTCATATGAAGCAAAAATGGTAAAACCTGAAGAAGGTATATATAAACGATTAATAGAGAAATATTCAATAATACCTGAAGAGTCCATATTCATAGATGACTCAAAGGCTAATATCGAAGCTGCAAAAAAACTTAATTTTAATGCAATTTTTTTCGATAGTTCAACTCCCTCCAAATTTCTAATCTGTTATCCTAGCAAAGCTTCCGCATCGGCTTTATTTTGGTATTTTTTTTCATGGTGATAGTTTATATCTCATCGACAATTTTTGAATTATTTCTACCGATTCGAAAAAGGTATTCTTAGATTCACCAAATTATTTTTATTTTTGAACTTTTTATAGTATTCATTTGACAACCCTCTCACATAGGTGTAATTTACATATATGGTTATATAATAATTAGGAGGTTTTATTAATGGAATTAAACAATGAGTTCGTTACTAATTTTGGTGAATCCCTATTAAACATTTGGACCAACAGTTTGGACAAGGTGACCGCATCTCAAGAAGAAATAGAAAATCTTTTGCTTCAAGCATTTACAACACAAAAAGAATCATTGGAGAAAATTGCTGGCGGTATGGACTTTATCCAGGAACAACAGAAAAAATTAATTGAAGAAGTTCGCGATTATGTACAGAACAATGTTGAAAAAGTTTTCGGTGAGCAAGCAAGCCAAACTTTCGAAAAGTGGAATGCACAACTAGATGAAATATATAACCGTGTTCAACAGTTAACCTCTACTCCATACAAAGAAAGTTTAAATTTATTAATTCAGTCACAAGAACAGTCCCAACAATCATATAAAAATTATATCGAACAGCAAAAAAAGTTTCGTGTTGAGGTTTTAAATCTATTTAAAACTACACAAAAAGGATTTACGGATTTATTTGAATCCAACACAAAAATGGCATTTAATTTATTTAAGTAGAACAGCGGATTTTCGCTGTTCTTTTTTACAATGTATAAATAATATTTATATCCTACTGAAATTTGCAGTTAAACCAAAATTGGCTGGGTTAAGAAGTAGTTTAAGAAGTGGGTTCCTGCGAGATGGAGCCTCATGAATGCTGCGGTAATCCCTTTTTCTTGTTCACCTAACTGGGCAGCATTCCTGTAATGAATGAAAATGGAGTTTGAACAAAAAAATAACCTCTTGGTAGAATGAGAGAGTCCTGACGCTGGCCAGCAAAAAGGACAAATCTCTCTAATACCAGGAGGCTTTAAAATGAATTATAACCAAAATAAGAAGATTGCTCAAATTACTTCTCAAAC
>NZ_JBALPZ010000094.1:14116-14238 GCF_036965645.1 Neobacillus drentensis
GCCCAGTATTCTTCTTTCACATATGCAAACGTTGAATCTGTATCATACCATTTTTTAACAGTCCAATAATAATTGTCATTTATGGATATCTTTCTAACTGCATTACCTGCTAAATAAGAAAC
>NZ_JBALPZ010000095.1:0-41051 GCF_036965645.1 Neobacillus drentensis
CATTTTGTTACGTTGGCTTAGTTTCAAATAGAAACTAATATTATTGTTTGTTGACGTTTTTGTTTGTTTAGTTTTCAAAGAACAATTCATCACTTCAATTTGTGACAGCGAAATTAATTATACGATTTCGCCTCATGGAAGTCAACATTTTTTTAAAAGTTAACTTCGCCGCCGCAGCGACAAGAAATAATATAACAAATAATCGGTATCTAAGTCAACCTCTTTTCGCAAAAAGTTTTACGCTTTAAGAAGTTTTTATGGAACTGCCAAATAAGAGTTTCTTTATGTGAATCCAGAAAGCACTAAATAACTAAATCCCACAAGGGCATGGTTACCAGTGCCCTGGATTTCTTTATTCATATTAACATACTACTTTTGTATAACGGATTCTGCATTCATTCCCTTTTTATCGACAGCTTTAAGACGGTTATTGATCTCATCTGTAATCTCTTTTGTCGTATACTTCCCACCAATGTCCGGTGTTAGAAATCCATCTCTCGTTACACTTTCCACCACATTCAATAATGTACGGCCAAGTTCTTCTTCACCAAAATGATCCAACATCATTTTTGCTGTCCAAATCTGTCCAATCGGATTCGCAATCCCTTTTCCTACAATGTCTGGAGCTGAGCCATGAACTGGTTCAAACATGGACGGATATTTTCCATTTACATTGATGTTCGCCGCTGGAGCAATTCCGATACTGCCCATGATAGCTGCACCAAGGTCTGTCAAAATATCTCCAAACAAATTACTTGCTACAATGACGTCAAATCTATCAGGATTTGTAACGAAAAATGCTGATAAAGCATCGATATGTTGTGAGTCTGTGCTTATTTCTGGATAATCTTTTGATACTTCTTCAAACACATGATCCCAAAAAGGCATAGAATGAATGATTCCGTTAGATTTTGTTGCACTCGTTACATGCTTTCTACGCTTCTTTGCTAATTCAAAGGCATAACGCATGGCCCTTTCTGTCCCTTTTCTTGAAAAAATAGCATTCTGAATGGCTATTTCATCTTCGCCTTGATAGATTTTTCCTCCAACAGCGCTATATTCGCCTTCACTATTCTCTCGAACAACAATTAAGTCAAAGTCTTTTGGATTTAATAGAGGAGATCTAACACCATCAAATACTTTTGCTGGACGAATATTAATTACTTGTTCAAATTCCCGGCGGATTTTAATTAGAAGACCCCATAATGAAATATGGTCAGGAACTAGTTTTAAGTTACCTACTGCCCCTAAAAAAATACTATCAAAATCTTTTAATCTCTCAAGACCATCTTCCGGCATCATTTTTCCATGTTCGAGATAGTACTCACAGCTCCAAGGGAAAGTTGTAAACTCAAACTTTAGGCCACCATGAATATCAGATAGCGTTTTCAAAACATTTGTTGCTGCTGGTACAACTTCTTTTCCAATTCCGTCTCCAGGGATGTTAGCAATCTTTAATGTTTTCATCCTTAATCTCCTCACTATTCTAAAATGGTAGTTCGAGAAAATCAGTCGCCGGTATCCGGTCGACTGTATCTTTGTTTTGATTTTACAATAGGGTAAATTATTAGGCAAGGAGCTTTTACCATTTTCTTAATTTGAGAAATAGGATTCGTTAGGCTTCATCTTCATTCATACATTAAAATTTGAAAAGCAAACAAAAAACCATAACCTTAAAGATTATGGTTTAGTCTGTTCAAGTGAATTGGATAATACTTCAGTTAAATGTTCTAAATCAAGTTTTAAATGTTTAATCATTGCCTGTGAAGCCTGTTCAGCGTTTCTCTCTTTCATACAATCAAATATTTCCCGATGTTGATTTAGAATAATCTCAGCTCGATTTTCTCCCTGAAAGTTTAAAACTCGAAAAAAGTACATAAGTGATCTCAAATCATTTAGTTGTTTTTGTAATCGGCGGTT
The DNA here is from genome assembly GCF_036965645.1 of Neobacillus drentensis. Lineage (GTDB taxonomy): Bacteria > Bacillota > Bacilli > Bacillales > Cytobacillaceae > Neobacillus > Neobacillus drentensis_D. The sequence goes on from NZ_JBALPZ010000095.1 coordinate 1,921, forward strand.
TTGCGTGTATTGGATGATTAAACTGTGAAATAAGTCATTTAGAGTAATAATCGTATCATTTGCTTGTGAATCTTGAATAGCCTGTTCTGTTTGCATCAGCGTTTTTTCGATTTCGTCTAATTCAGCGTTGGCAGCCATTCTAGTAACTAATCCAACTGCAAAAGATTCAAGTGCCATACGGCAAAAATAGATTTCCTCAACGTCTTTCAAAGTTGGCTGGTAGACCATAACTCTTGATTTTTCATCAACTATTACAAGTCCTTCTTTTTCTAAAATTCGTATCGCTTCTCTTATTGGACTTTTACTCACATTAAAATCTTTAGCTAGCTGGGTCTCAATAATCCGTTCACCTGGCTTTAATTTCCCTTCAAATATCATTTTCTTAATTGAATGATATAATTTTTCATAAAAGGGTACGGGCCTTTCTATAGTGAAATCACTCATAGTCTCATCCTTTATCTATAACATATGTTTAAAGTTTATATTATTTTATAAGTGCAAACAATATTTCAAAAATACATGATATAGATGGTACGATGAAATATATCTTAAACCTTGATTATTTATGTGCACCTCTGTATTGGGCCGTTGTTAGTTCTTTTATATAATGTTCAAGTTCGGGCATTCTTTTTTCTCTTGCCAGTTTAATAGACAGGTCAATATTATAAGGGACCCGAACGAATTGGATGGAAAAACTGCCTGCTGCCTCCACTCCGAAGTTTCCTTCTAAAATGGCATACGAGGCTTGAGGGATATCCAGAGGATTTCCTACGCTTCCTACATTACATAAGGTTCTTCCTTTTATATTTTGCAGGTATGCTTGGTGGATATCTCCATAGCAGACCACATCTGGATTCCTGTTCCCTTTTATATTTTCTGTACTTATCGTATTTTCAAACATACTTAAACGCCGGTCGATTGAGTCCCAGGGTTGAATTCGGTCATAGCAGCTTCTTGGAGATGCATGAAAAAGCCTAATTAATCTTCCACTCATCATGAACTCAACTGAAAAAGGCAGCTGCTCTAAGTATTGATTTTGTTGACTAGTCAATTGATTTTGATGCCATTTGATTGTTTCTGATTTTGTTGGTTTCGTAATAAAATCATCCCAGTTGCCTTTAACTGTTACCGCACATACCTTGTTTATTATGTCAACCGCTTCCCTTGAATCGGGGCCTTTTCCCACTAAATCACCCAAACAGATGATTTGTTCCATTTTTCTAGTTTGAATATCATGAAGGACGGCTTGTAGTGCCGGAATATTTCCATGTATATCTGAAATTACAGCGATTCTATCCAAATCTGTTCCACCTTTTTTCTCGTTTTTACTATTATTTATTTCTTTTTCTAAATTAAAATACCTCTTCCTAATGTTTCGGCTGAGAACCTGCTCTATTTTTTAAAAGGAAAGGGTCTAATAACCTATCACAGGCTCGCCGGTCTGAACAAGAGAGATGCGGACAATGCCCGTTGAGTCTTATATAGATGTACATGGGCACTGTACCGGCTGGGGGTCCTTTTATTGATTACCCATTAACATTTATTCCCCACTCTCTCTAAAATTCAAACAGCGAAAAATCAATACTTCTTGCTCCTTACTCCTCTAACCGTAAATTTTTGGTTATAATAAAGGAATATGGATTTTTACATGTGATTTTTTACTAGACCACTTTTTGATGGTTCAACCAACATGCGTGGACTTTTACTATAACCAAGGGTTTCAGTTAAAGGGGAACATTATTTATGCTTAAAACCAGGTTTATCAAATTACTGACAACTAAATTAGAGGATGGCCGCTTTCTATTGACGGCCCAGAACGAAAAGGGTTCCTATATGAATCCGTTCAGGTGGAAAAACCTCGTTTTTAGCAGCCATGAAGAAAGCTTTTTCGGTACACTTCTTGAGACCGAGACGGTGAACGACGTCGAAGGGATCGTCGTAAGCGGCTGGCAGCTTGTTTCTTTGTTTGCGAAGGAATCCTTCAATCGATTTATTGATTGGGATTGGAATGAGCAATCTGAGATCTGTCTTGCTTCCGCACTTACACTCTATGAGGGAATTTTAGAGAAGGATTGGCTTCCCGACTTTTCGGTGTGGGAGCATGGGGATTTCCGTTGGAAGCTGCCAGAACGGGTCAAGGATGAATTCGACTCGTCTTTTTGGGAGCAATCCATCGAGGATGAGAGTCAAGTATTGGTCAGTGAGGACCGCGGGCTTGGCACAACCAAAGACTATATTTCCGACTTATATAATGGTGCTCTTGATGCTTATCTCACACGAAATGCCGCTATGAAAGAGCTGTTTGGTCCAAAACTGGAATTACTGCGAAAGCAAAATATTTCTGGCGTTGAGCTGGCTCGTTATTTTGATGAAGAAAGCTGGCTCGAGTGGGTGGGAATTAAGGAAAGCGACACCCCGTTTACCATTGGGCTCCGGCTTGATGAACCCATTAATGGTGAAGGTGCCTGGATTCTGGACGTATTTTTGCGTAGTAAGAAAGATATCGATGAGGTATACGATGTTGAAGGAGTCAGAAAGATTCCTGCCAAGTGGCGTCCATACCTAGAAAAGGTGGATCAAGAGCGGACTCGCTGGGCCCGGTTAATTCCGTGGCTTGAAGAGGACGGATTTTTCAAGACCCATCTTACCGAGGAAGAAGCGTGGATGTTTCTAACCGATGCGAGTGAAACCTTGGTCGCGTTGAATGTGGAAATTCTCCTTCCTTCCTGGTGGCAGGCGATGAAGAATGCCAACTTGAAGGTGAAGGCGTCATTGAAGGGATCATCCAGCCATCGTCCGTCGTTTGTTGGACTGCAGGCAATGCTTGATTTCAACTGGCGTTTTTCGATGAATGGTGTGGATTTGTCCGAAGATGAGTTCGGAAAGCTCGTTGAGGAGAAGCGCCGGCTTGTGTTTATTCGCGGGCGTTGGGTGAAGCTGGACCCGCAGTTTATCCGGCAAATTCAGGATTTGATGAAACGTGCGGAAAAAGAGGGTTTGCACGTGCGCGATTTACTCGAGCAGGAACTGGTTGATTCGCCAGAATCCGAAGAGGAGTTGGAGAATCCAAAGGCGTTTGCGAAGATTCAGATTGAGTTGAACCGCCAATGGAAGCAGATGGTCAAGATGTTATCAGAGGTCCATGAGATCCCGCTCGAGACGGTTCCGGAAGGGCTGAACGGCGAGCTTCGCCCGTACCAGCAGCTTGGCATGAGCTGGCTCTGGTTCCTCCGCCAATTCGGATTCGGCGCCGTCCTCGCCGACGACATGGGCCTCGGCAAAACTGTCCAGCTCATCTCCTACCTTTTAAAGGTAAAGAACGAGGATACCTTAGAAATGGTGCCTGACACCGTTAGCACTACCAAGCGAAGGAAAAAGGCGGATGAAACATCAGACTCTGCTCTGAAGGTTAAGATTCCGACTAAGGCTTCGTTGATTATCTGCCCGACGTCGGTGCTCGGGAACTGGCAGAAGGAGCTGGAACGGTTTGCTCCTGAGATGAAGGTATATCTGCATTATGGTTCGAACCGCCTTAAGGAAGAGTCTTTTTCGGAACAAGTCCAAGATGTGGATGTTGTGTTAACTTCATATGGTTTGAGCCATCTTGATTCGGAAGAGTTTGGGTCGATGGTTTGGAGTTCGATCGCCATTGATGAGGCGCAAAACATTAAAAATGCCCAAACTAAACAATCGAAAGCTGTCCGGAGCTTGCGCGGCCGTCACCATATTGCCTTAACCGGAACGCCGATGGAGAACCGCCTTTCTGAACTGTGGTCGATTTTTGATTTCACCAACCACGGCTATCTTGGCAGCTTGGGGCAATTTCAGAAGAAGTTTGTCATTCCGATTGAGAAGGATGAAAAGAAGGAAAAAGTCCAGCAGCTTCAATCGCTGATTCGTCCATTCTTGCTGCGTCGTACGAAAAAGGATGAAGAGGTCGCACTCAATCTGCCTGACAAGCTTGAGCAGAAAGAGTACTGCCCGCTTACCGCTGAACAGGCATCGTTGTATGAACAGCTGATCCACGATACCTTTGCTGAGATTGAAAAGTTGTCCGGTTTTGAACGAAAAGGGCTAATCTTACAAATGCTGAGCCGCTTGAAACAGCTGTGTAACCACCCTGCTCTCTATTTAAAAGAACAGGCCATTGGCCGTGAGCTGGTGGACCGTTCCAATAAGATGGAGAAACTGGTGGAACTTGTAGATGCTGTCCTTGATCAGGGAGAGAGTTGTTTGATTTTCACTCAATATATTGAAATGGGCGAAATGATCCGCAGTACGTTGAAGAAGAAGTTCGGTGTTGAGGTGCCGTTCTTGAATGGAAGTGTACCGAAAACACAGCGTGATACGATGATTGAACGGTTCCAAAATCAGGAGTTTCCTGTGTTTCTGTTGTCATTAAAGGCTGGTGGAACAGGGTTGAATCTAACGGCTGCCAATCATGTCATCCATTACGACCGCTGGTGGAATCCGGCAGTCGAGAATCAAGCTACAGACAGGGCTTACCGTATCGGCCAATCCAAGTTTGTCCATGTCCATAAGCTGATTTGTACCGGGACACTGGAAGAGAAAATTGATGCCATGCTGGAGAAAAAGCAATTTCTTAATGATCAAATTATTACGAGTGAAAACTGGCTTACTGAACTCTCCACCGACGAACTGAAGGACCTTGTCTATTTAGGGTAAAACCGTGGAACGGAGTGCCGGCGAGGGCAACATTCATACTGTGGTGAGATGAGGAACGGTGACAGGCACCATTAGTAACACTAATAGGGAAGATTCTATTCATTTTAGAATCTTCCCTTTATTTTATCGCTCACATGCAATTAAATCTTTATCTCGGTCGCTCTTTTTATTTGCATCATAAAGAGCTTGTGAAACAAAAGGTTTGTAATACGTCTTACCACCTTTGTTTTTTACTGAAGTTGAACGAGCTACTCCACCCTTATAAACCTTATTCAATTCTGTACAATTTTTGAAAGTCACAATCTTAGTTGCTGCTTCTGACTCCCCTGCAGAGCCTAAAGTAAAACCTAGTAATAGCGCAAACGGAATTCCTACCTTGAAAAACTTTTTCATGATAAATACCTCACTTACATATTTTACTATTTTCAGTATTTATCTTAATGGAAATATTCTACTTTGACAATTTGAAATTTTCTAGTTAATTTATACTTATTTTGGTTGGCGCTGGTTTCTTACTATTTCAAAGTATTGTGTATCTCCTAACCCATAATCTGTGAACTTATTGATTAGAGCTATTACAAGTTCTTTTTCTGGAACATCTTCGTGCTCTTTTATATACAGCATAAGATCACTATCTTTATTCAGATAGCTTAAATAAAATTCAATCCCCTTCTTAATAGACGCTGGAAGAATAGCTTCAGGCATTGTTTGATCAATCAAAACCTGCTTGTAAATAGAATAATATCCCTCTGCCTTTACGGTATAAAGACTCAGAGGTTTAAACTTTTCCCCGACTATATGAATATCAATAGCCTCTTTATAATCTGCTTGATCTAACCAAGCAAGGATAGTTACAAGATTGATTTGACAGAACATATCCGCATCAAACCATAATTCTAGATGAGAGAATTCTTTATCAAAAAAAGGCTGCAACGGCTTTAGGACGTGCTCTCTATATTGATCGGCCGTTACATGATGAACCTCTGCACGCATATCGATGAATTCCTGTGAAAATAAATCTTCGCACGTGCCTCCATAACACATTGCCTCATTAAACGGGACCATCCGTTCCTGGTTAAGAAAACCTGTCTCTTGGTAGTAATGATACATTGCTTCTCCATTTAGAATATGTAATGCCTTATCTTGAATAACCAACACAACTCCTCCTCCATTTTACTTTTGCATATAGGGTCTTCTTACATTATTTAACCTATTAAGATGACCTTCTTATACGTTCTATTTATTGTTTACTCTATCACCTCACAGGGAATATTAAAATGTAATTTCGTTTATTGAGGAGGACAAAATGCATAAGAGCTCCTGTTTTAGTGAATATGACACCTTAAAAAAAGTGGTGTTATGCCCTGCTACCTATATGACCATCCGCGAACCTATTAACGAGACCCAAAAGCAATTTTTAAAAGAAAACATTGATACCGAGCTTGCTAAAAAACAGCATCAGCAGCTCGTCCAAACCTTGGAGAATAACGGTGTGGAAGTACTGTTACTCACTCCCTCAGAAAAATATCCTGAACAAGTGTTCACGCGTGATATTGGTTTTACGCTGGGAAATCAGGTGTTTGTAGCCCATATGGCACATGATGTCCGTCAAGGGGAAGAGCAGCCGTTAATTGATGTGCTTGAAAAGGAACTCATCACGTATACCAACCTGCTGGAGGATAAAATTGAAGGCGGCGATGTTTTAATTGACCGCAACACTGTTTATATTGGCGTCAGTAACCGTACCAACAAAACAGCTATTGAACATTTACAAAGTTTCTTACCCACTTTTGAAGTCATTACCGTCCCGTTTACGGATACATACCTTCATTTAGACTGTGTCTTTAATATTCTATCAGAGGATGATGCTTTAATTTTTCCAGGGGAAATTAATGAGGACAAACTAAAGATCCTCTCCTCTCGGTACCATTTAATTGAAGTTTCGGAGGAAGAGCAAGCCACTTTAGGAACTAATGTGCTTTCGATTGGAAACAAGCGCGTGTTAAGTTTGCCCATTAATAAAGAGGTAAATAAGAAGCTCAGGGACCGCGGCTATGAAGTGATTGAAGTGGATATTACAGAGATTATTAAATCTGGCGGTGCCTTTCGCTGCTGTACCATGCCTATTTTGAGAGAAACACCACAATAAATGCTGCACTATTTCATACGTAATACTGTAAATTACACTTAGAAATGCATTAGAAGATTATTTCACGACTGCAAACTAAAAAATGATTTACCAGAGTAGAACATGACATCTATGGTGACAGGCACCATTTGTAACACTAAACATGTAATAAGGGCAGATTCTGATTATCCCGATTGCCAGAATCTGCCCCTTTTTTGTTTATATGCAATTATTAGGTGCGGGGGCATTATGGAAGATTCGCAAGTTAATTAACTTATCCGCAGGTTGAAATAGTTTATGCGAAATTTGTCTACTACTTATCCTTTCACTCCGGTTAGAGTAATACCTTCCACAATTCTTCGTTGGAATAGTAGAAAAACGATAATCATCGGGATAATAGCAAGCGTACTCATTCCCATAATCGTATTCCACTGAATTCCTCCGGCATCACCAGTTGCATATAGGGAAATTCCTACAGGCAGCGTCCGCATTTTGTCTGTTGAAATAACAATAACCGGCCACAAATAAGCATTCCAATTTCCTAAAAATGTAATAATCCCGAGTGCCGATAACGCGGGTTTTACCTGAGGGAGGGCGATTCGCCAAAAAATTTTAAACTCACCCATTCCATCAATCCGAGCGGCATCCAACAGGTCATTCGGGATACCTAGCATGAATTGCCGCATCAGAAAGATGCCAAATGCTTCAATTAACCCCGGAAACATGATACCCAAGTAACTGTCGATAAGGTTCACCTTGGTCCCCATTATATACCAAGGAATGATCAGCATTTCTGTTGGGATCATCAGTGTACTCAAAATCAAAATAAGGATGGCTTTCGCACCCATAAATTGATGTTTTGCTAATGTATAGCCAATCAGCGAATTAAACACCAAACAGCTTAACGTAACAATGGCCCCAATAATGATGCTATTCAGATACCACTGCAGAAAGTCAGTTTCCTGAAAGATAAATTTATAGCCCGAAAAATCCAGCTTACTCGGCCAGAATGAAAAACTATAAAAATCAGGCAGGCTCTTAAGTGAGGATAAAATCATCCAAAGAAAGGGGAAGGCTACAACAATAACCCCTGCTAACAATAGTAGATGAATAATATATTCAGAGACAGACACCTTTTTCTTTTTCAAATTCCCACCCCCTAGTACTCATAGCTTTTGTTTAGAATTTTAAATTGCAAAAGGGTTACAAGTAATATGAAGATAAATAGGACAACCGCTATAGCAGAAGCATATTCCAAATTAAATTCCTGGAAGGCACTTTTGTACATATAGACCACAATGCTGATCGTGCTATTTAAAGGTCCTCCAGCACTGGCACCGCTGCTCGCAGTCAAACTTTGGATTTGGGCAAAGGATTGCAGAGCAGAAATCACTCCTGTTACTGCCAGGAAGACAATCGTTGGATTTAATAAGGGAAAGGTAATGTTCCAGAAAATTTTCCATCCGCTCGCTCCATCGATTTGAGCTGCCTCAAATAATTGTTTTGGAATGCCTTGAAGCCCAGCCATAAAGATGAGCATACTAAATCCCATTGACTGCCATATAATGACTGCACATACACAAAACAAGGCTAATATTGGGTCTGATAACCACTTTTGCGATGAGATTCCAAACCAGCTAAGCATTTCATTAAAAAAACCAACACTCGGTTCAAACAATAAACGCCATACCCAGCTTACTGCAATGACTGAAGTAATATAGGGCAGGAAATAAATCATCCGATATAGCCAGCGCAGATGCTGGATTCGTTCGATCGCAAGGGCGATCAGCAAACCAAGCCCCATTTGAATAGGAACCGTAATGATGACGTATTTGCCCGTGTTCCAGACCGATTTCCAAAAAACCTCATCCTTAATTAATTGTTGGTAATTTTCCATGGTAAATCCTTCACTATTTTGCGACGAAAATGACATGGAAAAAGAATAGAGGGTCGGGTAAATACGAATGATCAAAAAGAATAAGAGAGGGATGGCTAGAAATGAATAGGCCACCATTGTTCGCTTTGTTTTTAGTCTCAAAGGCGGCAACTTTCTTCTTTCTAACAGCGTTTTTATGATTCCTCTATCGACGATACTCGTTTGGGCCAAGGCTAGACCCTCCTTTCACCTGGAATGAACGCCTGGAGTAAGTGCTGCCATGCGTTCAAAATATTGGGATACCCTCAAGTACAGTCCTCAAATTTTTAAAATGGTTTTACCTTAATGGACCAGAGAATGGAACGAACTAGTTAACACCATTTGCTGAATTCTCTGTTCAACTTCTATCCACTCTCATGATGAAAAAGCTAATTGCTTTTAAAATACTCATCACGGATTTGCTGCTGCTCTTTTACTAGACTTTTAAAAGTTTTATTAATTGGATCGTTATTTAATAAAATTTTATCTATATTTGCCGTGATCGAGTCTCGCTCTTTTGCTTCATCAACAAAGAAGGTGGCATGTGAATATTTCAAACCTTCAACAAATGGACCGTAAATTGGATCATCGCTGATCGACTTGTCATTGGCAAATGAAGCCGCAGCTGGCAATTCCCCGACATTCGTTAACCATTCCTTTTGTGTATCTTCGGAGATAAGGAATTTAATAAATTTCTTCGCCGCTTCTAGTTTTTCCCCTTTCACATCTTTGCCGATACCATTGGTCCAATAGGAACCAAAGTTTGACTGCAGGCCGCCTTCCTCTTTAACAGGAAGAGGTGCTACACCCCATTCAAACTTAGCAGCTTCTTTGATCGGGGTAATATCAAATGATCCGTCGATAATAATACCTGCTTTTCCGGCTTTGAAGGCTGTATTATAGCCTTGTAAAAATGATGGTTCCCCGATTTTCTCCCTTTTGGTCATATTAATCCAGTATGTAAAGGCATCAAGCCCTTTTGGAGAGGAGTTCCAAAGCACTTTTTTTCCATCATCGCTAAATGGCTGTACGCCCCATTGACGAAGTAATACTTCATGAAAGGCATGAAATCCTTGTCCATTTACATCCCATGCAAAACCTTCCTGTTGTAAATTTCCTTTGGAATCACGCTTGGTCATTTTCTTTGCATACTCAATGAGTTCGTTCCATGTTTTTGGAGGGCTATTGGGATCAAGTCCCGCCTGTTTAAACAGTTCTTTGTTATAGAATAATGCTAGAGAACGTACAGCAGTTGGTAACGAATAATATTTGTCATCAATCTTAGATGCTTGAATCATTGGAATAAAATGCTTTTCAATTTCTGTAGTACTCATTAAATCTTTAGGAATAGGTTGAAGATAACCTTCCTTTACATATTGCGGCAGCCAGCCGTAGTAAAGGTTTAATACATCCGGCCCTTTACCGGCATGTGTGGCTGCTGTGACTTTTTGGGTATATTGATCATAAGGAAAATCTTGTGCTACTACCTTAATATTTGGATTTTGCGCTTCGAACTTTTTAATTAAACTCTTGATTTCTGTAACTTTTGCAGGAAAAGTATATTGCCAGTAGGTGATGGTTACCTTTTTATCCGCTTTAGAACCAGAATTGTTTGATGATGATGTTTCACTGCTACTGCATCCGGCAAGTACAATAAGACTGAGTGCCACAATGACCATAAGTAATTTTAATAGCGATTTTTTCAAACTATTAACCCCCGAATTTCATGAATTTTATAATAAATGAATGGATTAACCTATTAGCATATGAATTTACAACTGAATCGTCCAATATCGTTCCTTTCTATATGGATCTAGCAGCACATCCTTCAGACCTGGCTGGTCGGCTAAACTTTGCTCGAGTTTCTGGATTATGAATTCTGTTTGAGAACGATGGGCACGAAGCGCGTCTAATTTCACATTTAGAACCTCCGATACATCTATCACAAGGTCCGCGCAGCCTAAGATGTCCTCACAATTTTTTGAAAATGCCGATGCACGAACGATTGGTCGCTCCTGTTTAGGGAGACGAGAGATGGCTAGTATAACAGCTTCTGCCAATGCATCGTGGTCCGGGTGGACTGCATAATTCGGATAATAGGAATAAACTAACTCAGGTCTCACTTCCTTTACTATCGCTTCCACTCGTCCGGCTAATTCTTCCGGATCTTCAAATTGAAGCGTTTTGTCAAGCATACGCCACATTCGTAAATCCCGAATTCCGATCACATCACAAGCATCTTTCAATTCTTTTTCTCGAATTTCCCAAAGAGTTTCCCGATTAGCGAAAAAAGGTTTTCCCATTCTTCGTCCCATCTGACCCGATGTGGCACATACCAAAGTAATCTCAGCGCCCTCCATTGCGTGAATCGCGAGGCTACCCGCTTTTCCAAATGATTCATCGTCAGGGTGCGGGTAAATGGCAAGAATTTTCTTATACACTATTATCCCCCTACTCTTTTATTATTGGATTGAAAATGGTCGTAGGCTTAGCTCCAAGGCAATGTTGATCCTGCCTTCATGGTCATAGCCGCCAAGCAAAAGCTGGTCTTGCCCGTTCATTTCATAATCCGTTAAGCCCTCTGCATAGACCCAGCCCTCCTCCATCTTTAGCCCGACACGATATGGTCCGGGACCTACAATTATTCCACGGCTGTAACGGATGCGCCCGTTTCGGATAAATGCACATACGGACATTTGCTGGTCATCCGCAAGAGAGGCGTAAGAACCATTTGAGGTTTCAAGGTGATAATAAAGATCTTGATTTAGAAATTGATTTAAATACTGTTGGACCTGCTCAAGGTCAATCGATTTCATCTGATCACCTCCTTTATTTTCTAGGGCACGGGTTTTCCTCCCCATGGGCAAAGAATATGCCCTCATCACAATCCTTCTTAAAATCCTCTTATGGTGAATGAAAAAGATTAATTACTAGTAAACTTTGAAAATATATAGGAGAAGGAAAGTTTGCTAGCTTTTGTTTATTTGGGTTTCCAGACTTTTTCTTTATAAAAATCAGAAAAGCATGAACATTGTATGTTCATGCCTTCGGTTGTCCGGGAGACATTTAATATTTTATTATTCCTATAGGATTGATTGGATTATAACAATAATTTCCTTTACCTTCAATATTTTACCAAAATTTTACTGATTAAAGTTTTCTATCATTACCACTAGAAATTTTTATTAAATATTTATTGCCCCCAGATTCTCAATTCCTGCATTTATTTGCTTGATAATCTTTTTTGTATTTGATGAAATCACTAGAAATAGTATTCGGACAGATCTTACAGGATCGACAGTGATAGCCCGAATACCTTGCTATTTGCAGGAGCATTACATTTTTAATGATTGATTCCTTCCCTCACTGCATCCACTTCCACTTGCCTCTTCAAGCTATTTTTTAAAGCAAACAGCAGGAATAACACACCTCCAAAAGCAGGGACAAAAAAAGTTGGAATATGGGTTAAGAGGAAGCCAGAGGTCACCATCGCAACGGGAAGAAGAACCTTCCCTATACTAATACCAATACTCAGCACCCTGCCCCTGTACTCATCTGGTATCTCCTTTTGCAACAAATAAGAAAATGGGATATCAATCAGCGCCACTGCGGCACCGAAAAAGAACATCACGATACTGTAAAAAACAACTAAGTAAATTTCCTTGAAGCCTCCCACCATCACAGGAATGCTGGTGACCATCATAAGAACCGCAAAAGTTACATTTATATATCGAAGCAGAGTGGGATAATCAAACTTATTGGTGATTTTACTTACCAGCAGAGCCCCTAGAATCATCCCCACCGGAAAGGCCCCTTCTATGATGCCGAACTCCTTAGCACCCAATTGGAAAATCGTATTAATGATATAAGGGATGGGAACCATCACTGCAAAGCCGAGAAAAAAGTTCAAGGAAATTAACTGGATAAACAAATCCAGGATCTTTCTCCTTGCGACTAAATAATGAAACCCTTCCTTGATCTCGTTCATAAAAAAAATTTTCGCTTGGCCACCCTGTGACGGACGTTGGCCCGACCTAAACTGAATAAATAAAATGGAAACACCTGAAAGGATAAAGGAAATCCCGTTCATGAGAATAAATACCCTGATATCAAAAACTGCAAATACAATCCCCCCTAACATCGGCCCCATGATCGAAGATACCGAATCAATGACTTTACTAAGGGAATTAAGGTTCAGCAGCTTTTTCTCTGTGACAATGTTCGGTTTTGCTGACTCCATTCCGACGCCAAAAAAGGTGCTAAACACGGTCATCAGTAAGGTAGCCGTATAGATGAGGATTAGGTTTAACCCCCACATGGTACTTATCACATAAACGAACACGAATAGCAGTCCATTTAACAAATCCATGGAGACGATGAGTCTTTTTTTATTGAATTTATCCGCGATTACGCCCGCAAACGGATTGATGATTACCATTGGAATAATCCCTAAAATCAAAGCAGCCGCGAAACTTAACGCCGAGCCCGTCAATTTTAATACATACAGACTTATCGCAAATTGGTAAATGGCCGTTCCAAATACGGAGATGGTCTTCCCCGCCGCATAAAGATACAGATTTTTCCGTTCTACTTGTTCGTTTCTATTCATGAATCAACACCCTCTTTATCAACTTATAAATAAAGTTTAAAGGGTGGGGTGAACGCAACCTCAAGCAGCCATTTTCATTATTTTTAGAGGTAAAAAAATAAAAAGATAGGGTTAACCCTACCTTTTTCCAAAAAATGAATACGAATAGATTTTTTCTCCAGGCACAAAGAAGTCCTCGAACCTTCCCCCTTTATCGACCGGTTCTGAAATCCTCTCATCAAGCGCTTTATACTTTAAATCGCCGATGTTTTTCTTAATGGTATGGATGGTGAAGTTATTTCTGTATCTAGCCTCAATTTTACTCTTCGGACTAAAGTTTTTAAAAATTAAGTAGGACCCTAATAAATATCCATCCGGTTTCACAAGTGAATCCACTTTATCAAGCAAAAACGCCTCATGCTCAAAGCTGTAATTACTTGTACCCGTGTGGTCCACTACCAGATCCACCGTATGACTCGGCAAGGGTATTTCTAAGAAGTCTGCACAAATAAACAATATGTTTCTTTTCAAACCGGTCTTTTCAAGTAAGTTTTTTAAAAATAAATGCCGTTCAATGCTGTGATCCACCGCCACATAAAGGCAGTCCTCCGGTAAATCTTGATAGCTATTGCGAAGAAAAAATCCGGTTCCTGAACCTAATTCGAGCATGACCTTTTGGGATAAATGGACTTGACCCAGCTTTCTCTTTAACCAATGCAGCCCAATATTCATATTTTCCAAATAGACTGGATCGGTGTCCTGAATATATTCAGGGATGGTATTTATGAGTGGTGTCACCGGCTTTATACCCATCCCCACTTTTACTATTCCAGATTCAATCGGATACTCTTCCCCACACTCACAAGAAAGTTTCCCCTCGATAATCTGATTTCTAGAAATGACACCATCTTGAAGACTGAGGTGCCCGGCACATTTCACACATCTCAGCATAGCTAGTACTGCCAAATCAACCCCCAGCACACAACTTGCCTCTAGGGAACTCGCGGATAATTGCGCTGCTTTCTGTTTCAGTCTCTCTCTCGCTTCGACCAGCGTTTTGATTTCGTGGTCTACCTCCTCATATTTTTTTAAAAAAATAGATTGATAATAGGCATCCACTTCATAGTCCGTCAGTTTTGCAAAGTTTTTATAGTGAAAAATCATTCTCATTTCATTTAAACGAAAGCCCATCTTTTTTAATTCTAAAATAAGGTCTAGGTCCCTTTGACAACGTTCATCGAAATCATATTGTCCGCCTCGTTTTTCCGGGATGATTAAACCTAGATCCATATAGTGTCTAATCGTGTCGATACTTACATCATTTACTCTTCCAAATTTCCCGATCCTCATCTGTCATCACCAATACTACTTATTCTTTATCCAACATGAAAATTCCTACCGTTCATATTCAGTTCATAATCCTGTTATATTCTTTAACAGAATTAGAACTGAAAGGAGCAGTCAAACACATGGAATCGATTATTCATGTAGACAATTTAGTAAAACAATACAAAAAGGCCAAACAGCCCTCTGTTAATCATATTAGCTTTGATGTGAAACCCGGTGAATTCTTTGCCTTTCTAGGGCCAAACGGGGCTGGGAAAACGACGACGATTTCCATCTTAACCACGACCTTATCGATGACAAGCGGAACGGTCAAGATTGCCGGCTATGATTTGGAGAAGGAGGCGAAAAAGGTCCGCGAGAACATCGGGATTATCTTTCAAAATCCCAGTCTTGATCTTGATTTATCCGCTGAGGAAAATATCCGCCTGCACGTCAGTACGTACGGCTTATATCCCTATCGCCCGCTCTACAGCCTGATGCCAAAGGCTTATAAGGACCGGATTGAGGAGCTAGCCGAAATTGTCGGGATTCGCGATACTATGTTCAAAAAGCTGAAGACCTTTTCCGGCGGGATGAAGCGGAAGCTCGAAATCATTCGCAGCTTAATGCACAACCCGAAAATTCTCTTTTTAGATGAACCGACACAGGGACTTGATCCATCGAGTCGTCTGTCACTTTGGCAGTACTTGCAAAAGGTGCGGAAAGAAGAGAATATCACGATTTTCTTAACAACCCATTATTTAGACGAAGCGGAAGAGGCGGACCGGATTTGTATCCTTAATCAAGGGGAAATTTTAATGCTGGGTACACCCGCGGAAATGAAGAATCGCTTGCTGAAGGATAAAACCATGCGAATCGATGCAAACGACCGGCCGGCACTGCAAGAAGAGCTTGAGAGGATGGATGTTTGGTACACCGAAGAAGATCACTATTTGAATGTGTCCTATCAAGAGCAGACACCACAAGCCATCCTTAGCCAGATTAAGACACCTTTAACCATGCTCGATGTTCAGCAGCCCACCTTGGAGGCCGCTTATGTGGATCTTTTAAAACAAACAGGAAGGACGGAAGACAAATGATGTCAACACTACACAGGGAAATCAACGCGGTTACTGCCATCGCAGGGCGGCAGCTCGCACTCGTTATAAAAAGTCCCGTTTATATTATTGTCAGCCTCCTCTTCCCGATTATGTTCATTGGGATACTTGGAGAAAGTATGGCGCAAAATTTAGCTGGCGGGCTTGGGTTTAATTTTTTACAATTCATGCTGATTGGGATGATCGTCAATTCCATGTTTCAGTCCTCTGTCACGGGTATGAGCCAGCTTGTTGAAGAGCGGAAGACCAATTTTACGCAGGAACTTTTCGTCTCGCCGATTTCTCGGTATTCTATTATTGTTGGTAAAATTATCGGCTCCAGTTTTACAAATATTATTATGTTGTTTGGCATTATGGTAGTGGCCCTTATCTTACAGATTCCACTTGGCGGCATGTCCATTGTCTGGCTGCTGCTTGTCTCACCATTGTTCAGTTTAGTAGGGGCGGCCCTTGGTATCTTTTTCATCAGCTTTGTGACCGATAGTAAAGTGGCGGACTTTGGCTCGATGCTGCTGATTATGCCGCAAATGTTTTTGTCTGGGGCGTTGATACCTGTTAACCATTCGACAGGCATCCTCAATTTTCTTGCTCATATTATGCCGATGACTTATTGTGTCGATCTTGCCCGTGCTGTTTTTTATGCCGGCGATCCTGCCTATGACCGCATTGTTATGTTTAACCCTGCCCTTGATTTGATTGTGATGGCTGGTTTCTTCTTTATTTTTTCTATCATTGGAACCATCGTCTTTGCCCGGGCTGAGCAAAACAGGTAAGCTGTGTCAGCAGCGACCGCCTATTTTTATTTTTTAAAAAAGGAAGGATAATCCATGGTCAAGATTTTAATCGTAGACGACGATCCACATATTCGCGAACTCATCCGGGTCCTTCTTTCTCAAGAGGGGCTAGCGGTTGTTGAAGCAACGGATGGAACGGCTGCCCTAGAGGTTCTAGAGTCAGAAAAAATCGATTTAATCATTCTGGATATTATGATGCCAAATATGGACGGCTGGACATTTTGCCGCGAAGTACGGACCTATTATTCGGAGACCCTCCCCATTCTCATGCTGACGGCTAAAGGAGACATCAGCCAAAAGGTTAAGGGCTTTGAGCTTGGGACGGATGATTATCTGGTCAAGCCCTTTGCTGCCGCTGAATTATCCGCTCGGATCAAGGCCTTGCTCAAACGTTCGCAGATCTCGATTTCCAATCAAGTTGAAATCGGTGGGGTTGTCATTGATCGGTCTTCTTATACGGTATACGATGGTCATAACCGTATGACTCTGCCGCTCAAGGAATTCGAGCTTCTATTCAAACTGGCCACCCACCACGGAAAAACGTTTTCCAGGGAGCAATTGATTGAAGATATTTGGGGCTTTGATTATGAGGGGGATGAGCGGACCGTCGACGTCCATATTAAGAGACTCCGCCAGCGATTTTCCCAGCTGGACTGCCCTTTTAAAATTACGACCATCCGAGGTCTCGGCTATCGACTGGAGGCCGCAAAATGAGGCTATCTGATAAGATGAAGCGCACCCTCTGGAGCCTGATGGTGATCCTTGCCCTGCTTCTATGCTGGTCCTTAGCCTATGCATTCACTGATTGGTTTTACGATTTCATCCAGCAAATGCCCAGCGCCTTTGTCCGTCAACTGATCAATTCGCTAACAGGTTTCGTTCTATTTGGTTTTATCATGTTTACGATTTCCAAACTGTGGAATATTGAGGAACGGCAATATAGTTTCCTGCTTCCGATTATTGATGCCATGAAAATGATGGCGAAAGGAAATTTTAAAATTGATCTTTCCTTTTATCATCAACATGTCGATTCGCCTAAGCATCCCTATTATAAAATTATCCAAAGTATTAAGCATGCAGCGGAACAGCTTAGCGAGATGGAACAAATGCGTCAGGAGTTTATTTCGAACGTCTCCCATGAAATCCAATCGCCGCTCACTTCCATTAGTGGATTTGCCCATGCCTTAAAGAATCATCAGCTCACAGCTGAAGAACGCAGCCATTATCTTGAAATTATTGAAACCGAATGTCTGCGTTTATCCAAATTAAGCGAAAATCTGCTTAAACTAACGTCCCTAGAATCGGAGCACCCTCCCTTTGAAAAGAAAAGCTACCGATTAGACCATCAACTCCGCCGGGTCATCTTAGCCTGTGAACCACAATGGCTTGAGAAGGAAATTGAAATGGACGTTGCTCTTAAAAGCGTAACGATTATGGCCGATGAAGAATTAATGGATCAAGTTTGGACGAATTTGATTCATAACAGCATTAAATTCACGCCTGAAAAAGGTACCATTTCAGTTGAGCTATTGGAGCCAGATGGAGAGCATGTCTCGATCAGAATCACTGATACAGGAATCGGCATGGACAAAGAAACACAAATGCATCTATTTGAACGATTTTACAAAGGGGATAAATCCCGTCATCGTGCCTCTGGCGGCAGTGGCCTGGGCCTTTCGATTGTCAAAAAAATTATCGAACTCCATGAAGGTGTGATCACGGTTCATAGTGAGCTTGGACAAGGCACTGAGATGACCATCACATTACCCAGAAAGGTGACAGACTAAGTGCTGTCACCTTTTATCATTTGATTGATACGTTTGTCAGGTTTAGTGGTGTTTTGTAAATATTCAGCTTGTTTTTATGAGTATAGTTAGGAAAAAAGTAGAAAATTAGTGGTTTATGCCGTTTATTATCAGAATATTTGTAAAACAAATCATTGAATTTACTATAATCACAGTGTTACCCTTTTTATTGTGGCATCAAGACTTCATACATAAACTACTACTTTTATGGAGGGATTTTATGAGTCAACTAACGGCAGTTCTAAAAGAAAGAGTAGAGAAGTTTTTAAGTGGAAAGAAGAAACTATTTATCAATGGTGAATTCGTTGAAAGTAAATCCCAGAAAACCTTTGATTCATATAATCCAGCAACAGGTGAAGTACTAGCCTGTGTTTTTGAAGCCGGCACAGAAGATATCGATTTAGCTGTCAAAGCTGCCCGTAAAGCATTTGATGAAGGTCCATGGTCAAAAATGAGTGCTGCGAACCGCAGTCGTCTGATGTACAAGCTCGCTGACTTAATGGAAGAGAACAGTGAAGAACTAGCACAATTAGAGACCTTGGACAATGGTAAACCCATCCGCGAAACGACTAACGCCGATATTCCTTTGGCAATTGAGCATATGCGTTACTATGCAGGCTGGTGTACAAAGATTGTGGGGCAGACCATTCCAGTTAATGGTCCATACTTCAACTTTACACGCCATGAGGCTGTTGGAGTGGTCGGCCAAATTATCCCTTGGAACTTCCCTCTTCTCATGGCGATGTGGAAGCTTGGTGCGGCTCTAGCTACTGGTTGTACAATCGTTCTCAAACCAGCAGAACAAACACCATTATCTGCTCTTTATTTAGCAGAATTAATCCAAGAAGCAGGCTTCCCTGCTGGGGTAGTCAACATCGTGCCTGGATTTGGTGAAACGGCAGGCCAGCCGCTTGTCGACCATCCTTTAGTTGATAAAATTGCTTTTACCGGCTCGACTGAAGTTGGAAAAATGATCATGGCCAATGCCTCTAAAACATTAAAGCGAGTTACACTCGAGCTTGGCGGAAAGTCACCAAACATTATCCTTCCTGATGCTGACCTAACCAAGGCGATTCCTGGTGCACTTAACGGTGTGATGTTCAACCAAGGACAGGTTTGCTGTGCCGGTTCCCGCGTGTTTATTCAGAAAAAGCAGTTTGATAATGTGGTAGCTGATATGGCTGCCCATGCGGACAAGATTAAACAAGGTGCCGGAATTCATGCGGATACAGAAATTGGCCCGCTTGTATCCGATGAGCAGCAAAAACGAGTGCTCGGCTATATTGAAAAAGGACTGAATGAAGGTGCACAGCTTGTAACTGGCGGCATGAAGCCTCAGGAGCAAGGTTACTTTGTCTCCCCTACTATCTTTGCTAATGTCCGCGATGACATGACAATTGCCAAGGAAGAAATCTTTGGACCGGTTATTTCTGCCATGCCTTATGATGATTTGGATGAATTAATTAATCGGGCCAATAATAGCGAATATGGCTTGGCAGCAGGTGTATGGACTCGCGATGTGGCGAAAGCTCACTATATTTCTAGTAAACTTCGGGCCGGAACGGTTTGGGTCAACTGCTACAATGCCTTTGATGCCGCTTCCCCGTTTGGTGGATTTAAACAATCTGGCATCGGACGTGAAATGGGCTCCTATGCACTTAATAACTATACAGAAGTGAAGAGCGTTTGGATTTCCATGCAATAACTAAGAAAAGCGAAAGGCGCTTAGACTTCAGCTTGTGACCTCGAGCCGATGGCGCCTGGAGCTGGACAATTCTCGAAGTCCAAACTTATATATTCTTATCTTTTGAAGGAAGAGGGCTGAATCTGTTTCCCCAGATCAGCCCTTTTTCTTTTTTTATTGGCTGTGTTAAAGGTTATTGTTGATTTTGTAACGATGTTGATTGGAGCGGAAGGCGCGGAGACTCCTGCGGGAGTACAGAACTGGGGAGACCCCGCAGGCGCTAAGGCGCCGAGGAGGCTTCCCGGGACGCCCGCGGAAAGCGAAGCGCCTGGAGCGGAAATCAACATCCAAGATTAACACAGCCTTGTTTTAAAAATAAGGTTTAGAGTTGGGAAGCTCGGGTACATAAAGAGTGTAAGTCAAATAGCAATTCCAAATAACACTAGGAGGGATTTTATTATGGCAAACAAAGAAAAAGAAAACAGAGGCAGTATGACAGTGGAGGAAGCAGGCCGTAAAGGCGGAGAAGAGACTGCTCGCACACATGACAAGGAATTTTACCAAGAAATCGGTCGTAAAGGCGGAGAAGCCACTTCTGAAAACCACGACAAAGAATTTTATCAAGAAATCGGACGCAAGGGCGGAGAAGCCACCTCGAAAAACCACGATAGAGAATTTTATGAGGAAATCGGGGAAAAAGGCGGAAAAGCCCGGGCAGAACAACGAGATGATGATTAAGGCTTAGCCATAAAGGGAGAAGAATAGTCTTCTCCCTTTTTTAATAGAAACTACTTCCCCTCCCTACTCTAGTAAATATTCCCCCATGCTTCACTTCTTCTAATAGAATCAGCCCCTTTCGCATTATGACAAATTCGACTTTTTTATTAACAATGATTTAATTTTCTGAGAAAAATCCCTCTGTTTCTCCATAAAAATGGTAGAATAATCTGGTAATCTGTTTTCATAAGTAGAAATGCAGGAGTTGGATTCTAAAAATGAATTCTACATTAATTGATTTCCATAAAAAACGTTTTGAGTGGGCCTTAAAGGCGAAAGAGGAATTCCTCACCCATTTCACTCCATATAAGGTTGAAGGACTTTCCGACTCAATCGAAGATCTTTTGCATATTTTGCAAACGGACCTTGAAAACCCAAATGAGCCTTCTTCAGGCCGCCTCAGCCAATTTTATCAAGAAGCGGACGAAGAAATGAGCCTGAAGCTGAAAAACTATGAAAAACAAATCGAACCGTACGAGTTGTTAATCACCAAACAATCATCCATGATTGACCATAAAAAAGAAGAAGCCCAAATCCAAGCGGACGGATTTGCCATTGAAATCGATGACTATGACCGATTCCTTAAACAAATTGAGCTTAAAAATTCGGAACCCGACCATATTCGGGTATTGGTCGAGGATACGATTGAGTATACTCCCCATGATCGAAAAGCGAGCAATATCAACGAAGATGTATCTAGATTGCAGATAGCGGTGGAAAGAGATTTAGGGACTTCCATTCTTATACTCAAACAGGAAGCTCATTTTTTTAAAATAGAGCTAGCCACTCCTTTAGAGCTTCCCTTCGTCCCTCCGATAGCAGCCATCGAGCAAAAAATCGACACCTTCTGGTTTAAGAACACTTATGATAAGGCCCTAGCCAAAATGCGCTCCCAAGCACATGACTGGGTTACGGAAATGTATCAAAATTATAATCGTTTATTAACATCGATTTTATATGAAATAACAGCGCAAAGAGAGCAGGTCCTTAAAGAGGCCGAGGCATCGAAGCTTGCGTACAGACAGAAAATAAACATACTAGAGAATCAACTCGTTACTTTTCAAAAGGAAGAAGCGGAGCTCAAGGCCCGTTATCAAAGAGACAGCCAGGCGTGGGATCAATTTCGTGAGCATGTCTCTCAATTGCAGGGCTATTTAATCAAGTATTGGCTGGAGTTTAAGGAAGAACTGCAGCAGGATTTCCTTTACGGAAACGCAGAAAGCCGCTTTCTTGCGGCACACTATTTGCAGCTTTTGCGGCAAGACGGTGAGAAGATGATTGAACCTTTAATCAGTGGAGGCGATGAATAGATGGTACAAACGAATCTTCCTACAAAAAATGAATATGAACAGGCAGTGAATGAATTAAAGAAGCTGAACGAGGACATCTTCTACGGCGATTTTAAAGAAAAAATGAGCTCATTGGAAGGCAGAAACAAGGTGCTCTTGGAAAAGGCCGTCACTACAGTGGATACCGTGTCAAACGAAATTGCGGAATTCACGCGAGAGCTAACGGTTTCCGCCGAAAACAATCGAAAGTTTTTGGAGCAAAACGAGTCGTTCTTCACGCTTACAAAAGATGACTTAGCGAAAACACAAGAAAAATTGGCGACCCATGTCACTGCCCTGTTGGCAATGGATAACCGATTGCAGCAGCTGCAGCAATCGTACAAAGAAATGTTCCACAAACATTCTGAGTCCATCAATAGCATTCTGGTGGTGCGTGAAGAAGCGCTGATTAACAAAGTTATCTATCAACTGGAGTCCCTCACCCAAAAACAGCTGGCGGAACTTGAGTTTCACAAGGCGGAAATAGAACAATTGCGCGAACAGATCGAGTCGGTGAGCAAACACCATCAAGAGGCACTCCATACCCTCTCCGAGCAGATGACGAGCAAACAAGACTTGGCAAAGCTGGAGAAAAGAAGCGCGAATAAGATGAACCTTCTATTGGCGGTAGTCGTAGTGGAAGCCATCTTAATAGGCATCAAGTTTTTTATATAAATAACAAGGGGCTGTCCAATATTGGACGGCCCTTTTTTTGGTGGAGATTTGTTAATATAATAGATTTTTTGTTCATATCTGCTGATTTTTTGTTAATAAAATCAAATTTTTGTTCATATATATCTATTTTTTGTTCATATCCTCTCCCCCGCCGCCGAACAGGTTTCATTCACCCTCATAAAGGGTACGTTACTATGGAGTCTTAGAAAAGGAGTGGATTGCTATGAGCAAAAAAATTGCTGTGGTAGTAACAGATCATTTCGAGGATTCCGAATACAGTGAGCCGGTACAGGCCTTCAAAGAAAAGGGTCATGAAATCACTGCCATCGAAATGGAAAAAGGTAAAACCGTGAAAGGGAAACAAGGAGAAAGTGAAGTGATCATCGATCAAAGTATTGATGACGTCTCCCCTGAGGACTTTGATGCCCTATTCATTCCAGGCGGCTTTTCACCGGATATCCTCCGGGCAGACGAGCGGTTTGTCCAATTCGCCAAAGCCTTTATGGATGCCAAAAAACCAGTACTCGCGATTTGCCACGGCCCTCAGCTGCTCATCACGGCTGAAGCGCTTGATGGGCGTGATGTAACGGGTTATAAATCCATTCATGTGGATTTAAAGAATGCCGGCGCTAATCTGCATGACAAAGAAGTTGTCGTTTGCCAGAATCAACTGGTCACCAGCAGGCAGCCGGACGATATACCCGCCTTTGTCCAGGAATCGTTAAGAATATTAGGATAGGAACAAAAGCGCAAGCGCCTTGAACAGGGAAAAAAGAAGTTCATTTTTTCCTAGCCCCGACAAGCATAAGACGCTCAGGGAAAGAAGGCGTTCTTTGCCTTCATTCCCTGAGTGGCTGTAGACCATCGAGGGGCTAGGCGCTGGAGCTGGACGTCGACAGTCTTTTTATTAACAGTTATCCCCAAGCGAAAATTTTTTAACTTCCCAGACGACAAAAAGGCAGAAGGAATTTCCTTCTGCCTAGCCATTTATCTTGAATGTTTCCTGATGATCTAACTCTATCATCGTCATTCTTTTATTGCCCTTCGGAATGGCACGCCGAATGAATGGAATTACCCAGCGGTCAAGACCGATTTTCCCCGCATTAAAACCTGCAAAAAGAATGATCCCTCCAAATAAGATATCCATCGGGTTGGAAGAAATGGCCCCAGCGAACAAATAGGAGAAATTCATCAATAGACCAAAAAACATAGCCGCAGTGGTTAAGCAGCCTAAGAGTAAACCTAATCCAACTAAGAACTCCCCTGCAGGAATCACTGTATTAAAGACGTGGACGTTAGGCAAGGCAACCTGTTTTAAAAAATCAACATACCACCCAAACACAACCGTTCCGTCCGGCCCTTTTACAGGGTTTGCGATGGCTCCTTTCAGGAATCCCGAAGCGTCAAACTCCCCGCCTGCCAACTTGCCCCAACCGGCCGCGAGCCAATTATACCCAAGATATAAACGAAGAACTGTTAATATACCAGAAGCAATCTTGTTATGTCTTAACCAATCTACTACCATTTTTGCAGCCTCCCCTAGGAAAATTCGTTGTATGTACGGTTTTACCATAACAAATTTCTTTTTCCGTGCGGGAAATTTCGTCACAACTTAACATTCTCTTAAAACTATTTAAAATAATGTCATTCATTAGATATTTCGTTACACTATTGCAATGGAAAGGACGACCTATATATTTTTTTATATATGCTTAATGATTTGTTCATAGTTTGTTCATCTATGGGGTGTAAGATAAACGTATGAAATTGATTTTACCTCTTTTTCATAAATGACCCCCTTTTAATATATTTTTGGATCCAGCTGACCCGTCAGCTGGATATTTTTTTTTGTTTATGTCTTCTTACATATTTGTTATAATTACCCCCGGCATAAGTTAAATAAATGAACTTGATGCGGGTGGGAGAGGGAAATCGCGAAAGTGTGATAATAACAATGAAAGGGGTATTTAAACTTAAGCAGCATGAAACCAATATTAGAAAGGAGGTTATAGCAGGGTTAACCTCATTTTTTTCGATCGTCTATATTCTTGCCGTCAACGGAAAGATTCTTGAAGATGCAGGAATTCCTTTAGAAGCTGGGATCATTGCAACGGTACTATCATCGTTTATCGGATGTTTACTGGTTGCCTTTATCGCTAATGCACCATTAATTATCGTTCCGGGGATGGGGATTAATGCCTTATTCACGTTTACGATTGTGGGTTCATTAGGGCTTGATTATAAGGAGGCTTTAGGGGCGGTTGTCCTGTCGGGCATCCTTTTTGTACTCGTTGCCTTTACCAAATTACACAGCATCCTAACTAAAGCAATTCCAGATTCCTTAAAAGAATCGATCTCAGTTGGTATTGGCCTATTTATTGCCTTTATTGGACTTCAAAAAAGCGGGATTATTGTTGGGAACCCGACTAATTTTGTTTCCCTTGGTGAGTTATCTTCGCCTGTTGTATTGGCTTCGATTATTAATCTCATCATTGCTTTATTTTTGTTCTTGAAGAAAGTACCGGGTAATTTTTTAATCACCATCATTCTAGGTACGATCGTTTCGTATTTTTTTGGACTGGTTGATTTTAAAGGGATGGACACTAGCTTTATTTCTTTTGAGAGCTATAAGGATGTGTTCCTAAGCAGCCATTTTGGAAAGTGGTCTTTCCTTCCGTTTTGGTCGGCTGTCTTCTCATTGGTGTTAGTGCTCGTCTTTGAAAATATCGGGCTGGTGCATTCGCAAGTGAACGGGATGCTGCAGGCACCGGAAAAGAGCGGGAAATCTTTAAAGGCCATCTCGATTTCCACGATTGTTTGTGGATTGTTTGGCACAAGTCCTGCTGTTTCAACGGTTGAAACAGCGGCGGGGATTACGACGGGCGGCAGAACTGGGTTAACTTCTGTTGTAACAGGTTCACTTCTTCTGTTATCACTATTTTTCATGCCGTTTATTAAACTAGTGCCAGAAACCGCGATCACTCCGATTTTGATTATTATCGGGGGATTGATGATGAAAAATGTAGTAAATATCGATTTCACTGATTTTACTGAAGCATTTCCGGCCTTTCTGGTGATCATCATGATTCCATTAACCTACAGTATTGTGGATGGAATTGCTTTCGGATTTATCGCTTATCCGCTTGTTAAAGTTTTTTCTAATAAATTAAAACAGATTTCACTTTCAAGCATCATCATTTCACTGTTGTTCTTTACCAACTTTCTGCTTCATGCAGTTGGTTAGGAAATGAACGAATAAAAAGAAGACCTCTTACATACCAAGAGGTCTTCTTTTTTACTAGTATTATAAAACTACGCTAACAATCACGGATGATAAAACACTCACCAAAGTTGCTCCATACAATAGCTTTAAGCCAAATCGAGCGACTGTATTCCCCTGCTTTTCGTTTAAGCTTTTTACTGCTCCGGCAATAATTCCGATGGAAGAGAAGTTTGCAAACGAGACAAGGAATACGGAAATAATCCCTAATGTCCGCGGACTAAAGCTAGATTGGATTTTGGTTAAATCCATCATGGCTACAAACTCATTCGTGACAAGCTTCGTTGCCATAATTCCTCCAGCCCGGACGGTTTCTGAAAATGGGACACCCATGATAAAGGCAAGCGGTGAAAAAACATAGCCTAAAATTTCTTGGAATGAAATCCCGAAAATCAGATCAAATACGTTATTAATTCCCGCCATTAACGCCACAAAACCGATTAACATCGCTCCAACAATGATTGCCACTTTAAAACCATCGATAATATATTCCCCTAGCATTTCAAAGAAGCTTTGTTTTTGCACTTCTTGAATCACCAGTATATCCTCACCTGGATCCACCAAATAAGGGTTAATAATCGAGGTTATGATAAATCCGCCAAATAAATTAATTACAAGTGCGGTGACCACATATTTCGGTTCAATCATGGTCATATAAGCTCCGACAATCGACATGGAAACGGTTGACATTGCGGAAGCACACAACGTATATAAACGATTCGCAGGGAGCAGACCCAGCTGTTTCTTCACCGTGATAAATACTTCAGATTGACCAACAATTGCCGAGGCCACGGCGTTATATGATTCTAATTTCCCCATACCGTTCACCTTGCTTAGCAATAAACCAATTGCTTTCATAATGAGGGGAAGAATTTTTAAATACTGAAAAATACCAATTAAGACGGAAATGAACACAATCGGAAGCAGGACCGTTAGAAAGAATGGTGCTTCTCCTTTATTTGCAAGCCCGCCAAACACAAATGATACGCCGCTGGCAGCATACTCTAATAATTTACCAAAAACATCAGCAAACCCTTTGATCAAAACTAATCCAAATGTTGTATTTAATAATAAAGCAGACAAAATGACTTGAATCACGATCATAAGGAAGATCGGCTTCCATTTAATCTGTTTCCGATTATTGCTGGCTAGATAGGCTAGTCCAAAAACTACTAATAATCCAATAATGGCAATGATGTACTTCATCGTTAAGTTCCTCCATGCTGTCTTTCTGGTTTTTTGAATTCGCTTACAATTATAAGTAAAAATTTTTAACAACGATGATTACTATATCAGTAGTAACCAATCTTGTAAAGGCAGATATCACATTTTAGTCATAAGAAATATTTTACAACGCTTGTTTTATCCCATATGATTAATTTAGTGTTTCCAATTTTTTTAAAAGAGGTCAGAATGATGCTTAGAAAGTTTGGATTTTCTCAATATGAAAGCCAGGTATTTGAAGTTCTCGCATCTTCGAGTGAGCCGTTGGATGCCACACTCATTGTGAAATATTCTGGTGTTCCCAAGGCAAAGATTTATGAAGTGCTGACGCGGATGGTTGAAAAAGGTCTCGTATTAGACTCTGTTTCCGAAAAGAAAAAACTCTATAACGCGCTGCCTTTAAATCTAGTGATTGAAAAATTAACCAAGGAATTTGAAGAAAATATAAGTCAATTGAAAAACAATACCCATCAAAACAGCAGGTCTGATGACCGCGTCTGGAGTTTAAAGGTTGATTCCTCCATTCAACTCCAATGTAAACAGCTTCTCCAAGAAGCGGAGCATTCGATTCAAATTTCCGTTTGGAAGGAAGACTTCCAAGAATTTTTACCAATTCTGCTCGATAAAGAACAATCAGGTGTAAAAGTCGAGGCACTTGTTGTGGGTGATGTTCAAGAATCACGCCTTTCCTCCCTGCATATCCTGTCGCCTAATGAAGAACACCGCAGATTAGAGAAAAACCGCCTCATCATTATTGATGAAGAGACGATTTTGTTTGCCGGTGTCGAAAACGATTCATGGCAAGCCATGCTTACAAAATCAAAGGCATTTGTGAAATTTTTTGTCGAGTTCTTCTATCATGATGTTGTGTTAACAAAAGTCACAAAAAAATATGAAGACCAGTTAATGAATGATGAAGAGTTTAAACATCTTCTGTTACGGCTTCGGTATTAAGAAAAGCGCAAGCGCCTTGGTCAGCCCCGATATAGGGCGACTTGTCGACTGGCCAGCGAAAGCTGGGACAAAGACTAGTCACCCTTAATGCGTACAGAAAGCGATAGCTTTCTGTAGCCAAGCATAAGACGAGCCGGCCGAAAGGTTGCTTTTTAACCTTTTGGACAGATTGGCTGTAGACCATCGAGGGGCTAGGCGCTGGAGCTGGACAATTTTCAGAGCAAATTTTATACTCTCTTATCTAATAAGAAAAGGCAGAGGGTGTTCCCCTGCCTTTTATTTAGTTAGCGTTTCTAGAGCAATCACGACCATATCATTAAAGGTGGTTTGCCGCTCTTCAGCTGTAGTATCTTCCCCGGTAAAAATATGATCGCTGACAGTGAGAATGGATAGTGCCGAAGCTCCATACTTGGCTGCTAAGGTGTACAAAGCAGTTGTCTCCATCTCTACAGCTAAGACCCCATAGTCTCCTAGCTTCTTCACGATTTCCATACTGTCACGGTAAAACATGTCAGCCGATAACACATTGCCTGCCTTAATATCCATTCCCATTTGAATACCCTGTTCAAACGCTCTTTTTAACAAGTTAAAATCAGCACATGGTGCATAATCAATCCCTGGAAAATTTAGCCTGTTACTATTTGAATCAGTAGAAGAAGTCATGGCAAGAATGACATCACGTACATGGATATCCTTTTGGATGGCACCACATGAACCGACCCGAATTAAGTTTTTTACACCATAATCACGAATTAATTCATTTACATAAATCGAAATGGACGGAATCCCCATCCCTGTTCCCTGAACGGAAACTCTTTTCCCCTTATACGTTCCTGTAAATCCAAGCATCCCCCGAACTTCATTGTAGCAATGGACCTCTTCTAAAAAAGTCTCAGCGATATACTTCGCACGCAAAGGATCTCCAGGTAATAGAATATTTTCGGCAATTTCACCTTGTTTTGCGTTAATATGAACACTCATTTGCTCATGATTACAGAGATGGCAGCCCCTGTAATCATGTTCACCTCCTTTAAATTTGCTCCGCCTCTCTATTTCTCACATTTCCTCGTGTAATGGAAAAAATGGCACATAGTAAGGCGAAGAAGACAAAAATCCCGCCAATCGAGGCATTATATAGAACGGAATAATGATTAATCACCATACCGCCAATAATAGATCCTAAAGCAATTCCAACATGTAAAGCTGAATTATTTAAACTTTGTTGAATATCGGATGTCTCCGGTGAGGTCTCAATTAAATAGTTTTGCTGTGCAGGCGTAATCGCCCAACTTAACATACTCCACACCATCATCACAATCACGAACAGAATGATAGAAAAAGTTACTTTTGGCAGGATAAACATCACAAGGCAAAAGATCACCACTATGGTCAAGATACTTTTCTTCGAACCCCATTTGTCTGCCATAAAACCGCCAAGCCCTCCGCCAAAGACAGCAGAAATACCAAAGATAAAATAAAAAAAACTCACCCATGCAGCATCTAAATGTAAGGTAGATTTTAGAAATGGCGTCAGATAGGCATACAGCGTTAAATGGCCCGTTAAAAACAAGACCGATGTTAATTGAGCAAACAAAATCTTTGAATTTTTTAACGTTTTTAATTGCTTGCCAAGCGAGATAACCGGTTTGGGTTCAATTTTCCCAAGAAAGAAATAAACCCCAATCATCGAAATAAGTGTAAGGATTGCAATGAACAGGAATGGCGAACGCCAGCCGAAGTGATTCCCTACGATAAGTCCCGCCGGTACCCCTAATACTAAGGAGCCGCTGATCCCCATAAAAATGACCCCAATCGCTCGTGCACGAAATTCCTCTTTGACAATACTAGATCCAATCGTTACACAGAGGACAACTAATAATGATCCACATGCGGCTGAGATTATCCTTGATAGGAAAAGCACGAGAAAATTGGGACTTAAAAAGGCCACAAGATTCCCCACTAAAAACAGGCTTAATGTAATAAGTGCTAATCGTTTCCTTTCTACCTTTGCGGTCAACGTTAACAAGACGGGAGACGAAATCGCAAAAACAAGTGAATAGATGGTGATTAGTTCTCCAGCTTTACTAACAGAAACGCCTAGGCCGCTCGAAACAATGTCTAAAATTCCGCCGACAATTAATTCCGCCATCCCTACTACAAAAGACACAATGGCTAAAATATATACTCTAAAATTCAACTAATCCAACCTCCCTTTAAAAGATTCGCCAATTGGTTACTACCATAATAGTAACCTCTATTACATTCTTAATGCAAGAACTTTTTTTCGATGACCAAAAAGAAAAACCAGCTGCGTGCAGCCGGTCCGTTTTGATAAAGTTGTTATAGCTGTAAAAAAATTATAGATGGCACTCAAGCCGTTCATCAGTAGGAGTCAATGGCTAAGTTAAAATATAAAAAAAAGCCACTTATATTAGTGACTTTGGTCATTTCTATTCGTTAAATCGCAAATGCACAAACTTTAACATCTTGATTAAATCGACAAGCCGCACCATTAAGCGCGTTCCACTTTCCCACTGCTTGCTGACTGGAATGCCTTTAAAATATGGTTCTGACGATACTATCTTGATGTTCGGCGACCAGTTTTCAAGTATTCTGGGATTGTTAACATAGAAATACATTTTCGCACCCTTGTTTCCTGTTTTTTCAACGGTCCGGTTGGAGATGTTTACGGCAAATTTCGATTCTGCATCAAAGAACAACTCTCCGCGCGGAAAGCGTGATGCCATTTTTGGCAGCATTTCTTTAAGCTGGCCTTCTTGAAAATAGTAGAAAACCCCGGCAGAGATAAAAAGGATGCTATCCTCCTTATTAAAAATCACATCGTCGAACCAGGACACATCGAAAAAGGATTTGGCGATGCAGGTATTCCTCGGTGTGTCTGCGATTAGTGTTTGCCGGAATGCAATCGCATCGGGTAAATCAAGGTTATACCAGTTAATCGTACCATTATCCACTCTTGAAAAAGTCGTATCCAGCCCCGCTCCAATGTTCACAATCGTAGCCCGGGGGTGTTTTTTAATAAACGCCCGGATCGTATCGTCTATTTTTCGAGCACGGACAATATAGCTGATGCCGCCGTATTCCCCAAACGTCTTAGCAATTTCGGTAAAATCGAATTCACAGCCAGCAATGATTTCGATCGCTTCTTTGTCGTACAGTATTTCCGGGTTCTTCTCACTCGCTGTCGCGCGCCCCCAAAGAGGGATGAGCATGGTGGCTTGAACGGATTGTAAGTTTATCTCCATCTAGCGTCCCTCCATTTTTCTCAGCAGAACGTTGACTTTATGCATGGCGTATTGGAGATCGAGTTGCTCTTCGCTATCTAATTTGGATAAATCATCGACGAAGTTCTGATAAATTTTTGACCATTTTTCTTGCTGTGTGGTTTTTCCTTCTTCTGTTAACTCGATCACAAATGACCGTTTATCATGGTAATTTTGTTTTTTTGTAATATATCCTTGGTCAAATAAACGTCTAAGTAAGTCAGTCATTTGCTGTTTGGGGACATTTAGGCCTTCGCTTATTTGTTTGATTGCTAACGGTTGCTGGTACATAAATAAATATTCTAGAAGTTGATTCTGTAAATGCGTTAAGCTGCTAGTTTTTTGATTCAATCGTTGAAAACTTTTAAACAAATTAGGGATTAAATCAAGATATTCTTTGCTCACTTGTTGCATGCTCTTAACCTCCTACATATAGTAAATAATTATATACTAATTAGAATATAAATCAACAATTACATACGTATTTAGTAAATATTCATTTACTATATTGGAGTTTTATTCTTATTTATTCATACATCTTGCAATATTTTTATATAAGCTTCATGATTTGTTCATAGTTTGTTCATCTACGGGGTGTAAGATAAACCTATGAAATTGATTTTACCTCTTTTTCATAAATGACCCCCTTTTAATTATATATAGTTTGGTCCAGCTGCTCGTCAGCTGGATATTTTTTTTGCCATTTTACTCCACATCTCCGTGAGGACACTATTGTGCCATGCACCGCCCGCCCAAATTTGCATAGGGTAACATATGTTGAGTAAAGGAGTGGAAAACAAATGGCATTTGAAATTCTCAACGTTGATCAAGTTATTCAAAGGTTAAAAGGCAGGAAATATCGATATTCTCAAGTTCACCATACATGGGAACCTAGTCACAATGATTTCAATGGCAAGAACCATCTCCAATTACAACAAGCAATGAGGAATTACCATGTTAACACGCGTGGCTGGGATGACATCGGACAACATCTCACACTGATGCCAGATGGTTTATTTGTCACCGGCCGGCCTTTTAATGAAACACCAGCAGGCATCGTCGGCTACAATGAAGGGGCATTTATGACCGAGATGTTAGGTAACTTTGATATCGGCCATGATATACTAGAAGGTGCCCAGCTGCATTCAATGTTAAAATTGCAGCATTATCTTATAACTGCCTGCGGGGCTCAAATCATGTTCCATCGTGAGCATGCTAGTAAGACGTGCCCTGGAACCTCGATCAATCGAGACGAGTTTGTTAGCCGGGCAATCAATTATAATACCAT
The DNA here is from genome assembly GCF_036965645.1 of Neobacillus drentensis. Classification (GTDB taxonomy): domain Bacteria; phylum Bacillota; class Bacilli; order Bacillales; family Cytobacillaceae; genus Neobacillus; species Neobacillus drentensis_D. The sequence goes on from NZ_JBALPZ010000095.1 coordinate 34,775, forward strand.
TCATCCTACCCTTGTTGCCGCTGCACATACAGAAGTACCATCAATAACATCAACATCAAAACCATCATCCTCAACAAAATCAAGTCCCAATTTGTTAAAATTGGGCGATAAAGGGCCTGATGTAAAAAAACTGCAACAGTATCTGGTCCAAGCTGGAGAAAAGCTCCCGAAATATGGGGCAGATAGTGATTTTGGAAAAGAAACAGAGGCTGCAGTAAGGTCGTTTCAAGCGCATCATGGGCTCTCTGTCGATGGGATTGTTGGTCCAAAAACGAAGGCCAAACTTGAAGCAGCGGTGAGTGCGACGGCAAACCGTCCTTATCCAGGTCACCAGATTAAACGGGGTTCACACGATGCCGCCAATATAAAACTGATTCAAAAAAGAGTAGGAGTAGCCCCAGATGGTATTTTCGGCCCGAAAACAGAGGCAGCCGTAAAGGCATATCAAAAGAGCCATGGTTTAGCAGCGGATGGAATTGTCGGTCCGAAAACCTGGGCGGTTATGTTCTAATCGGTCGAAGGAGGAGTTATGACACGATCCACTTATTAGTGATCAGTCGGAAAAGACCTGCTTAAGTCAGCAGGTCTAATACATTTGATCCTTAAAATTGCAAGACTTCCTTTTCCGTTGGCAAGGCGGCAATGGCGCCAATTTTTGTACAAACCATCGCACCAACCTTGTTGCTAAAGGAAATAATTTGTTTTAATTTTTCGTAATCCTCGAGAGCGGTTTTTGGGTTGTCTGATTTGGCTAACTGATATAGGGTCCCACCAACAAAGGCATCTCCTGCACCCGTGGAATCAATTGAATTTACCTTCATACTGGGAACTATTTCACTGTTATCACCATTTGAAACAAACGTACCTTCTTTCCCTAACGTAACAGCAATGGTTTTAGCACCCTGTAAATGGAGACAGCTGACACCTGCATGTACATCATCATAGCCTGTGATGATTCTTAATTCCTCATCACTAACCTTCACAAAGTCAGCCATCCTAATTCCCATTTTTGCGAGCTCCACAAATTCTTCCTCTCTGCCTTTCCAAAGGTCGCTTCGATAATTTGGATCGAAAGAGATCAATTTCCCCTTTTCTCTGGCTGCCTTCATTATTTTAAAATAAGTGGTTTGGAAGGGATCGCTTAATAGGGCTGTTGCCGAGCCAAAATGAAGAATGTCGTGCTTCATCACGACTTCTATATTTATATCAGCCTCGTTTAGATACGCATCTGCACCGCGATTAAACACAAAATCTCTTTCTCCATTGTCCTTCCTCGATACAAAGGCCAATGTTGTCGGATATTGCTTGTCCATCAAAAGCAGAGATGTATCCACGTTTAATCCATCTAACGTTTTTTTCAAAAAACGACCAAACGGATCATTGCCTACTTTTCCGCAAAAAAGGGCGTTGCCGCCTAATTTCACAATAGCCGCACACACATTGGCCGGTGCTCCCCCTGCTTGTTTTTGGAAAAATTGACCATCTGTTAAATCAATATCTACATCCGTACAAAAGAAGTCAATTAACAATTCTCCAATACATAAAATCGATTTATCCATCCTATCCCTGTCTCCTTCCCCCGTTTACTAACATCCAATAATGGTAATTGTTAGTTTTATTATAGCAAGAAGAGTCTTTTCACTCTAAGGAATGCCTTCCACTTTCTGAAAAAAATTAATCGGCTTATTAGGTATTTGGACAAACATCGTGAATGGTAAGTAATAGGATAAATTAGGACGGTGATCAAAAATGAAATTCTTCATCAATGTCACTAATTTTATCGTGGACAATCTCTCGAATAATGCCAACATTAATTATGGGCCCACCTATCAAAACAGCCATACAGCCAACTCGACCCTCATTGGCAGCAACATAAATATTGGTGATAACGGCACCATCATCTCAAAAATCATCAATAAAGGAAACCAAACCACGCTTCCTAAGGAAAGTGACAGCGAGCAATAATGGTGACAGGCACCATTTCTCCTTTTATCACAATCTAAACAATTTAAACTAAACAGCCTTAACGGTAAAAAAAGAGACCTAACAGTTTTATTTGTTAGGTCTCTGGGTATTGTATTATTAACAATTATTAGCAAATTATTAAACTTCAGCTAGTATGCTAGTTTATAAGGAAATAGCTCTGTTCGCATACTAATTTAAGATGATAACTTTTACGGTTCTTCTTCCAAAAGCCAAAGCTTTTGCTTTTGTTGGCATTAAAATATCGATTCTGTGGCCCTTAATGGCGCCGCCTGTGTCACCAGCAATCGCTTGACCATAGCCTTCTACCCAAACTCTGCTTCCAAGAGGAATAATTCTTGGGTCTACCGCAATTACTTTCATATTTGGATTCGCTTTAACGTTAAGACCCGTAGCTGTGATTCCGGAGCAGCCCTTACAATCGACTGTATACGCTGTTGCCGTCACATATACTTCTTTACCTTGCGCAGTACCTTTTGAAGCTCCGCTATTTTTTACTGGAGCAGCCACTGGTACAGCTGTTTCTGCGCTCGATTTTGCTGCAGCAGCTGCCGCCGCGGCACGAGCTTGCGCTTCTGCCTGCTCTTGTTGAATCGCTGCTTGAAGGTTCTTCATTTGCGACTCAATTCCCGCTTTTTCCTGTTGAGCTACTGCTACCTGCTGGGAAATTTGCGCAAATTTCTGTTGCATAACGGTTAACGATTGTTGTCTTTTTTGAATATTTTGATCAAGCTGGGCTTGTTGATCTGCAAGCGCTTTCTGATCTTCTTCTAAAACCTTCTCTTGACGGTCAATTTCTGCTTTATCTTCTTCGATTTGTTTTAGATCCTCTTGCTGCGCTGTCAGGATATCTTTGTCTGCATCAATTAATTCTGAAGCAGCACTGGCACGCTGGATAAAATCTGAAATACTATTAGATTCAAAGAATATGTTTATCATTAAATTGACATTGCTGTTTTGCTGCATCGCTACTGCTCGCTTTTTCATTACATCTTCCCGAGCAAGCATTTTATCCTCAATCACAACAATTTCTTCTTTTTTCTCTTCGATCAATTTATTGGTTGCATCAATTTTTTCCTGTGTTTTTGCCATTGCCTCTTTGTTTTTGGCAATGTCATCGGAAATGGATTTTATTTCTGCTTGGATATTTTCTATTTCTTTATTAACCGTTTGTTGTTCTTGAACTTTTTGTTGTACTACCTGTTGCTTCTGCTCCAGCTGGGCTTCAGCGTTATGTAGCGCTTCAGTGTTTGTTTGTGCATATGTAACCATTGAACCTGATACACATAACATAGTTGTAAGTAAACCGAGAATTATACGCTTTGTTGTCGTTGGCATACGCTTCTCCCTCCTTAGTTACTATATTTATACCAGACTAATGTAACAGTCATGTTACAAAAAGAATAAAAGTGTATCACAATTTGTCTTATTTCTATAAAAAGTGTCTAATCTGTGGCATAACAGTGTCAATTTTTAGCCAGTACTAGGGAACTATATTTCCATAGTTTAATATAGTGGAAATACCACATACGGTGACAGGCACCATATTAGAACCGGCTTATTTCTAACTTTTTTTCCTCGGCAACGATGCGCTCTTTTTTCTTTCTGCGCGGCCTTTTTTTACAATAAGGGGAGGTGCCCAAATAGGTAATCTTGCCCCCTATCCTCACAATAAAGTTGCTAAACACCTCTAATACTTCTTCTTCCGGAAAATTTTTACCGCTTTCTGCTATATGCAAGGAATTTTGCTGATAGGAGAGTAGGATATGGTATTGATTAATATGGATCAAAATCGTTGCCTGTTCCTCTAGTGGGATCGATTGATAGTGACCGTCCATAGGTGCGGGGAAGCTTGAAATTGACTTTTCTGTTAATAAGAATGCATCGTAAATGCTTGGTTTTCTTGTAATCCGTATTTCTTGGCTGCTAATCATATCTCCAATAAACATCAATATATTATTATTCTCCAAACATACTACCTCCTGAAATGACAATTAACTACATCAACTTTTATTATTCGACAATAATATCCCTTATTCCTGTAAATCCCCTTCCAAAAAGCTGCCTTATTCTCCATATGTGCATGATTTTCACGTTAATAAATGTGCACAACGTTCACATTACAGCTTTTCAAACTTTTAAACCGTTAAGTTAAAAACATGAATTGTTTTACGGCGGTGATAGAGATGGCTTTATCAGAAAAATTGAGAGAACTGCGTGACAAGCAAAACTGGTCGCAAGAAACACTGGCGGACATGATGAAGATGCACCGGTCAACGATTAGTCGTTACGAAACAGGAAAAGCAATTCCCAACTATCAAACAGTTATACGATTTGCGGAGATTTATAGGGTGGACAAGGAGTATCTAGTCGATGAACTCAATCAGCTCCTGCCAAATGTGGAAGCACCGGGGTTTGTACTAAAGGAAAAACTCGAGGATCCAGATGTGGGCATGATTCTTCAGCTATTGCAAGATGAGCCTGATTTAAAAAAGGCAATGGTCGAGCTTCACCTCATGCATCCCAAACGTAAAAGTTTCTTTTCTGACGCGATAACTACATTTATTAAGGTCAATAAAAAACATAAAGACAAAATGTAATATAAAGAAGCCGCTGATACGAGTTCAGCGGCTTCTTTTAAAAAAAAACAGGGGGGTTTTTTCTACTATTCTGCCCTGCCGGCTGAATTCTATACATTCTAAATTTATAAAAAAATCGACATCATGTTATGATGCCGGAAAGATGGGGACGATTGGGGAGTTGTTTGATTTTTTATACGAAGGGAAACTAGAAAGGCAGAAGCGCTCGTCTAGTGCTGTAATCTTGCTGCTTGGCTCTCCTCAGGTAAAGGGGATCGCAGCGAAATTGGAACACTCTCAAAGCTGATTTTTATAGCTATGTTAAATCTCGCTGTTAGGCGAGCCCCTAAAGGGCAAAGTAATGAGTTACTAACTTACGCAGTCTTCAAAGCTGTAATGGGAATTTTTCAGAAGAATGATGATGTCTTGGGTAGATTTCTAGGGGGTCTCTTTCCTTGATGCCAAACTGCTGCTCCCGAATCAGCCATTCCAACTGGCGAACCCGGACTTGCAGGCTGTCCACATTTTTATTAGCCTTTCCAACCATCTTGATTAAACTCTCGAGCAGCTGCTCTAAATTGTTAAGGTCTTCCTCATGAAATCCCAACGGCGGATTCCTCCCTTTTTTGTTCAGATACCACAACGTTTTGCTTGGCGCTTAAGAAGCGGATGGTTTCTGCCACTACCTCTGTGACATACACCCGTTTCCCCTCTTTATTGTCGTAATTGCGCGTTTGGAGTCTTCCTGTGATTCCTACTACCGCTCCTTTTCGACAATATTGGGAGGTATTTTCTGCCGCCTTCCGCCAAAGTGTACACTGTACAAAATCTGTCTCAAACTCGCCATTATGATTGCGAAATGGGCGATTGACCGCAAGTGTAATGTGTGTCACAGCCGTTCCTTCAGTTGTCTTTCTTAAATCTGGATCGCGTGTTAGCCGGCCGACAAGTGTGACCTGATTGATCATGTTTTCACTCCTTCACCATTTGATGGCTTTATCATAGCGTCTCTGTTACACTGTTGTAAAATGACGATAAAGGATTTATCAGGCCTGTTTTTGTCACGAACTTTCATTATCTTCCGTGTTTTCGTCATTCATCTGCCTTTTTCTCCCCGCTAACCTAGATTATCCAAGTTTCGACAAAAACTTTTCGACATTTGCTTTCGCCTGACATATGTTATAATTAGGAAAAAAGAAATAGGAGGTAGCGATGAAATCTTTTAAATTATACTCATTGGATGTAGTGGATGATGGTAATTCCGTTGAAATCCCATTAGTGGATGGCTTGATTTTGAACAAAGAAGACGAACATTCCACCTGGCTGCTTGAAGCATATACAGACCTGTCCCTCTATGATTATTTTAAAAAAATCTCCGAGGAGGACCGCGACATTATTATTGAAGCGGTTATCACCAAGAAGGAAAACGCCCCTGCCTATTTTCAAACCAAGATCTGCTCGCTGATACAATTCGAAAAACATATAAGCGTCCTGTTTCAAGGCCAGCTGCGCCGGAATAAGAGTGATTATTCTGAGCTATTGCTCGACAGCCTGATTGAAAAAGGGCTCAAAGGACCGGAACTACTTAAAGAATTCAAGGAAAAAATGCAAAGCAAACCAAAAATTAAAGTCAAGAACCCTTAAAAACCAGCTCAGGCTGGTTTTTTTATGAGTTAAGAAATTATAAAAGTATTTAACTTTGAGAATTGTCTAGC
>NZ_JBALPZ010000095.1:41092-50629 GCF_036965645.1 Neobacillus drentensis
GGAAAAAATGAACTACTTTTTTCTCTGATCAAGGCGCTTGCGCTTTCCTTTGTGAATTTCCTATTGCCCTTTTGGGTATTTCTGGGTGATACTTAAATAACAAGGGGGGGTTTTTTTTGGATGGTTTAATTGGCTTTCTGATTAGTTTAGCATTTGCCATTTTTTTGTACATTGATGCACCCAAGCATCACAAAAGCCGCTGGCTGTGGGCTATTTTAGGTTTTATTTTCGGTCCGATTGCCTTGGGGATTTATTTTATTAAAACAGGCCGCAAGGTGGCGGGATGGATTATTACCATCTTAGCAATTATTGTCTATATTATTATCATTGTCGTGATTGCTTTAGCTGCGGCACTAATGGTCAACGGATTTTCATGAGGAAAAGGACAGGCGCCACGCCTGTCCCTTTTTTATCGATCTATGTTGTCTCTGTCATTTCTATCGATGTCATCCTCGATGATTTCTTCCTTCTTCGTGTTCAGATCTTTTGCAGGGTCTTTATCAGTGTCGGTATTTGTATCATTCTTATAGTCGTTTACATTATCGTTATCGATATGATTGTTATCAAGCATATTACCGTTATTGTCATCCCTTAGATTGTTATCGGCAGGATTTTGGATATCATTTCGAATGTTGTTATCGGTGATTGGCGCATTTTTATCATCGTTGTTGTTACAGCCGACTAAAAGTACCCCAGACAACATAGACCCAATGAGTAATTGAAAAAGCTTTTTCTTCAAGCAGAGGTCCCCTTTCGCAAATGGTTTTGCTTTATTAGCTTCCCTCTACCCGATTGTTTTTATCCGAAAAAAACGACTGAGTTCCCCCAGCCGCTGTTGTAAACTATTCCTTTTTCTCACCAAGTGCAAAGGTAATTTCTGCTTCACACGCGATTTCCCCGTCCACTGTGGCCACAGCTTTCCCTTTACCGATCGGACCGCGAAGACGAGTCATTTCCACTTCCAGGCGAAGTTGATCGCCAGGCTTCACTTGTTTTTTAAAACGGCAATTGTCAATTCCTGCAAAAAAGGCTAAGCGGCCGCGGTTTTCTTCTTTTTTCAACATCGCGACTGCCCCGACCTGCGCAAGTGCTTCAACGATAAGTACGCCAGGCATCACAGGGTATTCAGGGAAATGGCCGTTGAAGAATTCTTCATTTGCAGAGACATTTTTAATGCCGATGGCTCTTTTTCCTTCCTCAACTTCTAAGATCCGATCTACGAGTAAAAACGGATAACGGTGGGGAATAATTTCTTTGATTTGTTCGATATCCAACATTTTTTAGTACCTCCTCCTAGTAACTGATTTCATTCTACTATATAGAAATAGGAAGGGCAATTGCTCCCTTCCCAGTTATTTCTTATCGACTAAATCGATGATATGTGTCCATGTTGATTCTTTAAATATATCTCCGACATTTCCCCCGCCAAGCATTCCATATCCAACCGATGCTCCCGCTATGGCGCAGATGAAGACACTAACTACTAAAAGAACCAGACGAAGCCAGATCGGAATCAAGCGAATCCGAACTCGTTTGTTGGCTGGAGGCAGAGGTGCGGCATTTGTATTCTCTGTCGCTTTGGCTGGCTGCTGTGCCTCTTCTTTTGCCTTTTTATAGTCTTCTCTCGTTCTGACTTGTCCATTGTTTCCTGTCATTCGTTTAATTCCCCTTTAACCAAATCTCCGCTGTCTACAAATTTGGCGAGTTAATACCTATTATAACCGGTTCAATATCTTTATTATAAAAAATTATTCCGAAATACTCATTAATTTTTTTCTGGAAGCACGGGGGAAGGAGCATGGTTGGAGCATAGGGACGGTTCTCATGCTTCTTTTAGGTACCATGTCAGGTCCATGCTCAAAATACTAGGGATAAGATTATTTCCTATTATATTCATAATGGTTCCTTTCAATTGGATAGCCCCTTACATAATGGTAAAATAGTGGGAAATAAGGTTTTTGTGGAGGTTTATATGAACGTCGACGAAATAATGGAAAAGCTTGCTGAGATGGGTTCGGAGCAAACTAAAAAAACGCATATGAATCACGGGGCAAGTGGCAGCTTTTTTGGAGTGAAGGTTGGAGATTTAAAAAAGCTCGTTAAGTATGTTAAAAAGGACCAAGAGTTGGCGTTGGCTTTATATGAAACGGGAAATTCGGACGCTATGTATTTGGCAGGGCTGTCTGTTAATCCAAAATTGATGACAAAGGAAACTCTTCAAAAGTGGGTGAAAAAAGCAAATTGGTATTTGCTCGCTGAATATACAGTTGCCAGTGTGGCGGCAGAGAGTCCGCATGCAATCGAGCTTGCGCGTGAATGGATGGAGTCAGAGAAAGAAATGATTGCCGTTGCTGGCTGGAGTACATATGCCAACTATTTATCCATTACTCCTGATGAAAAGCTGGCTTTAGAGGAGATCCGCGCCCTGCTGTTAAGGGCTGAGGCAACGATCCATCAAGAAAAAAACCGAGTTCGTTATGTCATGAACGGCTTTGTCATTAGTGTAGGTGCGTATGTAACCGCTCTACATGATGAAGCGGTAAGAGTGGCTGAAGTGATTGGCAAGGTTCATGTTAATATGGGCCAAACAGCATGTAAAGTTCCTCTAGCTGTTCCCTACATCAAAAAAATAGAAGAGCGTAATAAAATTGGGGTGAAACGTAAGACTTGTATCTGCTAAAAGGAGAGCAAGGGGACGGTTCTCATGCTTCGGAAGCATGAGAACCGTCCCCTTGTTTCTGTTTTGCCCATGATTTAACCGGAGGAGCTGCGTAATGGTCAAATTGATCGATGAGTGCGTCTGGTTTTTCTGCGACAAGGATCATGGAGCGGAATTTATCTTGGAGGAATTTTTGTTCGAACATATGATCAAATAAGCTAAGCAGCGGGTCATAATAGTGTTGAATATTTAATAGGCCGCATGGTTTTTGATGTAATCCAACCTGCCCCCAAGTGAATACTTCAAAGTACTCTTCTAATGTTCCTGTGCCCCCTGGTAAAACGACAAATCCATCAGATAAATCAGCCATTTTTGCTTTCCGCTCATGCATGGTATCGACGGTAAATAATTCGGTTAACCCTGTATGAGATATTTCACGGTCGACCAGCACTTTAGGGATAACGCCAATCACTTTCCCGCCTTCTTGTAAGACCGTATCTGCGACTGCCCCCATCAAACCATTGCTGGAGCCACCGTACACCAACGTAATGTTTCGCTTTGCTAACTCTTTTCCCAATTGAATCGCGCCATCTTTGTAAGCGTCCGAAGCGCCAAAACTAGAACCGCAATAAACCGCTAACCGTTTCATGGACTTCCTCCTTTTTCTAACTAGTATATGTATACCCCGTGGAAACTAGAATCGATGCATAGTGAAGCATGGGGACGGTTCTTTTGCTTCAAAGAATACCACAAAGAGGGAGCCAAATTCTACTGTAATTTTTCCAATAAATTCCTAAATATGATAAGGATAATTTTACTATTATATTTCAAACTATTGGAGAATTTAGAAAAGGAAGGGATGAAATGGTAAGAGATTTGATCCTAATTACTTGAGGAAGGGACAATAAAAAATGAAAAAAGTCTTTGTGCCTTTGGTTAGTTTTGCTCTGTTTCTATTTATAAATTTATCTCCTGTAGCTGCAGCTGTAGTCGATTTCCGTAATATTTATGACGTTAAATCCGGAGATACATTGTGGGGAATTTCCGTTCGTTACGGTACGACCATTGATGAGCTTAAAATAACTAATGGATTACCATCGGATTTATTAATAGTTGGTCAGAAATTGTGGGTTCCTCCCGTGTATGAAGTGGTTTCTGGGGATACATTGTGGGGAATTTCAACTGCTTTTAATTCTACCGTCCAGCAAATAAAATCCGCCAATGGGCTCGCTTCTGATTTGATTCAGATTGGACAAAATTTAAAGATTCCTCAGAAAAGGTTGTCCATGCAAGGCCAGTATGTTCTGATGACAAGGGATGAATTTAAGGATTGGCTGTTTCATAACCAATTCACTAGAAAAATCGGGAAAATCCAAGAACACCACACCTATCAGCCAGCGTACAAGGATTTTAACGGTACGAACCATTTTGCGCTGTTGAAGGGTATGGAGGAGTATCATGTAACGGAAATGAAATGGAAAACGATTAGTCAGAACTTAACAACCTTTCCGGATGGAAAAGTAGCCGTTTGCCGGCCGATAAACATGGCCCCTGAAGGATCCTTTGCCTTTAATGATCCAATCGTAAGGGAAGCTATTGAAGCGGATTCGTTAACGATTGAGAATGTGGGGAACTTCGATAAAGGGGGCGACGTGATGACGGACGCTCAAAAAGAGACGATTGTCACTGTCGCCGCACTGCTAAGTATGAGGTTTGGTTTAGCTCCTTCGATTGACACGATTACGTATCATCATTGGTGGGATATGGTTACTGGGGAGAGAGTACTAGATAATAGTGCTGGACATGCTGTGAAAACCTGCCCTGGAACTACTCAATTTTTCGGAGGGAACTCGACTGATAGTGCAAGAACAAACTTTTATCCTCTAGTGAGACAGAAAATGGAAGCATTGCGAAAGTAGGAAGCATGGGGAAGCATGGGGAAGCATGGGGACGGTTCTCATGCTTCTTTTTTCATAATAAATAAGTGGTGAAAGGCATGATAAATTAGGATATGATAGACTTGCATGATCATCCTCGCAGGAACTTAACACTTTAGAACATCCTCTTTTTCTTTCAATTTTCACTTCATATCAAACCACTTTTTTCAATGAACAAACGATTTATCGCCTCGATTTTTTAGGTAATACCCCCCATTTTTCGTTTAGAGATCCAATTTTATTTTTCCAATGGCAATAAAAATTTCTGATCAAGTAAGGGATGATAGAGATGGCGCGAGTGGCGCGTGTAAAAAGCAGGAGCGGTATTTATCATGTCATGTTGAGAGGAGCGAACCAGCAGGAGATATTCCACGATGAGGAGGACTGCTTAACATTCCTTAGAATTTTGGAGACATATAAAATCAAATCAGAATTAAACATTTTTGCATGGTGTTTGATGGGGAATCATACGCATCTTCTTGTGAAAGAAGGAAATGAACCACTTTCAACTACCATGAAACGGATCGGTGTGAGCTTTGTCTCATACTATAACTGGAAGTATCAAACAAACGGACACCTTTTTCAGGACCGGTTCAGAAGTGAAAATGTGGAAGATGTAAGGTATTTATTAACTGTTGTGAGTTATATCCATCAAAATCCCGTAAAAGCGGGAATGGTAAGCCGAGTGGATGAATGGCGGTGGAGCAGCTGTCCTGGGTATTACGGTGAAAATCAGTTTGCAAAAAAGCTGGTTGATTATCATTATATACTTAAGTTCTTTTCTGAAGATTTAGCCATTGCAAAGGCTCAATTCATTGATTTCAATGAGAGATATCTTAATGTTCAATGTTTGGATGAACCTGAGAACTATAAGAGGAGATTGTCAGATGAAGAGGCGAGACTTATGATCATGGACGTGCTTGGCGGGATAGAGATTGCTCAGGTTAAGAGCTTGCCTAAGCTGCAAAGAAATGAAGTGTTCCAGGAGGTCAAAAAAATCAAGGGCCTGTCAAAACGACAGGCAGCGAGAATTTTGGGTGTGTCGGCGAGTTTGATTTTTAAGGTGTGATGGAGTGGTGAATGGGGACGGTTCTCATGCTTCCGAAGCATGAGAACCGTCCCTGTGCTCCCTTTGTCGAAAAATATTAATGTCAATAATCAGAATACATCTGATATGATAGTACTGGTATAAAATGCCTATTTAAATTTGGATACATACAAGGAGGATTCGCGTGAAAAAATACCGAATTTTGTTTTTATTTGTATTATTTTTTATCATGCTATCGACAAAGATTGATACTGTTTTTGCTTCAGTTGGAGATCGGGCTACGCCTTTTAATGCCTGGGAAAATCATAGGTTTACGTTCCAGGAATACGAGTGGGATAGTCCTAAAGTAATAGAGTTGCAACTAAAGGAAATGTACAAAGGTGAGCAGGCTAATGCTATAGTAGCTGACGAAAATATGTTTAATGAAGTACCAGCATCTGATGAAGAATGGCTTTTAATGAAGTTTAATTTAAAATATGTATCGGGACCGGAAGAACCCTTGTATGCAAGTGATGTAATCTGGACCGGACAAAGTTTTTATACAGCGAGTGGACAAAAACTTTCCCCTGAATCAGCATCATTTTCAAACGAAAGAGATGGATACGGCGAGTATGATGTGGAATTATATCCAGGTAGTCAATCCGAAGTGTGGTACGGGATACTGGTTAAAAAGACTGTTGGCTACCCATACATCAGGATAGCGAATGGGTATAACAGTTCAACTTATCAAACCATCTATAAATGGTTTTCAACCAATCCAGCGTCCTATAACCCACCAACCAATTTAAAGGCCGCCGCCACATCTTACAATAATGTCAACTTAACTTGGACAGCGGCAAGTGGGGTATCTGGATATGAGATTTATCGTTCAACCTCAAGTACTGGAACTTTTACTAAAATAGCATCTGCTACAGGTACTTCTTATAATAATTCAGCTTTAAATACAGGTACGACCTATTACTATAAAGTGAGATCCTATAAAACTGGAACGACAACCGCATATAGTAGTTTTACACCGGTTGTTTCCGTCAAACCAACACTTTCAACACCTGCCTCACCTAAAGCTGTTTCATCGGCTTATAATAGTATAAAGACAAGCTGGGCAGCAGTTAGTGGAGCAAATGGGTATGAGGTATACCGAGCTGCATCTAGTACTGGAACCTATACACTTGTAAGCTCAACCACATCAACAAGTTTTACGAACACGGGACTTTCTACTAATCAACCGTATTATTATAAGATAAGAGCTTATCGGACAGTCGGAACGATGAAAGTTTATAGCAGCTACACGACTGTGGTCTCAGCAAGACCGGTACCATCTGTACCAACTAGTTTTGCAGCAACCAGACTAAACTCAACAAGCATTAAGTTGACCTGGGGCGCCGTATCAGGAGCAAACGGATATGAGCTTTACAGATCGACATCAAGTACTGGAACCTATACTCTGCTAAAAAGTACAACTACTTTGTATTTCACTAATAGTGGATTAACAACAGGAAAAACCTACTATTATAAATTAAGAGCTTATAAGACGGTTGGCTCAACGAAGGTATATAGCGGCTGGACCTCGATTATAAGTGCAAGGCCTTAGAATATTTGCAAGGAGCAAGGGGGGAAGATCTCTTGCTCTTTTTTTAATGAGAATAATTGGTGATAGGTCTGATAAAAAAGTATATGATAGTTAGTTATGATTTTGGTGGTTTTTTGTTCTCGAGGGTCAGATTCGGATTATTATAACAAAATTATGGGCAATGTAATGGTGAAATTAGGTTATATTAGATATAATATATGGCTTAATATAGAAGAAATGGTGAATTATGAATATTTTAAAACAGAAAAAAAAGAACGTACTAAATCCTGCCCAAATCATCGTCATTTATTATCTGATCGCTGTGGCTGTTTCCACCATCTTATTAATGCTGCCGATTACACAACAACCGAATGCTAAATTGTCCTTTATTGATGCCTTATTTACGGCTGTTAGTGCCGTTAGTGTAACAGGGTTATCGACCATTGCGATTAATGAGGTACTCAGTGTTCCAGGTACATTTATTTTTGCGCTCATTTTACAATTTGGCGGTATCGGCATTATGTTTCTAGGCACGACTATTTGGCTCTTAATTGGGAGACGTATAGGAATAAGAGAAAGAATGCTGATTATGACGGACCAGAACCTCCCGACCTTCGCTGGCATCATTAAACTCGTCAGAAATATTCTTATGCTATTTCTAATCATTGAACTGGTTGGGGCGATTATGTTTGGAACATACTTTTTAAAATACTTTCCTACTTGGCAAGAAGCTTTTTTACAAGGTTTCTTTGCCTCTGTTAGTGCGGCAACGAATGCTGGATTTGATATTACGGGAGAATCGCTCGTTCCCTTTGCCCACGATTATTTTGTGTTAGTGATGACCATGGTGTTGTTAATTATAGGGGCGATTGGATTTCCTGTGCTTATGGAAGTCATCCAGTTTTTTAAACATAGAAAGAAAATTCCCTATCGTTTTTCCTTATTTACGAAAATAACGACGTTAACCTTTTTAATTTTAATCGTTGTAGGTACTATTCTGATCTATCTATGTGAATATCATCATTTTTTTGCCGATAAAACCTGGCATGAATCTTTCTTCTATTCACTTTTTTATTCCGTGTCTTCTAGGAATGGCGGGCTTAATACGATGGATGTTAATGAGTATTCGACTCCTACGCTGCTGATTTTAAGCATTCTTATGTTTATCGGGACCTCTCCAAGTAGTGCGGGAGGAGGAATAAGAACGACTTCGTTTGCGATTATGTTATTAAGTATCTATTATTTTGCTAATGGAAATACCACGATAAAAGTTTTTAAGCGAGAGCTTGTCATGGAGGACGTCATCAAGTCCTATATCGTCATAGCAACTGCGATGATGCTCTGTTTGGTTAGTACGATTATTCTGCTGATCTTGGAACCGAGTTTTTCTTTAATGGAGATCATATTTGAAGTGTCTTCTGCTTTCGGAACGGTTGGGTTTTCCATGGGAATCACTGAGGAATTAAGTACTATGGGGAAAATTATGATTATGATTTTAATGTTCATTGGGAGAATTGGTATTTTTGCCTTTTTATTAATAATAGGGGGTAAACCCATTAAAACTAATTATCAATACCCAAAAGAGCGAATCATTATTGGCTAATTTAAATCTTTTTTTTCAGAGCTTGATGCCGTTCAACATTAATAGAAGCCTATCCGTTCATGAGCGGATAGGCTTTTATATTTCGGCTATAAAATTCTTAAGGTATATATTGTTGGGTAATTTTCGTTACCACACCATTTTTTATTTCGATATGATAAGGAATCTGATGGCGTTTATCTTGCTGTTTCAAAAAGGTGATAAACTGACTTCTAGTTACTTTTTCGTTCCATTTAATAGAGTATAAATTTCGTGTCTGGAGAACATATTGGGCATCTTTTGAAATGGTAAAGGTGCGTATCTTCGGGTTTACGTTTCGAATCCAGTATCCATCCGGTGCATGATCCATTTCTTTCTTGCAGTTACAGTCTTTTAAAAATTCTCTATCAGCGTCCTTGCCGAAATACCATTGGATATAGTCAAATTTCCCCACCCATTTACCATGTTCATATGTAAAGGATGTAATATAGGTGGGTGCTTTTTCAGTTATGGGCTTGTTGGTAACCTTTGTTGTTGCGGATGCTTTTGAAAGCGTGGAGGGTAATAAAAGCAAAGTAAAAATCATTAGTACAGAAAAGAATAGCTTCATTAATTTTTGTATCTTCATGTATAATTCCCCCTCTTTAATACTTGTCTACAGTTAAAATATAATGGGTCTGCCTTAAAAACGGTGTCGATATAGGAGATACTAGTAAAATATTTTTTTGCTTTAGATAATAGTTA
>NZ_JBALPZ010000096.1:0-416 GCF_036965645.1 Neobacillus drentensis
TATTATTTTGGAAATTTTAGTATTTGGCCCCTTGGTCAAGCGGTTAAGACACCGCCCTTTCACGGCGGTAACACGGGTTCGAATCCCGTAGGGGTCACCAAAGTTTTTTCGTGATAGCGAAAATAACTCTCATTAATTTGGAGGATTAGCTCAGCTGGGAGAGCATCTGCCTTACAAGCAGAGGGTCGGCGGTTCGATCCCGTCATCCTCCACCATGATTTTTTCACGATAGTGAAAATAATCACCAATCAATGCCGGGGTAGCTCAATTGGTAGAGCACGATCGAATAAGCTTCCTGAATGAACTTCAGCATACTGACCGAGCTGCTACTTGAATAATCTTTCTGAGGTCAGGATGACGGCAACGAGACAGCGTGTATGAATTTAATATTTTTTCTAACTTTACGCCGGGGTAGC
>NZ_JBALPZ010000096.1:473-18855 GCF_036965645.1 Neobacillus drentensis
TCCTCTCGCCGGCACTTTTCCTTTGTACGAGCCATTAGCTCAGTTGGTAGAGCAGATTGCAGACATCTGTGATTCAGCTTCTGCGGGCAATCTGCGAGAAAGAACGCAAGTTCTTTTGAGCATCTGACTTACCACAAATAAGTTTGTAGAAATCATCTTTGTATGAGCCATTAGCTCAGTTGGTAGAGCAGATTGCAGACATCTGTGATTCAGCTTCTGCGGGCAATCTGCGAGAAAGAACGTGAGTTCTTTTGAGCATCTGACTTACCACAAAATAGCTGGTAGAAATCATCTTAGTATGAGCCATTAGCTCAGTTGGTAGAGCATCTGACTTTTAATCAGAGGGTCGAAGGTTCGAGTCCTTCATGGCTCACCATAGTTTTTTGCGACAGCAAAATAACTTACCATATATGCGGGTGTGGCGGAATTGGCAGACGCACCAGACTTAGGATCTGGCGCCGCAAGGCGTGGGGGTTCGACTCCCTTCACCCGCACCAAAGTTTTTAGAATGTTTAATATGCGGAAGTAGTTCAGTGGTAGAACACCACCTTGCCAAGGTGGGGGTCGCGGGTTCGAATCCCGTCTTCCGCTCCAAAAGTGCCGGGGTGGCGGAACTGGCAGACGCACAGGACTTAAAATCCTGCGGTAGGTGACTACCGTACCGGTTCGATTCCGGTCCTCGGCACCAAGATTTTTACGAAGTAAAATTTGCGAAAGCAAAATAACTTTCATAATTCGGGAAGTAGCTCAGCTTGGTAGAGCACTTGGTTTGGGACCAAGGGGTCGCAGGTTCGAATCCTGTCTTCCCGACCATGTACTTCTTACTTAAAATGGGGTCTTAGCTCAGCTGGGAGAGCGCCTGCTTTGCACGCAGGAGGTCAGGGGTTCGATCCCCCTAGACTCCACCATATCTTTTTAAAAACAATATAATGGCGGTGTAGCTCAGCTGGCTAGAGCGTACGGTTCATACCCGTAAGGTCGGGGGTTCGATCCCCTCCGCCGCTACCATTAATATAAAGATGTTTTTTTAAAAATGGAGGAATACCCAAGTCCGGCTGAAGGGATCGGTCTTGAAAACCGACAGGCGGGTTAAACCGCGCGGGGGTTCGAATCCCTCTTCCTCCGCCATTTTTATATTTTTTTGGAGGGGTAGCGAAGTGGCTAAACGCGGCGGACTGTAAATCCGCTCCCTCAGGGTTCGGCGGTTCGAATCCGTCCCCCTCCACCACTTTTAGGGGCATAGTTTAAAGGTAGAACTAAGGTCTCCAAAACCTTCAGTGTGGGTTCGATTCCTACTGCCCCTGCCATAATATTTCTTTGATGATTAACACTTGCCGATGTGGCGGAATTGGCAGACGCGCACGACTCAAAATCGTGTTCCGCAAGGAGTGTCGGTTCGACCCCGACCATCGGTATCATAAATGTAGATGTATCAAGACTTTCAACGAATTAGTTGGAAGTCTTTTTGTATTGTTAACACTGCAAAAATCGTGTGTTTAAAAACTTATGCCTTGAAGTAGAAGAATGAAAAGAAGGGGAAATGAGTAGTATTAGTTGTTCTACAACACCCGAAATTCATCTAATGTTGATGATGATTATTTACAGTCTGTATAAGGCTATTTTTTATTTGTTTTATACGCATGCGCTGTAGAATGGCAATGTTTAGGAAACATATGGTAAAGTTAGCGAAGAACTTAAAAAGAAAACAGATAGATATTTGGGGGCACAATAATGAAAAAAACTCTTATTTATACAGGTTTTGGATTAGCAATTGTAATTGGAGGTACATACGCAGTTCTTTCATTAAATGGAGAGAAAAAAGAAGCAGCAGCCACAACTACTAAACAAGTAGTCACTCAACAAGTTCATAAAGTTAGTCAAGTAGAGTTAGATGAAGCAGCAAAGACCTTTTCTAACCTAGCAAGCATCCAGAAAGATGATGACTTCTTCTACTATGCAACAATAACGTTAGCTCTTCAGAAGCTTGAAGTTAAAGGAGAAAAAGACTTCACTCCACCGAACACTCCTTCTACTATTGAAAGATACCAGATGAATCGAGCCAATCTTCAGTACTTGAAAAACAAAGTAGTTGAAACCAAGGCTTCAGAACTTTATCAAAAAATCTTAGACAAATGGTTGAAAGGTGACTTCTCTGACATCCAAAACGACCTTTCATCAGTCCAAAAGACAAGAGCTGCTGAGGGTGGTCTTCCAACTAAAGTGAGAGCTCAAGATGAGGAACAAAAATACATTCAGACCTTCTTTGGTGACAAGGGTTTACAAATTAATAAAAGAGATTGGCAATAGGCAATACAGATAGGCTTCTGAACTTCCTGGGGCTTATTTTTTTGCTATAATACATAAATTCAAATTTTATAAAATGAATTTATCCCAAATCTTACTACTCAATGATTGTCTACTCGGATATTCATTAATAGGCATAAAATATAAAGGAAATTATAATTGAGTTATAAACGACACAATCTTATAATTGTATGAAAAAGGATGAGTATCATGCCGATTAATTCTTTTGAAAACTATCCGATGAGCTGGAAGCCATCCGTTGATAAATCCAAAAAGCCAATTTATAAAGCACTCGCAGAGCAATTAAAACAGGACATTTTAAACGGAGTTTTAATACCTGGTACAAAACTTCCCCCACAGCGAGAATTGGCCGATTATTTAGATTTAAATTTGAGTACCATTTCAAAAGCTATTAAAGTCTGTGAATTAAAGGGATTGTTAAGTTCATCTGTTGGAAGTGGCACCTTTGTTTCATATGATGCGTTATCGAATGCGTATTTACTTGAAGAAACAAAGCCAAAGCATTTAATTGAGATGGGAGCAACACTACCAGATAATGCTTCTTACGAGCCTCTCCTGAACCAACTGAGAGGTATGTTGCAAGAGCCGCATTATGAAAAATGGTTTGGTTATGGTCGAGCAGGCGAAAGTCTTTGGCAAAAGGATGCCGCAGTAAAGCTTATCCGAAGAGGCGGGTTTGAAACAACAGTTGATCATATTTTATTTGCAAATGGGGGCCAAAATGCGATTGCGGCCACATTGGCGAGTCTTTGTCACCCTGGAGATTGCATTGGTGCCAATCATCATACTTACGCGGGATTAAAAACTGTTGCAGCGATGCTTAGTTTGAAAATAGTACCGATAAAATCGGAGAACTATGAAATGAGTCCAGATGCCTTTGAATATGCGTGTAAAAATGAGAATATTAGAGGCATATACTTAATACCAGATTATCATAATCCGACAACTCGCTGTATGTCAGTAGAGAATAGAAAAGCCATTGCAACAATTGCCAAAAAGTATAATAAGTTCATTATTGAAGATGCGACATATCATCTTCACAAAGAAAAAACACTTCCAGCAATTGCATCATTTGCACCAGAACAGGTCATCCATATTGCAAGTTTATCGAAATCAATAGCCCCGGGGTTAAGACTAGCTTATGTAGCGGTGCCGAACCAATTTAAGGAGTTAATTTCAAAGGCGCTTTATAATTTGAATATATCAGTTTCCCCTTTATTAGCAGAACTAGCTGCACGAACTATTGTATCGAACCAGTTTGAAGTCTTAATTGAGGAGCATCGGAAACGAACCATTCGCATAAACCAAGTTGTAAATCGATATTTGGCAGACTATATGTGTTTGGGTGCTGAAACAGGTATTTTTCGTTGGTTGCTATTACCAGGCAAGATTACAGGTGCTGAATTTGAAACGTTAGCGGCACAGCAAGGGGTGCAAGTGTATGCCGCTGAACGGTTTGTAGTTGGAAATAGTAGTCCAGAGCGGGCTGTAAGGATTTCTGTCTGTGCACCAGAAACGCTTGAAGAGCTTGAGCAAGGATTAATGATTATTAAACGTTTATTAAACGATCTTCCCTAATATTATTCGCCATACAACATTGTGATTGTTTGCCACACAATATAATATTGTTCGCCATACACTCATAGAGTTGTATGGCTTTTTTGTGGGTGTTAAGATGATTACAGATAGAGGGTCCCAATAATATATGTTATCTAAATATTATGATACTTAGAGCAGAACATTTAACCGGTTAATTAGACTTAATAAAAATTTAGAAGGCGTGATGAGCTTATGTACAATTTTGACGAAATTATTGACAGAAGAAAAACAAATGCAATGAGTACAGATGGTTTCCGGGGCTATATTTTCGGTGACAACGATGGTTTGATGACGTTTCCTTACAAAGATGAGGAGTTTATCAGAATGTGGGTGGCAGATATGGATTTTGCAACACCACAGGTAATCATTGATGGAATAAAAGAAAGATTGGATAAAAATATATTTGGTTATACCCGTGTACTATCTGATTCTTATTATAAAGCTTTTGTGATTGGTGTATTAGAAGATATGGATGGAGTTTTGAAAGGAAACATCTAGTAATGTCTAACGGAATAATCCCTGCTTTATTTGAACTTGTTGAGTATATCTGCAAGCGAGATGAAAAGGTTATTTTTTTAACTCCTTCATATGCCTATTTTAAATATGCAGCAGACTATAATCACCGTGAAAGTATGCTCAGACCTAATAAATGATAATGGTCGCTATAGTATTGACTTTGAGGATTTTGAACGGAAAGCAGCCGATGAAAAAACAACTCTCTTTATTTTGTGTAATCCACATAATCCTACAGGTCGAGTTTGGACTAAAGAAGAGCTTAGAAGATTGGGCGATATATGTGTCAAAAACGATTTGTGGATTATCTCAGATGAGATTCATTGTGATCTCCTAAGGATGGATAAAAAACATATTCGGAATAGGAATTCCTTTTTTTGAAACAGAAGATGGGATACAGACTTTAGATTTAAATGATGTGTTAGAATAGAGTATAATTGGTAGTTTTTAATATTTTTCCATACAATTTATAAAATTGTATGGTTTTTGTTTGTAACTATTATTAAAATCTGGTTCGAAGAGTAAAGCTATAGAATTAGCTTTTTAGAAAGGTAGTTTTAGTATCGAAGATCTTGCAGTTAAGCCAGGAGAAGGGTTATTTATTGGGGTTTAGCTTCCTGAATCTGTTGATTTGGGGGAATTATTATATTATCAGTTGTAAAAAAGGGAGAGACTAGACATGAATAATGAAGAATTTATAGAAAAATATAAAGTAGAGAGACATAATTCAACATCTTTAAAATGGGATTTATTAAAAGAGCGCTTTGGAGATCCAGACTTACTTGCCATGTGGGTAGCGGACATGGATTTTAGGACATCAGATTCCATTACAGAAGCACTTACAAATCGCGTGAACCATGGTGTGTTTGGTTATTCTTACGTTCCACAAAGTTATTTTGATGCATACTTCAAATGGATGGAGGAAAGACATTCTTTCCCATTGAAAAAAGAATGGATTCGCTATTCGACTGGTGTCGTTGCTGCGCTTTACTGGTTTATTAATGCTTTTACTGAACCTGAAGATTCTGTAACCATTCTTACTCCAGTATATTATCCATTCCATAATGCCGTTCGTGATTGTGGTCGGAAACTAATTACTTGTCCATTAAATAATGATAACGGTTATTTTACCCTTGATTATGACCGTTTCGAACAAGCAATCATCGATAGCCGTGCCAAACTGTATATACACTGTTCTCCACATAACCCAGCTGGCAGAGTATGGACGGAAGAAGAACAAGATAAACTATTTGAAATTTGCAAGAAACATAACGTTTTGATTGTATCAGATGAAATTCATCAGGATTTTACTTTCGATAATCATAAACATATTCCTGCCGCAGTAGTTAAGGGTGGAAAATATCGGGATATAATCATAACAGTGAATTCTGCCTCAAAAACTTTCAACCTGGCAGCACTGATTCATTCCAATATTATCATTACAGACGATATACTAAGAGGAAAATATGATAAATATATAAAAACAGTGAATCAGACAGATTTTAATACAATGGGACTTACTGCGACAGAGGCAGGTTATTCTGGCGGAGGTGAGTGGTTAGAATCCTTGAAGAGCGTTATTTATTCAAACTTTGTTTATGCAAGAGATACCCTTAATAAAGAGCTTCCGGAAATTACAGTTACACCTATGGAAGGAACATATTTAATGTTTATTGACCTAAATAAAATTATTCCAAAAGAAAAGACAAAAGAATTTATTCAAGACCGCTGTCGACTTGCTGTGGACTTTGGGGAATGGTTTGGTACAGATTATAAAGGATACGTCAGACTGAACCTGGCAACGACTCCTGAGATTGTCAAAATAGCGATTACAAACATTATTAGAGAAGCAAAACTCTTAAAAGAAAATGATAAAATGAATGTACCATCTTTGCTCTCTATTTGAGCAGCCTCCCATTATGGATTTGACATACCAACAGAAGGAAAAGGAGAAAGAAATTGTTTGCCATACAATTATAATGTTGTATGGTTTTTTTGTTGCGTGTTAAAATGTTTTAAATCTAGTTGGAGGATAATCAGAGTAAGGTCTAATAGAAAGTAACTGAAAATTCAGGGTATTTTAGGGAAAAGGTAGCTATTAATCTTTTAAAAATAATTGTTAAATGTACTACATTACTAAAATAAAAAAGGAATGATGATAAATGGAAAATAAATTTGCTGAGAGAACTCACTTAGTAAAACCTTCAGAGACACGTGAAATATTAAAAGTAACAGAAAGGCCAGAAGTTATCTCTTTTGCGGGAGGCTTGCCAGCTCCAGAGTTGTTTCCTGTAGAAGCTCTTAAGGATGTATGCAATGTTGTATTGAATGAAGAAGGTGCGTCTTCTCTTCAATATAGTACGACTGAAGGATATATTCCTTTAAGAGAAGTTATTTGTCAAAGGATGAAAGCTATTGGAATCGACTCTACTATTGAAAATGTTCTTATCACATCAGGGTCCCAGCAAGCAATCGACCTTACTGGAAGGATTTTCATCAATGATGGAGATACTATTATTTGTGAAAGCCCAACCTATCTTGCAGCCATTAATGCATTTAAGTCATACAATCCCAAATTTGTTGAATTAGCTATGGATGATAATGGAATGGTTATGGAAGAGCTAGAGAAAAAGCTGTCAGAGCATCCTAACACGAAATTTATCTATACGATTCCAGATTTCCAAAACCCTACAGGTCGCACATTAAAACTCGAAAGACGAAAGAAAATGATTGAGCTCGCTAATCAATATGATGTACTGATTGTAGAGGATAATCCCTATGGAGCTATAAGATTTGCTGGAGAGGCACTCCCGCCTGTTAAACATTTTGACACAGAGGGTAGGGTAATTTATATAAGTACCTTTTCAAAGATTTTTACCCCCGGTCTACGACTTGGATGGATTTGTGCAGACGAATCTTTCATTGAAAAGTACGTTGCTTTTAAGCAAACAGCTGACTTACATACTGATAGCTTTGCTCAAAAAATTACAGCTAAGTATCTGGAGCTTTACAATATCGAAGAACACATTAATAAAATCAAAGCAGTTTATAAAGAAAGATGCACATCTATGTTATCTTGTATCAAAGAATTTTTTCCAAAAAATATAAACTATAGTATGCCAGAAGGTGGATTATTTATTTGGATAAAGCTTCCTGAGTCTGTTGATTCTGGGGAATTATTCGCTAAATGTTTGGAAAATAATGTTGCTTTTGTTCCTGGTGCCCCATTCTTTCCGAATGGAACAAAGATAAATTCTTTACGATTAAATTACTCGAATATGCCTAAAGAGAAAATTTATGAAGGTATGAAGCTTATGGGAGAAGTATTGCATCGTGAGTTAGAAAAAGAAACAACTCTTTTATAATTCAGAACAGACAGTCTAACCAGGGAAGACACACAAAGAAACAAAGTCTTATGGCCATATTTATACATTTCATTAAGTTAATGGCTAAATGCTGGGTATTTTCTCTACAACAAGCAACCAACCTTAAATTTTCAACTCAACAATATCCTACTAAAATACAGGTGATATATTAATGAAATTTGAAAATTGGTCCAATCGTGAAAATACATTATTTCACATAGGGAAAGCTCATTTAAAAGGGACTAATATAACAAGGAATATCCTTTTCAAAATTACGTTTTTACAACATAGACACTGTCAGAAGGAGGACAAATATGAACAATTCTGTAATCATTGTTGTTGCAGGTTTAAGTGGCCTACGTGCTGCATCACTACTTACTGAAAAAGGCATTAAATGTAGGGTTCTAGAGGCAAGAGATAGGATTGGTGGTAGGGTTTTGAGTACTTCTGATCCAAACATACCTGACCTGACAAATTTGACCTTGGCCCAACGTGGTTTTGGCCACAGTATGAGAACCATATTGCTAACCTTGTAAAAGAACTAAATTTAGAAACTTTCGAACAATATAAGAAAGGCGAAATACTTATAGAACGATTCCAAATCAAGCCGCCAGAGCGCTGTGTGCTGAAAGAAAATTCAGACGAAAAATGGGTCCGATTGACTGGAGGTGTGCAGTCTCTTTTTGATGCTCTAGCAGAGACTATTCCCTCAGAAATAGTTGAGCTAGAAACGCGAGTTAAGAATATTGAACAGAATGAAGCTGGTGATATCACGGTTGAAGCAGAACTTTCTGATGGAAAGAGAAAAAAAATTCCTGCAGATGCTGTTATTCTAGCATTTCCACCTCGTCTTGTGGCGCGTCACATTGAATTTTCTCCTTCTCGCCCTCCAAATCTTATGAATGACATTGTAAAAAAACCTACGTGATGGCGGGACAGGCCAAGGTAGTTGCAGTCTATGAACGTCCCTTCTGGAGAGAATTAGGACTTTCTGGATATGTATTAAGTGCCGTGGGTCCCTTAGAAGAAATATATGATGCCTCTCCTAATAGAGGTTCTGGTGCATTATTTGGTTTCTTTGGAATGCCTCCAGAAGCACGTAAAAAAATGGGTCAAGATAAAATTTTAAAATTGGTTGTTGACCAATTAGTTAAGCTCTTTGGAAGTGAAGCTAAAAATTAAAAGGCAATTTATTATAAAGATTGGTCCAGCGATTCAGAAACCACTGTTGAAGAAGACTTAAGTCCTCTTAAAGATTACGAGAGCTATGGTCCACCACCAGTAGAAGGTGTATGGGAAAAGAAAATTATTTTTGCTGGTACAGAGACGAATTCAGAATATAGTGGACATCTTGAAGGTGCCCTTCAGTCAGCTGAACAGGCAGTAGCTGAAATCATTAATTTAAATGCAAAGGATGTTTCTTGATGGCAAAGCAGATCGCGAATATCTCGATCAATACGGAACGAATTTGGTCTCAATTAATGGAGCTGGCCGAAATCGGTAAACAAGAAAGTGGCGGTGTAACCAGAACTTCATTGTCCCCGGAAGACTTACCGCCCGCAAGCTTCTCATCAATTGGATACAGGAAACGGGCCTGGAGGTACGGATGGATGAAGCAGGAAACATTATAGGACGTTTGCCAGGAACCAATGAATCAATAGCTAAATCTGTTATGACTGGGTCGCATATTGACTCCGTCCTCAATGGGGGAAATTTGATGGGCCATTAGGAGTTCTTGGTGCCCTCGAAGCCGTTCGGACCATTCAAGAGAACGGGGTAAAACTGAAACGTCTCATGCAAACGATAATTAGATTAGCATCCGAATAGAAGCCATGTTAACACACAATATCGAGTGATAGGAGTACTATAATGGATTTTTTCTTTGATCACCTTGTTTGGTTCTTTAAGAAACCAGAGATAGCCATTTCACCCTTAAAACAAAGAGGGCTTCATGTTGTAAAGGGTGGGCGTCATGAATCTTGGGGAACATATAATACCCTAACCTATTTTGGCTTAAGTTATATTGAATTTTTAGGAATTGAGAATTTATCAATAGCTGAAAAACATGATGAAAATCGATTGATAACGCAAATTGTGGAACAGCTAGCAAAAGAAAGTCGGGAAGGTCCTGCGAAAGTAGCGATCCGAACAAATAAAATTGAAGAACTAGCAATAAAACTTAAAGCAGAAGGACTTACAGTATATGGACCGCTTACTGGGGAGAGAGTTCGTGCTGATGGTCACGTAATCAGGTGGTCATTGTTATTCCCTGAATACGCGGAAAACAAAGTTTCTTTACCATTTTTTATTGAATGGGAAAAATCAGATGAAGAAAGGTATTCGGAATTAGAGGACCAAGGACTTATAGGGTCACACATATTAGGCCAACCAAAATTGGATAGTGTTGGTTTTGTCGTAAATAATTTGGACAAGACATTAGAAATTTGGAAGAAATTGTTTGGCCTTAAACAAGGCGAGGAGTATATTGATACGGAAATCAATGCACGTTGTAGAATTTTAAAATTGAACGGAACTAATTTATTATTTTGTACACCAATTGGAGATGGTCTGGCTGCTAAGGTATTAAAAGAAAAAGGGGAGACTCCTTTTTTAGTGAACCTTACTGACACGAATCAAAGTCACTTTTCTGAAATGTTGGATGGTTATTGGAAGTTCCAATAATATATTCAAAAGTTTAGTTGATCGATGGTGAAAACAAAGGAAGAAATACTTTAAAAATTTATTTTACATAAGATTGGCAGGGGAAGGGGAAGCCCTGACATGTTCATTTTAAGGAGCGTCAAATCCTTGGTGAGACACCTGTTTGACGCTTTTTTCAAAATGCTTCTCGTCATCTTCAGGTCCTCAATGACTCAAGATTAGTTAAGTTTACAAAAAAGGGGACATATGCAATTTCTTCAGTAGCTGATCCATCTGTTACTGATTTTTTATTCGCCTTATGGCGTATCGATGAAAGTCAACTTTCAGAGATCATTCGAATTAAAGAAGATTTCTTTGGTGAAATGGAAGGTTTATACACACTTAAGATGGATGAAGCTTACGAACCCATTAAGGTGGAAAGAGGAGGGTATATGAAAAATCCGATAGTGATTGTTGGTGCTGGTTTAAGTGGCCTTCGGGCTGCTTCTCTACTTACTGCAAAGGGCATCAAATGTAGGGTTCTAGAAGCTAGAGATAGGATTGGCGGAAGGGTTTTGAGCACAGCTGATCCAAAAAGACCTGACCTAGGCAATTTTGACCTCGGCCGACATGGTTCTGGCCGCAGTATAGTTCGGATACGACACTCATCAACATAATTATTTAAAATAAGATTATGTCAAAAAGAATCATTTAAATTCACAATTTCAAAAACCGCCTTTTCAGCTGACTGAAGTGCACCTTCAAGATGTCCACCAAATTGTGAATTTGTCTCTGTTCCAGCAAAAATAATTTTCTTTTTGCCTCAAAGTATCCCCGCATTCCTGGTCATGAAGTAATTGGTATAGTTGAAGAACTTGGCACTGAATCTACGAAGTGGAAAATTGGTGAACGGGTTGGAATAGGATACCATGGAGGAGATAATCATGTAACAGGTCTGACAATGGACGGTGGCTATGCGGAATACATGGTGGCCAATGAGGATAATTTGACCAGCATCCCAAATGAATTATCTGCATTAGAAGCAGCACCACTTATGTGTGCTGGTGAAACAACGTTTAGTGCACTAAGAAACAGCAAAGCACGGCCTGGAGATCTTGTAGCCATCCAAGGCATTGGCGGACTTGGGCACCTAGCTGTTCAGTACGCAAAGAAAGCAGGATTTCGCAAGGTTGCCATTTCGCGTGGTAGTGTTAAAGAAGAACTAGTACGTCAATTGGGGGCACATCACTACATTAATTCAGAAAAAGAAGATCCAGCTCAAGCATTACAGGCTTTAGGTGGAGCCAAAGTAATCCTAGCTACTGCGCCGAACGCCAAAGCTATTTCTTCTCTGATCAAAGGGCTAGGTTCAGACAGTGAACTAATTATTGTAGCTGGTTCTGGTGAGCAATTGGAATTGTCAGCAATGGACTTTTTAAAAGTACCTAAAACGGTTAGGGGTTCGTTTACAGGACAAGCAAAAGAAATCCAAGAAGCCATTAACTTTAGTGTTCTCACTGATGTACGGCCAATGATTGAAACTTTTCCTTTAGAACGTGCTAACGAAGCATACGATAAAATGATGGCAGCATCCACACGATTCCGTGCTGTTTTGAATATTTCTGAATGAATATTTAAATTAAACGTCACTAATAGATTCCATGACTAAAAGTGGTTCTTTAAGAACCCCTTTTTTGTCGTCATTTTATCGCAATCTCTTATAGCAACTAACAACATATAAGATAGTCTTTGTATCTTCCTCAATCGGAATACACTAATCTAGGAGAAAGTACTGTTCAAAAAGATTGGCTGAAGAAGAACAAAAAATACCGCGAGCATTTTTATATAATATACTAGACAGATAAACGCATGGATGCTATAATTAAATTCGTCGTTGAGAATAATAATTTTTGCGGGTGTAGTTTACTGGTAAAACCTCAGCCTTCCAAGCTGATGTAGTGGGTTCGATTCCCATCACCCGCTCCATAAATTATGGGCCTATAGCTCAGCTGGTTAGAGCGCACGCCTGATAAGCGTGAGGTCGATGGTTCGAGTCCATTTAGGCCCACTATAAATAATAAAGTAAACCGAACAGGTTAATGTTCGGTTTTTTTTTGTCTTCTAAAGTTTTCTATTTTATTTTCTGCTTTAAATAGGGAACGATATTAAGCAAATGAAATGAGGGAGGAGTCCAAATTGCCTGAGCTCCCGGAAATGGAAAACTATAAAAACCTATTAAAAGATAAAATCGCAAATCAAGTGATAACAGATGTACAAATAAACCGTGAGAAATCCATTAATATTAATCCTGACCTATTCAAAAAAACGGTTCAACATCAGAGAATTGTCGATATCAAACGTCGGGGCAAGCATCTTCTATTCCAGTTGCAAAATGATCAAACGCTTTTATTACATTTAATGTTGGGGGGATGGATGTTTTTCGGCTCAGAATCAGAAAAACCAAATCGAACGATACAGGTTCGACTATCATTTGGACAAAATCATCTTTATTTTATCGGTCTTCGGTTAGGATATTTACACCTGCATAATCAGACTCAAACAGAGGAAAAGCTGTCAGACTTGGGCCCAGAACCATTAAATTCGGAATTTACTTTAGCGGAATTTTTAAAAAGAATCCATACAAAACATGGCCGTTTAAAAACCACATTACTTGATCAATCATTTATTGCCGGCATCGGAAATTGTTACTCAGCGGAGATTTGCTTTCAGGCTGGAATAAAACCGACTAAGGATATTGATGATATGAAGGATGATGATCAAATAAAACTCTACGATTCAATGAAAAATGTTCTTCTAGATGGGATTAAGCACGGCGGGTATATGGATAATCCTCTCTTTAAAGGAGACGCTTTAACCGGTGGGTTTAATAACCGATGCCAGGTCTATGATCGCGAAGGACAACCGTGCCTTCGGTGCGGCACAACCATTATCATCGAAGTGATCTCCTCTAGACAAACTTTCTACTGTCCCAATTGCCAGAAATAAGGAAAAATTTAGTTAGAGCTATAAAGGCATACATTTTTTTAAAAGACATAAACGATGTTTGAATATCGCATATGTCTTTTTTATTTTGCTTTATGATGTTTATTTTTTTGCAAATAACTATTTCACTTTATATTTAAATGTTATATACTAAATAAAAATAAGTATAACACATTTAAAACGATTACATATATTATATCATAATAATAGGATAAAGGGGGGTGGTAAAGATAAAACTCTCAAAGCGTCAGGATGAAATCCTTGAGATTGTTAAGAAAAATGGGCCAATCACAGGAAAAGAGATTGCAGATAAGTTGTCATTATCAAGGGCAGCGTTAAGACCTGACTTAGCCATCTTAACTATGTCAGGAAATATCGATGCAAGACCGCGCGTTGGTTATTTTTATAATGACAAATTTAAGGTTAAGCCCCAAGCCGAAAGAGTCCTCCACCAAAGTGTTAATAATTATAAAGCGCATCCCATTGTAGTCGGAAAATCAACCTCCGTATACGATGCCATTGTCCAATTATTTTTAGAGGATGTCGGTACACTATACGCGGTAGATTCTGATGGGCGTCTAGCTGGTGTGATTTCTAGAAAGGATTTGCTCAGAGCCTCACTTGGTAACCAAAATCTATCGGAGTTACCAGTCAGTGTCATAATGACGAGAATGCCAAATATTATCACTATTTATCCGGAAGAAACCCTGCTTGAGGCAGCTAAAAAAATGATCCAAAATCACATTGATTCTCTTCCTGTTGTGCGAGAAGCTGACGGACAAGCGAATACATATTTGCTAGTGGGGCGAATTACCAAGACTACGATTACACGGGCATATTTAGAAATGATGGATGAAAAATTAGACTAAGGGGGTGGCTGTCATTTTGGCACAAAAAGAAGTGGTCTATGTGGTTTCCGACTCTGTTGGGGAAACGGCTGGGTTTGTTGTGAAGGCAGTTGCTACACAATTTAACGGGGGCCAAGTGGACATTCGCCGTAATTCCTATGTGGAGGACTTTGAAGATATTGAGGACGTTATACTATTAGCGCTTAAATCGAATTCGATTATTGCTTATACAATTGTCATACCATCCTTAAAAGAGTATTTAGATCGTCGTGCAGGCGAAGAAGGAATTATGGCAGTAGACCTGTTAAGTCCATTAATGAATGCATTCGAAACTAAATTTAATAAGGAACCGCATCACCGTCCAGGATTAATGAGAAAGCTCGATGAGGAATACTTTCGGAAAATAGAAGCGATTGAATTTGCCGTTAAGTATGATGATGGCCGTGATCCAAGGGGGCTGACAAAGGCCGATATTGTCCTGATAGGGGTATCGCGTACTTCGAAAACACCGTTGTCGATGTACTTGGCGCATAAGCGTTTTAAAGTGGCCAATGTGCCGCTCGTCCCGGAAGTACAGCCGCCTGATGAGTTATTTCAAATACCTAGAAAGAATTGTATCGGGCTTATTATTTCACCAGATAAATTAAATGAAATCCGCAAAGAACGGCTGAGAGCGTTAGGATTAGCCTCAAGGGCAAACTACGCCAGCTTTGAAAGGATTTTAAAAGAACTTGACCATGCAGAAAAAATCATGAAGCGGGTAGGATGCCCTGTCATTGATGTCTCAAATAAAGCTGTAGAAGAAACAGCGGGCTTAATACTAGATATATTAAAAAAAGAGAGGAGCTTTTAGAGATGGAGAAATTTGTTTACTTATTTCATGAGGGAAATGGAAATATGAGAGAATTACTTGGGGGTAAAGGGGCAAATCTTGCAGAAATGACTAGAATAGGTCTGCCAGTGCCATTTGGTTTTACGTTAACGACCCAGGCCTGTAATGATTACTATGAAGCTAGTAAAACCATTACAACAGAGGTGGAAGAGCAAACCCTAGAAGCCCTTGGCCGCTTAGAAGAAAAAATGGGTAAAAAACTGGGTGACCCTGTAAACCCACTTTTAGTTTCAGTGCGATCTGGCTCAGTTTTTTCAATGCCAGGTATGATGGATACCATCTTAAACCTCGGAATGAACGATGAAACGGTAGCTGGTTTAGCAGCACTAACCAATAATCCTCGTTTTGCTTATGATTCCTACCGCCGCTTCATTCAGATGTTTAGTAATGTAGTCTTAGAAATTGATACATTTTTCTTTGAGCAATACTTAGAAGAAACACGTGAACAGAAAGGGTATAGTACAGATCCGGAAATGTCAGCAGAAGATTGGCAAGAAGTGATTAGCGGCTATAAGGAGATTGTCAAAAAGCATACAAGAAAAAATTTCCCTCAAGACCCAAAACAACAGCTTTTTCTTGCGATTAACGCTGTCTTTAATTCTTGGAACAATCAGCGCGCCATCGTCTACCGACGCTTGAATAAGATCCCAGACCACCTTGGAACAGCCGTTAATATTCAAAGTATGGTGTTTGGCAATATGGGCAACGATTCAGGTACCGGGGTAGCATTTACACGAAATCCATCAACAGGCGAGCATGTTTTATACGGAGAATACTTGATAAATGCCCAAGGAGAAGATGTGGTTGCGGGTATTCGGACACCACAGCCCATCGCAACATTAAAGGATGAAATGCCGGGGGTTTATAAGCAATTTACGGATACATGTAAAATTCTTGAACAGCATTATCAAGAAATGCAAGACATTGAATTCACGGTAGAACGCGGCAAACTTTTTATCCTGCAAACACGTAATGGGAAACGAACGGCGCAAGCGGCAATTCGAATTGCTGTTGAGATGGTTCAAGAAGGAATAATTGATAAAAAGACGGCCTTGTTGCGCGTAGAACCTGATCAATTGAATCAACTACTCCACCGCCGGATTGATGACAAATTTGAAAAAGATATTCTAGCGAAGGGATTGCCGGCTTCTCCGGGAGCAGCGACAGGTCAGGTAGTATTCGACGCTGATGAAGCCGAAACTTTAGGGAACGATGGGAAAAAAGTGATCCTCGTTAGACCTGAAACAACGCCAGACGATATTCACGGTATCGTCGCCGCACAAGCGATCTTAACTAGCCGCGGAGGAATGACCAGCCACGCCGCTGTTGTCGCACGTGGGATGGGGAAAGCTTGTATTTGTGGTTGTGAGTCGTTAAAAATCGATTTACGGGCAAAACAATTTACGGTAGGTAAAACAGTCGTAAATTATGGGGATATTATTACCATTGATGGATCCACAGGGGAAATTATGCTTGGTGAAATCCCAATGATTGACCCGGAACTTTCTGATGAATTCCAACTCCTTTTAGCTTGGGCTGACCAAGAGCGGAAAATTGGCGTTCGTGCAAATGCAGATAATCCGGAAGATGCAAAGAAATCCTTTGAATTTGGTGCTGGCGGTATTGGCCTATGCCGTACGGAGCATATGTTTATGGATTTGAAGCGGATTCCAATCGTCCAAAAAATGATTTTGGCGGATAATTACCAAGAAAGAATGGAAGCTTTAGGCCACCTGTTGCCAATGCAGCAAGGCGATTTTGAAGGTATCTTTGAAGCCATGCAAGGTTTCCCGGTAACCATCCGTTTACTAGACCCGCCGCTTCATGAATTTTTACCAGATAAAGAGGAACTATTAGTAGAAGTGACCAAGCTTCAATTAACAGACCCTCAATCAGCAGAATTAAAAAAGAAAGAACAATTGCTTAAAAAGGTACGTCAATTAGATGAGTTTAATCCAATGCTCGGCCACCGCGGCTGCCGTCTTGGAATGATCTATCCTGAAATTTATGAAATGCAGGCAAAAGCCATCTTTTATGCTGCAGCAAAATTAGCTGAAAAAGGGATGGAAGTGCAGCCTGAGATCATGATCCCATTAGTAGGGCATGTGAATGAGTTGAAGCAAATGCGTCAATTGGTGATGGATGCTGCAGATGTTGTTCAGCAAGAAACCGGTAAGAGTTTTCATTATACAATTGGTACGATGATTGAAATACCTCGTGCCGCCCTAACGGCCGATCAAATTGCAGAGGAGGCAGACTTCTTCTCTTTCGGAACCAACGATTTAACACAAACCACCTTCGGCTATAGCCGTGATGATGCAGAAGGGAAATTTCTGCAAGCGTATATTGAAAATAAAGTACTGCCGGAAAATCCATTTGCTGTACTTGACCAGGATGGAGTGGGCAAATTGGTCGAGACAGGTGTTAAACTTGGCCGCGAGACTAAACCTTCCTTAAAAACAGGGATTTGCGGCGAACATGGCGGAGAAAAAAGTTCGATTGATTTCTGTTACAGAACGGGTCTAGACTATGTCAGCTGTTCGCCATACCGTGTGCCACTGGCGCGCTTAGCAGCCGCACAGGCAACCATTCGTCATGATTTAAATAAAAAAGAGGTATATACTACAGCATAATAGAATAAAGAAGAGGATGTGTGTGTCGTGCACCATCCTCTTTCTTTTGCCCAAGGATGATATCATTGTTTTCAGCAAATACTATAAAAAAATGTAAAAGGGGATTAGTATGGGGGCAATTGAACGAAGCGGATACCGATTTGTACCAGAATATAGTATTATCCAACAAAATGGTGCGATTCATGTGTATAATCGAGAGAGCTTTATTGAAGAAATTCAATTTCAGTTTTCCGGAAAATATCCTGAAATGGATCAAATCGAGGAATTAGTGGATGACTATTGCAATAAACATAATATTTAAAGAACACTTGTTCGATAATTTGATTAATGCTATAATGAACATGCAATAGCATAGTTTTCTCAAGGGTGGACGGCACATCTCCTAATAGAAAGGGGGTGATGCATTTGACAGTTTTTCAGGCATTGATGTTTAGCTTATCGTTTGCTAGTCTCATTGTCACGATTCTGTCCTTTCACAAAAAAAAATAATCCACCCTTGAGCCGGCAAGCAGAAGCGGTGGATTATGGTCCGTAAGCCGATCCTCAAACAGGGAGCAGCTATTG
>NZ_JBALPZ010000096.1:18874-42475 GCF_036965645.1 Neobacillus drentensis
TTTGTCGTCATGCTCGGTCTTTTTTACTATACGATAATCTATACTCACATTATACATAACTTTGAGAAAAAAGGAAAATCAAATTTTCCATGGAGGGATGAGATTGAATAAATTAACAACTATTTACCCTCAAGCGGTTGAACAGACAAAAGTGAAAATCTATGAAGATATCGATCGATACCTTGAAACCAAAGAATCTCTGCCATCTTTTGAACAGTATTTAGCTGAGCGTAGTCATTATAGTGAGCAAATATGGGTAAATGTTTGGTTGAACAAAGTGACTAACGATGTGCCAAAGAACGAAAAGAAGCAATTTTTAAGTGAAAAAGGATTCGAAGTTCAAGGCATTGATCGTAAGCTCATCAATAAACTTTTTCGGGATGAGATGAGAAACTATTTGCCTTTTGATGCGATGGAATGGCTTCGAGAACAATTCGAGGGGCAAAAGGAAAAGTGGACTCACCGCTATCATGATGCCAAGGAGAACTTCGTAAAGCGGGAGGAAAAGAAAAAACTCGAAGAGCAGAGGCACTCGATTCAAACAGAAATAGAGGATGCTGCTGTTGGAATCCTGGAAGATCAATACGAGCTCTTTTATTTATATGTACGCTACTTTGCAGCCAAACAGCTCGATGCTGACATAAAAAATAATGTAAAGTTCCAATCAGTAGATACCTTTGCCCTTGAAGAAAAATTGGTGGACCAAGGGGCATTTAATCCGTCTGCTTATACAACTGTTGCCAGCTTTTTTGAAGAGCTAACAGGCGATATTCATAAAACTTTGCATTGGGGAAGAAGCTTTTATGAATACCAAACGTATTTTTTCGTCTATGAAAGCTTAATTTCTGATTATCTATCAGAGTTGATTCCTCAGAAAGTACTTGAACAGCTGCCGGATGAACTTAAAGAAGAGTTTTATGGAACCTTTCATGAACAATTATCAGCATCTTTTGTCAAAGGAAGCATCACACAGCCTTTATATGATGTAGAAAGTTATTTTATCGAAGATATCCAGCAAGAATATCTTACAGATTTATTAATGTTAGCAGAAATCCCTTTTGAGGAGGATGCCCATAGGGAAATCTTTGAAAAGGATTATCAGCAGAGAGAAATAAAGAAAAAGGCGGAAGAGAAAGAACTACAGCGTAAAAAAGAAGCGGAAGAACGAATGATGCGGGATATTTTTGGGGAAGAGTACGACCCTTCGTTAAGGCGGAATGTCCGCTATGTTCTGCATATTGGTGAAACCAATACTGGCAAAACTCATCATGCGCTAGAAAAAATGAAGGAGGCCTTAAGCGGTTTATATCTAGCACCGCTCCGCTTATTAGCTCTTGAGGTTTACGATAAGTTAAATGCCGAAGGAATACCTTGTTCATTAAAAACAGGAGAGGAAGAAAAAAACGTTGCAGGTGCGGAGCATATCTCTTGTACTGTCGAAATGTTTCATGAAAAAGAGTATTACGAGGTTGTGGTTATTGACGAAGCACAAATGTTAACGGACAAGGACCGTGGTTTTGCATGGTACAAGGCGATCACCAAGGCAAATGCAGCGGAGGTCCATATTATCGGCAGCCGCAATGCCAGGACCATGGTATTGCAGTTATTAGGTGATGCTAATATTGAAATTCACGAATATAGCCGTGACACCCCTTTGGAAGTAGAAAAGAAAGAGTTTAACATCAAACACGTTAAGAAAGGCGATGCCTTGATCTGTTTTTCAAGAAGACGCGTGCTTGAAACGGCCTCAAGGCTGCAAAATGATGGCCATTCAGTGAGTATGATTTACGGGAGCATGCCGCCGGAAACGAGGAAAAAACAGATAGAGCAATTTAATACCGGCAAGACCAAGGTGATTGTCGCGACAGATGCGATAGGAATGGGGTTAAACCTGCCAATTCGGCGGATTGTTTTTCTGGAAAATGATAAGTTTGATGGTACAAGAAGACGGCTGTTAACCTCTCAGGAAGTGAAGCAAATTGCCGGTCGTGCTGGCCGGAAAGGGATCTATGAAGTCGGCAAAGTCGCTTTCACGAGTGATATTAAGAAAATGCGTAATTTACTTGAGCAGGAAGATGAACCGGTTCATACCTTTGCCATCGCTCCAACCAATTCGGTCTTTGAACGCTTTCAACGTTATTATCATGACTTGGGAACATTTTTTGATCTGTGGGATAAATTTGAAAGTCCCAATGGCACGAAAAAAGCCTCCTTGTCAGAAGAAAAGTCTTTATATCAAATAATTGCGGGGACTGAAGTGGAGGCACGTCTCTCTCTAATGGACCTGTATGGATTTTTACACCTCCCTTTTTCAAAAAATGAATCTTCGTTAACAAGACAATGGGAGGATACAATGTACGCCCTAATTGAAGGCAGGGAGCTCCCGGAGCCGAGTGTAAGGGATAGAAGCTTGGAAGATTTGGAATTAAGCTATAAAGCGATTGGCCTGCACTTGCTATTCTTATATAGGTTAGATCAACGAACAGAAGCGATTTATTGGGAACGTCTGCGTGAAGAAGTGAGTGACCGGGTCCAAGATCGGCTTAAAACGGATATAAGAAAGTTTGTTAAAAAGTGCAAAACCTGCGGTAAAAAACTGCCATGGGATCATAACTTTCCAACCTGTGATGCTTGTCATGCTGCCAAGTATAAACGATATCGATATGGTGATGACTATTAAAATCAAGATTAAATAAATCATGATAGAATAGGCGCAAAATTATTCAGTATAAGGTAATCATCCTGAGTTCGTTTTGAGCTCAGGATTTTTAATAATCTTTTAAGAAAGGGACACACTCTTAAAAAAAGGGAAGGCTGGAACTAGGTTTGATTAGAATAGTTAAAAGTACTGTGATTATATTGACAACGATAGCTTTTACCTTAACGCCCTATACCCAAGTGAGGGCAATTACTGGAAATGCAAATATGACTCAGCAGCTTAATCAAATCATTATGAAGGATCCGGCCTTACAAGGGGCTATTGCCGGAATAAGTGTCAGGTCTGCTCAAAACGGGGCGATTCTCTATGACTACCAAGGTGATGTCCGCTTAAGACCTGCTTCTAATATGAAACTATTGACAGCGGCCGCGGCTCTCAAGGTCCTGGGTGAAAACTATACTTTTCTAACAGAAGTACAGACAGATGCAAAGGAAATCAAGAAAACTATGTCAGGGAATCTTTATTTAAAAGGAAATGGTGACCCGACCTTACTGAAAGAAGACTTTGAGAATATGGCAATGGCGATTAAAAAACTTGGTGTAAAGAAAATAAAAGGGAATTTGGTCGCGGATGACTCCCGCTATGACCATGTTCGTTATTCACTCGATATGCCGTGGAGTGACGAAACAACTTACTATGGTGCCCAGATTTCTGCTCTAACGGTTTCTCCTACAAAAGAATATGACTCAGGATCTATTCAGGTAAAGGTGCAACCTGGAACGAAGATCGGCGAACGGGTAAAAGTAACGGTCACCCCGGAAACCAATTATGTAAAAATAATGAATCGAGCGGTAACAGTGGCTGAGGATGGCAAAAAAAAGATTACCATTGAGCGGGAACACTCAAAAAACACGGTAACCATTGAAGGAACTCTTCCACTCAAAGCCAAAGATAAAAAGGAATGGATTGGTGTTTGGGAGCCAACTCGTTTTGCGGCAACAGTTTTTAGACAGGCATTAGCTGACCATGGGATTACTGTTACAGGAAAAATAAAAACCGGTCCTGTCCCTGAACAAGCAAAACTGTTAACCAAACATCAATCGATGCCATTATCGGAATTGCTTGTACCTTTTATGAAACTTAGCAATAATGTCCATGCCGAAATGTTAATCAAGGAAATGGGTATGGTGAAAGAAGGGGAAGGCAGCTGGGAGAAAGGGTTAGCGATTTTGAAATCAGAAGTGGCAAAGTTAGGGATTGATCCTAATACGATGGTGATAAGAGATGGGTCCGGCATCTCACATGTTGATTGTATTGCCGCCAATCAGCTTTCTTTTGCTTTATTTTCAGTCCAGAAGGAAAAATGGTTTCCAGTCTATTTAAATGCACTTCCAGTCGCAGGTAAACCTGAGAAAATGGTTGGTGGTTCGTTAAGAAAACGCATGAAAAATCCTAGCACGGCAGGAAGGGTAAAAGCAAAGACAGGGACTCTTTCAACCGTTACTTCCTTATCTGGATATGTGAATACGAAAAGTGGGCAAACCATGATATTTTCCATCCTATTAAATAACATGCTGGATGAAACAAAAGGAAAAAAAATTGAGGATACCCTAGTGACCATTTTAGCTAGTCAATAAATAAAAAATGAATAACCTGCTGTCGCATAGAAATCGGAACTGCTGCAAAAAATATCCCTTATTATAGTTTTCGGATGGGAAGGGAATAACTTATGATTTTCGGCAGTCATGTTAGCATTAAAGAGGGTTATCTAGGTGCTGCAAAACGAGCGGTTGCTAATCAGGCAACCGCTTTTCAATATTTTCCGAAAAACCCAAGAAGCCTGACAATTAAGGGATTTGATCAAGAGGATGCAAAAAGCTGTAAGGATTTTTGTCTAGGACATCAGCTTCTTTCAGTTGCTCATACCCCTTATTCCACCAGCTTAACCCCCTCAAAAGATAAGCAGGACCTAACGATTGGGTCTCTTCTAAATGATTTAGAAATTACAGACGCATGCGGCTCAATTGGCGTCGTTGTCCATTACGGCAGTCAAATCAGTAAAACAGACCCGCTTGCCAGCTATCATTTAATGTTAGAAATACTCAATAGTGTACTTAGTCAGTGGAACGGATGCTCTCTAATTCTCTTGGAAAATAATGCTGGGACAAAAGGAGCACTTGGGACAACCATTGAAGAACTTGTCCAAATTCGAAATCTATGTGAGTATCCTGAGAAAATCGGTTTTTGCCTGGACACTTGCCATGCATTTGCAAGTGGTCTTTGGAATGGGGAAAATACAAAGCAGTTAATTGAAAAGGGAGAGAACTTAGTATATTGGAAACATTTAAAGGTGATTCACTTAAATAACTCCAAGTTTCCTACAGGCTCCAAAAAAGATCGCCATGCCAATATCTTTAACAGCAGCAATGGATATATCAATGTGGAACAATTGAGACAACTTGTTACGTCACCTGTTTTGGAAGGAATCCCGTTGATCTTAGAGACGCCTGATGATGAGGGAGTAAGCCACAGAGAAGAAATCGAAATGCTTAAACAAAAATGGGAAAAGTAGTTTCTTGAAAATTTTTAGTATTACTTTTACTATAAAAATAATGAATATATAAAATAGTCTTTGTATTGAGTGAGAACGGAACTATGAATAAAAAGCAGGGACAACTTTTATCAGAGCGTTTTGAGGTAGCCTTCAATCAGGTTCATGATGCCTTAAGGGATATCGTTCAAATAAATGATGAGAGATTTGTAGTGTTAGTGATAGTCGGATCAAAAAAATACCAAATTATCGATACGTTTAAAAAAGATTTAGAGCAATATGCGAGGCTGAGAAATGCAATTGTCCATGAAAAGATGGAGGTGGGATTTTATATTGCTGAGCCGAATGCCAAGGTTGTTCATCATATTGAAAAAATTGCAAATGTGTTGAGCCGCCCTAATTATGCCCTAAGCATAGCCACCAAAAAGGTCGTTTACTTTGACTATCAGGACAGCATCTTACAAGTAACGGATGCGATTAAAAAGTACGGTTATTCTAAATTCCCAATCTATAAAAATAATAATTGTATCGGTCTTTTGACTGCTGGCACCATCATGAAATGGATGGTGCAAAATATGGAAAACGGCATGGTAAATCTATCAACAATTCGTGTTGCTGACATTATGGAGTTGGAAAAAGAACAGTTGCTAGAGATTGTCGCGAAAGATTTAAATATCTTTGAAATAGAAAATATCTTTGAAAAAGCTCATAAAAAGAAACGGAAAATCGAAGGCGTGATTATTACTGAAAACGGTAAGATAGATGAAGTTCCCTTAGGAATCATCACTGCCTGGGATCTGATTCAAATTGATTATACAATTGATTAAACTTAAAGGGCGGAAGACCAATATTTACAGACAGTCGACTCAAAGCCCTTTTTATATTGTTTAATAATAAAAAAACGCATGGCAAAATCACCATGCGTTTTAAGTTATTTTTAATTAGAAGTCAAACTCACTTAATTGGTCCATGTGGCTGGCAATCATGGCAATAATGGTAGACGCTTCTTCTTTGCTAAAAATAAAGTGGGATTCGTCCTTGATCAATTCATCATCCGTGGTCCAAATTCGGTTTACCCGTCTTAATACACCATCACCCGTTTCCTGCACAACTCCAAACTGATAGGTAACTTCCACTTCGTCTTCGTGCTTGAAAGCAGTCACCTCAGGTGTGGACCAGTCCACATCAATTTCCTCAAA
Organism: Neobacillus drentensis; assembly: GCF_036965645.1. Taxonomy (GTDB): domain Bacteria; phylum Bacillota; class Bacilli; order Bacillales; family Cytobacillaceae; genus Neobacillus; species Neobacillus drentensis_D. Next base: position 25,284 of record NZ_JBALPZ010000096.1, read on the forward strand.
AATATCATCTTCATTCATTTGTTCCGCTTCATAATATTCTTCGTCTATGTCGTCTTCAGGGGCTTCACAGTCTTCTTCATCATAAACTTCCTCTGACTGAAGATAGACCCCATCATCAGTATAATGATCATCCCCATTGATGTAGTCATGGAGACTAGCATGCACTTCATCGATAATCTCCTCAATATCTGAAAGAATGATTTTCGCCGTGTGTCCGCTGTCAACATCGAAGCTATCGACGTAAAACTCTTCATTTTGCGGATCAAAGAAAAGTGTGCAGAAAAAATCACGATCGAGCTCTTCTGTATCCACATCTGCAGTGTCTACAAAAAATTCAATCCTTGGATGTTTGGCAGCTCTTTCAATGGTCATTTGACCAACTTGATCATATTCTTCACAAATAGACTCTAGGTGATCTTGCAATTCAGCACATACTCTGTCAAACCATTCTAACGACATCAAACATCCCATCCTCTCAAAGGTTATCGAGGTTATTATTTCCAACTATCAGCTTTTTATGTTTAAAGACACTTCAATGAGCACATTGTATTGGTTTTTAACTTCTTTATGATACTATGTAGGGGATTAACCATTGAATAATGAGGTGTAGACATGAAAATTGAAGTTTGGTCTGACTATGTTTGTCCGTTTTGTTATATTGGAAAACGCCGTTTAGAACTGGCGTTAGAACAATTTTCACATAAAGAGCAGGTTGAAGTTGAATTCAAGGCCTTCGAACTAGATCCAAATTCCCCTGAATATAATGGGGAAAGTATTCATGAGGTATTGGCCAATAAGTATCGAATGAGTGTTGAACAGGCAAAACAGGCTAATCAAAATGTTGGAAACCAAGCCGAAACAGTCGGTTTAACGTATAATTTTGACGGGATGAAGCCAACCAATACATTTGATGCCCACCGCTTGGCGAAGTTTGCAAAAACGAAAGGAAAAGCTGCCGTCGTTTCTGAAAAGTTATTACAGGCTTACTTTACTGAAGCAAAACATATTGGGGATTTTGATACATTAGCAGACATTGCGGAAGCCTCAGGATTAAACCGCCAAGAGGCATTAAATGTCCTTCAGGACAAAACCGCTTTTGCTAATGAAGTCCGTGCTGACGAGGCTATAGCCCAGCAATACCAAATTGGCGGAGTACCGTATTTTGTCATTAACTCAAAGTACGCCATATCTGGCGCACAACCACTGGAAACATTCAAGGGTGCCTTACAAAAGGTTTGGGAGGAAGAAGCACCTAAACCGATGTTTCAAGATCTGTCAACCGAGCAGGATGTCAGCTGTGTGGATGGAAACTGTATTATTCCTGAAAAAGACTAGAATGGGTTTAGGTTATAATACAAGTGGGAAAGGCTCATTATAGCCTTTCCCACTTGTATTGGACTACCCCATTGCCATGGGTCTTCTTCTAATTCGATATTCCCACATATTCCCGCCATCCCAACAAATTTTTGTCTGGGTTTTCCCATGTACAGAATTTTGCCATCGGGAGTTTCGACAGGTCCGTGGATGTTTTACTGATGAAGGGTCGGATGGTAATAGGTCTAAGTCTGAGGCATGATCTTCAGAGGATATTTTATTTGAAGATGATTCTTGGGGGTCGTGAACATGAGACCCTAACATAAAATCCCAAAAGTTTCCTCCTCTTACCTCTTCTGTCCCATTTTGAAATCCTTCTGTCGAAGATTCACTCATATTTGTGCACCTCCTTTCAAACTTGAAAAGAGAATTACAATATCAATAACCGCTCTAACATCCACTCTTCTATTCCCAATTTACGTATAACAGACTGTCCAAGTTTGGGACAAAAGCCTATCAATATGAAAAAAAGGTGACAATAGTGGAAATGGTGCCTGGCACCATTTTTACTGAAACTGTGGTTTTAGTGAAATCTGCCAAGAATGCCAATCCCCTTCTAGTAAAACACTAATGCTAAAAAGGAGTGCATAACAGTGAAAGAAACTCTCAATTCTAAAGTAATCTCGGTCTTAGAAGACAAAATTCAATTAATCAAAACAGATAGAGGAGCTATATACTTGGTTGGCCCCATCCGTCTACCAGTAAATTTGTATGGGGAAACGGTTGTCTTTAAATGGTATTGCTGGCTGAATTGTGATGAAGTAACAGAGGATTTTCAAAAAATTATTGAAAAATTATCTTCGGCCAATTTAGCGGAATTTCAGCAATCCAGCGTCCTCGCTTACGGGGACTTTGAATATGGGGATGATGCGATTATCCGTTTTCACTCCATTTGCCATACAGGAGATATCTTTGGAAGTAAGCGATGTGATTGCGGCTTCCAATTAAAGCAATCCATGAAAATGATTGCAGAACACGGAACAGGTGCATTATTTTACTTAGCAAACCATGAAGGAAGGGGAATTGGTCTATTTAGTAAGGCAATGGCCTATATCCTCCAAGAGAACGGCTACGACACGGTGGAGGCTAATGAAGCCTTAGGCTTTGTGGATGATTCTAGAAATTATGGAGATGCCATTCGCGTCCTCAAGGCCTTACGCTCTAAACCAGTAACCCTAATTACCAACAATCCTAAAAAGCTTCACGCATTAAAGAATGCTGGATTAGAGGTATCAGGCAGAGAATCTCTTTGGGGAGATATATCAGAATACAATGAGAAGTATTTGAAAACCAAGATTAATAAGTCTGGTCATTTAAACGATGAAGGGACTTGCTGCAACGATTAAAGCTTCACTAAATTGACTGAGCTAATCTTTAGATGAGATTAGTTCTTTTTTTGTTTTGAAAACGCTTGCTTTTTAGGGAGGATATTCAAATTTTTTATCGAATATAAAAATTTGTAATATTATTCCACGTGAAAGAGGTCGAACGTATGTCTCTTGATCCGCAAACGAAAGCTTTATTAGATTATTTAGCTTCTTTAGGTACACCGCCATTAGAAACATTAACTCCTGAGTTAGCAAGAAAAGCATTTCAGCTTCCCCAAGGAGAAATCGAAGCAGTAGGAAGGGTGGAAGATAGGAAGATCCCTGGACCTGAGGGGGAAATTCCTGTTCGAGTCTATTATCCAAAAGAGGCTCAACCTAGCTATCCTGCTCTTGTTTATTTTCACGGCGGTGGATGGATGGTTGGCAATATAGAAACCCATGATAATATTTGTAGAGCGTTAACAAATTTGGCGAATTGTGTAACCATTTCTGTCGATTATCGATTAGCACCAGAACATAAATTTCCTGCTGCCGTTTATGATTGCTATGCCGCAGTCGAATATGTGTCAGAACATGCGGCAGAGTTTCAGGTGGACCCAGTAAGAATTGCCGTTGGCGGGGATAGTGCAGGAGGTAATTTAGCAGCTGTCATCTCAAATTTGGCCAAAGACAAACAGAAGCCGGCCGTTTGTTTCCAATTACTCCTGTATCCTGCCACGAATATTTGGGGTGAGCCTTCCCCATCCATGCTTGACAATGCCGAAGGTTATTTTTTAACTAGAGGAACAATGGAATGGTTCCTTAACTGTTATTCAAACGGGGAAGAAGAGGATAAGGGTAATCCACTTCTAGCACCAATTCATTATGAAAATTTCAGTGGTCTGCCGCCTGCACTGGTTATAACAGCAGAATATGACCCACTCCGAGATGAAGGAGAGCTTTATGCCAGGAAGTTGGAGGAGGCTGGGGTCAAGGTGGAATTAGTTCGGTACGATGGGACGATTCATGGTTTCATGAGTATGGCTTCTGTTATTTCACTTGGAAAGTCGGCCTTAGAAAAATCAGGCCATGCACTGAAAGAAGTGTTTTACCTAGCAAAAAGTCCCATCAAATAACTCATCTTTTTAAAGACATATGCGTTTTTGGCATATGTTTTTTTGAAAAGCGTAGCGGTTAAGTAGAATCGATGTTGAAGTGATGGTATGAATTCTCAAATATAATACAAAGGAGTGGATAATATGTTTTCACCACTAACTCCACTTGATTGGAAACGAAGAGCCATTAAGTATTATCCAAAGAAGACAGCAGTTATCGATGGTGAGAAGGAATTTACATACCAAGAATTTGGACAACGTGTCGACCAGCTTTCAACTGCCTTGTATCACGCAGGCATACAAGAAGCAGATCATGTGGCAGTGATGCTGCCAAACACCCATTATATGTTGGAGTGTTTTTATGGGATAAGCCAGCTTGGTGCGGTTATGGTACCGTTGAATTACCGATTATCGGCAAAAGATTTAGAATACATTATCCATCATAGCGATGCGAAAATGTTGATTGTGGATGAAGAGTTTACGAAACCATTTGAAGAAATTGTTGACAACTTGGCTTTGGAACAAATTATTATCGTACAAGTTCCTGGGCATACAACTACTTTAAACGGTTTAGATTATGAGGCTTTTCTTCAGCATACCGCAAGAAAAATCGATTTTCTCGAGGTTGAAATTGATGAAAATCAGCTGCTAACGTTGAATTACACAAGTGGGACCACTTCCAAACCAAAGGGAGTGATGCTTTCTCATCGCAGTAATTACCTGAATGCAGCTAATTTCATGTATCACTTAGGTGTCAACCTATATCTTCATACATTGCCCATGTTTCATGCAAATGGTTGGGGTGGTGTATGGTCGATTACTGCAGCTGGTGCTACCCATGTTTGCTTGCGTAAGGTAGACCCGCCTTTAATTCTAGATTTATTTGACAACAAAAAGATTTCCTTACTTTGTGGGGCACCAACCGTTGTGAATATGCTTATAAATGATCCAAAAGCAAAGGAAATAGAAGTGAAGACACATCCGCGCATGGCGACCGCTGGTGCTCCTCCAGCAGCAGCTTTAATTCAAAAAGCGCAGGATATACTAGGCCTAAGGATGATACACGTTTATGGTCTCACAGAAACTTCACCATTTATCCTTTATTGTGAATGGAAAAAAGAGTTTGATGGACGATCTGCTGACGATCAAGCAACCATTAAGGCAAGACAAGGGATTGAACTCGCCTTCAATGGGGAAACAAAGGTCGTTCGCCAGGACGGAGAAGAAGTGGACTGGAATGGAAGAGAGCTGGGTGAAATCGTGACCCGCGGCAATGTTGTCATGTCAGGATACTATAAAGATCCACAAAATACGGCTGCAGCTATAAGGGATGGCTGGTTCCATACCGGGGATTTGGCCGTCACTCATCCCGATGGGTACATTGAAATCCAGGACCGTGCCAAGGATTTAATTATCTCTGGTGGAGAAAATATCTCTTCAACAGAAGTAGAAGGCGTCTTATATAAGCATCCTGCTGTATTGGAAACGGCAGTAATTGCCATTCCGGATGAGAAATGGGGCGAAGTGCCAAAGGCTATTATTGTATTGAAACCGGAGGCAGTCGTGACGGAAGAGGAGGTAATCCAATTCTGCCGTGACAACATGACCCATTTTAAAGCGCCTAAAGCAGTAGAATTTGTTGAAGCCTTGCCCAAAACAGCAACTGGTAAATTGCAAAAATATCGTTTGCGTGAAATGTATTGGAAAGGGCCTAAGAAAGTAAATTAAAGAGAAAAAAAGGCAATGATTTTACAAGAAAAAATCACTGCCTTTTTTTAAATTATTCTTTGATGAATTCTTTCGTGCTTCTTACTGTATCAATTTGGCGGACTAATCTTTCAATTTGTTCACGTTTTGGTTCAAGGAATGGTGGTAAGGATAACTTCTCACCAAGTGTTTCATAGGGTTCGTCACCCATAAAACCAGGACCGTCAGTGGCAAACTCGAAAAGAATTTGCGGCGCTACTCGAACGTACAAGGAACCAAAGAAGTATCGGTCAACAAAACCTGAAGTTTGGAAACCGAAACCTTCCATTCGTCCAATCCATTCCTCTAATACTGAGCGGTCCTCCACGCGAAAGGCAGCATGATGGACAGTACCGAAACCTTGTCGTGCAGGAGGAAGGATGGCATTATACTCAACCACAACCTGAGCCCCGTTGCCCCCTTCACCAACTTCAAATAAATGAAACGATCCTTCATGAGCGATTTCCTTAAACATGAGTACCTTTTCCATCATTTCTTTAAAATAATCAAAATTTGCAACCCGGACAAAAATGGGACCCAATGCAGTAATGGCAAATTCCAATGGAATCGGTCCTTTTTGCCACGGAGTACCGGCAGCAATACCCTTGTTATTTTCATCTGAAATTAATTGATAGTGTTGATCATCAAAATCTACAAAGGACAATGTCTTTTTTCCAAACTGTTCCTTTATGCCAGTATGTTTAACCTCTAAACGGTCAAATCGTTTGACCCAGTATTCTAGTGCTGCATCACTTGGTACACGGAATGATGTTTTAAAAATTTCATTTGTTCCATGTACACCTTTTGGAATTCCAGGGAAGTCGAAAAATGTCATATCAGTACCAGGACTGCCGCTATCGTCTGCAAAAAATAGATGGTAGGTTTGGATATCATCTTGATTGACTGTCTTTTTTACAAGGCGCATCCCTAATACATATGTGAAAAATTGATAATTTTTTTCGGCACTGCTCGTAATGGCCGTAACATGGTGAATACCTTTAAGTTGATTCATCTTTATACACTCCTATAAGTCTATTTTGTCTATTCTTATTGTTCCAATTTTGGGATAAACCACTCTGTAGTATCTCAAAGTAATTTATCTTTAATTCGAGATAAATATATCATGTAATCTAATGGTTGTCAAAAACGAAATTGTCATGCGCTCTTAAAGTTATCACATTTAAAAGCGTATTAATGATGTAAATCACAATCTTAGAATATGGAAAGTGTTAAATTTTCCTAATTTAACAGGGAAAGGCGATTTTTATTTCTTGAAAATACGACAACAAAGGTCATTTCTAGTGGTTTCCTTCTTATTCTGTCGATAAAAAAGCTTAGGTCCTTCACAAAGCTGTAACAGCTTAGCCAGAAAAAAGGAAAAAATCGGAGATAATAATAGTATAAGGAGAACGAATTTTTCCCGAAGTACGAATGGTTGAAAAAATGAAAAGGAGGAGGTTGACAATGAAAAAGCAAAAGTGGATTGCCTTACTGTTGGCAGGCGGAAAAGGAACGAGATTAAATCTGTTAACCAAAACACTTGTGAAACCCGCTGTACCGTTTGGCGGAAAGTATCGCATTATTGACTTTGCTTTAAGTAATTGCAGGAATTCAGGGGTTGCCACTGTGGGGATATTGACACAATACAGACCGTATGAACTACATGCACATCTTGGACACTGCAGTTACTGGAATGATTACAACCGTAATGGCGGTCTTACGATTCTGCCACCCTATTCAAGGGGGAATTCAGGAGTAGAATGGTATGAAGGTACGGCTCATGCTGTATTCCAAAACATAGAATTTATTGAACATTATGACCCTGAAAATGTTCTCATTGTTTCGGGTGATCAAATTTATAAAATGGATTATTCATTGATGCTAGAACAGCATATCGAAACAAAGGCAGATTGTACGATTGCCGTTGTGGAAGTTCCCTGGGCAGATGCCAGTCGTTTTGGTCTAATGAAAATGGACCTGATGACTCACAGAATAACAAGTTTTGAAGAAAAGCCCCTAAAACCTACATCGAATTTAGCCTCAATGGGCATTTATATATTTAAATGGCCGATTCTAAAAGAATATTTGCTTCGTGAAGAATTAAAGGAATCTAGTCATAGAGATTTTGCCAAAGATATTATTCCTTCAATGTTAAGTGATGACCTAAAGCTTTGTGCTTATCTTTACCATAAATACTGGAGGGATGTTGGTACAGTTTATAGTTATTGGGAAGCGAACTTGGATTTATTAACTAGTGAAAAAAATATCTTTTTACAAAATCCAGATTGGAAAATTCATACTGCCCAGAATGATGAGCCGCCTTTATACTTTGATGAGCGGGCTAAAATGCACCAATGTATTGTAAGTGAAGGCTGTGAAATATACGGCACAATTGAACATTCAGTTTTGTACAGCGGTGTGAAGGTAGGAAAAGGAGCGCGGATCAAAAACGCTGTAATCCTGCCACATACTATTATAGGAGATAATGTCTGGATTGAGAATGCTGTTGTTGGAAGCCAAACACAGATTATGGATGGAGTCATCATCGTTTCAATAGATCCAGATGCTCATTTAATGGTCGTTGGTCATAATGAAATGATTGACCCTGCCTTACAAGAGTTTCCCCTTACGAACAAGGTGATATCGGTGGTGTCTTAGCTTTTAAAGAAGGTGTGGGATCCAAGAATCACATACCTTCTTTATTTTTTGAAATAAAAGAAATATTTTGTTTTTAACTCGTAAAATGGTAAACTATTAAAAATAATCTTACTAGAGGAGTTTGCAAAAATGATAAAAGCCATTTTTTTTGATTTAGATGATACGCTGCTATGGGACCAGAAGAGTGTGAAGGAGGCCTTTGCTGCAACGTGTAAGGTCGCCGAGGAACGCTATGGTATAGATGCCGAGCAATTAGAAGAGGCTGTACGTGAGGCGGCAAGAACCATTTATTCGTCCTATGAATTTTATCCCTTTACACAAATGATAGGGATTAATCCGTTTGAGGGACTATGGGGTAATTTTTCTGATGAAAATCTTGAGGATTTCAAAAAAATGAAGGTGACAGTACCGAATTACAGAAAAGATGCTTGGACCGCAGGTTTAAAGAAAATGGGTATTGATGACCCTGAGTTTGGACTTGAATTGGCAGAACGTTTCCCCGAGGAGCGCAAAAAGAGCCCGTTTGTATACGAAGAAACGTTTGAAATTCTCGATTCATTAAAAGAAAACTACCAGCTTCTCCTTTTAACAAATGGTTCACCAGAGCTTCAAAACACGAAATTAGAAATCACTCCAGAGCTTGTTCCTTATTTTGACCAAATTGTTATTTCAGGTGATTTTGGTAGAGGAAAACCTGACCCGTCTATATTTGAACATGCCTTATCCCTTATGACATTACAAAAAGATGAGGTGATTATGGTCGGGGATAATTTGATGACCGATGTATTAGGGGCCAATCGCGCCGGCATCAAAACGGTATGGATTAACCGCCATGATAAGGAGCGGAATGAAGTGATTCCTACTTATGAAATTAAGCATTTGGAAGAACTTTTTCCTATCTTAGCTGATTTAACGGGAAAATAAACCAATTATTTTTTGTAACTATTCCCCCTTTTTCTGCGACTATTTAGCTGATACTAAAAATAATCATAGAAAAAGGGGATCCATATAAATGAAAAAGAAATTACTTCTTGTCATTACATCGGCTCTGCTTGTAGGTTTATTGTCCGGGTGTGGTGAGGGTGAAAAGACCAATGCTAGTTCGGAAGTCAGCAAGAGTGCCCCCCCAAACCAAAATGAAATTGCTGCTAATTTTCTTCCCGAAATTGCTTTAAAAGTAGAAAATGGAAAAACGTTAGTCCGCTATACCGTGAAAAATATCTCTGGAGAACCTAAGAAACTTACGTTTCGTACGGGGTTAGAGGCCGATTATATTGTCTATGATGCTTCAGGTAAAAAGATCAAACAATATTCTGATGAAGTGATGTCCACTCAAGTGATTAAAGAGATGATATTAGAAAATAATCAAACCATCACTAAGAATTTTATCATTACGGGTCTGCCTAATGGGAAGTATAGGCTTGAGGTGTTTTTGACGGCTAAAGAAGAACAAGCAAAGGCTGTAACCGCATTAACCATTAAGAATACTTCTTCAAACGGGCAATAGGCAATTCAAACATAAATCATCTCCACTCGGGTGGAGTTTTTTTATGACGAGATTCATTATTTTTTTTGCAGAATCCTTATAAAAATAGTTATACAGTTCTTTGATATGAGGTGTTCGCTGTTGGAGTTAAGACAACTGAAATTATTTTCTGAAGTGGCAAAACATAAGAGTATTACCAAAGCAGCCGAAGCAATGCATTTGTCGCAGCCTGCTTTGAGCAAGTCGATTATGGCATTAGAAGAAGAGCTTGGTATGACGTTAATCATTCGGACCAATAAAACGAGTGATTTAACGGATGCAGGCAGAGTGGTCCTTGAATATGCACAAAAGATGAATGGTCTTTTAGACGAAATGAAAACCACTCTAAACGATATGACTAATTTAACAAGAGGGCAGATTAATATTGGGCTTCCACCGTTTATAGGCAGCCTGTTTTTCCCGCGGGTGATGGCAAAGTTTCACCACGCTTACCCTAATATTGAACTCAATATTACTGAATATGGCGGGGCAAGGGTGGTAAAGAGTGTGGAGGAAGGAGAATTCGAACTCGGTGTCGCCGTTCTGCCAATTGATGAACAGCTCTTTGATATCTATCCGATCGTGGAAGAGGAAATGAAGCTGTTAGTTTACAAAGAACATCGATTGGCGATGCGAAAGGTAGTTGACATGGCGGAATTAAAGGAAGAAGAATTTATCTTTTATCACGAAGAGTTTGCGCTCAATCAAATAATGAGGAACCAGTGTATTACAGCAGGGTTTGAACCGAAAATTTTGTTTAAAAGCTCCCAATGGGATCTTATGACAGAGATGGTGGCTGCAAATCTTGGTATAACGATTCTTCCACATTCTATTTGTAACCGGGTCTTTAATAATGAAATAGAGGTAATTGACCTTAAACAAAAAATTCTCTGGCGCTTGGCAGTGCTTACAAAAAAAGACAAATACATCTCAAATGCAGGCAGGACCTTTATTGATTTTATTTTAAAAGATCCATTATAACTTTTGGTTATGCAATTTATTCGTAATATGTATTTTACGAATGATAAGAATCAGCGTAGGATTACTCTATAGTTAATTTCGTGGAGCAATAAGGAGAAAAATAACTCCTTTTTTTGCATATAGAAAGGGTCATGACGATGAGACTAGGAGTAATCATATTACAAGTTCTATTTTTGCATGTGTTTTTATTTTTAGGAGCTGCCCTAAAAGAAGTGTTACCACTTCCAATCCCAGCTTCGATGTTTGGCTTATTCCTCCTGTTTCTTGCACTTTGCTTTAAAATTATTAAGCTTGAGTGGGTAGAAAAAGGGGCCAATTGGTTATTAGCTGAGCTGTTGCTTTTCTTTATCCCATCTGCAGTTGGGATTGTGAATTATGATGAAATTTTAAGCATACAAGGAGCTGAGATTGTCGGATTAATTGGGATTAGTACAATTATTGTCATGGGTATGACGGCAGTAACAGCAGAAAAAATAAGTGGACGAAAAAGGAGTGAGCAGCATTGATGATGATTGTATTTACCATAGCGACGTATCTGATCTATCGTTTTTCAAAAATGGTCTATGGAAAATGGAGCATGCCGTTATTTCATCCATTATTGCTATCACCGATTTTATTAATTGTGCTTATTACTGCTACGCATGTGTCTGCCAATCAATACCTGCATGACTCTAAATGGCTGATTCATTTACTTGGTCCTGCGACGGTTGCCTTTGCGGTGCCGATTTATAAAAACTTGGCTGTGATAAAAAAATATATTGGGACTATTGTTATTAGTATTACATGTGGTTCACTCGTGGCCATTTTTTCTACTTTCGGTTTGTCTAAATTGTTTCATTTGAAAACCGATTTTATTATTTCTATTTTGCCAAGGTCGATCACCACTCCCATTGCTATCGAGGTTTCAAAGGAAATTGGAGGTCTGCCAACATTAACAACGGTGTTCGTTATTATTACGGGGATCGTTGGCGGTATTGTTGGTCCTTCGGTTATTAAAGGGCTGTCGATTAAAACACCAATTGCAAGAGGACTTGCGTTAGGCATGGGGGCCCATGGTGTTGGAACTAATAAGGCGATGGAATACGGTAAACAAGAAGCTACTTTTTCATCGTTAGCAATGATTTTTGCGGCATTGATCACCTTGGTTTGGGGAGCTTTACTAATTCCTTCTTTAATGAATTTCCATCATATATTTTAAATTCTTGTGGCTGTCATTTTATAATGGCGGCTATTTTGTTTTTACTAACAAATCTACTTAGGATTTCGTTTTAATAATTGTACTTATTTAAGGGATAAACGAAAAGGTGAAAACATAGAATGAAGGGGTTGTTTCTATAGTTTATATTCATGTAACCAAGGAGGAAAATAAATGCTACGTAATGTCATCGTGGTCAGGGATAATGAAGAAAGTGTCAAGAATGCCATCCGAGAGATATTACGCTCTAAACATAAGGGACATGAGGTTGCCCTTGATTTGACAAGGATAACGGATAGAGAGAGAAAAAGAGAGGTTATGAAACAATTAACAAGGTTTTAGGACTTGAGGCAGAAAGGTGCCTTTTTTTATTGCTGCAAAAAAGGGAAACGAGAATGATACATTCCCCATTTCCCTCTAAGTAAGGATTAGTCAAGCATCCCTAATAATTGACGGACTGCATGGGCAAACCCGTCTTCATCATTGGTCTTCGTAACAATATCTGCTGCTTGCTGCACCTGCATGGGGGCATTTCCCATCGCGACAGCAGTTGTTGCTACCTCAAATTGAGCTATATCGTTTCCTCCATCACCAAAGGCGATAATCTCATCGAAGGTTAGACCCATCATGTCCTGGTAGCGTAATAAAGCCTTACCTTTATGCGCTTCGTTTGAGGTGATTTCCACATTATTTGGATGGGATGAAGCCACGGAAATTGGAAATTTTCCCGCTAATGCTCGTTTAACGTCGTCAATTTTATCAAGTTGATCAGGGTGAACGAGTGCAATTAATTTGTAAATTTTTAAGTCCTTAAGTTCAAGTATTTTATCATAGTTGAATTCATTAAATAGTCTGTCGAGTTCTTGTCTACTTTTTTCATGTAACGGTGGCAGTGTTGATGGCAGGCCTCCATGATTTGTGTATACGAGGATCCCTACATTCATTTCTTTTAAAATCGAAAAAATGTCCTTATAGACATCAATAGATAAAGTGGCTTCAAATAAAACTTCTTTATCAGCTGAGTACAGGACGGATCCATTGATGCAAAAGATCGGCATATTCATCTTTTGGACTGCCGCTAATTTAATCACGTCCGCATATGCACGGCCAGTGTTTAATATTAAACAATGACCTTGTGCCGCTAGTTCATTTAAGACTTTCACACTTTCCTCAGTAATTTCATGTCCAGAGTTTAACAGAGTACCGTCTAAATCAATTGAGATACATTTCATAAGTGTCTTTTATTCCTTTCCATTATGCATAAAAATACTATAGCAGATTTAAAAACCACTGCCAATTAAACCTTTAGAAAGATGTGCTTTAATCTTTAGCAAATTACTGTTTAAATTTACTGTAAAAAGTGTGGAAAAGTGAATAATGGTGACAGGCACCAGAAAAAAGGCAAGCCTTGTTAACAGGCTTGCCTTTTGATCTATACGAGATTTATTAGTAGGCGCGAATTTTAGCCGCGTCTGCCGCCTCGGCCACCGCGTTTTGTTTCGGTATTGCGTTTGAGGCTTGATAAATTCTCTTCACTAGCCTTTAAGAACTTGGCCATTTTATCTTCGAAGCTTTCCTTTGGCTTAAAGTTCCCTTTTGAACGGAAATCCTTCGAACGGCTGTCTCCTCCTCTACCTTGACGCTGTGGGCGCTGTGAATAAGAAGAAGTTTGTCCTTCGGGCTTATCAATTGCTTTTTTAATGGACAGGGCAGTTTTTCCGTCTTTCTCACTAATAACTTTTACCTCAACTACATCGCCAATCTTAAGATGATCATTAACATCCTTTACATAGCTATCTGCAACCTCACTAATATGCACTAAGCCGGTTGTACCGCCTGGCAATTCTACAAATGCTCCAAAATTAGTGATACCGGTTACTTTACCTTGTACTTTACTGCCTACTTCAACTGACATAAAAATAAGTTTCCCCCTCATAAATGTTAAAGACACTTTATTATACCAAAAACTTTAGAAAAATAACATATAGTCTATTTCATCTATTTTGCCAATTCATACCTAGTTTCGACATCAGCGATTTTAATCTGATTGTAGCCTCATACATGCTACTTAGGGCCATATGTAAAAGCTTCACAGGAATGTAACATATCCCCTGAAATACTTGGGAAGGGGAGGAAATAATAGTAGTGTAATGAGATGCAATGAACCAAATAAATTCCGATTGGGGTTTACTTATCTATAGGAGGTGGATTAGGCTCGTTTAGAAAGTTAGAATACTTTGCTGGCAGGAAGGAGGTACATTTTTCTTAAAATAAAATCCAATAAACCACAAAAATAAATCGGAATTTAAGAATCTAGGCTGATTGTTTGCATTTCATTCAATATAATGCAAGTGATGGAGTTTGGGTGGTCATTAGAGCTTTCATCGTAATCGCAAAACTTTATATCTAAAATGGTTGCTTGCCATAGTTACAACAGGATTACAGAGCATTACAACAACTTCATAAAAATGCGGTCAATCCAATAAAATGCCTCTAATATAGCAACATCTGAAAATGGGGGAAATGAGGGATGCGAATGGTATGAACATTTTTAACAGCGAGTCAGCCAAAATAGCTGACTCGCTTTATATTTAAAATGGTTATGAATGATAGAACAGTCACGTATAAGTAGTATGAATATGGAATGACCGTTGAAAGGGGAAGTGATTATGACCAATCAAACAGGACCATATAATATTTATAGCTACTTCGTGGGTTACAATCCTCCGACTTCCATAAATCCCAATCCTGTTTTTCCGAAAATAAAAAGAACCGCTTTTCTAAGTCCCTTCACCTTTGTGGTGGGAGATGTGACGATCTGCGAAAATACCTATGTTGGCCCTTTCGTAAGCATTCGTGCTGACGAGGGTACCCCATTTTATATTGACAGGGATTGTAATCTCCAAGATGGCGTCATCCTGCATGGTCTAAAAAATAAGCATGTGGATGTTAATGGTGAAAAATATTCAATCCATATAGGACCAAGAGTTTCTTGTGCACATGGTTCTTTGATTCATGGTCCCAGTAAGATTGATCAAGATGTGTTTGTTGGTTTTAAGGCAATCGTTTATAACGCACAGGTGGGAAAAGGGAGCTTTATCTCCACAGATGCAGTTGTTACTGGAGGTGTCACCTTGAAATCCCACAGCTTTGTACCGCCTGGAGCTCATATTGATACGCAAGCAAAAGCTGATTCTTTATCTCTCGTTCCAAAAACGGAAGAAGAGTTTACAAAAGAAGTACAGAGGGTGAATCAGGAATTCCCATCGGCCTATTCTTTGTTATTCGGGAAAACTAGGTGTTCTTGTGGGTTATCGTATTGATTTTATGGATAGGAATAAGATACTTTTCCATCGGTGAAACTACCTTTTGTTTACTATTTGACGAAATGGGGACTAACAATGAAGGAAGTTTTACAGCAGGTAAAAGAAGAATTAGAAAAGGCGTATGACCGTCCGCAATCGACTGACCTGGATCGTTGTATTGTCCAGCTTCAGCAAGCTTTGGAACAGAATGGCGATAAAGGAACAATGATTGAGGATTGTATCCGTGCTTTCACGCAAGCGAGAAATGCAGTGGGGGCATTGGAAAAGGCAGGAGATGTCTCGTCTGCCGCAGCCTTCGGGGAAGCCTATAATGCCTTGGATCAAGCAATTGAGTCCTATACCGATTAATAATGCCCATTAAACCTCTAGAAAGGGCTAGAGGCTTCAGTATGTATAAAAGAATGAACAGGTTGAAAAGGTCCATAATAAAACGTAAAGGAGGCGTGAGCAATGGATGGAAAATATAATACTAACGATGACGCGAATCTTGAGATGAAAGAGGCCCTTAGAAATAGCCCACCGAAGAAAAATCCAAATATGAGTGAAGCAGAGTATAAATTAAAGGTATTAGGATTAGGGAAGAAAAGTTAATTGAGCCAAGTCTTCCTTGGAGGTGATAACATGCCGCGAAATAATCCGGTTGAATATACAGGCAGGGTTCTCGACCAAAGAAATGATCTGACTGGTCCCAATGATGGGAAGGCTACGTATCCTGAACGGCCAAAAAATGTACCGATCCAGGATCCTAATAAAAAGGATAAATAACATAATGGAGGCTGCCATATTTGGCAGCCTCTTATTTTTAAAATAGAAGCAGTGTCAGGAAACATTTAGTACAACCTAAGCATATAAGTTTGTTTCCTTTATCTCAATTGATACTATAGTAATAAATCTTCAACACGAAAGGATATTTGTGATATGGCAACCATTCATATACCTGTTTCGGTATTAAATCTTGCCCCGATCCGTGAAGGACAGGACGCTAAACAAGCAATTGAGTCAATGGTAGACCTTGCTCAAGCAGTAGAAAAAATGGGCTATCAACGCTATTGGATTGCGGAGCATCATAATACTTCGACACTGGTCAGTTCAGCAACATCTATTTTAATCCAACATACATTGGAACATACGAGCCAAATTCGAGTGGGGTCTGGAGGAATTATGCTGCCAAATCATACACCTCTTGTGGTCGCTGAACAATTCGGTACAATGGCAACCATGTTTCCAAATCGTGTCGATCTTGGCCTGGGACGCGCACCTGGAACGGATATGATGACAGCGAGCGCCTTAAGACGCTCAAAGAATGATTCAGTTTACACTTTTCCACAGGACGTCCAAGCATTGCTTACTTATTTAGGGCCAATTGAGCAGCAAAGTTATGTTAAAGCGTATCCAGGAGTAGCTACAAACATTCCAATCTATATTTTAGGATCCTCAACAGATTCAGCTTATTTGGCGGCAAGTTTAGGTCTGCCATATGTTTTTGCCTCTCACTTTGCGCCGAGATATATGGAAGAGGCGATTTCGATTTATCGGGAGCGATTCCAGCCATCTGAGTATCTCGACAAACCATATATGATGGTGTGCTTAAATGTGATTGCGGCTGAAACAGATGAGGAAGCGAAATGGCTGTCAACAACTAAGGAGCAATTCTTCCTAAATGTTGTCCGCGGGACACAAAATCCGTTACGCCCTCCTGTCGAAAATTTAGATGAGCTATGGAGTCCGATGGAAAAAGAAATGGCTGCTTCGATGTCGAGTGTCACATTGCTGGGAAGCAAGGAAACCATTCGTCAGCAATTATCAAATTTCCAAGACAGATACGAGGTCGACGAAATTATGGCGGTATCTTATATTTTTGACCAAGAAAAACAAAAACGCTCTTATGAGATTTTTAAAGAAATCGTGGATGGAAAGTAAACATTGAAAAAAAATCACCCTCTCATGTGAACTATAACCCGAATA
>NZ_JBALPZ010000097.1:0-9911 GCF_036965645.1 Neobacillus drentensis
GCTGCGGCGGTCATTTTTTGTTATTGAGCTACTAAGAGGATATTATGTTCCATTCATTGTTTATTAAAAAATTATACACTTGAAAATACATAGATATCTATGTATAATGAAAAACATGATAAAATATGACACAGCATCAAAAGTTGGTAAGATTAGAGACGCAGTAAACCATTTGATTTTGTCGGAGCTTAACAAACATGGAGTGGATGGTATGGCCCCATCTCATGGGGATATTTTAGTGTGCCTTTATGGGAAAAATGGCATATCCGTGAAGGAGCTTGCTGAAAAAATTCATCGCACTCAACCGACCGTAACCGTTTTAATTGATAAGTTACAGAAACTAGGGTTTGTAGAGAGAAATAAGAGTAAGGAGGACAGTAGAATAACTTTAATCAGTCTTACGGAAAAGGGAACCCAGCTGGAACCGATATTTCGTGAGATCTCAGAAAAATTAAACACGGTCATTTATGGCGGTTTAACGCACACCGAAAAAGAACAGTTGGAATATTTGTTAGAAAAGATTCTTACTAGATTTTAATTTTTTTAAATAAATAGATAGATGTCTATGGAATTTAGATTTACTGATTAGTAAGTGCAATAAGAATAATGAAAGGAGAGGTAAAATGATTCGATTTGAACAAGTATCGAAACAATTCCCTAATGGAACCTTTGCTGTAAAATCCTTAGATTTCGAAATAAAGAAAGGCGAATTTTTTGTCATGATTGGTCCAAGTGGTTCTGGTAAAACAACCACGTTAAAAATGATGAATCGCCTCATCGAATTATCAAAAGGTTGGGTTTGGATTAATGGGAAGAAAATAAGCGATTATGATATCAATGAACTTCGTTGGAATATTGGCTATGTCCTTCAGCAAATTGCACTTTTTCCACATATGACAATTGCGGAAAATATCGCAGTTGTTCCGGAACTAAAAAATTGGAGCAAAGAAAAGATTGCTGCTCGTATTGATGATTTACTAAATATGGTGGGGCTTGAACCCAGTGTGTATCGAAATCGTAAGCCTAGTGAACTTTCAGGGGGGCAGCAGCAACGAGTAGGTGTAATAAGAGCTTTAGCTGCTGACCCGGAAATTATCTTGATGGACGAACCATTTAGCGCGCTTGATCCATTTAGCCGGGAAAAATTACAGGATGATCTGCTTGAAATTCAACGAAAACTGAAAAAAACCATTGTGTTTGTTACTCATGATATGCATGAAGCTTTAAAGCTAGGGGATCGTATTTGTCTGATGAAGGATGGAGAAATTGTTCAAGTTGGTAGCCCGCACGACCTCTTAACCAATCCTGTAAATGATTTTGTACGTGAATTTGTAGGCAATCGGAAATTATCAATTCATTTAGAGGAACTTATCACTCCCATTACAGGAGAACTAGAATTTGTGTCCGATACGAAAACCATATCCCTATCAACTCCAGTAGATGAGGTATTAGAACATCTTGCATCGTTCGAACACATTTCTGTAGAAGAAAATGGAAAAGCAATCGGGAATATCAGCCGACAAAATGCAATGAAGGTAATGTCACGATATTTGAGAGAGGGAGGGCAAATTCATGAGTAATTTGATAAGTGTTTTGTCAGACCGGAAATCTCAGATCTTGAACGCCCTTTTGCAACATCTAGAAATATCGTTAATAGCTCTTTTTTTCTCATTAATGATTGCAATACCTCTAGGGATTTATTTAACACGAAAACAAAGAATAGCAGAATATATCATTGGCATTACTGGAGTGCTGCAAACCATACCTTCTTTAGCGTTATTAGGTCTTCTCATTCCGCTTTTTGGAATAGGTACCGTACCTGCTGTGATTGCACTGGTCGCTTATGCGCTGCTTCCCCTGTTACGCAATACCTATACAGGAATAAAAGAGGTAGAACCATCATTACTGGAAGCAGCCAGTGCCATGGGAATGAACAGAAGAAAAAGATTATTAAAAGTCGAGCTACCTTTAGCCATGCCTGTCATCATGGCGGGTATCCGAACGGCTGCTATTTTTATTATAGGAACGGCCACGATTGCTTCCTTAATCGGGGCAGGTGGATTAGGGGATATTATTCTACTTGGAATATCCCGAAATGATTATTCAATTATTGTCCTCGGAGCTGTACCATCTGCACTTTTAGCGATTATTTTTGACCTTCTGCTCCGAAGGCTGGAAAGAGTTTCCTTTAAAAAGATCATGGCCGCCTCAGTTGCTCTTGCGCTGGTTACCATTCTAATTATTGGTTCTATGGTTGCTCCGGCCCTTTTACAAAATGAGCAAAAGACGATTGTGATTTCTGGCAAATTCGGTTCAGAGCCGGAAATTCTAGACAATATGTATAAATTATTAATTGAAGAAAATACAGATTTGAAAGTGAAGCTAAGAACCGGATTAGGCGATACGACTTTTGTTTTTAATGCGTTAAAATCGCAGGATGTTGATATTTACCCTGAGTTTACGGGGACAGCGATTGCTAACTTATTAAAGGAGAACCCTGTAAGTACAAACAGTAAAGAAGTCTACACACAAGCAAAAGATGGCATGGCAAAAAAATATAATATGGCATTGTTAGCTCCAATGAAATTTAATGACACTTATGCGATAGCGGTCCCAGAAGATTTTGCAAAAAGGTATAATCTGAAAAAAATTTCTGACCTAGTAAATGTAGAGCAATATGTTACAGCCGGTTTTGATTCGGAGTTTGCCGACATAAAAGATGGATACCCAGGTTTGGCACAGAAATATGGTTTGAATTTAAAAATTGTTACCATGGACCCGTCTGTAAGGTATCATGCCATTCAAACAGGCAAAGTAAATTTGATGAACGCCTATTCAACGGATGGTGAACTGCAAAAATACCATCTGGTTGTTCTTGAAGATGATAAGCATTTCTTCCCGCCATATCAAGGTTCACCTCTATTGCGGCAAGAAACAATAGATCAATCCCCAGAGATTGTACCAGCATTGAACAAACTGGCCGGAAAGATTACCGATAGTCAAATGCAAAAAATGAACTATGAAGTTGGTGTAAAAGGAAAGAAAGCTGAAGATGTGGCAAGAGACTTTTTAACTAAGGAAGGTCTCTTGAAAAAGTAATTGATAAGGAGGACTTAAAATGAAGGCAGTTGTATTGGAAAAACCTTGTAGAGCAGATGAATTAGTTGTACAAGAAGTACCCACTCCTAAAGTAAAGCCGGGGTGGGTGCTTGTAAAAATTAAATCGTTTGGTATCAACCGGTCGGAGATTTTTACGAGACAAGGGGATTCTCCGTCTGTAAAACTTCCTCGAATTATTGGAATTGAATGCGCAGGCGAAATTGAAGACCCATCAGATAGTTCTTTTCAAAAAGGTCAACGGGTTGTATCCCTAA
Source organism: Neobacillus drentensis (assembly GCF_036965645.1). GTDB lineage: Bacteria > Bacillota > Bacilli > Bacillales > Cytobacillaceae > Neobacillus > Neobacillus drentensis_D. The sequence goes on from NZ_JBALPZ010000097.1 coordinate 3,375, forward strand.
TGGGAGGACTTGGACGTGAGTTTGATGGGAGTTATGCGGAGTATGCGCTAATTCCATCCTCACAGGTTTATCCGATTGACAATGATATGGACTGGGTGGATTTAGCAGCTATCCCTGAAATGTATTACACAGCATATGCCTCTCTTTTTGATACGCTTCAGCTTAAAAAGTGTGAAACTATGCTGATCCGTGGAGGCAGCAGCTCTGTTGGACTAGCTGCATTGCAACTTGCTAAAAGTGTCGGCGCAACTGTCATTTCAACGACACGAAACATGGAAAAGTTAGAATTTTTAAAAGAACATGGTGCGGATTTTGTGCTACTTGATGATGGAAGTTTATCAGAACAACTTTTCTCCCTTTTTCCAAATGGTGTAAACAAAGTTTTAGAACTAGTAGGTACGGTCACGTTGAAACATTCACTGAAGTTACTTTCCCATCACGGTATCTTATGTATGACTGGAATTTTAGGCGGTGAATGGGTGTTGGGAAATTTTGAGCCTATGATGGATATTCCTTCTGGTACGTATTTTACTCAGTTCGATAGCGGAGTAAATTTTAATAAAGAATTGCTAGTTGAACTATTCGACCATATTGAACAACATAAAATGAAAGTGCCTATTGCACAGGTTTTCTCATTGGATGAAATACACAAGGCGCATCAACTAATGGAAAGTAATGCGGCTAATGGAAAGATTGTTGTTGTTAATTGATAGTGTAACTGCCTTTGAGTAGAGCTAGTAGTCAAAGAATTAGTTAGGAGTTGTATTGAATTAGTTTTAAAGACAAATAAATATTCGCTAGCTTTCGCTATACTTTTAGCAGTATTTTCTGCCATTGGTCCGTTTACCATTGATATGTATTTAGCTTCATTTCCTAAAATGATGGGCGATTTTGGGACAAAGGCTTCTATGGTCCAAGCAAGCTTGACCTCTTGTATTTTAGGGACCGCTTTCGGTCAAATCATCATGGGTGCATTAAGTGATGTTCATGGCAGACGTAAACCTTTATTGTTATCTATGATCGTGTATGCTCTTTCTTCTTTCTCTTGTGCTTTCGCACCGAACATTACTATATTTATCATTTTGCGTTTCCATCCAGGGATTTGCAGGTTCGGCTGGTATTGTTATTTCTCGTGAAATTGTTCGTGATTTATTCAGTGGTCTAGAACTGACGAAGTTTTTTTCGCTCTTAACTATCATCGGGAATCTAGCTCCGTTGATTGCACCGCTTGCAGGAAGTGCCATCATTTCTTTTACTCCTTGGGTAGGTATATTTATCTTTTTAGGTTTTTTTGGGATCTTATTATCAACTTTAACAGCATTAAAAATCAAAGAAAGCCTGCCTGCAGCACGGCGTGTTTCTAGTGACTTCATGGGGTTATTACGCAATTTTAAAGATTTGCTAAAACATAAGAGATTCATGGGATACGCTCTTGTTCAGGGCATATTGTTTTCCGGGATTTTTGCCTACATTTCCGGAGCTTCATTTATTTATCAAAATATTTTTGACGTGACACCGCAAGTGTTTTCTTTTGCTTTTGAATTGAATGGTATTAGCCTAATTCTAGGGGCTCAAATGGTGAAATTATTAGCAGGACGGATTAAAGAAGATCGTATTCTTCTGATCGGGCTTGCACTAGCTTTTATAGCTGGGACGATTGTCTTGATCGAAGTCCTTTTTCAAGGTCCGTTTATGATGTTATCATTCCGCTTTTCTTTTTAAACGCTGCGATCGGTATTACAGGTCCGACTTCTTTTACATTAGCGATGGAATCGCAAGGGCATATTGCTGGCAGCGCCGCCGCACTCTTGGGTGTTATGCCAACTTTATTAGGTGCCGTTACGGCCCCACTTGTCGGGATTGCAGGTGAATATTCGGCAGTACCATTCGGGGTTATTATTTTCACAACGAGCTTGTTGTCTATCATCTCCTATGCAGCTCTAGCTAAAAATACTAAAACATCGCCTCTTTCCAAAAAAATGCGGGTTTAATATACAAATTGTGAGGAGTTATCTTTAGTAGAAGGAGTAAATATGAAGGTAAGTTATCAGACATTTAGGCCGGAAATGCCGATCTAAAACTAACGATTCAAATTATTCGCAATCTAATTTTTATTGTCAGTTAAGGACACTTTATAGAAGGGATTTATCCTTTCCTCTAAAAAAATTGACCCCCGCCAATAGGCAGGGGTTCATCCGTTTATCGCTTGGTCGTAGTTCTCTCTCAGTCGCTTTATATCTTCTTTAGGCGGAAAGCCAAACATACGAGAATATTCACGGCTGAATTGCGATGGACTTTCATATCCTACCCGGAATGCGACATCAGCTGCATCTGTCGACTCGGATAATAACAGCCGACGTGCTTCCTGAAGTCTGAATTGTTTTTGGAACTGAATTGGGCTCATAGCAGTTACTTGTTTAAAATGCCTATGAAGGGAAGAAACACTCATATTTGCTATTTCCGCGAGTTCCTCAATTCGAAAAGACCTTTCATAATTATTCATAATATGTTCGATAACGTCTTTGATAAGATAGGTGGAGCTTCCTTCTATTACCGTTTGTTCTAACACACTCCCATGCGGCCCTTGCAGAACCCTATAAAGAATTTCCTTCGTAAATAGAGGAGCCAGGATCGGAATATCGTTCGGATTGTCTAGCAAATCAACTAACCTGATGACGGCATCTAACATTGATGACTCCATCGGGCTGACAAACATCCCCCTCTTAGCATTCTCTTTTTTTCCACCTTGAATGTTAAAATCACGTAAAACATCTAAGATTTGGCTTGGTGTAAATACAAGATTGAGAGCCAGATAGGGTACGTCGGAAGAAGCTTCCACCACTTGGCCTGCAACCGGCAGGTCAACCGATGCTACAAGATAATCGGAAGGACTGTACCTAAAACGCTCCTGAGCGAGCATTACCTCCTTCGCTCCCTGAATGATAATACATAAAGAAGGCTTGTACACACTGTGCTTTAGATCGGTAACATGCGAGCGGCGAATAAAATATAAGGACGGAACCTCAGTCGTGTGAACACCATCCTGTCCTGAGTAACGCTCTATGAGTTCAGCGAGCTGAACCTGCTGTTTATAGATTTGAACTGACATAAGAGTCCCCCTAGTTCTTATTCTGATAGGTCCATTCTAATGCATATTGGCCTATTGCGAAAGAGGCTGTGATAGGATTAGGCAATTATTTGACATGATTGTGATACCAATCGTGTTTTCATTTGTTGCATAATGGGGATTGAAGATATTGCACAACTTAACAGGAGGAATATTTTATGCAAAAAGTTATTTTAAACAACGGTGTTGAAATGCCGATACTGGGTTTTGGAGTTTTTCAAATTCAAGATGAAAAAGAATGTGAACAAGCTGTTTACGACGCTATTATGGCAGGCTATCGTCTGATTGATACAGCTGCCTCTTATCTAAATGAAGAAGCGGTCGGCAGAGCTATTAAACGAAGCGGTGTGCCAAGAGAAGAATTGTTTATTACTACAAAATTATGGGTTCAGGATACAGGTTATGAGCGAACAAAGAAAGCATTTGAAAGATCGCTTGAAAGACTTCAACTGGATTATCTGGATTTGTACTTAATTCATCAGCCATTTGGCGATGTTTACGGTTCATGGCGTGCGATGGAGGAGTTGTATCATGAAGGGAAGATTAGAGCAATTGGAGTTAGCAACTTCTATCCTGATCGATTGACTGATCTCATTATTCATAATGAAGTTGTTCCTGCTGTAAACCAGGTTGAAACACATGTTTTCAATCAACAAATCGAAAGCCATAACTTAATGAAAGAGAACAATGTTCAGATAGAGTCTTGGGGACCTTTTGCAGAAGGCAAAAATAACATGTTTCAGAACGAAACTTTAGTATCAATTGCTGAAAATTATAATAAATCCGTTGCACAGGTGGTTTTACGATGGTTAACACAAAGAGGCGTCGTTGCGATTCCAAAGTCTGTTCGTAAGGAAAGAATCATTGAAAACTTTAATATCTTTGATTTTGAATTAAGTCAAGAGGATATGGAAAGAATGGCTGCCTTAGATACGAAACAAAGCTTGTTCTTTTCACATCAAGACCCTGAAATGGTGAAATGGATTGGTTCCCGTAAACTTGATATTTAATGTCTTTTCTTATTTACACAATTAAAATGATATTTTGGTGTGAGTCTACCACCTAAATACTGTTGTATGTTAAGGTGTTGAATCCATGAAAAAGCGTGTAAATTTTATACACGCTTTTTCCATTATTGTCTGTGGTGGAAAGACTATAAGTTTCTGCTATCGGACTGGGTTGCAGGGGAGTGATATGATTGAAGCGGGATCTCGATAATCAAGTTTTTGAGAGATTGCTATCTGTTAGAATCATATAGTCAAAATAGGTGGGAGATACAAATGAAAAAGACGTTTTATCTAATGAGACATGGACAAACAGAATTTAATAAAAGAAGGAAAATTCAAGGTTGGTGTGATTCACCACTTACAGAACTAGGAGTTAAACAAGCAGAGACTGCTGCAAAGTATATGAAGGAGCACAATATTGTGTTCGACCATGCCTATAGCTCAACATCCGAAAGAGCTTGTGACACTTTAGAAATAGTGACTGATATGCCTTATACAAGACTAAAAGGTCTAAAGGAATGGAATTTTGGGACTTTTGAAGGTGAAAGTGAAGATTTAAATCCATCCCTTCCATATGGTAATTTTTTTGCCAATTATGGCGGAGAAAAAGAAAAAGAATTCCAAAAAAGAGTTGCTAATACTTGTCAAAAAATTATGGAAGAAGAAAATGGAGTGGTTTTAGCAGTTTCTCACGGAGCGGCTTGTAGAAAATTTATGCAGTATTGGGAACATACAAGTTCCATTAAACAAAAAGAAAGAATAAGCAATTGTTGCATATTGAAATTTGAATATGAGAACAAAGAATTTAAATTAATAGAAATTATAAACCATCATTTTAATTGTTAATATTTTTAAAAAAATTAATGACAATCTGCAAGATTGCTATATCTAAAAAAGTATGCTTGAAAGCAAGGGAGGGCTAATATGTGTTTTCACGGTTAAAAAACTTGTTTGCAATTAAAGGTTATCGTTTATTCGTCATATGTATGCTGCTTGTCGGTATCGGTATTTCCATTACTCAGCCTTACTTATCCTTGTATTTTACTGAAGATTTTGGAATGAGTGCAGGAGCGTTTGGCGTTTTTATGGCGATTAGTTCCTTAAGTGGCGTCGTGGTAAACTCACTTATTGCGAAACATTCCGATACTGGTTTAGATCGAAAATGGCTGATTATTTTAGCCATGCTTTCCTCTGCGCTGGGATACGCTTCGTATTTAGTGTTTCATAACTTTTATATCCTGCTGATTGTCGTCTCGCTGTTTAATGGCATAGGAGCCGCTGCCATGCCGCAAATCTATGCCTCCGCACAGGAATCAGCGAATGAAAGCAACTCGGATGACAAGACGTTTGCGATGTCTACATTACGTTCTCTTGTATCGCTTGGTTTCCTAATTGGACCATTAGGTGGCACATTGATTTTGGGTGTGCTCGGCTATAAGGGGCTTTTTTTAGGGACATCCGCCATCTATCTGATCATTGCATCTCTTGTCATCCTGTTTCTACAAAAAAGAAAAACCGTACAAAAGGGTAAGAAGAGAACCAGTGCTGACTCCGCATCTTTAAAAAACAAGCAGATTATGCAGCCGCTTATCGCCTTTATCTTTCTATTTGCTGTCAATGCCATTAACGGTATCAATACACCACTTTTTATTGTGAATGAGCTTCATGGGACGCATACGGAAGTAGGATTGGTGGTTAGTATTTCAGCTGGTTTGGAAATTCCGATTATGATTGTTCTCGGTGCCCTGAGCAAAAAAATATCGAATCATTCCCTAATGATGAGCGGCTGCTTCATTTCGGTTATGTATTATATAATCTTAAGTGTATCGACTGCTTCTTGGCAGTTGGTTGTTGCGCAGCTACTGCAGGCAATAGCTGTTGCGATACTTATGGGTAATGGATTGAGCTATTTCACGGATTTGCTGCCTCATTCACTGGGACTGTCAACCACTATTTATTCCAATGGCTCGACCATTGGAAGACTAATAGGGAATCTTGGCGGCGGTGTCATTGCCCAGTTTGCAGGGTATCGAAATGTTTACTTTGTTTGTCAGTTTTTTGTGATTTTCGCGTTCTTTATATTATGGAAGACAAGAACCCATAAGGAAAAGGAAAAGGAAAACAAAGAATTTGAAATTAGAAAAGATGTGTCTTATAGGAGCTAGGTTTATGATGAAAAATGATTTTTTGAGATACTATTTTTATGGACAATGCAAATTGACCTAATTGAACTGAGGATAATCAAAGGGAGGTAGCTGCGGCACCTCCTTATCTTATACAAAAGTTAGTTTGGTGTTTACCAAGGAAAAATCTCATTTTTTATTAAGTATTTTACCATTATAATTTGTTTCGCTTATGGCGTATTAGTAAAAAATATACAACCAAACCTAAGTTGAGGTCAGG
>NZ_JBALPZ010000097.1:9960-18019 GCF_036965645.1 Neobacillus drentensis
GTATACTCAAAAAAATTTATTAAAAGGTATTTCAGTGGAAGAAATACCTTTATTTATATTTTAATTAATCTTCGATTTAGGATGGTTGAAGAACGTGATTTACATATGCTTTTGCATTTTCTTCAAGTTGTTCATCTGTGACATGCATAACACCATTCAGCACAAATAAAGGCATAAAACGGGTACCTATGAGGTTGCTTGTTTGATGTAAAGGGGTTGTTAAAGTCTCCATGGTAAAGTGATTGTAGCCAGTAGTCTGATAGGAATCTTCTGGTCCAAAGGTTGAAATCGCTAGACCTAGTTCTTTACCGTGAAGCTTGTCGCCGCCTTCGCCATATGCCCAGCCGTAGGAGAGCACTTCATCCTGCCATTGTTTTAACAAAGAAGGCGTGCTATACCAGTAGAATGGGAATTGAAGAATAATACGGTCATGTGATTCTAACAGGCTTTGTTCGTGTGCTACATTTATTTTTCCGTCTGGATACGCTTGATAAAGAGTATGAATCGTAATTTCTTCGTGTTTTTTCAATTCCTGCATCCAAGTGCGGTTAATTCGCGATTGTTCCAAATTAGGGTGGGTGATAATTACAAGAGTTTTCATTAATAAGTCTCCTTTTGTCTTTTTTTCTTTTCTAGTATTGATTACATGTATAGTTTCATTAAGAGATTTTTTCATTTGTACATACAAATTATGTTGCAAAAAAATTTTACTTTTCTTCAAACATAATTTCTGTTTCAGTTTGATTTTCATACATACTATAAAATGTATTCGCAATATTTTCAGGTGAGAAATAGGTTCCTTCTTGTACAAACCCTTTAATCGTTAATGTTCCCACATAAATTCCTTTAGGGCTCAATTCTTGGTGCAAGCTGTAGGCTAAATTGCGAATACCTGCTTTTCCAATCGCTAATGAAGCATAGTCAGCATAGGGGTGAAGAGCTAATCCTCCGCCCGTTAATAAAATGGTTCCATTCTCCATATGGGGAATCACTTCTTTTACACTGGTAAGAGCTCCAGCTACACTGATTTTAAAATCTTCCACTAATTGATCCACGCTTAATGTTGTTGGTTTGCCTGGTCTACCTGCAGCAGCATTGTATAAGAGTACATCAATTTTTCCATAAGTTTTAATTACCGCATTAATGGCGGTTTTTAAAGATTCTACTGAAGAGACATCCCCAGGAAATCCTTTGCTGCAATCCCATCATCTTTAAGTTCATTTTCATATTTCTGTAATGACTCCATATTTCGTGCAATCAAGGCAACATTAAAGCCTTCTTTTCCGAATTTCCTTGCTGTATTTAAGCTAATCCCTGGTCCAGCACCGACAATTAGCAATATCTTTCCTGTCATAACAACTGCCTCCTAACTTATTTGTATATGCAAATGAAAGGGTAAAAAAATTACAGTTCTCTTTCTAGCTTATTGCTTGCTTCATGCAGCATTTTACTTAAATCTTTACTGAACTCGCTTCCTAAGACTTTGGAATAGCTGGTAAACAACTCTTTTAAAGAAACCCGAAACTGCCGGTAAACATTTTCTCCTTCTTCTGTTAATGAGATAAGGGTTTGTTTTCCATCTATTTTTCTGGTAACTAGTTTTAATTTTTCAAGTTTATCAATAAATCTCGTACTTGTGGAAGGAGCAATAGATAACTTGTGGCATAGTTCCTTCTGTGTGATTTCCGGATGGAACTTCACAATCATAATCATGTAAAGATATGAAGGAGCAAGGTCACCAAAATCAAATGTTTTTTCGGCTAATTTTGTAATGTTACGAGTAAACCGGCTGGCTGTAAAGTAAAGACAATGAATTAATATCTGTTCTTCTTCATTCATTTAATCAAATCCTTTTATTCATTTGCATATACAAATTAACACGAAATTACATTAAGGTCAACTCTCACTTAAATATTGTTCTACTATCTGGCAGGATTGTTTAATAAAAAACATTTTCAATCATGGGGGTATTTGTTATAATTAGTGTAATATTACACTTAAGGTAGATGTGCTGCCTTGTATTGCTAAGGGGTAGTGGGAATTGAAAAAGGTGCATTTTTTTTTATGGATGTTGATGATAATTGCAACTGTATTAGGCGTATACGGACAATCTTTAGCCTATTTTGTAGATGAACATATGGCTAATACAAATCCTACGATATATTACTTAACCATCTTTACGGTTATTAGTGTCCTCCTATACTTAGTTACCCCATTATTAGCCTATTTGATGATGAAGGTAAGAAAAATGGATAAAAAATTTACTCATATATACATATATGGTTTTGGAATGATAGGTTTATGCGTATCCTTATGGTCAATATTTGTTTGTGCGATGTGGTGGGGTTAAATTATTTTGATACAGAGATGTTTTAACGAACTCCTTCGTGTTTACAATTTGTAACACACAGGGAAAAACAGGATTTTTCCACTGCATGTTTTTACGTTTTTTGAATGGAACTACAACTTATACTTTAGTGATTTGCTGCTTTTGGTTTATTTAAATTTTGCGCATCTGTTTGTTCGCTTGAGCGTTTATTTCCTTTATAGATAAAATAAAGGGCAATAATCATAAATAGTAATGCGAAAGCGCGTTTCATGTCTAGAGCTATTACTAAACTATTAAACCATCCAAAATGATCAATCAGCACACCCATTACAAGCTGACCCGCTATACCAGCAATATTGGCTGCTATGACGCCAATTCTTGGTACCGCCATGACCGTGAGAAGTAAGTACGTTGTGCCTAAAAATGCGGCACTTAATTGCCATTTAGGTGCCTCCAGAATGGCAAGCAAATTTCCATGACCAAAATAGAGAACAAAAATAGCTAGAAACATTGTCCCGGTTAAAAAGGTTAATTGAGAATAAATGTATGTATGGTTTAAGTTGGCTCAAGGGTGAATAAAATAATAAAGCGGGGCTAGTGGGGGAGTCTTCAAAATTAGGTCAATCTTAAATAGATTATTTACTGTAAAAACAAAAGTGTTAAAGAGCTTCATGGGATCTTGGGTGTATAATTAGTTTTTTGAAAATTTTTAATGTGAGGAGAATATGTATGAACTTAGCATTAAAAAAATCAATACTTAAATGGGTTCTGGTAACAATAATTTTAATTCTTATTATGGGATGTTCAAGAATTAGCAGCCCGACAAGCGTAAATCAGAATCAAATAAACACCAATACAAGCGGACAGCAAAACACCACTTCCAACCATTCATCCTCATCTTCTTCTGCATCCACTTCATCTGATGCATCTAAATCAATTGTCTATAAAAATACCAAATACGGTTTTAGCTTTAAGCTTCCTGCAAGTTGGAGAGGGTATTCAATTGTAACAAGTCAATGGGAGGGGATCGCTAATGATAACGGTGGTACAGTAGATGAAACAGGTCCGATTATCTCCATTAGAGATCCTAAATGGACTAAGAACACCCCACGCCAGGACATCCCAATCATGGTATTTACAGTTAACCAGTGGAACTCACTAAAGCGAGGAGAATTTCATATAGGAGCCGCTCCTGTTGACCCAACTGAATTGGGTCAAAACAATTATTACGTGTTTGCACTACCTGCACGATACAACTATGCGTTTCTACCCGGATATGAGGATGTGGAAAAAATTTTAGCGGAAAATCCTTTACAGACAACCCAACTAAAATAAGGGAATTGGCTAAACAAGGAAAAATAATAATAGGAACTTATGGATTAATAGATTGAATTTCTTATTAAGCTGATCTGGTTACTGGTTAGCTTTTTATAAATTATAAACAGATCAAAACTCTAAATGCGGTTATCTGTAAAACTCTCTTCTATTAATGAAGAGGGGGTTAATGTTAACGAGTTCCTAGTGAAGTACAAAAATGAATGGCAACATCATTAGTATAGAAGTCGAATGGAATTTAGCACAAGAAAAAGCAGAGGAATTATCCTCTGCTTTTTGTCTATATTTTACAATTTTTCTTGTTTGATAAGGATTTATATATTTTTCAGTATGCTTGCTGGGTTTCCTGCGACTATTGAATTTGAATGAACATCTCTCGTAACAACAGAACCAGCAGCAATAATTGAATTATCACCGATTGTGATTCCAGGTAAGATAACACAACTACCACCTATCCAAACATCATTTCCAATCGTAATTGGAATGGCATAGCCACTCTTGTTCCTGTCTTTTGGTTCGATTGAATGACCAGCCGTATATAGTCCAACATTTGGACCAATCATACAGTTGTCACCAATCCTTACTTCAGCCATATCTAAAATCGTACAGTTATAACCAGCATAGAAATTATCTCCAACGCGAATGTTATATCCTAGGTCACAATGGAAATTATGCTCAATACTTGGATTCATTCCTACACTTCCAAACAGTTCATTAATGATTTTCTCTTTACTTTCGAAATCTTCGATTGGACAATTGTTAAATTTTTGAACAAGTTTATGGGCACGAATATTTTTCAGCCTTAGTTCTTCAGTACCTCGTTCGTAATAAATTTTCCGTTTATTCTCCATATTTAATCTCCCTTCATTTATTTAAGAACACTATATTTTTTTAAGTAACACTTAATAAATCTACAATACTCAACGCCTAAGCGTTTGGACAAATAACGACATTCAAGGAAGAAATGTCGTTTTCTTATTATTTAATTCCTCTTTTTCAATAATATCTTTCACCACATCTTCAATAGTTACATTCCCAAGAGCCTTTTCCAATGCCGTTTGGGCTAATGTAAACAATGGTTCAATGGAGCATTGAATATTTCTTCCGACAGGGCACTCAGGATTTGGATTATCATGAATGCTAAATAACTCTTTCTCTTGGACAACATTAACTGCTTTATATACGTCAAGTAATGTAATATCGGATAAGCCCTTTGCTAACTCAGCCCCTGCAATACCTGGTCGCACGTTTACCAACCCTGCTTTTTTAAGCATGCCCATGATTTTTCTAATCACTGCTGGATTAGTATTTACACTCCCAGCTAAAAATTCAGATGAACTTACCCCATCTCTATTTATTTCAATAAGAGCTAATATATGAATTCCGACAGCGAATCGGCTGCTGATGGACATGTTCATTCACCATCCCTATTTATTTCTTAATCATGTAATTAAATTGATTACAAGTTTATTATACCAAAATACGAACAAAATAAAAAAAGTATTTTAACTGTTGACATATTTAAAACATGTAACTAAAATGAATACATGTAATCAATATTGTTACAGATGAAAACTGGAGGGAATATCAATGAAAATATTAGTTACTGGAGCTACAGGGAAATTAGGATCAAAAGTGGTAGATACATTATTGAAATCAATCCCTGCAAGTGAGCTGGCAGTGAGTGTTCGAAATCCTGAGAAAGCAGAAGGACTTCGTGCTCGGGGAGTGGACGTTCGTCAAGGAGATTTCGACAAACCTGAAACATTAGTTCAGGCTTTTACAGGGATTGACCGTTTATTAATTATTTCTGCGGATGGTGACAATGAAACAAGAATTCGTCAACATACGGATGCTGTCCAAGCAGCTGAGCGTGCAGGCGTACAATTTATTGCTTACACAAGTTTGGCAAATGCAACAGAAAGCAAAAATTTAATGGCTCCACCTCATGTTGCGACAGAAGCAGCCATCATTAAGACGGGTATCCCATATTCATTCTTGCGCAACAATTGGTATTTGGAAAACGAAATTGGAAGCATTCAAGGGGCTTTGGCAGGCGCACCATGGGTAACTTCTTCTGGTGAAGGTAAAGTAGGCTGGGCACTGCAGCAAGATTATGCGGATGCAGCGGCAGCGGTTCTTATTGGAACCGGTCACGAGAATACAGTGTATGAATTATCTGGCCCTCTTTTAACTCAAGAAGAATTGGCATCTGCTCTTGCGGTTGTATTGGGTAAAGAAATACCAGTACAACAAGTAAGTGACGAAAAATATGCAGAGATTATGAAAGGGTTAGGTTTACCTGATTTTGTGATTCCGATTGTAGTGGGAATTCAAGAAAGCATTCGAAACGGTTCACTTGAAGTGAAAAGCAATGATTTTGAGAAAGTTCTTGGCCGTCCAGTTACGCCGATCAACGAAGCACTGACACAACTTGTTAATGTAATCTCGCAAACAAAATAAAATATTTGATACTAAAATGCCTGTTACAAGGGGAAGTAAAGGGTTTTAGTTTTAATGAATAGGTATGACAAACCGACCTTGGTATGAAGGTCGGTTTTTAGTTAAGGAGGTACGATGGATGAAAAATTCTTTTGAGACACGCAGTCAGCAGGCAAAGATTGTAATTGAAAATGCAGAGTATATTTTGTTAGGCGGTGGAGCCGGTTTATCTGCTGCAGCGGGGATTGAATATGGCGGGATAAGATTTACGAAGAATTTTTCCTCTTTTATTGAAAAATATGGATTGACCGACATGTATTCAGCAGGTTTTTATCCATTCCCAACACAGGAGGAACGCTGGGCATACTGGGCAAAACATATTCTTGTAAACCGATTTACACCTGGTGCAACGAAACTGTACAGGGACATTTTTCAATTGGTAAAGGGTAAAAATTATTTTGTCATTACCACCAATGTCGATAGCCAGTTTGAGAAGTCGGGATTTCCCGCTGATAAAGTGTTTGAAGTTCAGGGGAATTATGGGTTCCTGCAATGTTCAAATGGTTGCCATGACAAGTTGTACTTTAATGAATCACGGGTAAAGGAAATGGTGGAAAAAACGGTGGATTGTAAAATACCATCCGAACTTGTACCAACATGCCCTGTATGTGGTGGAACGATGGACCCTCATTTAAGGATTAACCAATATTTTGTGCAGAATGAAGAGTGGTATGAATGGAATCAATCATACAATCAGTTTTTACAGGAAACTGAAGGAAAGAAAATGGTGTTTTTGGAGTTAGGGATAGGATTTAATACCCCAGGAATTATTCGTTATCCCTTTGAAGAAATGACATACCACAATAGGAATGCGACATTGATTCGTCTTAACAAGGAACACCCGGAAGGTGTAAAAGAAAACATGGATAAAACCATTGCATTTACGGAGGATATGCAAGAAGTTGTATCAGCCATAATGGAATGAAGGAGAGGAATGGAATGCATCAATTGTTATTAAAGGATTATGCCTCATTCATTAAATTAACTGAACCATTTATCCCGCCATCTCCAACCATGAAGAACCATGCTGAAAATAGGATAAACGATTTAATTACTTTCTTATTACGTGAACCTGATACTCCAGGTGATGTAGAAATTCCTAATGAATATAATCTCAAACGTAATTTGTTAAGAGCTCTATTAAACATAAGGGCCCCAAAACCATTAAATGATGAATTTTATGAAAAGATGGATTCTCTTTTACAAATGGAGTTATATGAAAAAGAAATTATTGAGGTGGAAAAACTTGAATCGGTTGCATCCATGTTTCCTGTTAATCCTTTTTCCCAAACGGATAAGTTTATTTTGTGGCAAGGGGATATAACACGATTAAACGCTGATGCCATTGTTAATGCAGCCAATAAACAACTGCTAGGATGCTTTCAGCCGTTACATGCCTGTATTGATAATGCCATTCATTCAGCTGCTGGTCCGAAGCTAAGGGAAGATTGCGAAATGATTATGTCTGTCCAAGAAGAGTTAGAGAAGACGGGGCATGCGAAAATGACAAGAGCATACAACCTGCCTTCCCGTTATGTTTTGCATACGGTTGGACCAATTGTCCCCAAAGGTACGACATTAACAAAGCAACAAAGGGATGAATTAGCGTCTTGTTATATTTCTTGCCTTGAATTAGCGTCTGAAATGAAAGATATTAAAACCATTGCTTTCTGTGCGATCTCAACAGGTGTATTCGGGTTTCCTAAAACGGAAGCTGCGCATATTGCCGTAAAGACCGTCAATCAATGGCTGCTAGACCACCCAAATCATCTTGAGAAAATCATATTTAACGTGTTCAGTAAAGAAGATTACAATGAATATGCAAATGTTATTATCCGGTGAAATTTTCATTATAGAAACTTTCCATAACTTAACCTTGAACTGTGACCCATA
>NZ_JBALPZ010000098.1:0-3977 GCF_036965645.1 Neobacillus drentensis
TTGAAGTAACCCATTAAAACCGGTACTGTGGCTGCCAGTAGAATAATAAAACCTACCACGATCGTCTCCCAAAACGGATCAACATTCAGAAGATTCATAGCATTTTTAATCAGATATAAAATAACTGTTCCGATTGCTGTTCCAATTAAGGTTCCTTTACCTCCATTTAAAGCTGTTCCACCAATGATCGCAGCTGCAATTGCCTCTAACTCGTAGCCTCTGCCCATTTCAGGCTGCACTGTAGTAAGACGAGAAGCCAGTAGAATACCTGCAATAGCAGCGATCAGACCAGAAAGCGCATACACCTTAATGCGTAGCATATCTACTTTAATTCCCGATATACGAACCGACTCCTCACTACTTCCTAAAGCAAGAATATGCCGACCAAATTTCATTTTTCGATAGACAATTAGGAGTAGGATAAGTAATGCTACCGCTACGATAACAGGAAATTGCACTCCCAAGATCCGACCATTTCCAATAAACTGAAAACT
Source organism: Neobacillus drentensis (assembly GCF_036965645.1). Classification (GTDB taxonomy): domain Bacteria; phylum Bacillota; class Bacilli; order Bacillales; family Cytobacillaceae; genus Neobacillus; species Neobacillus drentensis_D. Next base: position 495 of record NZ_JBALPZ010000098.1, read on the forward strand.
ATCTGTCATATATGAACGGAAAGGAATAGATCCAGTCCAAACATATAGGATACCCCGGATAATAATCATCATTGCTAAAGTAGCCATAAAAGGGGATAAATTTAATTTAGTTATGATAATCCCATTAACAGCACCTATTAAAACACCCAGGAGTAAAGCTGCTGCAATGGCTATGACAACATTAACTTCCTGATTAAGAAGCCATGCAACCATTCCACCGCATATACCACAAATAGAACCAACGGATAAATCAATTCCACCTGTTGAAAGGACAAAAGTCATACCAAATCCTAATACCATGATGAAGGTAGCCTGTTGTAAAACGTTTAATAGATTTGTAAAGGTTAAAAAATGCTCTGATGCAAATGACATTACAACTATAATTACTGCGAGAACCATGAAGATACCCGTGAGATACCGATCAAATTTCAGCGGGACTCCATAAGAATGATGCTTTTGGATAACTTCCATACCTTTATTATCCAATTTTGTACCCCTCCTCTGAAGTGTCGTTATTGCTTAATTAGCTTTTTCTAGATAGATAACGCTCAATAGCTACTGCAATAATAATGATGATCCCAGTGATGATTAAACGATAAAACTGATCTACCAATAGAAGATCCAAGCCGTTTGCGATAAGTCCAAGAATCAGTGATCCCATCGTTACCCCAACCATACTTGCCTTACCACCAAACATACTTGTACCACCGATGGCTGCTGCAGCTATAGCATATAATTCATATCCGTTTCCCATTAAAGGCTGTACTGACGTTAGGCGTGAGGTCAGAAGGATACCAGCTACTGCCGCCAGTAACCCCGAAAGTGCATACACACTTATATTGATTCGATCAGTGGACACACCAGATAAGCGCGCTGCTTCTGTATTGGAACCTGTTGCGATAATAAAACGTCCGTACTTAGTAAATTTAAATAGAAAATACAGTAAGAGAAAGAGGACCAATGTGATTAAGAACGGCGTTGGAATTCCCAGCACATCTCCCTGGGCAAGAAATACAAATCCTGGAGTAGCAAAACTACTAATTGGTTCCTCTTTAGTTAGTAGAGTTAACAGTCCCCGTGCTATATATAGCATGGCAAAGGTTACTAAAAAGGCTGAAATTTTTAGTTTTGTGATGATGACTCCATTAATAAGACCAATGAGAAATCCTAGAATTAATCCCCCCAAGATCGCAATCCACATATTTAAACCACTCATCATTAGCCAGCCGGTAACCCCACCAGTAAGCCCCAAGACCGATCCCACTGATAGATCGATACCACCCGTTGAAAGCACAAACATCATTCCAAAAGCGATTATCATGATAAATATCGATTGCACTAATAAGTTAGATATATTATCAAACGTTAAAAAACTGGGTATCATCACTGTCAAAAATAGGGACAATAGGATGAGAATAATGAATACTCCAACTCCCTCCAGTTTAAAAAAGGAGACAAGACTACTTTTAGAATTAGACGCCTTGTTAGAATTTGTTGCAATTTTAGTATCAATCATCATCTATGTCCTCCTGAAGCGTAGTACATAATGTTTTCCTCTGTAGCTTCTTCACGAGAAAACTCTTTTACAAATTCACCTTTATGCATAACATAGATACGGTCAGAAAGTCCTAAAAGCTCTGGTAGATCAGAAGAGACCATTAAAATGCCTCCGCTATTCTTTACAAACTCTGACATTAAATTGTAAACTTCGACCTTTGCACCTACATCAATACCGATTGTTGGTTCGTCAAAAATCAACACTTTCGGCTTAGAGAAAAGCCACTTAGCTAATATTACTTTTTGCTGGTTTCCACCACTTAACAATCTAACTTTTTGATGTACAGTAGGTGTCTTAATACCCAGACGTTTTTTATAATCTTCTGCTGTATCTACTTCTGCTTTTTTCTTTAAAATAAACTTCGCTGATAGTACACGATTAATAGATGCCAGAGTGATATTTTTACTTACATCCATTTCTATTAAAGCTCCGTGCAATTTTCGGCTTTCTGGAAGCAGGCCAATTCCAGCCTGAATAGCATCACGCGGTGATCGAATTCGAATTTCTTTCCCATTTACTCGGATGCTGCCTGAACTAATTTCATCGGCACCAATTACTGCCCGGACGGTTTCGGTCCGTCCTGAACCAGCAAGTCCTGCAATGCCTACGATTTCACCCTCCTTAATATGGAAGTTGATGTTTTTCAAAGTTCCTGACTGATTTAAATCTGTAACTCGTAAGACTTCTTCACCAGTTGGAATGGTTTCCTTTGCAATAAAGTTCGATATCTCACGGCCTACCATCATAGAAACTAGCTGGTCAATATTTGTCTCATTGGAATTGACTGTTGTGATATGCTTGCCGTCACGCATGACATGAAAACGATCAGCAAGTAAGAATAACTCTTTCAGATGATGTGATACGTAAATAATGGATACTCCTTGTTCCTTAAGCGCCCGAATGAAATCAAATAAAACTTCACGTTCGTGTTCCGCAAGAGCTGCGGTTGGTTCATCCATAATGACAACTGAAGCGCTAATTGAAAGTGCCTTGGCAATCTCGATGACCCGATTTTTCAGAGCACCAAGTTCCATTACTGGTCTTTTTAAATCTTCGATAGTAGAAAAGAAGTTTCGATAAAGTTTTTCTGTCTCTTGGTACATTTCTTTTTCAGCTAAAATCTTCACTGCACCGCCAAGATAAGATTTATATATTTCTCGTCCGAGATATACATTCTCAACTGCAGTTAAATGAGGAGCTAGTGTGGGTTCTTGAAATATTGTACTAATACCAAGTTCCTGAGCATGTCTAGCATCCTTTATTTCTACAGATTTCCCCAGAACTTTGATTTCTCCACTATCCTTCTGATATAAACCAGATAAAATCTTAATTAAAGTAGACTTACCAGCACCATTTTCTCCTACCAGGGCTAGAACTTCTCCTTTTCGTACATCTAGTGAAACGTTATCAAGTGCCTTTACACCAGGGAATTCCTTTGTGATTCCGGTCAACGAAATCAGCACGCTATCATCTTCTACTACCATTTGTTGTCCTCCATTCCTATATAATCTACTTACGCATTGATAGTAGTAAGCTAGTTTGTAATTCGTAAAATAACTAGCAAGTGAATAGTAGTAAAGACCTAGAAATTATAGAAAAAAATTTTACAGAGATCTAGATTGTAAACGATTTCAAAACCATTTAGTTTTCTCCAACTAGATAAACAAATAGTAAACTTCTTGCAAGGTTTCTTACTTTGAACTTACGTAGCTGGCAGTATACAACCCTCTATAATTTTTTTATTACACCACCCGCAAAATGGATGTTCATCCATCAGCCCCACTTTGCGGGAGTCTACTATTATAAAACCTTTGACGTGAGTACGTTTTTGTAGGTTCTATGATTTATTTAGCTCTCATATTAAGCTTGTTGTAAGTTCTTCTTTGCTGCTTCCACTCTTTCGAACAGTTCGTAACTAGTGATAA
>NZ_JBALPZ010000099.1:0-9144 GCF_036965645.1 Neobacillus drentensis
ATTATTAATCTATTAATTAAATGTAACCTATAATTTGTTATTCGGAAAGGATTCTAACACAAAGGTATTAATATCGTTACTATCATATTGACTTACTCCTATGATAGAATTGCTAATATGTATAGTGTTTTCAGGGGGTTTTAGAGAAATTGAGGATTCTTGTTGTAGAAGACGAAATTCGCATAAGTAATTTATTACGAATATACTTGCAACGTGAAATGTTTCAAGTGGATGTGGTTGAAAACGGGAAAGATGGATTAGAGTGTGCATTAAAGGAAGATTACAACTTAATTATTTTAGATGTTTTAATGCCCGAAATAGACGGATATCAAGTACTTAAAGAAGTTAGAAAGATTAAAAAAACACCTGTCATTATGCTTTCTGCCAAATGTACCGAAGAGGACATAAAATATAGCAAGGATTTGGGGGCAAATCACTTTATAGCTAAACCTTTTAGTCCTGGTGATGTGGTTACAAAGGTAAAAGATTTATTATCACTAGACTGTTAAAAAGTAATCATTAACGAGTAAATAGTTGTATGGAAAGCGTCAAATATTCCCCAACGTAAAGTAGATGGGGATTATTTGACGCTTACTTCATTTCTATTAAAAAAATTGTTCTATTAGCATGCATGTATTTAAACAAAAAAACTGATGTGGATAAATTCCACTATCAGTTCTTTTTGCTATCTAAATAGAGGAGCATTATTTCTCCAATTCCATGTTGTATCTCTTATATACTAATATCCCGCCTCTGGAAAAACACAAAAGTCAGAATCATAAATACGACATAATACACCGCCAAGATTGCTAGTGAGATCGGTAGTGTAATGTCCCCCAAAATCTTATCCTGCAACGCATAAACAGTTAAATCGAGATGCGGAAAAATTAAAAATTTCGCCCATTCGTACTTTTCTGCAAGAAACACTATTAAGCCGCCGAGGGTGGAAGAGATAAACAGAACAAAGATACCTATTCCCACCGCCAATGCCTGACTTTTAAATAAAGTAGAGAGCATAAAGGCAATGGCCGTGATAACCAACAAACTTGGAAGGTAGTAGGCAATCTTAAGGAAGAACTGCGGTCCGACTTCTGCCTCCTTCTGCCCGTTTATCGCCATTTCAAAGATTTTCGATGTAAAGTCCCCACTACCAAATGTAATCAAACCAACAAGATATCCAGCAGTAATTAATGTCGCTACAAGAATAAGTGAGTAGATAATTAAGGAAAGATATTTGGATAGTAGAATCGCCCACCTTTGATGTGGTCTGATTAACAGCTGCTTAATGGTTCCATCTGCAAATTCAGAAGACACACTGGCACTACAGACAATCACCGCCAGCAACGTCACTAAAGTCGTCATCCCAAATACAACATTATTCATAAAATGCCAGTTACTGACGGCAGTTGGATTAACGTTTTCATCCAGATATTTCTGCTTTTGTTCAATTTCACTTTTAATAAACTGTTTTTCTGTATCTGGCGCCGTTTTTTCATTCTGCTGCAACTCAGCTATCTGTGCCTTCATACTAGACTGCCAATTCGGATCGGGTTCAGCTGATACTTTATTGTAGATAATTCCCGCCACAATGACTGCAAGTACTATGATGATAAGATAAATCCAACTCGACTTTTTTTGAAACAATTTCATCAGCTCATTACGAATTAAGGCCATCATTGCATGACACCTCCAATCTCTTTTACCTCTTTGTTGGTTATTTCCAAAAAGCGGTCTTCCAGCGAAACGGTTACCCTGCTGATGCCAAAGACATCGATATCCTTTGAGATTAATAGCTTATTTATAGTACTAATCGCAGCTTTTTCTACATCCACGGAGAATTGGTCGTCTGCAAACAACTTGATTTCGGAATCAGCAAATTGTTCTTTCAGCACATCTGCCGCTTTTTGACTGCTGCTTACCTCAAAAATGACTTCTGTTTTTTCGTCTTCCTCCATCGTTTCCTTCATGGAGGAAATATGTATTAATTTACCTTTTTCAATAATGGCAAAGCGATCACACATCAGCTGCATTTCAGCTAAAAGATGGGAAGAGACCAGAACGGAGATTCCTTCTTTTGCAAGGGAATGCAAGTAATCTCTAAATTCTCTAATTCCTTGAGGATCCAATCCATTTGTAGGCTCATCGAGAATCAGCAGTGACGGGTTATGTAACAATGCCTGGGCCACTCCCAGCCTTTGTCTCATTCCAAGTGAATAGGTCCTCACCTTTTGGTAAATGGCATCTTCTAATTTTACTAATCTAGCCACTTCCATAATCCGCTCATCTGACACCTTTTTAATAGCCATATTAGCATAATGCTTTAAATTCTTGTAGCCACTCATATACTTGTAAAATTCCGGATTTTCCACAATGGCCCCAATTTCACTCATAGTTGCTTTAAATTGTCCATCAAGGTTATGGCCATTTACGGTAACCTCTCCACCTGTCCGTTTGATCAAGCTGACAATCATACGGATAATGGTTGTTTTCCCCGCACCATTTGGACCGAGTAGACCAAAGATTTCCCCTTTTTTCACACTGAAACTGACATCATCTACGATCTTCTTTTTGCCGATGACCTTTGTTAACGATCTTACTTCTAAAGTATTTACCCCCATACTTACCTCCTCTTACTTATAAAAATGAAACTCTGCAACCTCTATAAAAGATTGTCTACCATTATGTACGAAAAAGGAACCAAAAAGTTCCAATTTAACAATAAATTAATAGTTCGGATAATTCAGACATAAGAGGCTTAGGTACAATAAAAAAACGAGATGGCTGCAACCATCCCGTCTTTATAATAATTACCCATTAGTTAGGGAACGTTGATTCATGGATCTACAGCTAACTCGAATTCATTAATAGAAAAATGCGTAATGTTAAATGGGAAAGGAGCCCTATTGCTGAGACTCCTCTCACGATCCATAACGAGATTTGGTGATTACATATTCGTTATGATTACCTCACCTGCACTAATGGTAATTAGTCTTATTTTTCCCGAATTGTTCCAGATGGCTTTCGTTTTTATCTTGCTCGTTCCGTCTGCTGTTGCAAATTCGAGAGTTTTGTCAACATTTTTGAATCGCTCCGCAGGCACTATGAACTTGATACCGGTCACATTCCTGTCGTCGCTTAAATCAATCGATACTGTCTGCGAATCGATATTGAGCAGGGCATCGAGCTGTTTCGCATTTGGGGTGAATACGGCATTGCCGATATCGTCGAGAGTGTAGTTGAGATTTGTTCCGTTAACGGCAACTTTGAAGTTGTTGTCGATAATTGTCAGTGGAACAGCCTGCGAAGCATGCAGGGTGGAACCCTTGAAAGCATCAACAACAACACTATATTGTCCGGCTGCAGGAGCATGCGGAATCGAGATCTTTGCGGTCCCGTTGACAATTTGGAACTCATCGCTGCATTTTACTCCATTCTTGGCTAAGTAAGCAACAACCTTGTAGTTGCCGAGATCAGCAGCAGCTGCGTTAACCATGATGTTGGCATGTAGACCAGCAATGAGTGAATTAGTGTCTGGCGTTGAGACAGACAGGTCATACAGTGAACGAGGCGCGAGCCCTTGTTTCACCAGATATCCGCTCGGATCGAGAACAGCATAGTAATCTTGTTTTGGAGCGTACATGGTGTCGAACAATACAGGGCTGGATGTATTGCGCCAACTCTGAGAGTCAGCTTTGCCCCAAATGGTTACACGTTGGATGTGATCAGCATACGCTTTGTAAATTTCAAACAGGTGAGCATAGTAGTTTGCCTGGGTTACTTGCTGCTCCTGAGTAAGTGTCGTTGAAGCTTGTCCGTCGTTAGATCTGTAGCCTGCATCTAGTTCCGACACACTGATCTTCACTCCAGCCTGTATGAAGCGTTGGATAGAAGCTTCAACCTGGGACGGGTCCGGTCCAGCTGTATTATAATGAGACTGCATGCCTACACCTTCAATAAGCTTGCGGCTTGGGTCCGTGTTGCGCGAGTCAGTAAGCCATTTTGCATTAATATCTTCAACCATCTGCCCCATTGCTTCACGCTTCCAGGCGTCGGTTTCGTTATAGTCGTTGTAGTAAAGAGTCGCGTTCGGGTCAGCCTGACGAGCAAAAACAAATGCGTCGTAAATAAAGTCTGAACCGCTTTCGCCTTTGGTTGTGTCAGCACCGTTCGCATATGCCATATACCAAGGAGATTTTCTTGCTACTGCTTTCCAATCCGTGATTGGGAGAGAGCCACCGTCAAGAGCTTCGTTGACAACGTCCCAAGAAATAACTTTACCCTTGAAATGTCCAGCGACATTGCTGATATAGTCCTGCAAGTTCTGGCGGGCTTCACTGCGTGTAAGCGGTGTGCCGTCCGTATTCTTGTTCAGCCAATTCGGTGATTGGTCGTGCCATACTAATGTATGACCGTGAACTTGGATGCCGTTCTCCTGAGCCCAAGCGATAATCGAATCAGCGCCCGAATAGTTGTAAACTCCCTTCGCAGAGCTTATCGAAAGCGGCTTCATGGCGTTTTCAGGGGTCGTAACGTTATAGTAGGACTTGTACATGTTGGTTGTTTTGCTATCAAGCTGGGTTGGCTCGATGACATTACCGAACAGGAAGCTGCTCTTGTAAGTGTCAGCCAGTGATGGAATGTTCAGGTTCCATGTCGGGACTGGTTGAGGATCGCCAATCTGGCTGATTTCAATATGATCAATATACCAAACGTCGGGATGGTTCGCCGCATTATTGGTAACAAAGCGGAAGTCAACACTCGTAAGGTTCTCCGTCATGACAGGAGTGTTAATGTCGACTGTCTTCCATGTGTCCATCGCGATTGTTCCAGGATTTGCAGGAAGTTTGTACTGGTTGACGGCATACGCTCCATTTAACACTACCCCAGGTCCGGTAATCGTGGATTTGCCCTGGTTATCTGCTGAAGGAACATAGAACGATACTTTAATTTTGTAAACATAGCCAGCCGGAAGGGACTGAGGTAGTGCCAGATGAATAGCGTTGTTGGCAGCAGTGTAGTCCGTACCGATATGTGTGCCTTTAAGCACGTAATCATCACCGGCGCCAATGCCGCTTCCTCTCTGCCAAGCAACCTGGGATGCTGATGCCGAGGTAAACAAGGATTGTTCCGTAGCTTGATCCGTTGGGTTGAAGTCATATGTATACATCGTTTTGACATCGGTGCTGGCGGCATATGCCGGGGCAATTGTCGAAATCGTATAGAGCGATCCGGATATCATTATCGTCGCAGTTAGCAGCGAAACTCTGCGTTTGATACTAAACTTCTTGTTCATAAGATACCTCCTATTTTAATAAAATAGTAACGCCAGCCTAATCTTCAGATTTCCTTGTTTAGTGATTATATCAACTGCAATTTTGTTTCTATACCCATCAAACTATATGTTTTTCTTATTTTTCTAAAGGTGATGACAGATTACAAGAATGGTATTTTATTGGTTCTACCACAGTTGTAAATGAAGAAATTAAGTTTATTTACCGTTATGTTCTAATTTTTTTAAGTAATAAAAGCAGTGATATTACACGTATCACTGCTTTTAACTTTTTTAATGACTGGAGTTGTCGTGTTTCACGGTAATCGTTTGAGCGGTAACAGTAGAATTTCCCACATTGTCAGTCACCTTATAGGTTACGGTATAAATCCGGTCTCCACTGCCGCTTCTCTCAGCACGGACCAGAAAATTTGTATCCAATGTACCGAAATCAGCTCCTTGAATATCTTGGGTCGTATTTCCATCACCAATCCCATTATCGGACTGATTGCTGACAATAGAGTCCAGCTGCACAGAGGCAACGCCTGATAATGAGTCATTTGCATTGACAGTCGCCGTTATTGGAACCATCTGATGATTTCGATCCGTGATGACGGATGGATTGAATGAAAAGGCTAAAGTTGGTGCGGTTTTGTCAATCTTCACTTCCACCGATTTTGTTACTTCCGTATTCCCGGCTTTATCCACGCTCCGATAGTAAACCGTATTCACACCTTCAGTGGTGACTTGAATTCCATTTGTATCAGGGACCCACTCGCCATTGTTAATCTTATATTCGGTTTTCGCAACACCTGAATTTTCATCAGTAGCTGATAATTGTACCGAAACGTCTTGATTGGTCCAATTCGTTGGGACACCGCTTGCTGTAGTTACTGGAGCCTCACTATCTATACCCTCTGGCCAATTAACAACAAGTTTATCGGGCTCTCCGTTCGTTCCAACTTTTTCCACCTTAATCCAGTTGATTGTGAAGGCGTTACCACCTCCGCCGCCACGAATAGCGATGTTACCAATCAGACCATCAGCAGGTTGTGAACCATCTAATTTTATTTCAGTCGTTAAGGTGTAGCTTCCCATATTCACCATACCACTGTTGAAATACGCAGGTAAATACTTAGCCACTTGGTTAGCAGAATACGGGTGGCTGTTTACGTTCGCTCCATCAGCACTAGTATAACTACCATTTGAATTATCTTTTAACCAACGTACACGAATAGAGGTTGTCCCTTTTGCGGTGTAGTTAAAACTTAAACGGTAGGTTGCATCTTTTTCAGGAGTGAAAGCTACTTTGCCGCCGTCATCTGTTGTGGACCATGGCCACTGGGTTGCGTCGTTACCTAGGATGATATTTGCACCAGACCAATTGTCTCCTTTTCCAGTATCATACACATAGACACCGTCGATTTGCTTTTGCTCTTCTTTTTCCGGTTCAATGTAATCATGGGTTGCAAGAAACTCGGCAGGATATAGAATACCCAGCAATGCTTGTTTGGCCCGTCCTTCATAGTTATACGGCATAGCAAACTCGCCGCCTTTCCAGCCTGTGAATACATCTCTCACGCCAGCGAGTTTCACTGTGTCGATAACCTTTGGATTGCCAGTAGTATTGGCTGGACCTGCAGCATACTTTCGATAGATTTGGAATAATTCAGCATATTTCATACCCTGATTATTTTCATTTTCAGGAGTAAGTTCACCGGGTGGTAAAGCAATGTCCATCTCGGTAATGTTAACCTTGACCCCTGGGAGTGTCGCAAACAGTTTGATGTTTTCCTCAACGTTTTTTACATTAGTAGAGAGGTTGTAGTGTGCCTGCATACCAATCACTTCAATCAAAGGTTTACCATTTGGCCGTACACCTGCATACTTTTCATTAATAGCTTTTACCATCTCATAAACAACACGAGCTTTGGCCGGGGAATCAAGACCAAAATCGTTGTAGATTAGTTTGACATCCCATCCATTTCTGTCAACAACTTCGGCTGCTTTCAAGAAGGCACGCTCTACCCATTCCGAGCCTAGCGCCATATACCAGCCTTCCCCTTTGGCTAAGGACGCTTTCCAATCGCCAGGAATTGAGTTTCCAATAGCCTCGTTTACAACATCAATAGCTTTAATGTGGCTGCCATAGTGGCCGAGTACATTTTCAATATGAGTATTGAGGTTTTCTAGAGCCGTTTCTCGATCGAATGTACCTGGCTGACCGTATCTAGCTGGTGGTGCATCCCACATCCACGTAGGTGTCTGTGAATGCCACGCTAAAGTATGTCCGTAGAAAAGCATATCTGGGTTTCTATCAGAATAGGTTTTCATCGCATTATCAGCACTAGTGTAGGTAAAAATGCCTTTTTCATTTTGAGTACTCTCAGGTTTCATCTCATTACCCGGTGTATAAGAAGCGTAATTGTAAAGCGTTTCCTCCATCGCCCCTTTACCAAAGATACCAAAGGAGAAGTAATCTTTATAGACATCCTTTAGAGCTGGGTAATTTTCGTAGGTTAGTCCTGCGGGAGGTAAGTCGGTGGTGGCCGCGTCGGCATTTATTGAACCGCTATTTAAGACTGGAGCCACCAGCAGTACTGATAGTGATAGAGACAAGGCCCCCATAGCGGCTCTATTAATCAGTCGTTTAAAAGATCGTTTATTTTCCATGAATATTTCCTCCAAGAAGAATATTTCCCCTTTTTTTGTGAATGTGGTTTTCTATGTTCATTCCCATTGGTGTTAAAAATCCTTGTTAAGCGCTTTCTTTTTCTAGTAAATTGAAATTTATGTTTCATTCTACCTATTCATTGCAGAATCATTATTTGTCGTCCCATCACCTCCTTTACGTTGAATACTGCTACAGACAGTACCAAAAGCTCATTTTTTTCAAATTCCATTGTCCCATGATCTTAAAGGATTTCCTTGATAATATGAACCTGTAATTTTACTTCTTGATAATATAGCCCCATTCTATTAAGTTAATAAAGGGGGTGTACACATGGATATGGAAATGCTTCAAAACTTGGTTCCGCATATTCTTCTTTTTGTTGATAGACGTTGTTTTCCCGATTGGGAAATTATTAACAAAAAAATTGGCTTCCAGGACCTGACTTTCGTTGTAGCAGGGAAATCCAATTATTTCATTAATGGAGTAAAATACACTGTCGAGCCCGGAGACGTCATATACATACCTGAGGGCAGTGTTCGCGAAGCACATACATTCTACGAAAATCCAATGCATTCTTTCGCTTTTAATTTCAATTGGACACCGGAGGGCAGTCCTATCGCTCTGCCATTGGAGCCCGTGACGAAAAATGTCATTACGAGTGAGATTAGAAGTTATATCAAACAATTCACACAGGTATGGATGAGTAAGCAGCCGGGATATATCATGCAAGCTAGAGCTCTATTTATGCTGATTATCCATAAGCTTCTATTGATTTCCTCTAAAAAGTCGTCTTATATACAAACAGATTTAAGAGTGAAAAAAGTGTTGGATTATGTTAATGAGCACTACCCATTTAAACTTGAATTGTCTGAAATAGCCACGCTCTTCAATCTTCATCCGGTTTATTTCGGTAAGCTTTTTAAAGAAAATACCGGTTACACGTTCAAAGAATATTTGAATTTAATTCGTTGCAATAATGCTGAGATGTTGTTGTCCACAGGTGGATTTTCTGTAACTGAAGTTGCTGAACGGTGCGGATTCAATGATGTCTCCTATTTTAGCAATGTGTTTAAATTGATTAAGGGCTATCCTCCATCAAATGTTTCCAAATAATTGATCTCATAAGCGAACTTTTCCTTCATTTAAATTTATCAGGTTTAAAAATAAAATCTTTTTCAGAGTAAATAGCATTATGTTGAAT
>NZ_JBALPZ010000100.1:0-5970 GCF_036965645.1 Neobacillus drentensis
TTATCACTAGTTACGAACTATTCGAAAGAGTGGAAGCAGCAAAGAAGAACTTACAGCAAGCTTAATATAAAAGATTGATAGATTGTACCACTAGAGGAATTAATGGAGGGGGAAATTGAAATGAAATTAAAAGGTACGAAAGTCGCATTACTCATCGAAGACGATTATCAGGAAATGGAAGCCTGGTATCCAGTATATCGATTGCAAGAGGAGGGGGCAACGGTTGTAGTTGTTGGCTCTGGAACAAAATCAACTTATCATAGTAAGCTTGGTTATCCAATGGACGCTGACAAATCAGCAGATGAAGTGAATGTTGATGAGTTTGACGCTGTAATCGTTCCTGGTGGATTTGCCCCAGATCATATGCGACTTCATAAATCAATGGTTGATTTGGTCAGAGGAGCATACGAGTCTGGAAAACTAACAGCAGCTATTTGCCACGGTGGATGGATGCTAGTTTCTGCGGGTGCAGTACGCGGGCGGAAAGCGACGGGATACCTGCCAATTCGCGATGATGTAGTTAACGCTGGAGGCGAGTGGGTAGATGCTGAGGTAGTGTGTGATGGGAACGTAATTACGGCAAGAACACCTGTCGATTTACCAGCCTTCGCCCGTGAAATCGTTGGATACTTAGAACGTGTGTCTGTAGTAAGTAAGGTTTAAGCGGTGCGCACCAATTATTATGAGGGATTAATAGTATTGAAAGAAAACTATCATTCTATTCATTCTAATTTAATATTTGACAAAGAAAATAAAAATACTTCGCAAAATGGATGGACAAATAGTTAAAACCATCCATTTTGCGGAAGGAAACCCGCTAGAAAGGGGAAGACAACTATATGACGTATATTAAGAAGCCAGATCCGGTCGATGTATGTATCGTAGGGGCAGGTGCCACTGGTGGAACCACCGCAAAAGTGCTTTCAGAAGCAGGATTAAAGGTAGTCGTGCTTGAGAAAGGTCCTCGTATGAAGATAGAAAACTTTTCGGGTGATGAACTTAAATATCTTAACCGAAACTATCTTTGGCCGGACCCGAAGATTAGCCCAAGGACCGTTAGAGCAGATGAAAATGCTAAAGCAAGGACGTTTCAGTTTTCACCTACTCCGCAGATGGTAGGCGGTGGTACGGTTCACTGGGCAGGTTGGGTCCCTCGTCCATTAGAACAAGACTTTCAGATGCACACTCTACATGGTGATGTTGAAGGTGCGGATCTGGCGGATTGGCCTATTACTTATGATGATCTTGAGCCTTATCTTACTAAGGTTGAGTGGGAGTTTGGTGTATCTGGACTTGCAGAAGCAAACAAGTATGAACCAAGACGGAGTAAAGGGTACCCTACACCGCCTTTGCCACCTACCAAGTTTGGGAAGAAATTTTACGAGGGTGCTGAGAAGCTAGGGGTAAATGCGTTTCCTATTCCACATGCTTCAATTTCGAAGCCATATCGGGGAAGAACTCCAGCAAACTTCACAGGATTTTGGAATCAGTACGGAGATCCAGGAACCACTCGGTCAAGCACACTGACTAACTTTATCCCCGAGGCCTTAGCTACTGGAAATTGCGACCTGCGAACAGGTTGTATGATTCGTGAAATCACTGTAAATAAAGAAGGTCGTGCTAAAGGAGTAATCTACATCGATTCTGATGGTCACGAGGTTGAACAAGAGGCTCACATCGTTATTTTATGTCCTGGAGCTATAGAATCATCGAGGTTGCTACTTATGTCGAAGTCTAACTTATTCCCAGACGGCTTGGCGAATAGCAGTGGACTGGTTGGAAAGTACGCTACATTCCATGAATACGCGTTCGCAACAGGCATTTTTGACAAGGATTTCCATGATCCTCTTCACGGTTTTGCTGGCCACTACATCAGCGCAGGCTCGATGCAGTTCTACGAGACTGATGAGAAAAGGGGATACATCGGCGGTTGTATTACCTCTTCTTCACAAGTTGGACACCCTATAAACTGGGTTTGTCCTGACAGACCAGAGTGGGGGATAGCCATGAAGGATGCTGATCGCGACTTCTACAACCACTCAATGAAAATTGGTATTATCCTTCAAGATCTGCCTCAAGAATCTAACAAAGTGGACCTTGATCCCGATGTCAAGGATGCCTGGGGTTTACCTGTTGCGAGAATCACATATAAACCACACGCGAACGACATTGACATGGCGAAGTGGATGATAAACAAAAACGTTGAAATCCTCGAGGCAGCTGGAGCGACGAAGACCATCAAGGTAATTCCCGAAAATGAATTAACCGGTAATACCTGTCACCAACATGGTACTGCTAGAATGGGTAACGATCCATCTAAGAGTGTTTTGAACAAGTGGTGCCAGGCACACGATGTTGATAACCTCTACATACTAGATGGAAGTAGTTTCCCTACATCCTTAGGGGTTAATCCTACACTAACAATGATGGCTAATGCTTGGAGGGTCTGTGATTATATCGCTGAAGTTCATGCGAAGGGACGTCAAGCACAATATGTCGAATAACAAGTGCAGTGGGGTATTTAAGAAGTAAATGATATTTTATGTATAGATTTAACATATTAAAGTGCCTTGTTAGTAACTTATAGTCAGGATTATCCAATATAAATATATCAAAAAATGGCTTTAAAGTGAAGTAATCTCCCGGAGCTATTTTACCAAAAGGAGGGTGTTTCTTATGACAAGCAAAGCAGATTGGCCGGTTATAAATTCTCCAGTAGATCAAGAGTCAGACACTCGCTTATTTTTTTCCCAACATGAGTGGGAAACAATCGAAGAGGCGACAGCTCGGATTATACCAACAGATCATGATCCTGGAGCTCGAGAGGCAGGTGTGGTTCGATTTATAGACCGTTACCTTTCAAGTATTGATTACATTTATGCATCTGCAGATGGCAGAGGATTTCTAAAGATAGCAGGAAAAGAGGTAGAGGCCTGGAGAGAACGTATGGCAGATATGCAGGAGACCTATCGTCAGGGGATCCGACAGCTAGACGAGATCTCGCATGAGAAGTACGATTCTTCTTTTAAGAATTTGAGTGTACAACAGCAGGATGGAGTTCTGGTTGAGCTTTCAGGAAGGCCGAAGCCGGAACATATGAAATTTGATACTTCGGGTGAGCATAATACTTTTCTCCAAGGTACGTTTGACGAGGGATTAGACTTCTTCAGTGCTTTGGTTCTGCACACTCGTCAAGGATACTATTGCGACCCGGTATACGGGGGTAACAAGGATTACGTTGGTTGGAAAGTGATCGGCTTCCCTGGACCTAAATCATTGGCTGATACCAATACCTTAAAATACAATGTTAAAGAGTATTACGTAGAAGAATATGATTGGGCTGATTTAATCCCTCATCTTAAGGAAAGGAAAGGGGAATAGAAATGAAGATTACTAATGTAAGGGCATTCCCGCTAGGTGTAAAGCTTGATCAGCCTCTACGTTGGGGAGCCATGGAAGTCAACGTAAAGGGAGGTATTATTGTACAGGTCTCCACCGATGAGGGTTTATACGGAATAGGGGAGGCTGGGTTCTCGGCAGAGTACTTTTCGACAGTCGGCCCCATCATCAATGAGAGACTCGCCCCCCTACTTATCGGTGAGGATCCTACACAAATCGCTATGCTTTGGGAGCGAATGTTTAGTGCCACCCATATGTGGGGACGACGTGGTATTGAGACTTATGCCTTAAGTGGTGTTGATATTGCACTATGGGATCTGTTCGGTAAGATCACCAATCAGCCTATTTATAAGCTCCTAGGGGCGGCCAAAACGAAAGTGAGAGCTTACTTTGCACCGAGTCTGAAAGGACCTGAGGAAATCGTGCCGGAGTGTGTGAAAGCGGTTGAGGATGGCTATACGGCATTGAAGTTAAGGGTTGGACTAGGATTGGAGACCGACGAGGCTATTGTATCTGGAGTGCGGAAGGCGGTAGGAGATAAGGTGGATCTGATGGTGGACGCTAACATGGCGTATGATCGGAGGACTGCTCTCAGGATGGCTCGTGTGTTTGAGGAACTTGGCGTCGTTTGGCTAGAGGAGCCGATCAGGTCCAGAAGCTTAAGTCAATACATCCACGAACATCGCTGGTTATCCGAACGCGTCAATATGCAGTTATCTGGTGGCGAGTCCATGCTCTCTCGCTACGAATATATAGACCTTCTCGAGCCAAGAGTGTTCGACGTGCTCCAACCTGACTGTGTGAGCGTTGGCGGCATCTCTGAGGCTAAGCGTGTAGCTGACATGGCCAGTGCTTGGAACATTACCTGCGTCCCTCATATTGCCTGTTCGTCCGGAATGGGTGTCGGCTTAGCTGCGGGTCTGCATCTGATTTTGTCATGCCCTAATGCCCCATTGATCGAGTATGATGCCTATGGTGGCCCTGGTTGGGAAGGGATGCTGAAAGAACCTATACTCTTGAAAGACGGTTACGTCAGCGCGCCTGAAGGACCGGGTTTGGGTATAGAGCTAGCAGCAGACGCGGAGGAGAGGTATAGACTTTACGAACTCGCTCGTTAGTCATTGACGACGGTTGAAAAAGTGCCGCAAAACATCAGAAAGGGTGAACTAAGTTTATGTACACCGTCAACATCTTGAACAATGGGGAGTGGGTCGCACCGGGTACCGTCATTTATCTGCACGCTTTCGGTCGACACGATCCGGTCAAGATCGTGCAAAACTTCTATCTTGTAAGAGGCAGAGGACATACCATTCTTATCGATACCGGGATAGATAACTTAGAAGACTATTTGACCGAAGAACAGGAGAGGTCCTTCGTTTCCGTTCCAAGTCGAACAACGGAGGAGCTGCTGAGAGATGCAGGTGTGGTGCTCGAGGACGTAGATATGTTAATACTAACGCACTTACATTTTGACCACTATATAAATGCTCGCCTCTTCCCGAATGCTCGAATCATCATCAACCGTCGCGAGTGGCACTATAATCTAAGTCCTGAAAATAAGCGCTACGCTCCCCGGGTGGGCTTCCCGCGTGAAGTGTTCGGCTGGCTGGTGGACGAGGCGTGGGAACGCCTACAGTTAGTAGACGGTGACGTTGAGATATTACCTGGCATCCGCGTTATTTGGACCGGCGGCCACAGCCCTGGCCACCAGATGGTGACAGTGGAGACTGCACAGGGGACGGTTATTATCCCCGGTGACGAGATTTACATGTATGAGAACCTAGAAGCGGATATTCCTATTGGTTACTACTACAACTTCGAGAACGTCTTGGCCGCTATGGATCTGATACGCAGGATGGACTGTATCGTGCTGCCTGCGCACGATCCTAAAGTGCTTGAACGTTACCCGTCCTTGAAGATAGGGGACCCAAAGGAAATCATGATTGCGCGGACATTAAGAGAAGGTTATTAACTGAACTCTTTAATTCGTAAATAAATGTATCAACTAAATATTCTATTAAATTATTAAAATATACAAAATGAAGGGAATGAAAAAAATGGCTGTATTGTCTATACCGAAAAAAGCGGTTTTGCCGCAAGAGTTGGTTCTTAAAATGTTCGATTTGGCTATTAGTAAGGCTAAAGAATTGGGAATAAAACAAAACATTGCCATTGTTGATGACGGCGGGAACTTATCCGGATTTATTAAAATGGATGGAGCGAATCTTCTTCCAGCTCAAATCGCCCAAACGAAAGCTTATGCCGCACTTGGGTTTGGAATGCCTACAGCTGATTGGTACGAAGCGATTAAAGATAATCCGGCAGTATTACAAGGACTATTGCAAGTTAACAAAATGACCATTTTAGGTGGAGGCCTACCCATTTTTCTTGAAGGCCAACTGGTTGGCGGTATTGGTGTCTCTGGCGGTTCACCAGAGCAGGACGTTGAATGTGCACAAGCAGCACTTGAAGCGATCAAAGATCTTTAAGATTCGATTTGCTATATATTAATTGAAAAAAACCAAAATTTAAGGAGGAATTCGAAATGTCTCTAAAATTCACATACGAAAA
>NZ_JBALPZ010000101.1:0-3957 GCF_036965645.1 Neobacillus drentensis
GCTGCGGCGGTCATTTTTTCTGGTTTATAAATTTATTCGTTTTTTGAAGTATTTTAGCAGTATAATAGTATGGGTATTTCTACAAATGTTTATAAAAAGGGGACAATTTATGAAGAAATTAACCTACTTATTTATGGCGTTTTTATTAGTTTTCCTTGCAGCTTGTTCATCAAATGAAACAACTAGCAAAGAGGAAAATCCAAAAATAAATAAAACTCAAGAAGTAAGCAAAAAGAAAGCAGCCACTGTTGAAAGCAAAAAAAGTACAACTGACGACGAAGCGGAAAAAACGACTAGTAAAAGCGTAGTGAGTCCAAGCGTTCCTGCCACTAGTACACCAACGATAACAAGTGTTAATGGTGACTTTGACTACAGTAAATATACACTAATTGTAGTAGATGGCGGAGATATGTCAGGTTATAGAAAGCCGAATGTCAGAGTTGATGTCGGGTTTGGCGACAGGGAATATTGGGCTTTTACCAATGAATACGGACAGCTAATTCGTGTTGAGGCAAAAAATATAACACTTCAAAATTCGAATACTGAACATGTCACGTCATCAGGTAGATATTACTCTGATGAAGCAAATGTTCCTGGTACAGAGAGTCCAACCTTGGATAAAGGGCATGTGATTGCTGACTCGCTTGGGGGAGTATCAAATGCATATAACATTACACCTCAAGACAGCACTCTCAATCGGCACGGCGACCAAGCTTATATGGAAAAAGTGATTAGAGATGCAGGAGGTTGTACAGATTTCGTAGCAGTAATTCAATATCCAAATACTCAGACGCAAATTCCGAACCATTATAAATTCACATACAAAATTCAGGGCAGAACCATTACAGATGATTTTGACAATGTAAACCCAGATGAAGTGAACAAAAATTTAGGGACAACAACAGGTACGAAGAGTACACCACCGAAAACAAACAATGTACCAGCAAACCAAACGGTAAATAGTAATGAAGATGTTAGTAAGGTAGATACCAATCATAATGGACAAGTTACGATCTCTGAAGCTAAAGCTGCTGGCTTTAAAATGCCAATTACACGGGATTCGTGGCTCTATAAATATATGGATGATCGAGATGGTGATGGTTTAGTAGGTGAATAAATGGGGTTATGACTCCCATGCGATTATGGACTATTTAAAAGTAGCTTGGCATGATAATTCGATAAGGATTAATAAATAAACTGTATTGTACCTAATTAAGGGGATGGTTTCATGGATAATTAAATGTGACATATTATGTACTAAGAGTGGCTAACCGTCACTCTTTCTTTATGACCAAACAAAATGAAAATTTAATGAACAAATAGCATAATTATCGAAAACGCTTTCCTTGTGTTTTAAAATTAATTAATAAATTAGTAAATTTTGAGAGGGCGTTCTTAAAATGGATTTATATGAGAAATTACCCAATGATGTTTTAATTGCCTTTTACAATGAGATAAATAAAAACATTGGAAAGGATATTTTAACAAAGCAAATGTATTATGAACTTGGTTTAATTTTTTCTGTCTTAAGTCGAAGAGGGATAAGTCTAAGGAAACCAAATGACTTTGAAGAAGTGATTGACCATCAAACAATGATAAATTTTATTGCTTAAGCATTTAAGGAGTGACATTATTTGTCGCTCTTTTTACATTATCAACTTAATTAATATTAACTGAAAATTTTGACTCTTTATATCTTATTTAGTATAATGTTGGTTCTTCGGAAATGAGGTGAGAGGAATGGAACATCAAGTTTATGAGATGATTTACAAATGTAAAACAACTAATGCTTTGGTTAGAGTAAAGAATAAACCTAATATAACATTGGTTGCAAAAGCGATCATAATGCTTCAAGAAAATCTGTTGATTAATGAACAACTAAAAAGAAAGAATAGATCGGGTGAAAATAAGGAATGAAAAAACAATAAAAATAATTCAAACTGTCAGTAAAGAATTCGATGGAGTAGAAATTGCTAAATATCTACTTTCAATTGGAACCTATAAGGAAAAGAAAGAAGAAAAGAAAAATGAAGAAAGATAAGCAAGATAATGAAGAAGAAATAGTCTACTCAAAGATTACAGGGAAAAGAAGACCTCCTTGCACTAGAACAAGGGCAAACGAACCAAATCTTGATTTAATGGCTAAAGCGATAATCAATTTGTATTATAGTACAAAGGGGCAAAAGCTTAGAGAGTGAAAAGAGTGACAATAATAAACCACCAGTTGAATTGGTGGTTTTTTTATACAAATTTAATTTGGCGTAGATTTTTATTAACTTATTTCATATTAAATATTAATCTATTATCAACTTATTTCATATTAATAATATTTTTATAGTTTAATGGTATAAAATTTTAAATTCTGGGGACAAAGGATATTATCATCAATGGACAAGCATACATAAAAATCAACAGTGGAGGTGTCTTTTATGCCTAAATTAAAAACAGAAAAATTAAAGGGAGAGGTAGAAAAGGTTCATTTTCCACGTGATAAGAAAGGAAGGTTTGTATCATATAGTGAGGAAATGCCACGATCAATTAAATTAGTAAAAGTTAAGGGTTCATACGGCACTTTTGTTGTTAAAGAAAAGTTAATTCCAGATGAAGTTATAAAGACACTTTTTGGGATTGCAATTATAGGAGTTTTAATAGCTGTATTTTAGAATTGTGATAAAATAAAACAATACAAGCAGTTAAGAGCCAAATAGGAGGCTCTAATTAGTGAAAGGTAGTATCAAAAAAGACAAAAAGACAGGAAAATATTACTTTGTAGTGGATATAGGAAAAGATGCTAATGGTAAAAGAAAACAGAAAATGAAACGAGGTTTTTTAACCAAAGCCGAGGCAGAAAAAGCACTAACAAAGGTACTAAATGAAGTAAATGAAGGAACTTTTTTTGATCCACAAAAAGTGACTGTAAGTGAGTATTTTCAAATGTGGTTTAAAGAAAGAAAATCAAGTGTTGAACGAACAACATACAACAACCAATTGGCATTTTATGATATTTATATCGCACCTAGAATGGCAAAACTTAAAATGGATGAAATAACACCAATATTCCTTCAAAATTACGTGAATGATTTATTAGAATTTACCACGCTAAAACCAAGCACCATTCATAAATTAATTGATGTGTTAAAGGTGGCATTCAAAAAAGCGGTAAAACTAAAAATCATTAAAGAAAACCCTGCCTACCTCGTTGATCTTCCAAAAATCAAAAAAACTGAAATGAACGTTTGGGATATAGATGAGGTCAATTTCTTCTTAGGTCAAGTGTCAAATGTCAAACGACCAAGTCAGTATATAACGGCTTATTTACTCGCAATCTTCACAGGTATGCGTCAAGGTGAAATATTGGGTCTTAGATGGAGAGACATTGACTTTGAAAACAAAATAATTTACATCCGACAAACCTTATCACATGATGGAAAAGAACTAAGGAATGCAGCAAAAACAAAATCAAGCTTACGTTCAATAACTATACCAGAGGCACTAATACAGCAATTGAAAAAGGAAAGAAAAAAATGTAACGAAAACAAATTAAAGCACAGTAAAGTTTATGAAGATAACGATTTAGTCATTTGTACAAAGCTTGGGCGTCCTGTCCAACCATCAAATCTAATCAGAGGCTTTAAAAAGGATGTTAAGAAAGTGGAGCTTCCTGTTATACGGTTTCATGATTTAAGACATACACATGCAACTATGCTAATCAGTCAAAACATTAATCCGAAAATCATTTCTGAAAGATTAGGACATGCAAGGATAGGAATTACACTCGATATTTATAGTCATGTTCTTCCAAGTATGCAACAAGAAGTGGCTACTAAGTTAGATGAAATGGTTAAAAATTTTCATGATTTGTGAGCAATAATGTGAGCATTCATTTAATAAATTGAACAAACTTTGATATAACAAGTTTCTCCGACTAAAAAGTGCCTTCGTGCCTGGAAGGCGGTG
>NZ_JBALPZ010000102.1:0-1868 GCF_036965645.1 Neobacillus drentensis
TTTTGGTTATAATAGAGGAATATGGATTTTTTTAAAGGGGGTTGCGGCCTTGGAGTCCACACCTGCTAGTGAACAAATGGAACATTTTGAGGAACAGGTTCGGGAGATGCTCGTTCCTACTGATACAGAGGATGCGAAGCTTATTCAAAAGGGTTTAATGCTTTACCGTCAAGGGGTGGTGAAGCAATTACAAATATTCAATGATAAAATTACCTCTATGGTCCAAGACGTGACGCGTGTTTATGTGAAGCTCGATTTAGTCTTTGCCTCGATGAGTACGTGTACCTGTCCAGCCGAGGGCTTTTGCCGTCACCAGGTGGCGACCTTTTTCGCGGCTTTTTCCAAGTTTGGCAGTGTCGGAGACTGGGTAACGGCTTGGCGTGAACCTGCCCGCGAGCAAAAGGAAGCTTCCGACTGGGGTATGCAGACGGCGAAGGATTTAGTTAAAGCAAACAGCATTATGAAGCCGGACTACAGCCGTTGGGTGCAGTCGTTTGAGGTGAGTTTTGATACGCTGCTTGCATCGAAAAAGTATACAAGCCCCTATGTCATTCCGGAGCTGTACGGGATTTATGAGCGGCGTATCCATGCGAGCGCGCCGGTTGAGCAAGAATGGCGGCTGCTATATGAAATGGTTGCAATTGTGGTGTCATTCCGGAAACTGGCGGCGCTAAGTGAGTCGCTGGGCCATGATGAGGATACGGTAAAGCGTGCCTATCTTCACTTATTTCACAATTTGATAGATGATGCGGAAGAACTCGCGATAAAAATTGGCGTACAGTCTCTGCCGTTTGCGTTTGATGAATTTATTGAGCGGCTAAAGGATGACGCATTTGACCTCTTGCGTTGTGCCCATGGGCTGGAGTATGAACGGATTTTCTTGTACCGGCATTTGTGGGTGGTTTTTTTCAAAAAGAAGGCATGGCGTGAGGCTGAGTTGACCAAAATTCAGGCCGCACTAAAAGGGCTTCAGGATTGGGAGAACCCGTTGGTCCTAATGGTCGCCGGGATTCACCTCAATCTGCTCATTGGGAATGATGAGGCGGCGCTGAAGCTGATTGGCCAATTTGAAGATGAGGAGATTGTCCCTTATCTGCTTTATTGGATTGAGTATTTGTCCGTTTTGAAGGCGTGGCGCCGGGTTGGAGTTTTGATAGAGTTATTTTTGCAAAAAGTGAAAGCCTATTTGACGGCGTTAGGCGGTTATCATAGCTGTGTGACGTTTGCTCGGAGTGCGATTAAAAGTGTAACCAACTATTGCGGGGAGAATGATCGTTTCGATTTGTATGAGCGCGCTTTGCTCGTGATGCTGCCATATAGTTTTGGGGAGTATGAGTATCTGTTGTTTGAGCGCAAGCAGTATGACCGCTGGGGTGAGCTTCAAGCATTTGTCGGGCTGGATTTTTATGATTTGCCGAAGGATCGCTTGAAGGTGATTGAGAAGGAACGGCCCGAAGTGCTGCTAGGTATGCTTCATCAGACGGCACAGCGGGAGATTGATCAGAAGAATCGGTCGAGCTATAAGATGGCGGTGCGGCATTTGAAGAAGCTTCGGACGTTGTATAAGAAGTTGAAGCGTGTGGATGATTGGGATTATTTCCTGGAGACGCTGATGGAGCGGACGAAACGGCTGCGGGCGTTTCATGAGGAGTGCCGGCGGAGTAAGTTAGTGGATGTTTAGAAAAGTGGACCAGTTTTCTATCGAATTTGTCGGTGGGAGCTGGTTTTTTTTTGAGGGTGAACTTGGATGTGAATTGGATTTTTGGTTGTGGGCTTGGAGCCGGTGCAATTTTAAATGGCCATTTTTAATGGCTTGGCGGAATTTAGCGGCCGTCAACTTGAGCTGGACTTCCGCCGGTTTCTCTGTT
>NZ_JBALPZ010000102.1:1895-2062 GCF_036965645.1 Neobacillus drentensis
TTTCTCTGTTTTTTCCGCCAACCTTATATTTAATTCCGCTCACTTTCCTCTTTTTTCCACCTATTATCCCATTATTTCCGCCAACTCAGTATTTAGTTACCTTTTTTATCTCAAAGCAAGGATCCGTTTCCGCCGAATTAAGCTGGATTTCCGCCGGTTTCTCTGTT
>NZ_JBALPZ010000102.1:2184-5620 GCF_036965645.1 Neobacillus drentensis
TTTCTCTGTTTTTTCCGCCGACCTTTTATTTAATTCCGCCCACTTTCCTCTTTTTTCCGCCAATTATCCCATTATTTCCGCCAACTTAGTATTCAGTTACCTTAAATAGGACCGTTGATGGTTACGGATTCCGATTCTTATCAACTTAATTAGCGTTCTCTAATTATTTTTAGCATCTCCTCTTTGTTTCCATTTGCGAACATGTACCGAGCAACTAGAGCATCGTTTCCACTGCTATCTGAATTGAACGCTGGTGGATGCCAAAGATGAAATACTTTAGCGTCGTAGTTCACAAATTTCCCGCACACGGTATTCACTGACCATGCAAATGCATCATCTTCTCCTCCCCAGCCGACAAAACGTTCATCAAAGCCACCGACTTTTTCAAAATTCCTTTTTGGAATAAGATTTACTTTACCGGCAAATCCATCGTACATCCAATTCACTTTCTGGCACTCTTCTAATTTTACATTTAGCGGCCAGCCCGGTTTCGTTCCCATGACTCTTTCTGTCATTTCCATTGGAACATCATATACTTCCGTAAATGGAATGACCCATGCTGCATCACGCAACAATTTTATTGATTCTAGAATACTGTTAGGGTCGAACACAGTATCAGCATCCACAATGAGAAGAATATCTCTTTTTGCATCCTTTGCAGCAAGATTTACCGCCTTGGCTTTATTAAATCGGCCACCTTTTGTTGTGCCAACAATCAATTCGGCACCAGGCATTGTCGTTTGAAAGAATTTTTTTACCCATAAAAATGCATCAAGCCGAGGACCAAAATCATTTTGAAAAGGTATTATGATTGAAACATTTTCAAACATATAACATCTCCTTCCTAGGTAAAAGTACATTCCTAGTTATAGTCTTATCCCTCATCATATTCATTTGAAAAAACTTCGATATAGCAAAACGCCTGTCGGGATAATATTTCTCCATACAAACAACAAAAAAGCCGATTCTCTTTTTTACATTTGAGAAACGACTTCCGGTGGATCAATATGAAATTCAATATAAATTTTCAATGATAAACATCCTTACTTTTTTTGATTGAGTTATTTCATTACGTAACAACTGCCAAGATGTTCGATCGCTTTCGCTACAACTTTAACAAATTTTCTCATTTAAGTTCCCACCTTCCTAAAAAGTATATTTTTATTATCTGCTGAAAAGTCTTTTTAGACAAAGACGAGGAAAACGTAAACAAACATCATGTAAACGGGAACATCGCCATTGAAAGCGTGTGTCATGTACCATTCTCTTATTATTTCATCTTTTTTCCATCCCGCTTCCTCCTTTCTGAAAAAATCGTCTTTCGATGGGTCTCTCATCAAATTAACGCACCCAATTCGTGTGTGTACAAACGTAAATTGTGAACTAAATTCCCGTATAAAAAGAAAAAAAATACTGTGACCCTAGAAGGATGCACAGTATTTTAAAATTATTAAATATAATTTGTCAGACAAGGTATCTCCAAAATGAATCAGCTTTCAATCACTTGAAAACTATGAGAATACTGCAATTTTACGTGCGATAGATTCTGTTAAACGATAGGCTACTTTTGGAACAGCCCATTTAATAATTGGTGTTAGCATCGCACCTGCTAATCCACCTGCATGGACGTCCACCGTACAAGTCATTGTTGTTTTACCATTAACATCTTCTCCAGTAAAGTGACCGCTTCCTGTAAAATTATCTGATAAACCTTTTAGTTCAAACTTAATATTTGAAGGTTCATTCCATTCGGTAATATCTACCTGCGCTTGTATTGTTTTTTTAATACCTTTCACACTACCTTCAAATGTCCAAATAGATTGCTTGTCATTTAAGATTTTATGTTCTTTATAGGCTGGTACTGACGTTGCCCATTTTTCAAGATCACTGACATAATCCCAAACTGCTTGTACATCTACTGGAATTTCTACTATATGTGTTCCTGTTGCCATTATGATTCCCACTTTCACTGCGTATGAATTGAAAATTAACATCTCTACTAAATAATTATTACATAAAAAACATAAACTTACATCACTGATTATACATAGATTTCCTTTTTCCAACTCTACCATCTGACCCGATTATTGAGCACAAGTAAAACACCGCTCTTTATGATGGAAATCGAATCGTAACCGTTGTTCCTTTACCTTTAACACTATCAAAGTGGATCGTTCCTTTATACTTTGCAGCAATATTATAGCAAATCATCATTCCTAGGCCCGTTCCTCTACTTTTTAATGAATAAAACGGAGTACCAAGAGATTCCATTTCTTCCTTTGACATCCCTTGTCCACAATCCATTACTTTTATTTCAATCAAGTCTTTTTTACATTCAGAGGTAACGACAACAGAATCACCAACTTTTGATGCTTCCATGGCATTCTTAATAATATTAATTAATAATTGTTTAAGTTCAATGGTACTCGCAGCGATATAACCATCCTCTACCTTACTTAGTACAATCTTATTATCATGTAGAAGGCCATAAGTGTTGAGCAGGTCCGTTACACTTTGAAGAACATCCTTTACATTCACTAGTTCCGTTTCAGTGTCTTTGTCTGGTTTGGCAATGGATAAATATTGAGAAATCACCTGTTCTGCCGTGCTTAATTCGTTAATCATTAACGAAAAATGCCGCTTACTATTTTCATTATATGTATTTTCTTTTTCATATAACTGTAAGAAGCCTTTCACAACTGTTAATGGATTTCTAATCTCATGTGCCATCGCAGCAGCCAGCTGTCCAGTTGTTTTCAGACGTTCTGAATGTTTAATTTGCTCATAGTAGAGCTTCTGTTTCTTCAACCGTTCATACGATAAGTAAAAAATAAAATAAAGAATGGCCTGGCTTCCTAAAAAGTTGATAATATTTCCAATTAAGTCTTCTCTTATATAAGAATATAATTCCCCTCGATCAACTATGGCAATATAGCTAAAAAGAATGATGATAGAGAAAGTATTTAATAGTAAGGAAAGATGAAAAAGTTTTTTATCAAAAAACAAAATGGAAATGGCAGGTATAAAGCATAAAAATATAAAGTTAGACCAAGTATTCGGATATAAAAAGAAGATGGTATAAAAGTATGTAGATGCCACGACGATTATAATGATTCTAAAAAAATGTGACTTATATAAAGGGTAAATTAATAAGCAAATAGATAAAAAGAAAACTAAAACACCATGCGTCAGATAGCCTGGTCCAAGATGATGAAGAAGTGGATTGCCAGCAAACAGCCCAAGCAGCATAAGTGCAATCACCACTAACACTGTGCTGTAATATAACTTCGGATTAATTGGAGTATTTTTGTTCTTCATATTTTCCCTTCACTGAAAAGCTCAAGCTTATTTTGTATCAAACTACTTATATTCTATCATATATGATTTAGAAAAATAAAAAGCTACAGGTTAGTAGTCAAAAAAGAGGCTGGGACAA
>NZ_JBALPZ010000103.1:0-3286 GCF_036965645.1 Neobacillus drentensis
AGGAATCGGTGGTGACCGTTCATCAGGCTATGATTTAGCAAAAGAGCAATTATTCCGTTCGGTTGAAGATGTCAATCCGAATGAGGATCTTCGCAAACTAGAAGAGTATGTAATGGAAAATGCCAATAAACTAGGAATTGGAACGATGGGCTTCGGTGGGGAAGCAACCCTTTTAGGCTGCAAAATCGGCGTGATGAACCGTATCCCTGCGAGCTTTTACGTTTCTGTTGCCTACAATTGCTGGGCATTCCGCCGTTTAGGTGTGAGTGTAGACGCTGAGACGGGTGTGATTAAAGAGTGGGCTTACCAAGAAGGCGAGTTTATTGATTTTGCTGAAACGGAAGCTGAAAAGGAAACAGCTGCTGCTTCTTCTGCTTCTGATGCGATTATATTAGAAGCACCAATTACAGAAGAAAAGATTCGGTCGTTAAAGGTTGGCGACGTTGTCCAAATAAATGGATTGATGTACACCGGCCGTGATGCGATTCATAAGTATTTAAGTGACCATGAGGCACCGGTTGATTTGAATGGCCAAGTTATTTATCATTGCGGTCCGGTTATGTTGAAGGATGATAATGGCGAATGGCATGTGAAGGCTGCCGGTCCGACAACGAGTATCCGTGAGGAGCCTTATCAAGGCGATATCATGAAGAAGTTTGGTATCCGCGCCGTCATTGGAAAAGGTGGAATGGGTCCGAAAACATTGGCAGCGTTGAAAGAGCATGGCGGGGTTTATTTGAACGCGATTGGTGGAGCAGCTCAGTATTATGCGGATTGTATTAAAGGCGTAGAGGGCGTTGATTTAATGCAGTTTGGTATTCCAGAAGCAATGTGGCACCTGCGCGTAGAAGGCTTTACTGCTGTTGTAACGATGGACTCACACGGCAACAGTCTGCATGCGGATGTAGATAAGTCTTCATTGGAAAAATTAGCTCAGTTTAAGGAGCCGGTTTTTAAATAAGAGGGTTTTGGGGGATAGGCGTGAACGGTGTACCTGTCCTCTTTTTTGTGGTTGTTGGAGGGATTTGTTAATATAATTTGATTTTTGTTAATATGGTAAGGAATTTTGTTAATATATCCTGGGATTTTGTTAATATCCTCAAATTTTTGTTAATATCCCCCCGAATTTTGTTAATAAAGCTTTAAAGCAGTAAAGTGGATTCAAAAAAACAAGAGGAATTCTTAAAATAATGTCGAAATAGATGATAAATTAGCTAAAGGAGGGAACAATTTGTTCGACTTGACATTAATTAAGCCCATAACGTTACAACAGGCAGAAGCTGCTCAAAGAAGACTACCGAGTAATCATTCAATGATGGCAGAGGTAGAGTTAAAAATCAGGATTTTAGCTTCAGGGTATAAAGGAGAGAAAACGTTGAACTATTTTCTTGGTTTACTCCCTGAAAAGAATTATCATATTTTTCATGGTCTCCGACTTCCTGTCAGGAATTCCTTCTTCCAAATGGATGCTCACCTTCTTTCTCCAAAACTAATCATTCTCTTAGAGTCAAAAAACTATTCAGGAACACTTACATTGGAAAGACACCAGATAACACAAGAGATTAATAATATAAAAATGGTCTATGATAATCCAATTTCACAGGTAAATAGGCATAAAATCCTTTTACAATATTTTTTTCAAAAGTATCAAATCCCTCCTATTCCTATTGAGACCGTAGTTGTTTTTACTAATTCATCATCAGAAATTAAAATTGCTCAGGGGTACCATGAGGCAGAAAAAAAGATTTGTAAGGCCAGTAACCTTTTGAAAAAAATTGAAGAACTTGAGAAATACTACAATAAAGAAAGAGTAGATCAAAAAACGATTGGAAAAATAAAAAGACTACTTTTAAGTAAACACACCCCATACAGATCAGACTTTTTAGGTTCACTCGGGATTAATAAAAGTGATATTTTACCAGGGGTTTGCTGTTCAAACTGTTTATACATGCCTATGGAATACAAAAAAAATAAGTGGATTTGCCCAGTTTGTCTAAAAATTTCTAAAGAAGGCATCCATGAAGCGATTAACGATTTCTTTCTTCTTATTAACACCACAATTACCAATTTGGAACTACGAGAATTTCTTCAACTACCCACAAGAAGGTCCTCCTCTTATCAATTAGAATTGCTAAATTTACCCTCAACCGGAACGAAAAAAGGCCGTGTCTACCATCCCCCTAGAGATTTCCTATAAATTACTAATTATCCTTTTCCCTTATAAAACAAACAATAAAATAAATAAAAAATAGGGGGAACACGGATGAAACGCTTAATCATCTTCCTTGCGATCATGTGCTTACTAATCCCAACAAGTACATATGCAGCTGTATCCAATCAGCCAATCCACTGGGGTTTTAAAAAATCCGAGAATGAAATTCCTCCGGAAGCTGGCGCGCAGTACGACCAGATTCTCGCCAAATACGGTGCTTTTTATAAAGGAGATCCGAAATCCAAAATCCTATATTTGACCTTTGACGCTGGTTATGAAAATGGCTACATGCCAAAAATTCTTGAAGTCTTGAAAAAGGAAAAAGTGCCAGCTGCCTTTTTTGTAACAGGCCACTTTTTAAATTCGCAGCCTGAGCTCTCCAAACAAATGGTAAAAGAAGGACATATTATCGGAAATCATTCCTGGAGCCATCCAGATTTTACAGCAGTCGGTGATGCAAAAATCCGGGAGGAGCTTCAAAAGGTTAAGGTTAAAGCAAAAGAAGTAACTGGGCAAAAGGAAATGAAGTATCTTCGTCCGCCACGCGGTGTTTTCAGTGATAGAACGCTGAAAATTGCGAAGGAAGAGGGTTACACCCATGTTTTTTGGTCGCTTGCCTTTGTTGACTGGAATGTGAATCAACAAAAAGGCTGGCAATATTCCTACAATAATATCATGAAGCAAATCCATCCAGGATGTGTACTTCTGCTTCATTCCATTTCAAAAGATAACGCCGAAGCACTTGAACAAGCGATTAAGGATTTGAAAAAGAGAGGCTACAAATTCAAAAGCCTCGATGATTTTCCGAAACCTAAGTAGTAAGTAGCAGTAGGTGTTTCATCTCCTTCTAAAAGGGGTATCTGTATAGTACAACTTTTTTAGAGGGGGCTACTTTATGAAATTGGAAGTAAAATGTAATGTTGAGAATTGCAAGTATTGGGCAGAAGGTGACCAATGTGTTGCAGATTCAATCTATGTCATTGGTCCCAACAGGAGCAGAGAGGCTGATACGGTAGAGGAAACCGCTTGTAAAACATTTGAGCATCGTGGATAAGATAAAATACCAGAAAAATG
>NZ_JBALPZ010000103.1:3326-13544 GCF_036965645.1 Neobacillus drentensis
CATTTTTCTGGTATTTTATAGCTTGAGTTTTGTGTAAGAAATTTGAAGAGACAGTACGTTATAGTAACAACCCATCAAGGAGCCAATCGAAATTCAGCAGAATTCGGCTTTTTTCCATGAACATGTTATAATACAACTCAAGCTTTTGAAAAATTTGGAGTGAACATAAATGAAGACCGAACAAGGTATTAAGATACAAGTGAAACAGACCTTCCCGTTAACGATCAAAAGACTCGGGATCAATGGGGAGGGCGTGGGTTATTTTAAAAGGCAGGTAGTATTTGTGCCAGGGGCTTTGCCTGGTGAAGAGGTAGTCGTTGAAGCAACCAAAATCAATCCTAAATTTGCTGAAGCAAAAATTAAAAAAATCCGAGTTAAATCACCGCATCGTGTTCAGGCTCCATGTCCTTTTTATGAGCAATGCGGCGGCTGTCAGCTTCAGCATTTACAATATAGCCAGCAATTGAAAGAAAAACAGGATATTATTATTCAATCCCTAGAACGGCATTCAAAGTTGAAGGCGGACAAACTTGATATCCGACAAACGATCGGGATGGAGAATCCTTGGGGCTATCGGAATAAAAGCAGTTTCCAAGTAGCACAAAAAAATGGCAAGGTCTTGGCGGGATTATATGGGATGAATTCTCACCAGCTCATTGATATTGAGCATTGTGCGGTTCAGCACTCCCAGACGAATGAAGCGGTCACAACGGTAAAAACGATTCTAGAGGACCTGCAAATCCCGATTTATAATGAAAAGACGAGAAAAGGGATTGTTAGAACCATAGTCGCCCGTGTTGGAGTGGAAACGGGTGAGTTGCAGGTAGTCCTAATTACCACACAAAAAGAATTGCCTAAGAAGCAGTCTATTATTGAAGAAATACAACAAAGACTGCCGCAGGTAAAATCGATCGTTCAAAATATTAATGGTGAAAAAACCTCACTGATTTTTGGTGAAGAAACCCTTGCCCTTGCCGGCGAAGAATTCATCCAGGAAACGTTAGGTGATTTACAATTTGAGTTATCAGCGAGAACATTTTTTCAGCTGAATCCGATTCAAACCGTCAAGTTATATGATGAGGTGAAAAAAGCCGCAGACCTGACAGGAAACGAGAAAGTCCTTGATGCTTACTGTGGGGTAGGTACGATTGGATTATGGCTTGCTGACCAGGCGGCAGAGGTCCGGGGTATGGACGTTATCCCTGAATCCATAGATGATGCCAAGAAAAATGCAAAACGTCACGGGTTTACTAATACAAAATATGTCCCGGGTAAAGCAGAAGAGATATTGCCAAAATGGGTCAAAAAAGGATGGAAACCGGATGTAATCGTAGTTGATCCACCAAGGACAGGATTGGACAACCAGCTCCTTCAAACCATTTTGCAAGTGAAACCAGAGAAGCTTATTTATGTTTCTTGTAATCCTTCTACCTTAGCAAAGGATATTCAAACTTTAAGCTCAAAATATGATGTTAAATATATTCAACCTGTGGATATGTTCCCGCACACGGCACATGTGGAAGCTGTTGCAAAATTAATATTGAAATAGATTCTAACTTTTAGATTAGATGAGCTTTTATAAGAAATCTAAAGTATATTTTTATTCAAAATTTTGGTTGGTTTATAAAAAGGGGTACCCAATGAAATTTTTATTCACTGGGTACCCCTTAATCTTTATTTAAAACACTTTCGTAGTCCAATCCTCACAATTCCAAATATCAGTCGCGATTTCACGATAGAAATCAGGTTCGTGAGATACCATCAAAATACTTCCGCGATATGCCTTTAAAGCACGCTTCAATTCTTCTTTTGCGTCCACATCCAAGTGATTGGTAGGTTCGTCTAGAATTAATAAATTCGTTTCTGTGTTAATAATTTTACACAATCGAACTTTGGCTTTTTCTCCACCTGAAAGGACTTCAACTTTACTTTCAATATGTTTCGTCGTTAATCCACATTTTGCTAGAGCCGCTCGGACTTCAGCCTGATTCATACTAGGGAACTCGCTCCAAATTTCTTCAATACAAGTGTTGTAGTTAGACTGTTTAACTTCCTGCTCGAAGTAACCAATGTGTTGATACTCACCACGTTCCACTTTACCCGAAATTGGATCAATCAACCCAAGTATACTTTTTAAAAGAGTAGACTTACCAATACCGTTTGCACCCACGAATGCAATTTTTTGTCCGCGTTCCATTTTCAAATTCAGAGGGCGAGAAAGTGGTTCATTGTAACCAATAACAAGATCTTCAGCCGTGAAAATATAACGACTAGCTGCCCGAGCTTCTTTGAAGTTAAATTCAGGTTTCGGCTTCTCTTTCCCCAATTCAATAACTTCCATTTTGTCGAGCTTCTTCTGACGAGACATCGCCATATTACGAGTCGCAACACTTGCCTTGTTACGAGCAACGAAATCTTTCAAATCAGCAATTTCTTGTTGTTGGCGCTTGTAAGCAGACTCTAACTGTTGCTTCTTCATTTCATGAATTTTTAAGAAGTTATCATAGTCACCAACATAGCGATTCAACTCTTGGTTTTCCATGTGATAAATCAAGTTAACCACATTGTTCAAGAATGGAATATCATGCGAAATCAAGATAAATGCATTCTCATATTCCTGTAAATAGCGCTTCAACCATTCGATATGCTGTTCATCCAAATAGTTCGTAGGCTCGTCTAGTAATAGGATTTCAGGCTTTTCTAGCAAAAGCTTAGCCAGCAAAACTTTCGTGCGTTGCCCACCGCTAAGATCATCTACATCTCGATCGAGTCCAACATCGTCTAATCCTAGACCACGAGCAACTTCCTCAACTTTTGAATTAATTTGATAGAAATCATTACTATCTAGAGTTTCTTGTAGCTCTCCAACTTCTGCAAGTAATGCATCGATATCAGCACCTTCATCACCCATTTTTGCATAAAGTTCATTGATTTCTGATTCAGCATCAAAAAGATATTGAAAAGCAGTACTCAAAGCGTCACGCATCGTAGTACCTTTTTCAAGTACAGCATGCTGATCTAAATAACCAACACGAACTTTTCGTGACCACTCAACTTTCCCCTCGTCGGGCTGTAACTTCCCAGTAACAATATTCATGAAAGTAGACTTACCCTCACCATTTGCCCCAACTAGTCCAACGTGTTCTCCTTTTAAAAGGCGAAAAGACACATTATTAAAAATAGCACGATCACCGAAACCGTGACTTAAATTTTTTACGTTTAATACGCTCATTTTTTTAACTCCTTATCTAATATCACATGTGGATATCTTACTAGATTTTGACTGCTTTTTCTATCTTGAAGTTATTTTTTGTGAAAAAAGTAATTTGATCTTTGGGCTAAATTGGAATTTTGCCCCATCTTAATAAATTGAGATTATTGAATTATATTTACTTGGGCGTATAACAATTGGGTAAAAGTCTATTATACAACGAACCTGGAGGTAAGATATGAGTTATTCCTATATGGGAATAATTATAGAAAAAATGAAAGAATTGGTTGAGTTCTAAACTAAATTTTTTAAAAAACAAGTGTAAACTCATCAACAGCCCAGGTGTTGCCACATTCATTCCGCACATGTGGAGTGTGTCTCGCAACTCATTTTAAAGAAGGGCAAATAACCCTTGTGGTAGTTGCCTATTCTTGTTGAATTCCTTCTATTATATATGGTTAACGTT
Organism: Neobacillus drentensis; assembly: GCF_036965645.1. Lineage (GTDB taxonomy): Bacteria > Bacillota > Bacilli > Bacillales > Cytobacillaceae > Neobacillus > Neobacillus drentensis_D. The sequence continues at coordinate 7,004 of NZ_JBALPZ010000103.1, forward strand.
CGCCCTTATTAACATCAATTAAAAAAACGCCCCACTGACATAAATTCAGTCATCAGAGCGTTTTTCTCCGTAGTTAGAGATCGTCAATAAAAGTTTTCCAAAATACGCATTTATATATTGATACTTTACTACACTGCTTGCTTGATAGTAGACAATCTCTTTTTTTCTCTCCAACGGTAAAACATTTTCATCAGAGGCAATATTAAAATAAAGATAAACAGTAGCCTGAAGGTTTGGAACATCGAAACAAGTGAGACTTCTGCTTTAACTGCATCAGCTAATAATACCATTTGATCTAAGCCACCTGGGGCTGTGCTTAGAAAACTTGTAGCGAAAGTTGTGTCCAATGCAAACGACATTAGGAAGCTTGAGCCAAATGTTAGGGCAATCAGTGCGAATGCGCTGAAAATCCCGCCAACAAGTACACGTACTGGAAGCTTAATCATATGTGGCTTAAGCATTAAGCCAATATGGGCGCCGATTAGTAGCTGTGCGACGCTCATGAATATGCTAGGTACTTGTGGCATTGCGATTGGTGTTGTGAGATGCAACGTGATTAACAAAATAATGGGTGTGATGAAAAATGCGACTGGCAAATGGATGCGTTGCATTAAATGTGAGCATACCCATGCAAGTGCAATTAATAATACTAAATTAATCGTTAGCTTCGCGTCAGTTGGCTGCTTACTTATTGCATGTCCAGCGACGATAAACGGTACGAATACAACCACTAGTAACAGCCGAATGACTTGAAAATAAGAAATAACGCCAATTTCTTCAATTTTTTCCTCTTCAGCAAATACGACGATTTGACCTAAACCGCCTGGGATTGCACCTAGTACAGCAGCTTTGATCGGGATTTTTGCCCATTTACTCGTTAAGTAAGCGATGCCGATTGAGCCACCGATTAAAATAACGTTTAGCGTTATCATGTAAAATAATATTGAGCCCATCATGCCAAATAAATCGATGTTAAATTGTACACCTATTACAGTACCGACCATAACAACACCTAAATCCCGCATTTGGCCGGACCATTTGAGCGGTCCTTTATAAACAAATTGGGCTAACATGATGACAACAATTGGGCCGAGCATCCATGGAATAGGGATGTGCAGCAGGCTAAAAATATAACCGCCAATTAAAGATAAAACTAACACCTTTAACATTGCCTTCAACAGTAACACCCCTTCCTATAATAAAATTCCTAAATACATTCATTACTTAAGAAACCACCAGCGTTCATCGTCATGAATACTGGTGGTTTAGTTATTATGATTTCGCTAATTCTTTTACTTGGGATTCACGATCTACGTCATCGCGGCGTCGATCACCCCAATATGCGGAACCATTTTTCAAATATTCCTCATAAGTCCATTTTAATGGCTCCCAGTCTGGCTCGAAGATTAAGTAGCCGTTTGTAAAGATTTCAAGACGTAAGCCGCTTCCTGGGTCTTTTACGTAAATGTACATTGCTTGAGAAATACCATGTTTACCAGGACCAACGAATTGTACATCTGCTTCGCATAAAATGTCAGCAGCACGTAGTAAGTCTTGTGCGTTGTCTAACCAGTAAGCGATATGGTGCATTTCGTTTGGCTCTTTTGAACGTGATGTAGACATGATTGCTACGTCATGTACTAAGTTTGTTACGGATAACCAGCTTGCTACTTGTACATCGTCTGGATTTACAAAATATTCTCGTAGCTTGAAGCCTAATGCTTCTTGTAAAAATTTTACGATTTCAGTGTTGTCGTGAGAAGTTTGTAAGTTTACATGATCGATACGGCGTGGAGATGCACCTTTCGCCCAAGATTTATAAGTTTGGTTTTTAAGTACTGATTTACGAGATTCATCAGCAGGTGTTTTTTCCATATCGTAGTAAAGTTCGAAACAGTGACCACTTGGTAATTCGAAGCAGATTGCTTCACCTTGCGCTACTTCTTCGCCTGCTTCTTTCCAACGTACTTCTGTACCAGCATCTTCTAATAATTTTGCAAAAGTTGCGATGTCCTCGCGACGTTTTGTACGCCAGCCGATGTGATCGATGTAAGAAGTTTCACCAGCTGTAATGGATAATGTATGGTGTTCGAAGTCGCCCCAAGCTCGTAAAAAGTGTACGCCATCTACTACCTCTGTTTCTTCTAAACCTATTGTGTCGCGGAAGAACCATAAAGATTTTTCAAGATCTGCCGACACTAAAGCTACGTGTCCTAATTTTGCAATTTCCGGTGCGTAAAGGAATTTTTCCATTAATATTCACCTCATAATTAGATGTTTTTTTATAAGAGAGGACATATGAAATACGAATCCACTCTTTATAAATCACGTTTTCGAATACTACTATTACCCTTGAATGTTTGTATTAACGCCGAATAAATGTCTACCGTACCCTAAAATACCATCTTCATATAAAGAAGTTATGTGTGTTGCGATTGCCATTAAGTCACGAGTGAACAGCTCTACTGGGTGACCTTTTAATAATGCGTGTCCACCTAAAGTAAGTAGTGATTTTACGCCGATTTGTGTACACTTATCGATAATCTTTGCACGGATTGCTTTATACTTTGCCCCTTCGTATGGGCCGCCTTTATCCGTTTCCATCATTGCGACGTATTCATTTAATAAACTTTTAGCAGAAAGCATTTCAAGATTTAGCTCCGAAAGTACGCGTTGGCTCGCAGGAGAATCTTTTTCGTTTATGCCAGAGAAGCGTACGCGACCTGCTGTATGCTTTTCGAATTCGTCAAGTACCCGCGCTGCACCACCAACGGCCATCGCTGCGAATCCTACATAGAAGCCAGGGTAGAATGGTGTGTTGTAGTATAAGTAGTCTTGATCGAACTCTTCATACGGTGGCTGGCTCTTTTCGATAATTTTGCTAAAGCGTAAAATTGCATCAGGCTTAACGAAAACTTTATCGACGATTAATGTATTACTACCTGATCCACGAAGACCGAGCGAATCCCACGTTTTAACAACTTCTAAGTCAGAAACTTTTAATAAAATACCTACACGCTCAGGTTCGTCGTTGTCTTCGAATTTCATGATTGCGCCCACGCCAACCCAATCAGAGTAATTGATGCCGCTTACAAAATTGTACTTACCTGAAACGAGATACCCGTCTTCAACTGGTTCTACTTTGCCGATTGGTGCAAATACGTCAGCTACGAAGCCGCCTTGGTTAATGACTTCATCGCGAATGTGCCTTGGATAGTAACATACCCAAGAGTTGTGCACTGAGAAAAAGTATGTTAACCACGAAGCAGATAAGTTGTGGTAACCAACTGTACTTACCATATCAACGAACGTGCGCCAATCAAGTTGTGGATAGCCAAACTCTTTCGGCAAAATTAAACGATGAATTCCTTCCTCGCGGATAATATCCGCGATGCGTGGAGAAATTGTCGAGTTAAGATCCGCTTCGATTGCTTCTAACTCTGAGGCTTCACCGATACGCTTTGCTTTTTGCATAATTTCTTCATAAGACGCTTTATTTTCAACTACTGTTACCATTTGATCATTCCTTTCGAAAAAAGTTTATTGTGCTGAAACTGCTTGATCTTTTTCCACTGCTAAAAAATCGATGACAAGTTTGTTCACGATTTCTGGTTGGTCAGTTTGTGCTTGGTGACCGCAGTTTTCGATATATTCGAATTTAATGTTCGGTAATAATTTCTCAAGCTTATAACCTGTCTCAACTGGTGCAACAGAATCTTGGTTACCCCAAACGAATATGCCAGGGATTTTTAATTTTGGTAATGCATCTTTAATGCAGTAGCGATCCCAAAGCTTTGGTTCTTCATTCATTCTTGCTAAGTAAGCATCGAACGCTTGATTTGATTCTTTTACACCTGAGCGAGTTGCTGCTTGATGACGTAGTTGAATTAGTTCATCTGGAATGACTGTGTCTTCACTTGAATTGCGATACATAAATTTACGTAACGATTCTTCTGTATAGTCGTAACCAATCACTTCTAAGAATGAACGCAGCTTTCTTTCGGGTACTTCTTGCATCGCTTGATAAATTGTATTACTGCCGATGTAAACAACCTTATTTACTTTTTCAGGGTGGTCAATTGCATATTTAGCGGCAACGTAAGCACCTTGTGAGTTGCCGACAAGTGATACTTCATCTAGGCATAATGCTTCAATAAAATCATGTACATGGTCCACTAAGCTTTGATGACCATTTACTGGCCATGCGTGAGGGCGTGCATCTGTGAAGCCCATTGATAGTTGGTCTACTGCGTATGCGCGGAATCCAGCTTTTGCTAATGCAGGTAACATAAGACGCCAACCCGCTGCGCCGCAAGCTCCTGGTCCTGCACCATGTAGTAAAATTACAGCTGGTCCTTCTGTTCCGGCCCAGGAATAATGTGTACGGACACCGTTCGCTAATACGTAACTATTATGAAATCCTTCAAAAATTGTCATTGTTTATCCTCCTTGTATTGGTTGTTATTTTTTCTGTTTTGAGTATAACTGTTAAAAATTTTAAACGTCATAGCAATTTTTATTGAATGAATATTAATAATCTTTAAAATTTATTGAAAAAATAATTTCGTTTTTGTAATATGGGAAATAGAAATCAAAGGGGATGTGATTTTAATGAGTGAAATTGCATTTGATTCTAGTGAAACGAAAAATATTTTAATGTCGGCAAATGCCTTCCACACATTAAAAAACAATTTATTTAACAACATTGGCTCTCATAAAACGAAAGGCTTTTTATTCCGATTTGGTAAAGAGTTTGGGATGGAATCAGCAAAAAATAAGCTCCAAAATAAAAACTCGATAAATCCTGTTGGTAAAAGACATTCGCGCTTAGGTCATGTAAAAGATGTTATTTTCATGGGGGAAATTGTGCGCCATCCAGACGGCACGATTGAATGTGTCGATACGTGGGGACAATGGATAGAATCATTCGAAGCAGCATTACACCTTAAAAATTACGGTTTAGCAAATGAATGTGTTTGTCACATGTTATGCGGCTTTGCAAGTGGTGCATTGACATATGAGTTTGGCGAGTCAATTATTGCTGTTGAGTACAAGTGCGTCGGAAAAGGTGATCCATGCTGCGAGTTTAAAGTGCGTTTGGAGCGCGATTGGCTCAAAGAAAAGGAGGACCTTATTCACCTTTATCAAAACGACAACATTCTATCCGAGCTTGAAATGACATATGATGCACTTTTACACCATAAGCAAATGCTTGAAAAAATTTCGATATTTCAAGGGCAACTTACGCAAAAAGTAACAGATAAGCATTCGATGGATGAAATTGTGCAGGCTGCGTATGAGTTGTTGAACATCCCGATTTTGATTGAGGATATTCATGGCACTCCGTTAAGTCAAATTGGTATTACCGAAGACCAGCAGCTAGTAATAAAAAAAGATAAGGCGAAATTATCGCATTTTGTCGATAAGCACAACGTTACGCATTACAAAGGCGATAAATATTGGAAGTTGACGTCACCTGTTCTTATTAATAAAAAAAGTTATGCCACTTGTTCGTTTTTTTACTTTGATGAAAAGCATGTGGATGAAAACGACCACTTATTTCTAGAGCGTATTTCGACGGTCGTGGCGTTATGTATTTTATACGAGGAGACGCAGTTTGAAGAGCAACAACGTATGCGTAGCTCGCTATTAGAGCGCTTAATTCATAGTCGAAATATTAAAGATATCGAATCTTACTATAAATTTTTACCGTTTAAATTTCAGCCGCCATTTTCTACAGGTATTATTAGTGTGAAAAAGAAAAAGAAAAATCACGAAATTATTGACATTCATGACCAGCTAACAGCGTTATCTAAGTTGGCAAAAGAGTGGGATTTACCTTGTATTTTTGCAGTGCTCGGGGAAGAAATTGCTCTCCTTAACTCGCTGAATAGCGATAAGCAAGGTTGGCAAAAGAAAATTACGAAAATTTTTCAAAAAATGGAGAAGCAAAATAGCAATTATAAATATTCAATAGGGCTTAGCGGAACGTTTAGCCATTTTAAAGATTTCGAACGATCTCTACAAGAGGCTCGTGTCGCCCAGCGCTTCCCAAACCAAAAGCTACTAACAAATTACGAAGATTTAGGAATGCTTGGCGATATCGTAAGGAACATGAGTATTGAGCAGCTGCATGAAATGGCGAAAAAGACGTTAAAAGACTTATACAATTTCGATGATCCACGTAAAAAAGAATTGTTGCACACGCTTTACGTCTATTTATTAAATAGCCAACGCTTAAAAGAAACGATGGATGAGTTGACGTTATCAATCGGTGGTATCCAATATCGTATAAAGCAAATTGAGGAACAGCTACAAATTTCACTAAAAAACGCATCAACAGCAGCGTATACTTTATTAGTTATTCAGGCGCTAATATTGTCGGATAGCTTAAGCTTTGAGGAATTTGCACGATAAAAAACAAAATATATTTAACTGAAAAACTTAAATAATATATTAATTGTTTGAAGCGTACGCCGAAATGGCAACGATTTCTTAGTAAATACCATTATTAATCAAAAAAGCCGACTGTAGACAAACT
>NZ_JBALPZ010000103.1:13581-15136 GCF_036965645.1 Neobacillus drentensis
AGTTTGTCTACAGTCGGCTACATTTTTTCTTAGGGGATAAACCCATGTTGAATTTTATTGCTCTATAACAATGTCTAAGTTCACTTGCTCTTCTTCAGCAGCACGACTTGCATATTCTTTCTCAGTTGCTGTAATTTTTAATTTACGTGTAGCTAATAACACTATTGCGGTTACAACATATAAACTAACTATAACTAACACCCCTGAGTTGAAGCCAGAGCGAACGTCATCACCTGCAAGTGTAATTAAGTAACCAGTAATCCATGGACCAATTACACCAGCCATACTTGAAATAGATAATGAAATACCTGTTACACTACCTACTAAGTTTTTCGGAATGATCAATGTTGTCATCGCGGCATTTAACGGTAATAAGCTTGTGTTCATTACTAAGCCTACCCCTAAGAAAATACATGCTAAAACTGGTGAAGAAACAATTGTTGTCATTGCGTAAGAGGTCGTACCAACAAGTAATACTGTAACTAATACACGATCATAAGATTTGATAAGGCTTTTATTTTTCTTGAATAAGACGTCTGTAAATTTACCTGCACAAATTGCGAATACTGTACCTGTAATACCCATTCCAGCGAATATTAAGCTCATACTTTGTGGCTCAAGACCAACGATTTTTGTTAAGTAGGTTGGTGCCCATGTAAGAACCCAAGTTGTAATCCACATGGATACGAAACCTACAACTAAAATTGATAATACATACGGGTTGATTAATACTTTTAAAATATACTTGAAGGGTACTTCCTTGTTAGATGCTAAAGATTTTACGTCTTCGACCAGTGGTTGCTTTGGCTCGTCTCTCACAAAGAAGAAGAAGAGTGCCCATGCAAAGCTTGCTACCCCTAACATTGCGAAAGCATGTTGCCAACCAAAGTTTGTAATACCCATAACTATAAGTGGTGCAGCTAAATACGTACCAACTGTTGTACCAGAAGTCATAATAGCTGTAGCGACCCCACGTTGTGCACTAGTGAACCATCGTGCAAGGTGTACTAGGCAAAAACCGAGCGTACCACCCTCGAAGAAACCTAAGACAACACGTAGTAAAATTAAGTGTGTTAACGTTTCTACAAAATAAGCGCTTGCTAATGAAATTGTCCATCCAGTAGCAATCATCATTAATAAATATTTTGTATTGAAGCGATACGTTAATGTACCTAAAATAATACTTCCGACAGCGTATGCAGCGAAGAAGCTACTTCCCACTAAACCAAACTGATCGTAAGATAAGTTTAGTTCGGACATGATAGGTTCTGCGGCTAATCCTAAAACTGATTTATCCGTATAGTTTAAAACAGATAGCAAGAATAGAAATCCTAATATAACCCAACGCATGTAAAATCCCCCTTATATTACCGTATTTCCCCATCCATCATTCGTAATTAAATTGTTAGGTTTTTTCGAAAATTTTAAGGTAATTTCACGCCTTGTTTTTCTCTAAGGTGATTGTTAGCGTTTTCAAAATGTTGTTAGGATAATATCTCACCTCCATTTGTTTTGCAAGAAATGCATTAATTTCACTATTATTTTTACTTTCTTA
>NZ_JBALPZ010000104.1:0-1771 GCF_036965645.1 Neobacillus drentensis
TTGTCCCAGCCTCTTTTTTATCGAAAAGCGGAAGCGCCTTGTTCAGGGAAAAAAGTAGTTTATTTTTCCCTAGGCGCTGCAGCTAGACAATTATTTTGCAAAAAAAATTCGCTACAAATAATTGTAACGAATTTTTATCTCCAGTTTTTATGCGCGTGATTCTTTTTTGATAATGGCGGAGGAAGAGGGATTCGAACCCCCGCGCGGTTTAACCCGCCTGTCGGTTTTCAAGACCGATCCCTTCAGCCGGACTTGGGTATTCCTCCATATCGACAAATGATAATTTACCATACATAGATTCCTATGTCAAATAGAATAACTGAAATCTTCCGAGCAACTTTATATTGCCCGGAAAATTCCTTTTTAATGCAATATTTTTAAATTATAGAGGTTTGATGACTTCACGGTTGCCCATATATGGACGCAAGGCCGCAGGTATAACGACACTGCCGTCCTCCTGCTGATAATTTTCTAATATTGCAGCGACCGTGCGGCCAATTGCAAGACCAGAACCATTTAAGGTATGAACATGCTCCGGCTTCGCTTTCGAATCACGACGGAAGCGAATATTTGCCCGTCTTGCCTGGAAGGCTTCGAAGTTACTGCATGAAGAAATCTCACGGTAAGTACCGTAGCTTGGGATCCAAACCTCAATATCGTATTTTTTTGCAGCTGTAAAGCCTAAATCACCTGTACACATGCTCAATACACGATAAGGTAATTCTAGCAGCTGCAGCACACGTTCTGCATCATGTGTCAGCTTTTCAAGTTCCTCATAAGAGTCTTCCGGTTTTACAAACTTAACAAGCTCGACCTTATTGAATTGGTGCTGACGGATTAATCCTCTAGTATCTCGCCCTGCAGATCCTGCTTCAGAACGGAAGCAGGCACTGTATGCAGCAAAACGGATAGGAAGTTCTTCACCATTTAAAATTTCATCACGGTGGTAGTTTGTAACAGGCACCTCAGCCGTAGGAATTAAGAAATAATCCTCGCTTTCAATTAAGAAGGCATCCTCTTCAAATTTTGGTAATTGCCCCGTACCGGTCATGCTTGTGCGGTTGACTAAATATGGAGGCAATATTTCTGTATAGCCGTGCTCATCAACATGAAGATCGAGCATGAAGCTGATTAAGGCCCGTTCTAAACGAGCTCCCAGCCCCTTATAAAAAACAAAACGGCTTCCTGTAACTTTTCCTGCCCGCTCAAAATCAAGGATGCCTAGTTCAGTTGCAATGTCCCAGTGCGGCTTTGCTTCAAATTCAAACTCACGGACTTGACCCCATTTTCTGATTTCCACATTATCTTCCTCGGTTTCACCGATTGGGACACTCTCATGTGGGATGTTTGGAATGCTTAATAGTAACTGCTCCAATGTCTCTTCGACGCCGCGCAGTTCGTCATCAAGGACTTTAATTTTATCGCCAACTTCACGCATTTCTGCGATTAAATGATCAGCATCTTTCTTTTCACGCTTTAAAGCCGCTACTTGTTGTGAAACTTCATTTTTCCGGCTCTTTAATTTTTCAGACTCTACGATTAACTCTCGTCTTTTTACATCCAAATCCTCAAATCGGCCTAAATCAGTTAAATCCTCGCCGCGATGTTGGAGCTTTTCTTTCACTTCAGCAAAACTAGCTCTTAATACTTTAATATCTAACATTGTAGATGCACTCCTTTTTTAATTTATTTTTCAAGGCGCTTCCGCTTTAAATAAAGGCTGTGTTAAACTTGGATGTTGATTGGAGCGGAAGGCGCTCGCTTTCCGCGG
>NZ_JBALPZ010000104.1:1802-6881 GCF_036965645.1 Neobacillus drentensis
TCCAATCAACATCGTTTCAAAATGAACAATAACCTTTAACACAGCCAAAATAAAAAAACTCCCGCCCCAAATACAGGGACGAGAGTTAGTCGCGATACCACCCTGGTTGACAGCATAAGCTGCCCACCTCAAAGAACTGTAACGGTTTTTACCGAAAGTACTTACTTACCTAATTGGTGTTCCGTACCTTGCTCGAGGAGGGATTCACCAGATTCACACACCGGTTCACACCACCCACCGGTTCTCTTTAGAGTGAGATTCTTGTTACTAGTTCCTCTCATTGCTGTTTCATTATTGATTTGTTTTATAATTTACTATAATTATGAACCAAATGCAACCAAATTAAACAAATTGTTTCGCTTTTGCTTCCTTTACCATTTCGACGAAGTAAGCCGTAATCGCATGGTTTTTCGTTAATTCTGGATGAAATGAGCAGCCAAGAAATTGCCCTTCCCGTGCGGCGATGATGCGGTCATTATACTTGGACAAAATTTAAACATTCTCGCCGACCTCAACGATGTGCAGTGCACGGATAAACACCGCTGGAAAGCTGTCAGATACGCCCCTTATGGCGAGGTCGGCTTCGAAGCTGTCCACTTGACGGCCAAATGAGTTTCATTCCACCTTAGCAACTAAAAAGGATTCCTGTCAAAACAAGAATCCTTTTCTTTAACTATATGGTAAATATTAACGTACAGAGATTAAAACCATCCCTTAACGGTTGTTCCTATCCCGTGAAAAACATCTCCAAAGAAATTACCGATGCCACGCATCATTAGGACAAACCAGTTAGCCTTTTCAACATCTTCAGCAGCAACAACATCCACTTGTGCTTTCTTTTGACCCTCAGCTGTTAAGAAGCTTACCTTCTCGCCATTCTTTGGTTTTAGTGTCACATAACCGATTGTTTCACCCTTTTTAATCGGTGCGGTTAGCTCACCATCTTTGTTAACTTTATTTTTATCCAAAACCAGAACAGGTTGGTAGTTTTTCTCTTCACCATTTAGAACGGTCATATTAATAGCTGATTTCGTATAAATCTTTACTTGATCTTCTTTCCCTTTAAGGACTGGCAGCGTCTTTTGTCCTTTTACCTGATAATGTTTTGGAACAAGTTTTACATTTGTATAGTTACTGAAAGCATAATCCAGCATTTTTCTAGTTTCTTCAAATCGTGCACTATATCCACCTTGTCCAGATGCATCCTTAGCGTTCTGCACAACTGTAATAAATCGTTTTCCATCACGGCTCGCTGTTCCGGTAAAGCAGTAGCCTGCAAAATCAGTTGTTCCTGTTTTTAGTCCGTCCATCCCTTGGTAACCATAATCTAGTGATGGAAGCATCCAGTTCCAGTTAATCATATTAATTTGGTCAGATGTTCCTTCACGAAATACCTTCTTTGGCGTGCTGGCTGTTTTTAGCACATCAGGAAAATCATTAATTAAGTGAAAAGCTAGTTTTGCGACTGCCCGGGCTGACATCACATTTTCATCCTCCGCACCCGTTCCTTCTGGCTGGAGGCCTTTGTAATCTCGATTGTTCAAACCTGTAGAGTTTACAAATTTATAATCCTTCAATCCCAATTCTTTCGCTTTATCATTCATCATTTTTACAAAGTTTGTTTCTGAACCGCCCATAATTTCTGCAAGCGCAATGGTTGCGGCATTAGCTGAGTAAATCGCCATAGCTTGATATAACTCTCGAACTTTATAAGTCCCATCTGCACGTAATGGTACATTAGATAAGTCACGACGCTGAGATATTTTGTACACGAGGTCACTTACTTTGTACTCCTGATCCCATTTTACTTTTCCTTTTTTCACTGAATCAAGCAGGATATATTCAGTCATCATTTTGGTCATACTCGCAATTCCTAGTACACTATCAGCATTCTTTTCATATAAGACCTTACCAGTCTTTCCGTCTACTAAAATGGCTCCATCTGCATTCACATTTAAAGCTGCTTCTGCATGTGCCTTATGTACGCCAGCAAAAACGCTAAAAAACATCAACATTGCTAACGAACTTGCAACCAATTTCCGATAAAAATGTTTGTTCACTATTACACGCCCTCCAAGGAATTTATACACTTTGAATATTTTATCATACCTGACTACTAAATCATAGACGGAGCATTGAACCATTCTTTGGCATCTGATTAAAAATTCCTTAAAATTAATAGGAAATTTTTCATAATAAAAACAGAGAAGTATGACCTCTCTGTTTTGGAAAAATCTATAAAGAATAATTTGGTGCTTCCTTGGTAATTTGAACATCATGTGGATGACTTTCCTTCAGTCCAGCACCTGTCATCTTAATAAATTGTGCTTTTGTTCTTAAATCATGAAGATCCTTTGTCCCGCAGTAGCCCATACCTGACCGGATGCCGCCAATTAGCTGGTAAACCGTCTCAGCCAATGGACCTTTATATGGGATCCGCCCTTCAATTCCTTCTGGAACGAACTTTTTATTATCCTCTTGGAAATAACGGTCTTTTGAACCCTTTTCCATTGCCGCAACAGAACCCATTCCTCTGTATACCTTAAAGCGGCGTCCTTGGAAAATCTCCGTTTCACCAGGACTCTCAGATACGCCTGCCAATAAGCTTCCCAGCATAACAGCGTGTCCGCCTGCTGCCAAGGCCTTTACGATATCGCCAGAATATTTAATCCCGCCATCAGCGATAATTGTTTTTCCGTGCTTCATCGCTTCTTCTGCACAATCATAAACAGCCGTAATTTGTGGTACTCCTACACCTGCTACAACCCTTGTTGTACAAATCGAACCAGGTCCGATTCCTACCTTTACCACATCTGCACCAGCTTCGATTAGGTCCTTTGTCGCTTCAGCTGTTGCTACATTTCCTGCAATAATCGTAAGGCTAGGATACGCATCTCTGATTTCCTTTACCATATCAAGAACGCCTTTAGAATGTCCATGAGCTGTATCAATAACAATGGCATCGACATTTGCTGCTACTAGAGCCTCTACCCGCTTCATTGTATCTTTTGTTACTCCAACAGCTGCACCGGCCAATAAACGACCTTGACTGTCTTTTGCGGAGTTAGGAAACTCAATTACTTTTTCAATATCTTTAATCGTAATTAAGCCTTTTAATACGCCTTCCTCATTTACAAGCGGAAGTTTTTCAATTTTATGCTTTTGAAGTATTTTTTCAGCTTCTTTTAACGTTGTCCCAACAGGGGCTGTTACAAGATTTTCCTTCGTCATAACATCAGAGATCTTGAATGAATAATCTTGATCTTGAATAAAACGAAGGTCACGGTTTGTAATAATGCCTATTAGCTTTTGGTCCTCCATATTATTAACAATTGGAACACCAGAAATTCGGTACTTACCCATTAAATGTTCCGCATCAAACACTTGGTGTTCAGGGGTTAGGAAAAATGGATCCGTAATAACTCCGCTCTCAGATCTCTTAACCTTCTCAACTTGTTCTGCCTGCTGTTCAATGGTCATATTCTTGTGGATGATTCCTAAGCCGCCTTGACGGGCAATGGAAATCGCCATTTCAGATTCCGTTACAGTGTCCATTCCAGCACTGATAATTGGAATATTTAGCTTTACACTTGGCGTTAACTCTACTTGCAGATTGACATCTTTAGGCAGTACCTCTGACTTACCCGGAATTAATAAAACATCATCAAACGTTAATCCTTCTTTTGCAAATTTGTTTTCCCACATTTTTTAACAGCCCCCCAGAACAAAAAATATTATTTGTAGGTTATCAATTGGACAAAATACTGTCAAGGAATAAATATTAAATTGATTTTTCTGAAAAAGGTGAGCGACTTGGTTACTAACTATAAAGATTGGAAAAGTTACTCTTGTTTTTTTTCGGCAGAATACTGCCAAAGATACTTAAAGATGTGCTACCAGAAGCGAAATATTGATAACCCTGAACAAAAAAGCTATGAAAATGGATATGCCTTTCTCTATTATCTCGAACATGGGAAAATATATTATGATCAAGCAGAAAAGTCTCCACTAATTTTAAAGCCCATATTACTTTTTTATGGACTTGTCCATTTAATTAAAGCTTGTATCCTAACCATAGACCCATCTTATCCAGAAACTACCGCAGTATTAGCCCACGGTGTTTCTACAAGGAAAAGAAAAAAGCAAAATTATCTTTTTTTCCAAGATGAAGTAAAGTTTCAAAAAAATGGCCTTTTCCCCTTTATGTCAGAGAAAATGTTTCACATGAAACAGTTGGAAGGGGAAAAAGCTATTATGGAGGAGTTATTACAGCTTATACCTGAATTAAATGAATTATTCTTTATCGTTGAAGGAAAAAGGACATTTGCCAGTGTAACTCAGTGTGATCATAAACTTCTGATCCCTGAGTTTGTACTGGATCACTATCATATGACGGAGAGCAGGTTTAAGGAGTTTTTTACCTCAAAGTTTAAGAACAATGTGGAGTTTGCTAATGAGGGGCTTGCCTTTCAGATAAGTGAGGACTTTCCTTTTGAAATGTCACCACTTTTTTACAACTTGGAAGATAAATGTTACACACTCCCACTCGATAAAGGAAACTTCACTCATTTTCCAGAGCTGCTTGTTCACTATCTTTTGTTATATAACCTGAGTATGATTGCCCGTTATGAAACAGAATGGTGGAGTGAGTTAACGAAGATGATGCCCAACCGAGATTATCCATTTATCAAGTCATTCATCGAGGTCACAATGAAAAAAGGGCCGTTTTTGATCTATAAATTTCTTATGAAATAAGAACAAAAGCGCAAGCGCCTTGGTCAGCCCCGACAAGCATAAGACGAGCCGGCTGAAAGGTTGTTTTTTAACCTTTTGGACGGATTGGCTGTGACCATCGAGGGGCTAGGCGCTGGAGCTGGACGTAGACAGTCCCTTTATTAACAGTTATCCACAAGCGAAAATTTTATAATTTCCTAAATGACAAAAAAGGACAATCCTTCCGGATTGTCCCTAATTTGCCTGGCAACGTCCTACTCTCACAGGGACAAAGTCCCAACTACCATCGGCGCTGAGAAGCTTAACTTCCGTGTTCGGTATGGGAACGGGTGTGACCTTCTCGCC
>NZ_JBALPZ010000105.1:0-19323 GCF_036965645.1 Neobacillus drentensis
CAAAGAGAAACCCGGTGCTGGCTGTCCGAATGAGGCCGAAATTTCAGACAAATATTAATATACTATAAAGAGAAGAGGGAAGTGGGACCTACATGCAAAAAGAAAAACGTTACAGTGAAATGACTGAATTTGAACTGCGGCAGGAAATAGCAGAACTTAAGGAAAAGGCAAGAAAGGCTGAGCAAATGGGAATGGTGAATGAATTTGCTGTCCTAGAAAGAAAAGTACAAATGGCGCGCGCTTATATGATGGACCCAGATTCATTTAAGCCAGGAGAAATTTATCAAATTGAAGGGGACCCTGGACAATATTTTAAAATTGATTATATGAATGGTGTGTTTGCCTGGGGCTTCCGCTTAAAAGGTGACGGTAAAGAGGAAGCACTGCCGATCTCGGTATTAACACGGTTAACATAAATGGACAAACCAGAGGTATGACTCTGGTTTGTCTGTAGTACTATGAGAAGTTGGTAAGCTACAGTGCTGATTAATGGTGCTGTAGCTCTTTATTTCCAGACTGCTTGTGGTGATTCATCATCACGCTCACCAGAAGCCCGCATACGTTCTTGCGGATGTGTATTGATGCTGCCGTCAGCTCTTGTGGAAGCATACTCTGCTTTAGCTCGTGGTTCTCCCTCAAGTTTGTTATTATTCTGATTTGGGAAATTAGTGGCCTTATTTCTCATGCTTTACCTCCAGTTAGGGAATGAGTAAAACGTGAAAAGCATCATATCCAAAGTGCTAACCACGTACCGTTAGTATGGACTTATTGATTGACGGTTATTTTAAAAGAAAATGGTAATGAGGTGTTGTGGATGAATGAAAACCAGGAAAGATTGATTAAGATGTTAATGGAAAAAAACGGACAACTCAGCTATGAACAAGCTCGTACATGGGTGGAGTTATTATGGGATGACTTTGAAACCTCCTATGCCAAAGCTGGCTGGGAATACAAGGGCAGTGAAATGGCTGAAAAAATTGTTACACAGTGGATTAAAAATTATGGCGGTAATCTTCATGAGTTTGTAGCAACCAATCCAAAATATAAAAAATTCCTGATTCAATAAGAAAGAAGGGCTTCCTAAGTCAGCCCTTCTTAACTGGGGATAATACTCAACTTCTTCCGTAATTTCTTCTCACTGAACACCCAGCCGGTATAAGAACTAATAGGCTGAAGGTCGCGATCCAATTGAACAACCGCCACAAATGGGTAATGCCCATTGCTTCGATAACGTAAGTCAATAAAGCGGACCTCATAAAAATCAGTATATTCATCCACTTCCCATCGGTAAACCGGAGAGAATGAAAGAAAAGCTGACAGGTTGTTATCCTTTTTAGCCGCTTCGATGACAGGTGTCTTTGGAACAGGAATCCGGATAAACCGATCTAAGATTTCAACCTGATTATTAACGGATTTCCCTACAAAAAATTGCTCCTTATTCATCGCGGCAATTCTCCATTGATGAAACCTCATGGTTGGTGCAATAATCACTTCTGTAGCATCCGGAATGAGTTTTTTTACTTCCTTCAACACACTATTCTTCGCTAAATATCTCCGAACATAATAGAGGATGATGACAGCATACATAACTAAAAAGGTAACTCCCGGCTTTGCCCCAAGCATCCAAATAAATATGCCGATAATATGAATAGTGAAAATAATTGGATCAAACGTATTAATGACTCCAAGCGCTACCCATTTAGAAGAGAAGGGTCTTAGCGCCTGTGTCCCATAGGCATTGAAAATGTCCACAAAAACATGAATAAACACTGCAGCGAAAGTCCAAGCCCATAAATGCAAAAGGTTTGCACCTAAGAAAAACGGATAAATCACCGCTATTATAAGGAGTGGCCATAAAATGACAGCGGGAATGGAATGGGTCACTCCACGATGATTTCGGATATATATCGCATTATTTCTAAGTTTTAATACAGTGTCAATATCTGGGATTTGTGAGCCTGCAATCGTTCCAATTAATACACTTACCGCGGTAGCATGACTGCCAGCCACTACCGGATCCAGCGTTGCAAGACCGCCTAAAGCAATACCCATTACCACATGAGTTCCAGTATCCAAAAGGAAATTCCCCCTTTAATAATATTCTTGTCAAAAAAGATAAATTAGCTTATGGTAAATGAATGGACGTATAAAAGGTCCAGATCAACGCATTTGCGCTTTTATTATTATTTTCCCTTTTTTCGTGGTGTTTAACAACCTGGAGGAACAAAAGTTATGATTATTGAACATGAAAATTCTGAAAGAATCAATATAAATGCATTTCAAGATGATTTAATTTCCTGGTTTAAAAGAGAACAACGTGACCTGCCCTGGCGGAAGGACCAGGACCCTTACAAGGTGTGGGTTTCAGAAATTATGCTTCAGCAGACAAGAGTGGATACGGTCATCCCTTATTTTAATCGATTTATTGAATGGTTTCCGACAATTGATGTCTTGGCTGAGGCTGATGAAGATAAGGTGCTTAAAGCTTGGGAAGGTCTTGGCTATTATTCTCGCGTGAGAAATCTTCAATCCGCTGTGAAGGAAGTTAAAGAGAAATATAACGGAGAAGTGCCGAATTCACCGAAGGAAATCTCTGAACTAAAGGGAGTAGGACCTTATACGGCAGGGGCTATTTTAAGTATCGCCTATGGCATACCAGAGCCTGCTGTAGATGGAAATGTAATGAGGGTACTATCCCGAATACTATCGATCTGGGATGATATTGCTAAACCATCTTCCAGGAAAATTTTTGAACAAGCAGTTCGTAATTTAATTTCACATGAAGATCCATCGGCATTTAATCAAGCCTTAATGGAGCTGGGTGCTTTAATATGCACACCTACATCGCCTTCGTGCTTATTATGCCCTGTACGAGAGCACTGTCAGGCCTTTTTCGAGGGCGTCCAAGAAGAGTTGCCTGTTAAAACCAAAAAAACGAAAACAAGGAATGTTAACCTTGCTGCTGCGGTCCTTTCAAACTCAGAAGGAAAAATACTGATCCACAAGCGTCCAGCAAGTGGGTTGCTTGCGAATTTATGGGAATTCCCAAATGTTGAGCTGCACCACAACTTACAAAATGAACGTGATCAAGTTGTTAACCTTTTTAAACAAGAACTGCAGTTAGATACAAATTTAGGGAAAATTATTGGTCAAATTGATCATGTATTCTCGCATTTGGTATGGAACATAAAGGTTTATACTGGAACACTGTTCGCCGATTTTCAGGAAAGGGAGGATTGGAAGCTTGTCTCCTTTGATGAAATGGAGGAGTACGCTTTTCCAGTATCCTATCAAAAAATCTACCAAATGTATAAAAAATCCCTTGAGGAATAAACGCCTATTAGCGTTTATTCCTTTTTTTAAATTATATTAATCATAAACTGTTTTGGTTCCATGCGTATAATCCGCCTCTTGACGTTTCATCCCGCCGCGTTGTTCAATTTCTTCAATAATCTCTCGATGAATCGTTTGACCCTCACTATTTAGATACGGGGCAATTTGTTGAAACGAGTGATGAAAAAAGGCTAATTCACTATCCTTCCAATTGGTTTTCGCCATCATTGAAAGCTCTGTCATATCCCGTCCTACGTACATATCCTTGAACTCCCCCTAACTTGTATTTGTTTTTAGTGTTTTATATTCATTGTCTTCTATTCATGGAAAAGATAAAATGAATAGAAAAGTGAAGCTTTCGTGGGTTTCGAAAACATATTACATAGAAGGGAATTAGAATTATGACACAAAAAGTGGCACTCATTACAGGAAGCAGTAGAGGGATTGGCAAGGTAACGGCCCTTCGCTTAGCAGAAGCAGGCTATGATATAGTAATTAACTATGCTCGTAGTAAAAAGTCAGCCCTTGAGGTTGCAGAACAGATTGAAGGCATGGGCAGGAGAGTATTGGTAGTAAAGGCCAATGTAGGAGATGTAGCTAAAATAAAGGATATGTTTGCTCAAATCGACCAAGAATTTGGGCGCTTGGATATCTTTGTTAATAATGCGGCTTCTGGAGTACAACGTCCAGTAATGGAATTAGAAGAGTCGCATTGGGATTGGACGTTAAATATCAACAGTAAAGCTCTTTTATTTTGTGCACAAGAAGCTGCAAAACTAATGGAAAGAAACGGTGGCGGGAAAATCGTCAGCATCAGTTCTCTTGGCTCCATTCGTTATTTAGAAAATTATACGGTTGTAGGTGTTTCTAAAGCAGCACTTGAAGCGTTGACGAGATATTTAGCAGTCGAGTTAGCACAAAAAAATATCATTGTTAATGCTGTTTCTGGCGGGGCAGTGGATACTGAGGCATTAAAGCATTTTCCTAACAGGGAAGAACTTTTGCAAGAGGCGAGGGAAAAAACCCCAGCGGGACGAATGGTGGAAATAGATGACATCGTTAATAGTGTCATGTTCCTTTTATCAGACGAATCCAGCATGATCAGAGGACAAACAATTATTGTTGATGGCGGAATTTCTTTACTCGTTTAAATTATTTTTAAATAATTTTTTTGGATATTCTCCACGAAGCCGGGACATATTAATTTCGTGGAGGTGATATCAATGGCAAACTTCAA
The DNA here is from genome assembly GCF_036965645.1 of Neobacillus drentensis. GTDB lineage: Bacteria > Bacillota > Bacilli > Bacillales > Cytobacillaceae > Neobacillus > Neobacillus drentensis_D. Next base: position 4,571 of record NZ_JBALPZ010000105.1, read on the forward strand.
TCAACAGCCAAACAAAACTTCAGCAGGAACTAACATCCAGGAAGTAAGACAACAAAACGCTCAATCAACTGGTGCTGGTGCTGCAGGTTCATTTGGAACTGAATTCGCAAGTGAAACTAATGCTGCAGAAGTAAGAAAGCAAAATGCTCAATCTGCTGGTTCTGCAGGAGCAAGCGCTACTGGAGCAGCTGCTGGTTCATTTGGAACTGAATTCGCAAGCGAAACTAACGCTCAAGAAGTAAGACAACAAAATCAACAATCTCAAGCTCGTAAGAACCAAGGCAGCGGTCAATTCGGCCAAAGCTAATAAGAATACTTATTAAGAAGGCACTCTTCATTCGTAAGAGTGTCTTCTTTCCTGTTTTCAAGGCGCTTCCGCTTTTCTGTTTGTCTAGCTCCAGCGCCTAGGGGCTCGGGGTCATAAGCCAATCCGTCAGAAAGGCTAAAGAGCAGCCTTTCCGCCGGCCCGTCTTATGCCTGTCGCCCCTAGGAAAAAATGAACTACTTTTTCCCTAATCAAGGCGCTTCCGCTTTTCTGTGTTCGACAAAACTTCTCTTATGTCTACAGAAAAAGTCAAAGGGAAAATGCTGTTGTTCAAGAATACATATAGTAGCTTAAAAAAGGCGGTGAGGGAAATGGATCACTTTAACCGATTAGTTTCCGAACAAATGGTAACAATGGAGAAATTACTATATTTGCAATCAGAACTTGAGAGATGCCAACAAATTGAAGAAGAACTTCAGACATTACAAAATGAGACTAATCTGGAAAGCATTCAAAACGATATTCAGACTATGAAAAGTGAGCTTAAAGAAATACAGCTAATTTTTGAGAAGCAAACAGAAGAGGTCATTAACTCCTACCGGGAAATGAATTTAACCCCTTCTTTGTAAATTTGGATCAAAAAAAAAGGTAAAAATACACAATTTTTTACAAAGAGCCAGTGATTTCTGGCTCTTTTGTTTTAAATTCTTGTGTTAACCGTTATAATAATAAAAAATAGGAATTTCACTTTGTTACCTTTTGTCGTTATTTAAGTATATGAAATAGGTTTCAAAGCGTTCAGAAATGAAGGTAGGGGAGAAAATGGTCGTACCCATCGAAGGTGAACCAATGCAAATACATAGCTATAAACACAATGGGCACATCCATCGCGTCTGGGAAGAAACAACTGTTTTAAAAGGGTCGCAGAATTTGGTGATTGGCGGAAATGATCGGACACTTGTAACAGAGTCAGATGGGAGAACATGGATTACAAGAGAACCGGCAATTTGTTATTTCCACTCACAATACTGGTTCAACGTAATTGGAATGATCCGCGAAGACGGTATTTACTATTACTGCAATATTAGTTCACCGTTTATTTTCGATGGTGAAGCACTTAAGTATATTGATTATGATCTTGATATCAAAGTGTACCCGGATATGACCTTTAACTTACTAGACGAGGATGAGTATGAACGGCATCGTCGTGAGATGAACTATCCCGATGTCATTGATAAAATTTTAAAGAGAAATGTTGATAAACTAATTCAATGGATTCGTCAGCGTAACGGTCCTTTTGCGCCAGATTTTATCGATATTTGGTATGAACGTTATTTAACTTACAGACGTTAAATATGCTTCAGCTGATAAAGAACCTGTTCTCGGAGAGTAACAGGTTCTTGTCTGTTTATACATTTTAAAAGGAGGAGGGGATTGCTTGAACAGTATTCGCAGATATTTGCAATTTGTGAAACCGTATCGTTTACAAATTTTATGGACGATTTTCATTGGGATCATTAAATTTTCTATACCACTGATTATACCTATGCTGATAAAGTATGTGGTGGATGATATTGTTGGGAATCATGGCTTGTCCCATGACGAAAAGGTACATAAACTTATGCTGATTATGGGGGCTATGGTGGTTGTTTTTGTCATTCTAAGACCGCCGATTGAATATTACCGACAGTATTTCGCTCAATGGACCTCGAGCCAAATTCTATATGATATACGTGATCAGATGTATACCCATATTCAAAAGCTTAGCTTTCGTTATTTTTCGAATAACCGTGCTGGAGAAATCATTTCCCGTGTCATTAATGATGTTGAGCAGACAAAGACGTTTGTTATTTCTGGATTAATGAATCTTTGGCTTGATATTGCTACGATCGTAATTGCTATTATTNNATGTTAAATTAACCGTTGTATCAATATTATTATTTCCACTATATGCCTTTTCGGTTCGGTACTTTTTTGGAAAACTTCGAATATTAACAAGGAATCGTTCACAGGCCTTAGCCGAAGTGCAGAGTTATTTGCATGAAAGAGTGCAGGGCATGCCAGTGATTAAAAGCTTTGCAATAGAGAAGTTTGAACAGACTCAGTTTGATAAGCAAAATAAAAATTTTTTAGAAAAAGCCTTGCAGCATACAAGCTGGAACGCTAAGTCATTTGCAGCTGTTAATACAATTACGGATATCGCGCCGCTAATTGTAATTGGATACTCAGCTTACCTAGTGATTGAGCATCAATTGACACTAGGAACAATGGTCGCTTTTTTTGCCTATATTGATAAACTATATAATCCCTTAAGAAGACTTGTGAATTCATCGACGACCATTACACAATCATTTGCTTCAATGGACCGGGTATTTGAATTTTTAGACGAGAAATATGACATTGTGGATAAGGGAAATGCCCGAGACTGCAGTGAGGTACATGGAGATCTATCATTTGAACATGTTTTCTTTTCTTATGATCGAGCGGAAGAAATGGTATTAAAAGACATTCATTTAAATGTGAAGAAGGGTGAAACAATCGCACTTGTCGGGATGAGCGGAGGAGGAAAGTCAACCCTTGTTAGTCTCATACCTCGTTTCTATGATGTTACACAAGGGAAAATTACTTTAGATGGTGTGGATATCCGTGAATTTAAAGTTCAAACTCTTAGAGACAAAATAGGTGTTGTTTTTCAAGATAATATCTTATTTAGTGAATCTGTTAAAGATAACATTTTGTTAGGGAAACCTAATGCAACAGATGAGGAAGTGTTCCATGCAGCCAAAGCAGCAAACGCGCATGAGTTTATCTTAAACCTGGCGGAGGGATACAACACCAAGGTTGGGGAGCGGGGAGTAAAACTATCTGGCGGTCAAAAGCAGCGCGTTGCAATTGCCAGGGTATTCTTAAAAAATCCCCCTATTTTAATCTTGGATGAAGCGACTTCTGCTTTAGACCTAGAAAGTGAACATCTCATACAGGAATCACTAGAGGAGCTGGCAAAAGATAGAACAACCTTTATTGTCGCTCATCGCTTATCGACCATTACCCATGCTAACCGAATTGTGCTAATCGAACATGGTCAAATTGTTGAGATTGGGTCACATGAAGAACTGATGGCTAAACAAGGAAATTATTATAAGTTATTTCAGGTCCAGCAGCTTGAAAGTAAGAATGAGCAGGTATCTATTTAGGGATACAAACAGAAAAGAACCCGAGCAGGTTGATGCTCCGGTTCTTTTCTGTTTATTCATGTTTTTCTTCGACCGATACCTCATTATGATGATAGGAATGAAAACTGGTTATTAAGGTATCAAGATGTTCGACTTGTTCTCCGTAATCAATAATGGTTGCGATAATTTGCATGGAATGATATAAATGCGGGTTATCATGATCGTCATTTTCTCTAACATGTTTTAGATAAAAATCGAACAGCTCTTTTTTATTAATGTAATTAGTTTCTTTGTCACCTGAGGACGGAGTGGGCACTTTTCTAATAAAGCGGAGCAAAACCTGTTCATGATGATAGATTAAGCTGTCTAATTGGTCTTGGATGGACTGTTTAAAGCTTTCAGGAAGCTGTAAAAGTTCGTTTTCAAAGCGATGGAGCCTTTTTAAAGTATCCAAAGCTTTTTTAGCTGTTATATTTAATTGACGATAAATAACCAGTTTTCGAGACTTTTCAAGTTTCACTCTTTTAAAATAACTGCGTTCCTCTTTATACATCGTATACAACTGCTCCATTGACTGGATGCTCTCTTTAAATGTCCGAATATCTGCTTTAAGTAAATGGTGATCATAGTCATGTCTGGTGCTTAAGCGAATCCACTTAATGATTTCTTCTGTTGTATTTACGATTTTAAAGTAAAGTTTGTTTTCATACTTTGGCGGCATAAAGATGAGATTGACCAAAAATGCGGAGAATACCCCAATCATGATGGTCGAGAAGCGAATACCTGCAAACTGAATAAAATTACCGCTTTGCGTCTCCATGATTGAAATTAAGGTTACGAGTGATAATCCAATTGTATTCTCTAGTTTAAGCTTAAGATTTAAAAGAATAACAATTATGGCGGCCAATCCGATGACAATAATGTGATTTCCTAAAAGGAGAACAAAAATGACCGCCAATAATGCCCCAATTATATTTCCTTGAATTTGTTCAATAATGGTCAAATAAGAGCGGTATATGGTCGGCTGAATCGCAAAGATTGCTGCAATCCCGGCAAAGACAGGGGAGGGTGAATGCAGCAGCTGGCCAATAAAAAGGGATAATGCAATGGCTATTCCCGTTTTTAAAATGCGGGCACCTAACTTCATTTAATTAATTTCCTTTCAAATGTTCGTTGTCTTTTCAATGAATAACAAATATGTACTATACAATGTTTACCCCATTTTATCAAGAGGTATTATATCAATTTATATATTCAGTTTATCATAAAAAAATGTAAAAAAACGCCCGCTCGTAATGGCGGACGTTTTTTTACATATATAAATCATTCTGTTGATACAGATGGATCTGCCTGCTCTTTAACAGGAAGGATTTGTACAAAGTGATTTTCCAGATTTACTAAAAGGGCTTTAAGATCATTTGCTTCTTCAGATTGACCGTTTTGTGCTAACAGATCAGTATATTGACTTAAAAGTTCATTGATATCCTTTTTACCTTTTTCGTCTACATTTACTACCGAAACTTTGGCACCTTTTGCCACACGTCGCTGAATCGCCTCTTTAGTTAGACCCATTTCAGGCTGATGACGGACATAAATCACACCACCGGTCATACCTGCACAGATCCATGGACCTGGGTCACCAAGTACAAGGCCGCGGCCATTTGTCATATATTCAAAGGCAAAACCTTTGATATTTGCATTTGCTCCGATATTTCCAGTTTCTTTCTCAGGGATAGGCTTCTTCACGCCGCCGCCAATAATTAAATCAGCGCCAGAGAGACGGATTCCTGCACGTGCATCAGCGTTTCCTTGAGCAACCAGGAGACCTTTTTGAGCACCGTAACCAAAACCTTTACCAACTGAGCCATTGAGATAACGGCCATTTTTACCTTTAGACTTCAGAACATGAATATTACCGCCAAAGGAAGTCTTTCCGACTCCGTCTTGTCCGCCGCCATTAACAGTAATTTCAATTCCTTCACTGTTATAGGCTCCTAAACCGTTACCAGGGATAGAACCTTCCTTATATTTGAGCTGAACAGGAGCCAGCTGTTTATAGGAACCATCTAGTCTGCCGCGGACACGATGGCAGGATACCCTGCTTCCTAATACTCTTTGTTCAGATGTTACACTTAAGAACTCGCGTGAAGAATGAAGCTGATCTACACTCGCATCAAGATATTCTGCACCCGCAGCCACCTGCATTTGAACTTCATCCATAGATTTTGAAGCTTCTACTTTAGCAAATTGGCTAATTTCAAGAGGTTTTAACAAGTGAGAAAGGCTGAGTTGATTTTCTCCCTTAATCTGCTCAAGTAGTTCAGAATGACCTACTGCATCTTGTAGATTTTTAATTCCCAATGAAGCAGCAAGTGCTTTTAATTCAGTTCCAAATGCGGTAAATAGATTCATAATTCCTTGTACTGCTAAATCCAATTGTCTTGGAACAAAACGACGCAGGCCGTGTTCTTTGGCTTGTGCCTCTGATTCAATTTGGGTTGCAATCCCAACATGACAAGTATCCAAATGACAACCGCGGCATGTTGTACAACCAATTGATAGCATTGCTAATGTACCGAAACCAACACGGTTAGCACCTAGAAGCATAATCTTGATAACATCCATGGCGCTCTTCATACCGCCGTCTGCCCAGATTTCTACTTTATGGCGAAGACCGCTTTCTAATAGAGCATTGTGAGCTGCTTTTACCCCGATTTCAACAGGTAAGCCAACATATTGAAGAGCATGGATTCTAGCCGCACCTGTACCGCCATCAAAGCCGCTTAGTGTGATAATATCAGCACCAGCTTTTGCAATACCCACAGCGATTGTACCGATATTTGGTACAACAGGTACTTTAACCGCAATTTTAGCTTGGTCGTTGGCTGTTTTTAATTCTAAAATCATTTGTGCCAAATCTTCAATTGAATAGATATCATGGTTATTTGATGGTGAAATCAAATCAGAACCAAGTGTAGCGTTACGAGCGGCTGCAACCTTTGCTGTAACCTTTGATCCTGGTAAGTGACCGCCTTCACCAGGCTTTGCCCCTTGACCAATCTTAATTTCTAATAGGTTTGAAGAGTTTAATAGTTCGGCATTTACCCCGAAACGGCCGGAAGCGATTTGCTGTCCTCTTGTTTTTGGATATTTACCAAGCATATCTTTAATTTCTCCGCCCTCACCATTTAAACTTACCATGTTCAAACGATCAGCACCTTCGGCATAAGCTCTGAAGGCAATTTCATTTTGGGAGCCAAATGACATCGAAGAAATTAAGAATGGTAAGTCATGTTCCCCAACACGAAGATCCACTTCTTCTGGTGATACTTGTCTGTTGCTCTTTTTAAGAGATACCAGATGGCGAATAGTAGTCGGGTTTTGTTCTTCCTGCTCGGTGATTTTATCACGGTAAGCGTTATAATCACCGGTAGAAGCGACTTCACCAATTGCCTTCCAAATACGTGGGAAGAGGTGGAACGTTTTGCCAACTCTTTCCTTATCATTCTGGTAATCTTCTGCTCTTTTAAGAGACTCTTGCTTCATTGCTTCGAAATCCATCTTGATTTCATTTGAACCAAAGAAGTTTACAATATTTAATACTTTGGCAACTTCCTCATGTAACCCAATGCTGGAGTACAGTCTGCCATATCCGCGAAGCTCGTGAATTCCGATTGTAGAAATTACCTTTTCTAATCCTTTTGTTAAAGCACTATATAAGTTTGTTAACGGCTTAGTTGTTTCATCTTGAACGGTTAAGAACATGTAATAAGGGCTAATCAAATCTGCTCCTAAACCGAAAACTGTAATAACATCATGAAGCGAACGAATGGCTGCTGAACGTAATAGTAAAGAACATTCTCTTCTTAATTCAGCTTTTACTAATGCCTGATCAATCGCAGATGTTGCTAAATGTGGATCAATCCAGTAAGAATCTTCTTGGTGTGCTTTTGCATCATCAAGGATCAGCAGCGTTTTACCTGCTTGAACAGCTTGAACAGCTTCTTTTGCCAGTCTTTCTAAGGCTTCATCCAAATTTTCGCTGCTTGCAAACGTTGTAGAGATAAAGGCAGCTAATTTAAGCTCTTGGAAATGTTGGACTACCTGATCAAAACTAGGCTGTCCTACCGCTTCTGCACATAAGAATCCAGCTTTTCCTTCTAATAAAAGAGGAGTAGTTAGCTCAATAACTGCATTTGCCTTTTCAGCAGCAAATAAGACTGGACGTTTACCGACGATTACACGTGTAGAGAAATGCTCTGTTTCACGATCACGGTCAATGGCAGGGTTCGTTACAACGGCAACACTTTCTTTAATGTAGTCAGCGATGTTCACTCGCTCTGGATTTAGAGCGGCAAGAGGGGCGTCATGTCCTAATGAACGAATCGGCTCGACACCTTTTTCGGCCATTTGTTCAATTAGCTGGATATGATCACGTTCCCAGCCGAATGCCTTATATTGTCCGTTATGGATTTTATCTGGATAACTCATTGTAACAGTTTTATTAAATGTTGGAGGCTGAAGCCTTACTCTTGATTCACTTAAGCTTAAGCGATCATTGAAACGGCTGTAAACTTCGTTTTGGTAACGGCTATGCTCGAAAACCTCTAATGTATCACCGTTCCATTTAAAACCAACCTTCTCACCAGGTGCTAATGGCTTTGGATCATTTACATATTCACTTGAAGGAATAATTCCCGGCTCAGAAGAGAAGAGATAAGAGCTTTCAGTTTCAAGCATCCATAGTGGACGTAATCCTAAAGCATCTACACTAAATACTGCCTCATCACCATAGCGGGAGATAATACCTGCTGGTCCTTGTGCAAAATGTCCCCATGCTTCACGAAGATACGTATATAAATCCTGAAGATGTTCAGGATAAGCTTTGATTTCATTTACGATTGGAGGAAACAATAAATCCATTGTTTCAAATAAAGAGTAACCGTCACGGCAGATTAATGTTTCCATTGTACGGCTTAAATCCTGGGAATCACTTCCGTCTTTAACTAACGGAACCCCAATCATTCTTGCTTCGTCACGAAGCTTAGCAATAGTGTTAATTTCTCCATTGTGACCTAGAACACTAAATGGCTGAACCCGGAAAAAGCTTGATAACGTGTTTGTAGAATAACGATTATGGCCAAGAGTCATAGTTGAAGCGACAAGTGGATTCGCTAAGTCATGATAGTAGCGAGGCAAAATATCCCCCGCACCCATTACTTTATAAACTACATGATTTTGACTAAGTGATGCCACGTGAACGTGTTCGTTAATCTCAAAATCGATAAGGGCGTCAAAGAGACTCTTTGTAAGTTCCTTACCTTTCTTTTTAGAAACACAGGCAAATTGCCAAAACACTGGGTTTTCCTGGATAGCTATTGGACCTAGGGCTGAAGAGTCTGTCACTTCATCTGTCTCAAAAACTAAGGTAAGCTCGTATTTTTCTAGCTTTTTTTGTAGTTCTTGTTTGGTAGACTCCCAGTTTACCTTTTGGCTGACAAACACATGACCAACAGCAAAATCCTCTTGATCTGCAAGGTTTGCATCAATGCCGGCAGCAGTTAGTTTTTCTTTCCAAAGCTTCGTTGGAATATCCATATGGATCCCAACACCATCACCTTCGCCATTAATAAAACCAGCGCGGTGGTTCATGGTAACAAGAGCCTCTATACAGTCAAAAATATTTTTTCTAGTCGGGATTTTACTTTTTTCAAGACATGCTACAATTCCACAGGCATCGTGTTCTTGCTTATGGAAATCTTTAAATAGGGAAGGGGTCCAGTTTTGTGACATTATACTTGGCTTTATCGGTTTACCGTTAAAGCCATTTCACCTCCTATGATACTATTGATTTATAAATCTACTTTTGCAGTAATGAATTGTATACCTCTTTATGAGAAAAAAAGTTAAAGATAAGAAAAGAAATAATAAGCTAATATTATCACAAGAATTTTCAGAAATCAAATAAACATACATTATTTTGGATAAAAAAGTGTACTAAAATATATTCAATTTCAGGAAAAAACAGGTTAGTGTAACCGTTTTCATTTGCGTTTTAAAAATAAAAGGGAGTAATTTCCACTCCCTTTATTGCATAAAATATGCATAATTATTCGGCTCTTAGTGAAGAAAATGCATTTCTTACCGCGTGTAATGTCGCTTCAATGTCTTCTTCTGTATGGGCAATGGTTAGAAACCAAGCTTCATATTTTGACGGGGCAAGATTAATTCCTTGGTGAAGCATAAGTTTGAAAAACTTAGCAAACATTTGACTATCGGTATTTTCTGCCTGCTCATAGTTTTCTATTTTTTCATTCGTGAAATAAACGGTTAGAGCACCCTTTAAACGGTTAATGGTTATTTCAATACCATTCTCCTTCGCAGCTTCCAAAATTCCCTCTTCAAGCATAGCTCCTAGTTGATCTAAGTACTCATAAATTCCCTCTTGCTTTAGCACTTCAAGGCAGGCAATTCCTGAAAGCATCGAGGCAGGGTTCCCGGCCATCGTCCCCGCTTGGTAGGCAGTTCCGAGCGGTGCCACTTTCTCCATAATTTCTTTACGTCCGCCGTATGCTCCAATTGGAAGACCGCCGCCGATAATTTTTCCTAATGCTGTTAAATCAGGCTGCACTCCTAATAAATCCTGAGCTCCTCCATACATAAAACGAAAGGCTGTTATGACTTCATCATAGATTACAAGCGCTCCAGCTTCATGGGTGAGGTCATTCACTTGTTGAAGGAAACCCGGTTTTGGTTCAACTATTCCGAAGTTTCCAACGATTGGTTCGACTAATACTGCGGCGACCTGATCGCCCCATTTTTCTAATGCTTGTTTAAACGGTTCGATATCATTGAATGGAACCGTGATGACTTCTTGGGCAATGCTTTTTGGCACACCTGCCGAATCCGGTGTCCCTAGTGTGGATGGACCAGAACCGGCTGCAACAAGAACAAGGTCCGAATGCCCATGATAACAGCCTGCAAATTTAATAATCTTATCACGTCCAGTATGAGCACGGGCAACACGAATGGTAGACATTACTGCTTCTGTCCCGGAGTTGACAAAACGAACTTTATCTAGAGATGGGATAGCTTCCTTTAACATTTTCGCGAATTTTACCTCATGCGGGGTTGGAGTACCATAGAGCACTCCGGTCTCAGCGGCGCGCTTAATGGCTTCTGTAATATGTGGGTGAGCATGACCTGTAATTATGGGACCATAAGCGGCCAGATAATCAATATATTGATTGCCGTCAACGTCCCAAAAATAAGCGCCTTGACCTCGTTCCATGACCACTGGGGAACCTCCGCCAACTGCCTTGTAAGACCTTGAAGGGCTGTTAACTCCGCCTACAATGTGTTCTAATGCTTCATTATGTAATCTTTCTGAATTTGAAAATTGCACAATCTTTCCTCCTTCAATGACGTATCTCTCTATTTTATCACTTTTTAGGGTGAGTTCTATCTGTTTTATATTTTAGAAAATTTGTTGAAATAAAGGATTGTTGTTTTATCATTATTATTTGGCTAAACTAATTCTCTAGGGCAATGGATCAGGAGGACGGAAAAAATGGAAAATGTAATTCATGTTAAAAATTTACGAAAAGAGTTTAAAGCCTATTCTAGCCGTACCGGTTTAAAGGGCGCATTTCGGGATTTATTTACCCGTAACTATAAAGTTTTACCTGCTGTGAATGATATTAATTTTTCAGTCAAAAGAGGCGAAATGGTAGGCTACATTGGCGAAAATGGGGCGGGTAAATCGACCACTATTAAAATGCTGACGGGGATCTTAACCCCGACATCCGGTGAAATCGTTGTTAACGGGATGAATCCCCATAAGGAACGGGAACGATTTGTGCAGACAATTGGGGTTGTTTTTGGGCAGCGTTCGCAATTATGGTGGGATATTGCCGTTCAGGAGTCATTCCGATTGTTAAAAAAAGTTTATAAAGTATCTGACGAAGAGTACGACCAGCATATGAGCCATGTCATTAAGACATTGGATATTGAACCACTTTTAGACAAGCCAGTAAGAAAGTTATCACTCGGTCAAAGAATGCGCTGTGAACTCGCTGCTGCTTTAATTCACAACCCTCCATTGCTTTTCTTAGATGAACCAACCATCGGTTTAGATGTCCTGGTAAAGTTAAAAATTCGGGAGTTCTTGAAAGAAATTAATGAAAAATATAACACTACGATTCTACTGACCACACATGACCTCTCGGATATTGAGGCATTGTGCGAGCGTGTTGTAATGCTGGATGAAGGCAACATCATTTATGATGGAGGATTAAGGGAGTTAAAGGAAAAATGGGGTGACCAGAAAGAATTGCAATTCCAATTTCTTGAGGCAGTCGATATTCCTGCAGTAAAAAAAATAACAAGCGGACTTCCGGTGGTGTGGGAGGTAGATGATAAAGACCAGATTTTTACTGCGACTGTAGAGGATCGTGATGAATTAATTTCACAGGTTATCGCCCAAGTCGTTGCGGCATTCAAAATTAAAGATGTAAAAATAAATGAAACTTCGACAGAAGAAATTATTCGAAATATCTATGAAAAGGGTGCTGTGGAAGTTGGATAAATATTTAGAAATGATTAGAATTCGTTTTTTAATGATGCTGGCATACCGGACTGATTATTATACAGGCATTCTCATTTATAGTATTAATATTGGTGCTTATTATTTTCTATGGACGGCTATTTACGGTGGAAAAGAACAGATCCAAGGACTTTCGGTTGTCCAAATGACTACCTATGTAGCGGTTTCTTGGATGGCAAGAGCCTTTTATTTTAATAATCTTGACCGCGAGATGGCTCAAGAGATTATGGAAGGGAAAGTCGCGATTGAATTAATCAGACCCTACAATTATTTAGGAATGAAAACGATGCAGGGCTTGGGGGAGGGGTTTTTTAGGCTGTTCTTCTTTTCAACGCCTGGACTTATTATCGTTTATTTTATTTTCCCGATTCAATTTACTTGGGATTTAAGTGTATGGGGGTTATTTGCAATATCTATTATGCTGAGCTTTTTTGTTAATACTGAGCTGAACTTATTAACGGGTATTACCACTTTCTTCTTATATAATAATTCTGGATTAATTCGTGCAAAGCGAGTGGTGATTGACTTGTTTTCAGGGCTTCTTCTGCCAATTAGTTTTTTTCCTGGATGGGCGCAATCTATAATGGGCTTTCTGCCTTTCCAAGGAATTAGTTATGTGCCAAGTATGATTTTCACCAAAGGGTTTTCGCATGATCAAGCGATAGCTGCTATTGGCCAGCAATTTATTTGGGTAATCATCTTAATGCTGCCAATTTATTTACTTTGGCATCTAGCAAAAAAACAGTTGATTATTCAAGGGGGGTAATCTGTGTTCTATTTTTCGATGTTTTTTCAATATTTATCACAGTATTTAAAAACGAGATTCCAATACCGCGCTGATGTGTTTGTTGAGTTTTTCTCCGACTTGCTCTCGCAAGCCATTAACCTTATTTTTATTTTAGTTGTATTTGGGCATACTCATTTACTGCACGGATGGAACAGGGATGAAATTATTTTTATCTATGGATTTTTCTTAGTCCCATTTGCGGTTTTTTCAGCCTTTTTTAATATTTGGGATTTTAACGAGCGGTACATTGTAAAGGGAGAATTGGACCGGATTTTAACGAGGCCCATTCACAGTCTATTTCAAATTATTCTGGAACGACTGGAGCTTGAATCATTGTTAGGGGCGATTACAGGGCTTGCCGTGATGTTCTATGCCGGCAGCAGGCTTCATTTAGACATAGATTGGTATGACCCGATTTTGTTTATAGTTTTTGTCGTTGGTGGAGCACTAGTATATGGCGGTATCTTTATTCTGCTTGCTTGTACTAGCTTTTGGGCGGATGCTAGGACATCGCTGATGCCGATGATGTATAATATCAGCAATTACGGCCGATACCCGGTAAATATCTATAATCAGTTGATTCGCTTTGTTTTAACTTGGATTTTACCGTTTGCTTTTGTGGGTGTGTACCCTGCAGCCTTTTTCCTTGAGAAACAGAAGTGGTACTGGTATTCATTTTTAACACCAGTGATAGGGGTTGTTTTCTTCGTTCTTTCAGTCATGCTTTGGAATCAAGGGGTAAAAAAATATCGAGGTGCAGGGAATTAAATTAAAAAGCAGACTCATATATTTATTAAAAGAAACCAGGCCAGCGCCTGGTTTTTGCTATTTAATCGTCCAAGCCTGCATAGGAATAGAGTAATGCGTATTCTAATAGGGGTGGTTTTTGTGTTCTATTTCTTACTCCCGGTGGTCATATTTTGTATTTTTATGAGTCTGCGAACGTTATTTATTCCTAACACGCTTAGAGGGAAATTTGCTTCGGTTGAGAATTTTTTATATTTAGGAGCTGTCTATTTAACAATCATCCTAGGCTTTGGCATGATCTACATTCTGTTTAATTTAATCGGTATGCCGCTTTTGCGTGAAGTAAATCATCCGCATCATAATATTTTTGAATCAAGTTTTTATTTTAGTGCAATGACGCTTTTTTCAGTAGGAAATGGTGATGTCCTTCCGCAAGGATTAGGGAGGATGGTTGCCGTTATTGAAGCATTAATTGGCTATACATTACCGGCAGCATTTGTTGCTAGAGTAGTGTTAAATAGTGAAAAGTAGCCTCATTGATAGTGATATAGTTGTGTTATTAAGTGAGTTTGGTTACGCTAAGAATAAATAGAAATACCAATTGGATCTTGAACAAATATTACTGAGCAAAGGATAGGTTAAAATGACAATTGAACTTGGAACACAAGCGCCTGATTTTGAATTAAGGGCAACAAATGGAAAAACCGTAAGCTTAGCAGATTTTAGAGGGGAAAATATTGTATTATATTTCTATCCGAAAGACATGACCCCAGGGTGCACCACACAGGCATGTGATTTTCGTGATTACCATCAAAGCTTTACAGAATTAGAATGCGTAATCTTAGGAGTCAGTCCAGACCCTCAAGAAAAGCATGAAAAATTTATTGAAAAATATAATCTGCCCTTCCTGCTCTTAGTTGATGAAGAACATAAAGTGTCAGAAATGTATGAGGTCTGGAAGCTAAAGAAAAACTTTGGAAAAGAGTATATGGGCATTGAACGGTCGACGTTTGTGATTGATAAGGAAGGTAAGCTGGTAAAAGAATGGCGCAAGGTAAAAGTACAAGGACATGTCGAAGAAGCCTTGCAGTATGTTAAAGAGAACTTAGTCTAATCCATTCAAAGTACAGCATTCTGACTAATGAAAAAGGATGAGTCTGATCTGACCCAATAAAG